>NZ_CP015039.1:0-600000 GCF_002079305.1 Rhodovulum sp. P5
ATCTCGCCAAAGGCTGCCATCACGGCCACCTCGTTCGGCGTATGGTCGATCCGCCAGCTGAGGATCTTGCCCGAATAGAGGTCCTGATAGGCCACGATCTGCGGCCGCTCGGGCCGGTCCGACCCCGGCCACAGCACGAACACATCGAAGCGGTGGCAGTCGGCGTTCACCGCCTCCATCGCATGCAGCAACGCCTTGCTGCGGATCATCGGGGGATAGCAGCGCTCCAACCCTTCCACACCCGGGCATGGATTTGCACCACCCGGGGCACCTCCTGGTCGAACCGCCGCCGCGCCGTGCGCTCGGGCAGGCAGGCCCAGCCATTGGCCTTCGCCAGCCGCTCCGCATCGCGCCAGCTCTGGCTGAAGCTCGGCCCCCCAAGCCGCAGGTAAAGACCTTTCAGGCGCTCGAACCACTCGGGGTCCAGGGCGACCTTCGTGTCCTTCCGCGCCGCCGCCCGGTGGCGCGGGGCGAGATAGGGCAGCCGGTCGCTGGGCGCCACACCGTCGATCATCCCGAACCAGTCCCAGATCGTGCGCGCGCCCATATCGTGGCCCCGCGCGATCTCCTCAACGGCAAGCGTCTTGGCCGTGCCCAAGCCCGTCAGCGTGTCGACCTCGTCCAGCACCGCCAACCGCCGCCGCGCCTCGGCTTTCACCGCCTCGGGTACGGTTTCGAACCACGCCCAGGCCTCCGCCCGGCCCAGCACCGGCTTGGCCGCGGGCGCGGCCCCGGCCGAGGCCTGCAGCAGCCGCGTCTGCGCGGGCAGCGGGAACAGGCTCCAGTGATACTGCCACCCCGCCACCACGGCCTTGCCGCTGCCTGGAATGCTTGGGATCTGCACGCCAGTTGGCCCGACGGGCCAATGCCTCGACCCCCTGGCGCGAAGCCGGCCAGATCGGGCAACCCTGCCGCGGCGATCTCCGCAGCCGTCCACCACAGTTGGGCAGGCTCCCGGCTCATGCCGCACCGCCTTCCGATGCGTCCGGCAGATCGGCCATGAGCGCGGCCAGATCGTCCGCCCGCTCGCGCACGAACCGCCGCCGCGCGGCCTTGGGCGCCCGCGCCCAGTCCGTCAACAGCTTCTGAAAATGGGTTTCAACGGGGTCTTTCGGGGCACCTCGACGCCGCGATACGCCTTGCGCGCGGCGCTTGCGCTCTTCGCTTCGCCATTCGACAGCGCGATACAGACCTGCGCGCGTTCGTGATCCTCACCGATCTTCCCAATCTCGGTCAGGTCTTTCAGCCGCACCGGGTTGGGCGCGGCCTCCAGCCAGCGCACCTCGTCGCGGTTCAACGCCGCCCCGGCGGCCACGATCTTGCGCACCTGCCGCGGCGTGATCCCAGCTTCTCCGCTGTGACGTCAGCGAAGGAACCGAGTTCCGCGGCTAGCCCTTGCCGCCCGAGCCCACCGGCCACCTGGGCGCGGGTCTCCGGGTGCATCTTCTCGTAGATCCGCTTGCGCTCGGCCAGGAACACAGCGGTGTGCAGCGGCGTCAGTTCCGACCCGGCCAGATTGTCGTCAATCTCCATCACGCGGGCGAAATCGTCGTTGCAGACCCAGATCTTCGCCGGAACCTGCAGCCCTTCGGCGCGGGCGAAGGCCAGCCGGTGACCGCCCGCCATCAACACCAGCTTGCCGCCCCGCTTGCGGCGCACGTCGATCGGGTCCTTGATGTGACCAAGTTCGGCATAAGACGCGCGGATCGCCTCCACCCCTGCGTCAGAAACGGTGCGCAGGCGCGGTCCGTCCTCGATCCCGGCAGGGTCAAGCAGCGTATAGGGCTCCACCAGACGGGCGGTCATTTCGCACCCCCATCCTGCGCGGCCAGCGCCGTTTTCAGTTCTTCCAGCCAGTAGGAAAGCGCCTTCGCGCTGCTCGCGACCAAGGCAAGGTTGAAGGGCAGAACCCCGTCCTGGCCGGGGGCCGACGCGGAACCGGCCAGGACACAGGCCCGCACATGGGCCTCCTCGGCCTTTTCACGAACAATCTTCGCCAGTTCCGGCACACCGGGCGTGTCAGCCATCCTTCGGCTCCTTCAGCATCGTGTAGTAATACCGCCGCGCACCGTTCACCCGGCGCGCGCGGCAATGGATCACCGCGCCGTGCACGCGCAGCTCGGCCACGCAGGCATTCACCGCCATCACCCGCGCGCGCCGCACGATGTCGCGCGTCGTGTGCGGCCGCCCGTCCCTGAGCAGCGCCAGCACGCGCTGCAAACGGGGGGAGGAAAGCGGGGCGGCGTTCATGGCGCTACTCCGGGGCGTGCACGGTCAGCACATCTGGCCCCGCGCTTTTGCGCCGACATTCCGGGCACAGCCGGTTATGCGCGCCCTCGCTGTCGAAGACGTGCCCGCAGCACAGGCAGGGGCGTTTCCTGACCCGCGCGGCCCTCTCTCTCGCGCGCTGGATGTTCTCCATCCGCGCGGCGGCGAGGGCATGGGTGCTATACTGCCCGCCGACGCGCTTGCCGCCGTCGAACACGACATAGCACCCGCCAACCAGTTCGATGCGCAGCTTGCTCATGACTGGAACCCCCAGACGCAGAAGACCAGCCCCGCAACAAACACCGCCAGCGCCACCCCCCCGATCACATCGCCGACCCAGCCGTCCTGCATCCGGTCCGCCCAGGCGACGAAACCGGATACAACTTTCCGCCAGAAACCGGCACGCGCGCTATCATGGGGCGCGCGACTCACCTGACGGAAGGACGGCGTCATGATGCAGACGAAGCTCGAAAACCGGACCCCTGACAGCATGGAGCCGCCGCTCCGGCTGTTTTGGCGCAGCGAACTCTTCGACGAGCTGGCCGCGCTGGAAGACCGGGCCTTCCCCGGCATCCCGATGCCGCGCGCCGAGCCCGACATCGAAGAGGAGGAATGGGAGGACGTCATCGAGCTGTTCCTTGAGGACATCCCCGATGACGCCACCGGCATTCCCGGCGACCTGCCGCCTGTGCCGCCTGCACTCGGCGCGAGAGCGCTTCGCTGGCGGATAAGACAGGCACTATTTGCGCTTGGGCCTCTGCCAGAGCCGGGCACAGCGGCCCATCCCCCAGCAGGCATTCTGCCATCTCTCGCAGTTCTTCTTCCGATGCATGCGAAAGCCAGGCTGTCACTTGTTCTGGGCTGCGCAGATCTTCCCATGGTCTGGGTTCGGGCGACCGATCTGACGGCGATGCCGGCGCCGCAGAAACGCCCCGCGCGGCCGGAATAGCATCGGCCAGCGCAAGCGCCACAAGGCGGGCCCGCACTTCGGCCGTGAAGGGCGAGGGCACCCATTTGAGCGCGCCATCGACCACCCGGACCGGGCGCCAGCGGCCATCGAAAAGCACGAAGCCTTCCAAAACCTCCGCGGCGGCGGCGTCCTGCGCCGGCGCTTCGGGCGCAGGTGCTTCGGGCGCCTTGCTCGGCCTGCGAAAGAACACGGACGCGCTGGAGGTGCCCGTGTCGGCGTCTTTGTTGACCCTGATGCTGTCAACCATGCCTTCAACGAAGGCGGGCGGCGCGGAAATGGTCAGGAGCGCCCCACCGCCCAGTTCAAGACGCACATCCGCTGGCACCTCGGCCGCACGCTCTCGCGCGAAAGCCCGCGCCGCCTCGTTATCGTAAAATCCGGAATATCCAGTCATCACGCCACCTTCGATGTCTTGGGGGAACGGGGGCCGGCCGCGGGATCGAGGCCGGCCATTCAAGATCGTCAGGCCAAAGCGCCGACAGGCGCTCCAGCATGTGTTCGGCGGTGCGCGTCCGCAGGTCGCCCCCTTTTTCCAGGCGGTCGAGCAGGTCACCCTTGCCCGACAGCCGGCGGGAAACGCCCCAATGCGTGATGCCTTCATGTTCGGCCAGACGCGCGCTCAGCGTCAGAATGTTTTCGATTTGCCTGCTCATAGCCGGATAATGGCCTTGTCTGGCCATTATAGTCAAGCCTTAACTGGCTATGGTTTGCCCCACTTCCAGAGTTGGCCTTATTGGGCTACGGTGAGCCTGTGAAAGATATTCTGGATGCCATAGACGCCGCCCTTGCGCGGAAGAACTTGTCTGCTGCCGCGGCTTCAAAAATGGCGGCCGGAAATCCGTCACTCATCAAGAACCTACGAAACAGAAAACCCGACCGGGAACGCCGTCACATCCTTGAGAACCTTGTGGACTTGGCGGACGTCCTCGATCTCGAATTCTACTTCGGCCCTCCGCGCGATCTGATCCCAGCCGAGGCAGCACCCGCAGACCCGGCCGGCCTCCCGGACTATGCGCTCGTTCCATTGCACGACGCATGCGTTGCAGCCGGTGCAGGGTCGGAAAACGGGGGCGAACCCGTCTCTTGCCATATCGCCTTTCAGCGCACCTTCCTGCGCGATCTCGGCGTAACGCCGACGGCCGCGCGGCTTGCCCGTGTCGCGGGCGACAGCATGCAGCCCACGTTGCAGCCCGGCGACATGGTTCTGATTGACACCAGTCGCACGGAAATCCGAAACCGGGGCCGTGGCGAAATACGCCGCCAGCCGCATATCTACGCGTTCCTTGAGGAGGGCGAGGCTCGGGTAAAGCGGATCGACCGGATCGATCGAGATTTGTACGCTGTCCTGTCGGACAACGCAGCGCACGCGCCGGAATACAAGACCGGCGCCTGTTTGCAGGAGATGCACATCATTGGCCAGGTCGCCTGGTTCGGCCGCGCGCTCAGATAGGGAGGCCCCTCATGCCGTACAGACCCCTTGTTCTCGCACTCGCCACCGCAATGGCCACGCCTCCGGTTCTGGCCGCGCCACCCGAATTGCAGGCCGAGCTCGCCGCGGTTCAGGCGCGCGTCGCGGCTTCCGAAATGTTTCTCTGCCGCATCGAGGGTGACGATTATTTATTCCCTTACGTCTTCGCCCGGCATGAGGATGGCACCCTCGGCAACATTGCGCCCTGGGAAGGGGAAACCGGCTGGTTCGGCAAGGGCGTTGCACAACTGACGGGCGGCGACTCGATGTTGGTCATTTCCGAGCGTCAGTACGTGGAAATCCGTCGCGGGCGTCTGCACACCGGCACCTGCGAAAAGGTGACCGACCAGGTGCTGGACCTGCTCGAAGTCCTATACCACACAGAGCCATGGACGACACGCGAGCTGACCGGCCAGGAGTGATCGGCGCCTCGATCTGCCCGAAATCGTTTGCATGTTCGTGCTAGTCTCAGACGGGCTGCGCGCTACGCTTTGTCTATATGTTTCAATGCTTTGCATGGAACATGCAACCCGCCAAGCCACCATGCAAACGCATTTGCATGTTCCGCGGGTTTCACGGCCCCTTCAAGAGCCCCTGAAATGGGCTGAAAGCCCTTGTTTCATTGACGTTGCGGCCCGCCTGCGCACATCTGCGCCCGCGTCGCCCTTAGGCCCCGGACTGCCCCGTTTCGCCTGTCACTGCGGACAACGCACCCGCCCCCGTCCAGCCCGGCCGCAACCCGTTATGCCCCTGATATCTAAGGCCCATCCGGCTTAGTCCGTCATCCCCCGAGGTCTTCCGACATCCTGCAGATATCCGTGTCAAACAACAGCCGTGAAGCACGCATTCCCACCGGACCGCAGATGCGCCAGTCCCCGGTCGGGACGACGGCGCCATGGCTTTACATACTTGGGAATTGTGGCGGAGAGACAGGGATTCGAACCCTGGGATCCCGTGAAGGATCAACGGTTTTCGAGACCGCCCCGTTCGACCACTCCGGCACCTCTCCGCTATAGGGTGGTCTGTGTCGCGGTGGTGTAGTGGTAACGGCATCGGGGCGCAACTTCTTTTTCCATAGACTGAAGGGCAAACCTCCCGGTTTTTGGGCAGGCGTTGGGGCGCCGTGGCAGCTTTGGAACAGTGACCGGCAGGGGCCGGGGCTGGGGTATGGCCGACGGCTCTGTCCATTGCCGCATCTTTCAGCAGAGTGCCAAAATTCGAACAATAGGGAGCAGGGCCCCTCTTGCGCATTTTCCGGACCCTTCCCATGATCGCGCAGGGCAGGGAGGTTGAGGCAAGAGAATGGCTGATGCGCGCGCAAGGCCAAGGCGGAATCGAAGCGAGGCACTCAGCGGCTATGCGCTGGTCTCGCCGCCGTTCCTGTACGCGCTTCTGCTGCTGGCCGCGCCGCTTGGGGCGATTTTCGTCTTCAGTTTCTGGACGCAGGATTACCTGACGCTCGACCGGACCTTCACGCTTGCCAATTATCGTGAGGCGCTGACAGAGCCGCTTTACGGTCAGCTTCTGCTGCGGTCGCTGCTGATCTCTGGCGCGGTGACGCTGGCGACCGTTCTGACGGCGTTTCCCATCGCCTATTACGTGTCGTTCCATGTGGCGCCGGAACGAAAATCCATGTGGATCTTTCTGATCACCATCCCGTTCTGGACGTCCTACCTGATCCGGGTTTTCCTCTGGAAGGTCATCCTGGGCTTCAACGGGGTGATCAACACAACGCTGCAAGGGCTTGGATTGATTGAGGAACCTTTGCGCTTCATCCTGTATAACGCCAATGCGGTGGTGATCACGCTCGCCCATGCCTTCGCGCCCTTCGCGATCCTGCCGATCTTCGTGGCGCTGGAAAAGATCGACCGGTCGCTGCTGGAGGCCAGCCGCGATCTGGGGGAAAGCCATCTGACGACCTTCTGGCGGGTGACGCTGCCGCTGGCGATGCCGGGGGTGGTGGCCGCGGTGCTGATCGTGTTCATCCCGACCATCGGTGACTATGTGACGCCGCGACTGGTTGGCGGGCCCAACGGGCTGATGATCGCCAACATGATCCAGACGCAGTTCCTGAAGCTGAACAACGCCCCGATGGGGGCGGCGCTGGCGGTTCTGGCGATGGCGATGGTGACTGCCGTTGCGCTGATCTTCCTGTTCCTGAACCGGCGTTTCCTGAAAGGGCGGTCATGACCCCGCTGCGCCTTTACGCCATCCTGTATCTGGTGTTCCTCTATGCGCCGATTGTCCTGCTGCCGGTGTTTGCGTTCAACGATGGCACGGTGATCGCGTTTCCCCTGCGCGGCTTTACTTTGGAGTGGTTCCGGCAACTGGCAGAGATCCCGGCGCTGCATGCCGCGGTGCTGAACAGTCTGGCGATTGCCATCATCTCGGCCTTCATCGCGACGCTGCTGGGCATCTGCGCCGCACGGGCCGGGACGCGCTATGCCTTTCCCGGCAAGAAGGGGATCCTGGGCCTGATCATGCTGCCGCTGGTCCTGCCGGAGATCATCGTGGCGGTGTCGCTTCTGGTGGTGCTGCTGCAACTGGGTCTGCCTTTGGGCATGTGGACGGTGATCCTTGGCCATGTGCTGATCTGTACGCCGTTTTCCATCGCGATCCTGAATTCCGCCTTCCAAAGCCTGGATCGGTCGTTGGAAGAGGCGGCCGTCGATCTGGGCGAAACCCGGTGGTCGAGTTTCCGTCTGGTGATCCTGCCCCTGGTCATGCCGGGGATCATTTCGTCCCTTCTGATCGCCTTCACGATCTCGCTGGACGAGTTCATCATTGCCTTCTTCCTGACCGGGACGGATCCGACCCTGCCGGTCTATCTTTGGGGGCAGCTTCGGTTTCCGCAGAAGATCCCCGTCGTGATGGCGCTGGGAACGCTGCTTGTTCTGGTCTCGGTGATCCTGTTGACCGTGGCCGAGTATTTCCGCCGCCGGGGGGCTGCGCGCACCGGCCAGAAAGACGCGGGAGGCTTTCTTTGAGCGATACTGTGGGTCTCAGCCGGCCGATCATCGAACTCGATGCGGTCGAGAAATACTATGGCGACTATCACGCGCTGCGGGGGATCACGGCCAATATCCGGCGGGGGGAGTTCTTCTCTCTTCTCGGCCCCTCCGGCTGTGGCAAGACCACGCTTCTGCGCTGCATCGCGGGGTTCGAGGACCTGTCGCTGGGGCGGCTGTCCATCGACGGGCGCGACATGAAAGGGGTGCCGGCCAACAAGCGGCCGACCAATATGGTGTTCCAGTCCTATGCCATCTTTCCCCATCTGACCGTGGCCGAGAATGTGGGCTTTGGCCTGCGCCGTCTGACCCTGACCAATGCGGACCGCGCCGCGCTGGTGGAAGGGGCGCTGACCATGGTCGGGCTGGGCGGCTATGGCGCGCGCGCCGCCCATGCCCTGTCGGGCGGGCAGCGGCAGCGGGTGGCCCTGGCGCGGGCGCTGATCCTCAAGCCCAAGGTCCTGCTGCTGGATGAGCCGCTGTCGGCGCTGGACAAGAAACTGCGCGAGCAGATGCAACTGGAACTGCGCCGGTTGCAGCGCCAGGTCGGCATCACCTTCGTGCTGGTCACACATGATCAGGAAGAGGCGCTGATCATGTCCGACCGGATCGCCGTGATGTTCGAGGGGCAGATCGCGCAGATGGATACGCCGCAGATGCTTTACCGTCGCCCCGTCAGCCGCCAGGTGGGGGAGTTCATCGGGGTGATGAACTTCCTGCCCGCAACGGCCACGCAGGACGGCGACGAGATCACGGTGGAGGCCGCGGGGCTGGGCCGCGCCGTGATCGGCCCCGACCAGATGCCGGGCGGCATCCATGCGGGGCAGGCGGCCAGCGTTGGCATCCGCCCCGAAACCATGTCGATCCTGTTCCCGGGCGAGACGACGGACGGGCGCGTGGCCACGGGGATCGTCGAGGATTTGGCCTATTACGGCGACATGACCTATTACGAGGTCGGTCTGGACGGGGTGGAAAAGCCGCTGACGATTTCCATGAAGAACCTTGTCGGCCGGCCCGTTCTGGACCGCGGGGCAGAGGCGCGGGTGGCGTGGGACGCGCGCTCTCTGGTGCTGTTCGCGTAGCGGCGCTGTTCAGCGGCGCGAGCCTTCGGCGCAGGTTTGCAGGCGGCCTGGGGCGTTGGGCTGTGTTACACTTGAAAAAAGTCTAGCGCGCGACTGGAGCCCCCGATGTCTTATCCGATCCCGGATCTCAGCCATATTCCGGCCATGCCCCGCCTGCCGGTCGTCGGCAACAGCCTTGAGGTTGTGCGCGATCCCTATGGCTTTCACCAGAAGGCGCGCGACAGGCTGGGGCCGGTCTATCGGTTTCACTTTCTGGGGCGCGATGTCGTCTGCGCGCATGGCGCCGAGGTGCTGGAACAGGCGCTGCTGAACCGTGAGGGACGGTTTTCCAATGTCCTCGGCTGGCAGGTGATCGAAGACCTGTTCAGCGGCGGGTTGATGCTGCGCGACGGGGCGGATCACCGGGCGCATCGGCGCATGCTGCAGCCGGCCTTCCGGGCGGATGTGATGCGCAATGCGTTGACGTTGCTGGTGGACCGCTTGCAGGCGGCCATCGCGTCATGGCCGGTCGGGCAGCCGTTTTCGTTCTATACAGAGTTCCGGGGACTTGCCCGGGCCATCGCCGCCGAGGTGTTCATGGGCATCACCGACCCGGCAGAGGCCGACCGGATCGGGCGTGCCTTCCTTGACATGCTGGATGCGTCGGCCGCGCCGATCCGGCGCCCGTTGCCCTTTACCCGCATGCGCCGCGGAATCCGGGCACGGCGTGAACTGCGCGACATTTTCGAAGGTCTTATCGATGAACGCCGTACCGGTAAGGGGCGCGACCTGTTCTCTGAACTCTGCCGCCTGAAGACCGAGGATGGCGACTGGATCGAGAAGGACGTGCTGGTCGATCATTTCAACTTTTTCCTGTTCGCCGCGTTCGACACCGCGACCACCAGCATCTCCGCCATGGTCGACCAGCTTTCCCAGCATCCCGACTGGCAGGAGGCGATGGCAGCCGAGGTGGCGACCCTTGACGGCGATCTCAGCCTGGAGGCGCTGGACCGGCTGGACGTGACCGAACGCGTGTTGAAGGAGGCCATCCGCCTGATGCCGCCCGTGCCGTTCCTGCCGCGCGGGGTGGTCGATGGCTTCGAGCATGACGGCCACCGCTTGCCGAAAGGCACGCCCCTGACCGTCTGCCCCGGCCTCGTGATGATCGACCCCGAGATCTGGAGTGACCCGCTGGCCTTCGATCCCGACAGGTTCAGCAGCAACCGGGCCGAGGATCAGCGCCACGCCTATGCCTGGGCGCCCTTTGGGGGCGGTATTCACAAGTGTCTCGGGATGAATTTCGCGATCATGGAGGCCAAGGCGTTCTTTGCCTGCCTGCTGCCGCGCTATCGCATCGCGCCGCGCGCGCCCGCGAAATGGCGGCGCCTGCCGATCCCGAGCCCGACCGACGGGTTGCAGGTCACGCTTCGGCCCGCGTCTGCGTGAGGCCCGGCCCCTATTCTTCGGCGGGGATCAACCCAAGCCCGCGCAGGTAGATGCCGATGCCGCTTTCCAGAAGATCCTCGGGGGAAAACGGTGTGCGGGCGCCGGGGGCGCCGCGGGTGTAAAGCTCCACCACGCCGTGGCTGAGCGCCCAGATATGGGCAGAGACCATCGCGACGGGCGGGCGTTTGTCGGCCGGGATGTGGTCGGACAGATCGCGCGCCGCCCGTTCCAGCACATCGCTTGCCCGTTGGGCGACCGCGCACAAATCGGCATTGGCGTTCAGCGACAGGCCGGATTCGAACATCGCCATGTAGTGGCCGGGAAATTTCTGCGCAAAGGCCAGATAGGCCCGCCCCGTCGCCTCTAGACTGGCAAGGGCCGAGGGCTGCCCGGTCTCATAGGCATGTTCGATCAGGTCGGCGAAGATCACGAACCCCTGCCGGGCGCATTCCGCGATCAGGTCTTCGCGTCCCTGGAAATGGCGATAGACGGCGGCGGGGGTGACGCCCGCGGCCTTGGCGGCCTCGGTCAGGGTAAAGCCTTGGGGGCTTTTCTCGCGGATCAGGACAAGCGCGGCATCGACCAGCGCCTGTTTCAGGTTGCCGTGATGATAGCCGCGCTTAGACATTCCAGATTTCGGGGCCGCCGCAGATTCTGGGATCGGGGTCGGCGACAACCGCGTGGTCCTTGCCCTTGTATTCCACCCGGGACAGCACACGCCGGATCGCGGCAAGCCGGGCCCGGCGCTTGTCGTCAGAGCGGATAACGCTCCACGGTGCCGGGCCGGAATGGGTACGGGCAAAGGTTTCGCGGATTGCGGCGGAATAGCGGTCCCAACGGCGCAGGCCCTCGACATCGACCCAGCTGAGTTTCCACTGCTTCAACGGATCGCGTTCGCGCTTGAGGAAGCGGCGCAACTGTTCGGCCCGGCCGACGCTGAGCCAGAGCTTGACCAGCACGATCCCCTCATCGACCATCATCTTTTCGAAATCGGGGACCTGCGCAAAGAAGTGTTCCCGCTCCTCGGTCGTGCAGAAGTCGAACACATGTTCGACCACGGCGCGGTTGTACCATGACCGGTCGAACAGGACGATTTCGCCGCCCGAGGGCATGTGCGGCACGTAGCGCTGGAAATACCATTGCGACTTTTCCCGGTCAGACGGGGCGGGCAGGGCGACGACACGGGCGACCCGCGGGTTCAGGTTTTCCCTGAACCGCTTGATCGTGCCGCCCTTTCCCGCCGCATCGCGGCCCTCGAACAGGATGGCGATGCGTTTTCGGGTGGCCTTCACATCGGCCTGAAGCTTCACGAGTTCGATTTGCAGGGCGTCCAGCTGGTCGGAATAGTCGTCCCCGTTCATCCGCGCATCGTAAGGATAGCCATCGGCCAGAATGTCGTTCTTGCCCGCGTCCCGGATGGCGAGGCGCACCTCTTCCGGGGCTTCGGTTTCGAAATACTTGGTGATCTCTCCGTCGAACGGCAGGTCCTTCATGTGCCAAGCCCTTTCTTTTGCCCGCCAGTATGGTCATCGCCGGCCAGGGCGCAATCCGGCGCGATGCGCTGCGCGCCGAATGATCGCGACCACCCGGTCAAGGCGGACATGGTGGGGCATGTGCCCCACGCCCGGCAGCAGGGTCAGGCGGGCATCGGGCAGGGTGTCGGCAAACGGCGCGGCATGGCGTGCGGACGGAACGATCCTGTCGGCGGTGCCGTGGACGACCTCCACAGGTATGGCGACGCGCGGGTACTGCGCCGCTTGCGCGATGATGTGGGGTTTCAGGATCGCGATCTGGCGGGCATTCGCGCGGATGATCGAAGGCTGAAGCGCGAGATCGACGCCGACATGCGCGGCATAGCCCGGGGGCACGGCTTGCGGGGCAAAGAAGATGCGGACGGCCTTGGCAGCGGTTTGTCGCGGGACAAGGGCGGACAGCAGCGGTGCTAGGGTCGCGCCGCCCAGATCGCTGGACAGGATCGGATTGAGGGGGCCGAGCCCACCGGGCCAAGGCATGGTGACACCCGACAGCGTGACCGCGGCGGCCACGCGTTGCGGGTGGTAGACCGCCCATGCCATCGCCACGGCGGCCCCATAGGAATGACCCAGAACAATGGCCCGGCGCACGCCAAACTGGGCCGCGGCGGCATCCAGAAGCGCCGCCTGTTCCGCGGGGCTTTCGCCCTCGGGGTCGATACTGTCGGAATAGCCCAGTCCGGGCCGGTCAAAGGCGATGGTGCGAAAGCCACCCGACAGCCGACCCACAAGATCGAAGGTGAAATCCCGCAGATTGGCCGACGCGCCGTGGAGCAGGATCACGTCCGGCCCGCGCCCCGCGACATGCACATGAACCTTGTGTCCCTGCACAAGCATCATCCGCCCGGCCACGGGATAGGCAGACAACAGGTTTTGCCCCCGAAGCGCGGGGGAGCAGGCCCCAAGCATGAAGGCCGCGCCAAGGCCCAGCACGTGACGCCGGGACAGGCCGCTGGGCGGTTGGTCAAGCTTTGTCATCTCGGGACGAGACGCAGGCCCGGGCTCGGACGTCTCCACCACCCGGCCTCAGGCGGCGGTGCGCATGCCTGCGCGCTCTGCCGCACGATGGATCGCCGACACGGCGATATCGGGGCGCACGTGATGGGGCATGTGGCCCAGGCCTTCCAGTTCGGTCAGATGCGCGGTGGGCACCAGATCGACGAACGGCCTTGCATGCACGTCGATGGGCACGATCTCATCCGCGGTGCCGTGCACGATCTCGATGGGCATGTGCAGTTCGCCGTAGCGGGCCGCCATTTCGCGGATATGCGGTTTCAGCCCGTTCACCTGCCGCGTGTTGGAGCGGATCGTGTCGGGGCGCAGGCTCAACTCGATCCCGACATGGTCGGTATAGCCCTCGGGCACCGGGTCGGGGTCGAAGATACGCTCGATGGTCTGATGGGCCAGAAAGCGCGGCGCGAAGGCAGAGATCATCGGCACGATGAAGGCGCCGCCGAAATCCGACGCCGCAAGTTCGTACCAAGGGCCAAGACCGCCTTCCCAAGGCAGGGCCGCCCCGGCCAGCGACACGATGGCGGCGGCCCGGTCGGGGAAGTCGAGCCCCCAGGCCAGCGCAACGCAGCCGCCGAAGGAATGGCCGACCAGCACCGCGGGACCAAGGCCCAGTTCACGGGCCGCGGCCTCAAGCACATTGGCCTGCTCGGCCGGGCTTTCACCATTGGGATGCAGGGGATCGGTATGCCCAAGGCCGGGACGATCAAAGGCGGTGACGCGAAACGCGCTTGTCAGTCGCCCAAGCAGGTCGAATGTGAAATCCCGCGTGTTTCCCCCGGCCCCGTGCAGCAGGATCACATCCGGTCCGTTGCCTTCCTGATGGGCGTGTACCTGAATGCCGTCGATGTCCAGCAACGGGCCGGTGGGGGGATAGTCTTCAACCATGCGGTGTCGTTCCGATCTTCTCGATATCAAACGGGGTGGTCTGGTAAATCTGGTTGATCCAGTTGCCGTAGAGCAGATGGGCGTGGCTGCGCCAGCGGTTCTTGGGCGCGCGCGCCGGATCGTCGTCGGGGTAGTAGTTCACGGGCACATTGATCGCCGTCCCGTTGGCGACGTCACGGTCATATTCCTGTTTCAGCGTATCGCTGTCGTATTCAAAGTGATTGAAAATATAAAGCGCGCGGTGGTCGGGGTCTTCCACAAGGCAAGGGCCGACCTCGTCGCTGCCCAGAAGCGTCACAAGCCCGTCTGCGGCGTCGATCTCGTCCTGCCGCATTTCCGTCCACCGGCTGACCGGGATCACGAAGTCATCGGAAAAGCCGCGCAGATAGGGGGAGGCGGGCATCAGGTTCCGCTGGCGGAAACAGCCGAACGCCTTGTGGTCCAGCATGTGTTTCTGCACGCCGTGAAAGTGGTTGATCATCGCCATGCCGCCCCAGCACACCCCGAAGGTGGAATGGACGTTGGTCTGCGTCCAGTCCATCACGCGCACGAGTTCGTCCCAATAGGTGACCTCGGCGAAATCCAGATGCTCGATCGGGGCGCCGGTGATGATGAAGCCGTCGAACCTGTCGCCGCTCGCCTCGACCTCGGCAAAAGGGCGATAGAACGCCTCCATATGCTCGGCGTTGGTGTTCCGGGTCTTGTGTTCGGTCATGCGGATCAGGCTGAGCTCGATCTGCAGGGGGGTGGCCCCGATCAGACGGGCGAACTGGGTCTCCGTCTGAATCTTCTTCGGCATCAGGTTCAGCAGGCCGATATGGAGGGGCCGGATATCCTGCCGCAGCGCCTCCTCTTCGCCCACGACCATGACCCCTTCACGGGTCAGAACTTCGTAGGCGGGCAGGTCGGAGGGTATCTTGATGGGCATCAGGGGCTGGGTCTCGGCGCGAAGTGGACAGATAGGCGGGTTTTCACCGCGCCTCAAGGGCGCGGCCGATAAGCGCGACGAAATCGTCCGGGGAGGACACTTTGGCAACATCTTCCGCCCGGACCTTTACGCCCCAGTTGCGGGCCATGGCGGCATAGCGCGGCTGCCGGTGGGCCAGCGCACGGGCATAGGTCCAGCGGACGAACGCATCGGGGTCGACATCCTGTTCGGCGATGCCTTTTTCCGACAGGTATTCAGACCAGGCGGCATGCAGGAAATCGGGCTGGTAATACATCGGCTTCGGCGCGCGGTCGAAGCGGCGGACCAGTTCGGCGGTGTGTGCCTCTGCCCCTTCGATCCAGACCAGAAGCAGGTTTTCCGACAGCGTGCGCAGAACCCTGTCCTCGGGATCGTCGGGATCGACGACCTCGCAGATCGAGCCACCGGAATCGCAGACGAAATTACCGTAGCCGTAAAGCTCCACCGCGCGTTCCATGAAGTGGATGGTGTCCAGCAAGGCGCTGATCTCGGCCTCGCGGTGCTGTTCCTGCCGACGCATGTATTCGTCAAAGGGCAGGCCGCCCATTTCGGGGGCGCCGGGTTTGCCCAGATAGGTCGACAGGGGGGCAAGGTTGTCGAAGGTGATGTTGGACGCGATGTAGACGCTGTCGGTCAGCAGCAACTCCCGCAAAAGCGGCACCTTCATCGCTTCACGTTTGAAGTTGTCGGCGATGAACTCGCCCATGTAGCGGGTGCCGATCCGGTAATCGACCGAATAGTGGAACCAGTCGCCCTGCGTGCGCAGCGTGTTGGAGACATGGGTCTTGCCCAGTCCGGACATGCCGAACAGCAGAACCCTTTTGTCCTGCGCCTCAAGCCAGTCGCGCGCCGATCCATACAGCATGTCACGCCCCTTCGTGCCTTCCGGCCACTGGTAGCCAGCACCGCGCGGGCGGTCAAACGAAACCGCCCGGCCTGACGCGAATGGGGGGACGGGGCGGCTGGCTTCAGAAACTGATGCCGACGCGCACACCCGCGCCCCAACCGTGGTTGCCGTCGAAGTCGCCGCCGATTGTGGTGGTGGCGCCGCCGATGTCGATATAGCGCAGGCCGCCGGTCAGCTTCATGCGGCCCTTGGTATAGGTCACCGCAAGCCCGGCCGAGGTGTAGCCATCCGTCGGGCCCAGATTGCCGGTGATGCTGCCGGTGCTGTCCTCGTGACTGACCAGAACCGCCCCGGACCACGTATCATTGAATTTCCGGCCGAGCCCCAGATTATAGGTGATGCGGTCATCTTCATAATCGACAAGCGCCGTACCCGCGTAGATCACGCCATAGACATCCGGTTCGATCTTGAAATCGGTCCAGTTCACCCAACGGATAGAACCGAACAGGAGCGTGTCCGCAGCGACCCCGGTCTGAAATTCCAGATTGATCGATTCCGGGATCGTCGTCTCGAAATTGCCGGTGACGGACACGCCGGCGGGATGGCTTTCCGTGGCCTGGAAAGTCTGTGTGATCGAGGAATTGTAGGTCAGCGCGATGCGGGCCGCGATTTCAGGCTTTTCCCACGCGATGCCAAGAACATAGCCGACATCGGTTTCGGTCGAGGTAGACAGGGAATAGACGTAGCCGGGGTAGAAGGCTTGTACGAGGTCATCGTCAATCGACACGTCGCCGGATGTCCGCATGACGCGGATGCCGCCGATCAGGCTGACATTCGCGGGGAACTTGTAGCGCAGGAAGGCGGTCAGCGCGTTGTTCCTCAACTCCGCCGTCGTGCCCTCAAGCCGGTAGCCCGGGCCGTTGCTATAGTCGACATCCGCCCCGATCGGCTGGTCAAGGACGAGCGCAAGGTCGAGGTTGTCGCTGAGGGCCTGTTTGTAGCCGAGGCTGTAGGTCTCGTAACTCTTCAGCATGTTGCCGGAGCCCAAACCGCCCTGCGTGCCCGAAACGCTCGGGTTTATGGCGCTGAAGCTGAATTCGGCATAGGTGCCTTCCTCGAAGAGAATGCTCACCGATTGCGGCGACCGTTCGACACCGCCTGCATGCGCCATCCCGGCACAAAGGGCCGCAATCGCCCCCCCGGCCAAAAACTGTTTCATGCCTCCTCCCGAGACTTTGCGTCCTTCATTCCATTGTGACGATATTTTGAATGGACACGGGTGGTCAATTCGGAACGCAGCCCTTGACCAAACAGCCGCGGGCTTTATCGCAAATCGTGTCTCCGCGGTCGCACTTCCGCCCGCAGGTTGAGAAGGTTGGCGGCCAGAATGATCGCGGCCCCGGCAAAGACGGCCATTTCGAGAGGTTCGTCGAAGATCAGCATCCCGGCCACGGCGATGACGGGAAGCCGCAGGAAATCCAACGGCATGACGATTGTGGCGGGCGCAACGCGTAGCGCGTTGGTCAGGCAGAAATGCGCAATAAGCCCGGCCAGCCCGATGACGACCAGCGCAGGCCAAGCGGCGGCGGAGGGCCAGGCGATATGTCCGTCGATGCCTGCGCAGATCAATCCGAACAGGGCTTGCATCACGGTCAGCCAGAAAAGGATGGACAGGATGCTTTGGCTTGCGGTCAGGCGTTTGGTGAAGATCGCCGATCCGGCAAAGCCGATGGCCGCCCCCAGCGCGGCAAGCGTACCGGGGTCAAGCGCGGCCGGGTTGGGGCGGGCAACGATCAGGATGCCGACAAACCCCAGCGCTGCCGCCGCGATGCGCGCGCGGGTCAGCCGTTCACCCAACAGCAGCGGCGCAAGGGCCACAACCCAGAGGGGCGAGGTGAATTCCAGCGCAAAGACCTGCGCCAGCGGGATCAGGCTGATCGCCAGAAACCACAGATTCTGGCCCGTGAAGTGGCAGACATTCCGGATAAGGTGCAGGCCCAACTGCCGGGTGGACACCTCTCGCAGGCGTCCGGCAATGCCGCCGATGGTCACCACCAGTGTGACCCCGATGAGCGAGCGGTAGAGCATCAACTCGAACGTATCGAGTTCGACCGTCACGATGCGCCCCGCGACGGCCATGGAGGAGAACGACACGATCGCCCCGGTCATCCAGGCCGCGGCCCTGACGACGTGGATCACTCGTTCAGCCCGGTGACCGTATAGCGGCGGTCGATGCCCCGGCTGACCCAGCCCCAGTTCGAGGAATCGCAGCGGCGGCGATGGGCGCGCAGCGCGTCGGCATCCGTGAATTCCTCATAGACGTTGAAATGGCCCGGGACATCGGGGTCTTCGATGATATCGAAACACAGGCAGTCCGGTTCCGCCCGGCTGAGGCGGATATGCTCCGGCAGGGCAGCGCGCAGTTCCTCCAGCCGGTCCAGCGGCGCAAGGAAATATCCCGACAGGATCACTCCCACTCGATGGTTCCCGGCGGTTTGGAGGTGATGTCATAGGTCACGCGGTTGATCCCCTTTACCTCGTTGATGATCCGCGTGGCGGTTTCACCAAGGAAGTCATGGGTGAAAGGATAGTAGTCCGCGGTCATCCCGTCCACGCTGGTCACGGCGCGCAGCGCGCAGGCATAGTCATAGGTGCGCCCGTCGCCCATCACACCCACGGTGCGCACGGGCAGGATCGCCACGAATGCCTGCCAGATTTCATCATACAGCCCGTGCTTGCGGATCTGGTCAATATAGACCGCGTCCGCCTTGCGCAGGATTTCCAGCTTTTCCCGCGTGATCTCTCCGGGGCAGCGGATCGCAAGGCCGGGGCCGGGGAAGGGGTGGCGGCCGATGAAACTGGCGGGCAGGCCCAGTTCGTGACCCAGCGCGCGGACCTCGTCCTTGAACAGTTCGCGCAGGGGTTCGACCAGTTTCAGGCCCATCTTCTCGGGCAGGCCGCCGACATTATGGTGGCTCTTGATCGTGACCGAGGGGCCGCCAGAGAAGCTGACGGATTCGATCACGTCGGGATAAAGCGTGCCCTGTGCCAGAAACTCCGCCCCGCCGACCTCGGCCGCGTGCTTCTGGAAGACGTCGATGAACAGCTTGCCGATGGTCTTGCGCTTGACCTCGGGGTCGGAAACGCCGTCCAGCGCGGTCAGGAACAACTCCGATTCATCGGCGTGGATCAGCGGGATGTTGTAGTGGTCGCGGAACATGGACAGCACTTCTTCCGCCTCGTTCATCCGCAGAAGACCGTGGTCGACGAAGACGCAGGTCAACTGGTCCCCGATCGCCTCGTGAATCAGGACCGCGGCAACCGAGCTGTCGACGCCACCCGACAGGCCGCAGATGACCTTGGCATCGCCCACCTGGTCGCGGATCTTGCGGATCGCTTCCTCGCGATAGGCGCCCATGGTCCAGTCGCCGGTAAAGCCAGCCAGACGGATGAAGTTTTCATAGAGCGTCCGGCCATTGGGGGTGTGGTGCACCTCTGGGTGGAACTGCACGGCAAAGAAGTTGCGCGACAGATCCGCGGTGATGGCGAATGGCGCGTTGGGGGAGGTGCCGTAGACCTCGAACCCCGGGGCGATCTCGGCGACATGGTCGCCGTGGCTCATCCAGACCTGTTCGCGCCCATCAAGGAACCAGCCGTTCAGGAGCTCGGTCCGCTCGTTGCTGGGCGTGACATAGGCCCGGCCGAATTCGGCGGTGCCGTGCCCGCGCTCGACCCGCCCGCCCAGCATCTGCATCATCACCTGCTGGCCGTAACAAATGCCGAGGATCGGCACGCCAAGATCGAAGATGTTTTCAGGTGGCCGGGGCGAGCCGTCTTCCAGCACGCTGGCCGGGCCGCCGGACAGGATCACGGCCTTGGGCGCGAAGTCCGCCAGAAAGGCGTCGGTGACGTTCTGATAGGGGTGGATCTCGCAGTATACATTCAACTCTCGCAGGCGGCGCGCGATCAGCTGCGTCACCTGGGAGCCGAAGTCGACGATCAATAGGCGTTCATGGGTGCTCATGGCGCCTGTTTAGGCGACGCCATGAGCCAAGGCAATCCGGCCCGTCAGTTGATGGGCGAAAGCAGTTCCGGCGCGGTCACAAGCTGGCGCACGCCGTGGCTGTGATGTTCCTCGAACGGGTTGCCTGAATGGCCCCATTCGTAAAGCGAGTTGATGTCCAGCTTGGCGCAGTTGGGCCGAACCGACCAGGTCACATGATAGGGCGAACACTCTTGCGAGGTGTAGACGGGCCCGGTGGTGGAGCCGAGGAAGACGACCGGTTCACCCGTGCCCTCGGGCAGCGCCCGCGGTTGATTGCGCCCGTCGACGGTGTGGCCCTGATAGGCGAAGTCCATGAAATCGAGCGCGTGGGGGTTGTTCACCAGCAGGAACACCTGGGATTCCACGCGAAGCTGCGGGTTCTCGCACCCTTCGGGGATGCAGGTGCCCAGGCCGTGGCCGGCGGTCGCGTTCCCGCAGGTGGTGTAGACCCAGTGCACCTCCAGTGTGTCGCCGGGGGCGGCATCGCCGAAATGCTTTCGCGGGGCCTTTGGCATGAAAAGCTCATGCGGCGTCAGATGTTCACGCCCGCTGCACTCGTAACCGCCATGCAGCGTGGCACCGGCGAACTTGCTGAAGCCAGGCCCCTTGTGCTCGGCATTGGTGTGGGTGTGGATATCGCACAGGACCATTTCCGACGCAGGCGGGGCCACGTCGAAACTCACCGTGTTCGTGCCGTCGATGCTGGCGATATCGCGCGGGGCCTGCGGGCCGAAGCCCTGGCAGATGTCGGCGGCGGCTGCGGGCAGGGCCGACAGAGTCAGGCCAAGAACGGCGGCGAGCGGCCGGGTGAAGGCGTTGGGCATGGGGATCCTCCCGTCTGGGTTGTCGTGGTGTCCGGATTTCTTGTCGAGCCCGAGAGTTAACCAACCGTTAAGGCATATGCAGCGGTTGCATCCGTTTCGGGCGGGACTCCGGTTCTTGTGTATTGGGGGGCGTAGGTCAGCGACACGGTCGGCGCAATCGGTGCTTGTGTCGCGCCCGGCGCCGGGCGCGACGATCTTCGCTCAGTCCCCGGCGCACCCGGTCAGGGGGTGATCGGCGAGAGCAATTCCAGCGCGGTCACCAGTTGCCGCACACCGTGGCTGTGATGCTCTTCAAAGACGTTGTGGCTGGCACCCCATTTGTAGACAGACCCGATATCGAGCCGCGCGCAACCGGTCCGAACGCTCCACGTTACCTGCATGGGCGAGCATTTCTTCGCGGTGTATTTCGTGCCCGTGGTCGACCCTGCAAAGACGACTGGCCGGCCGGTGCCCGTCGGCAGGGACTTGGGCTGGTGCAGACCGTTTGCCATGTTCCCCTGATAGGCGAAGTCCATGAAGTTCAGCGCGTGGGGGTCGTTGACCAGCAGGAACACCTGGCTTTCCACGCGCAGTTGCGGGTTCGAACAGGTCGGCGACAGGCAGGAGCCGAGCCCGGCCCCCGGTTTGACGTCGCAGGTGGTATAGACCCAGTGCACCTCCAGCGTGTCGCCGGGGGCAACGGCCTCGAACGCACCTTCCTGATGGGGCGGATCCATCAGGTCCTCCGCACTCAGGCTGTCGGATTCGTTGCACTTGTATCCGCCATGTTCGCCCGATCCGGCATAGATCATGAAACCGGGGCCGGCATGTTCGGCATTGGTATGCGTGTGGATGTTGCACAGGTTCATCTTGCGGGCCGGGGGCGCCATCGTGAAATGCCGCGTATTGGTCCCCAGCGGCATGCCGATGTCGCGCGGCGCCTGCGGCCCGAAACCCGTGCAGATATCATCGTTCGACTGAGACGGCCGTTCCAGCGAGATATCGTGCGACGCCGGTTTCGCGTGCCCATTGCTGGCCGCTGCGTGGTCGTCGCCATGACCGCCGGTTGCATGGGCGGTCGCGCCGTGGCCGCCCGCTGTCAGCGGCGTGGCAAGCACGGACAGGGCAATGGCTGTTGCTAGGGTTGCTGGCCGCATGCCGGGTCTGGCTTTTGTCATGGTCGCCTCATTCAAGTGATCGCGCGTTCGCACTGTTTCCGATCGGATTGGGTCGCGTCATCAGTGCCCGAACAATCGGGCCGGGATTGGGCCAGCGGACGGCCTTTTGACGGCCTGACGGCACAAGATGTCGCTCGCAGCGAAGGATGGGGCGCAAACCGGCCACACCGGATCGGTCGAGGGGCGCTAGATAGGGAAAAGGCTTCAGTCCGGCATCGGGAGAATTGCGCATGGGAGAGCCATCGGCACGGCAGGGGCGCAAGGGGCGCAGCGGTGGAGGGGCAGCCCGGCGGGCGGCGCGACAGACGGTGGCCGTGGAGTGCGCCCGGTTCATCGAGCGTTCCGTTCCCACACTCGATCTGCTGAACGACGAAACGCTTGAGATCATCGAGCACAATGCCGAAACGGTGCTGGAGGAAATCGGCGTCAATTTCGTCGAGAACCCGGCGGCGCTGGAGCGCTGGCGTGCGGCCGGGGCGGATGTGCAGGGTGAACGCGTGCGCCTGCCGCGGGGACTGGCCCGGCAACTCTGCGCCACGGCACCCGCAAGGTTCACCCAACATGCCCGCAACGCCGAGCGCAATGTCGAGATCGGCGGCAAGAGCCTTGTCTTCGCCCCGGTCTACGGCCCGCCCTTCGTGCGCGACCTGAACGGTGGGCGCCGCTATGCGACGATGGAGGATTTCCGGCGCTTCGTTCGGCTCGGCTATATGTCGAAATGGCTGCACCATTCCGGGGGTACGGTGTGCGAACCGACCGATATTCCGGTGAACAAGCGGCATCTCGACATGCTGCTGGCCCATATGACGCTGTCGGACAAGCCGTTCATGGGGTCGGTGACCGAACCGTCGCGCGCCAAAGATTCGGTGGAGATGTGCGAGGTTCTCTTCGGCAAGGACTTCGTGGCCGAAAAAACCGTCCTGACATCGCTGGTCAACATCAACTCTCCGCTGACCTTCGACGCCACGATGATGGGCGCGCTTGAGGTCTATGCCGCCGCGGGGCAGGCCTGCATCGTGTCGCCCTTCATCGTCGGGGGGGCGATGGCGCCGGTGTCGGTGGTCGGCACTTTGACGCAGGTGTTGGCAGAGGTTCTGGCCGGTGTCGCCTATGCCCAACTGATCCGGCCGGGGGCGCCGGTGATCTTCGGCGCCTTCGTCACCTCGATCGACATGAATTCCGGCGCGCCGACCTTCGGCACGCCCGAGGCCAGCCAGATTCTCTATGGTGCGGGTCAGCTCGCGCGGCGCCTGAACCTGCCGTTCCGCTCTGGCGGGGCGTTGTGCGGGTCGAAACTGCCCGATGCACAGGCCGCATACGAGACGACGAACACCCTGAATGCCGCCCTTCTGGGGGGCGTGAACTTCATGTTGCACGCGGCAGGATGGCTGGAAGGCGGCCTTGTCGCCAGTTTCGAGAAGTTCGTGATGGATGCCGACCAGCTTGGCGCGTTGCACCGGATGGCCGCTGCCGTGCCGGCAGATGCGGCCGCGCAGGCGATGGAGGCGCTGCGCGAGGTCGGCCCCGGCGGACATTTCCTGGGATGCGCCCACACGCAGGCGCATTTCCGTGACGCATTCTGGCGGTCGGACCTGCTGGACTACAAGCCGTTCGAGACCTGGGACGAGGAAGGCGCGCGCGATACCGCCAGCCTTGCTGCCGACCGGGTGTCGAAACTGCTTGCTCAGTACCAGCCGCCGACGCTGGACCCGGGCATTTCAGAGGCGCTGGAAGCATATGTCGCGAAACGCAAGGAAGAGATGCCCGACGCCTATTTCTGACATGAAGAGAACGGCTTAGGCGGCTTTCTTCTCAAGCCCGTTGTCCACCCGTTCCTCGCGGCGCATGGCGGTGAGCATCTTGGCCTCTGCCATCACCGCGATCAGAAGTTCGATGTGCTTGCCGACGGCATAGCGCGCGCTGCCCGACCGGCGCAGCTGGTCGGTCTCTTCCTCAAGATCCATCAGGCGCCACAGCGCGTCCATCGAACTTGTCGGCCGGCTGCCCTGCAGAAGGCGCGCAAGGTCGCGTTCCCGGCGGTATTCAGGCAGTCCGTAGCGCGCGGCGCTGATCAGAAGACGGGGACGGCGCAGGGTGGCAAGGGCTGAGGGAAGATCGGTCATTTTGGCCTCCGTTGATCGGTATGGAGGGATCATGACACAACCCAAGCGGGTGTTGCGCATTTGTGGATAACGCCGTACGCACCTGTAAAAAAAGTTTATTTCTTCGAAACAATACTGATGAACGCGCCCTGTATTAACTGAACAGTAACCAAAATCAACTTTGGATTGTACGCGGTTTCCGGCGGAAATAGGACCGTCCGGTCGAACGAAGGATGAGAAGGACCACCGCCATGGCATTGTCACCTGCAGTGGAGAAGACTCCAGCATGGCTGCCAAAGGCGGCGCGCATGTATCTCGCCCACACGGAGGAGGGATGTTCGTTCCGCGCGCTTGCGCGGCGCGAAGGTTGCCACCCCTCTACCGTCATGCGCCAGGTGCGCAGGGTCGAGGCACGGCGGGACGATCCTCTCATCGACGAGGCTCTGGCCAGGCTGGGCGCACAGAGCCGTCTCAGTTCCCCAGACAAGGAGACCACCCCCATGCCAGCCATGAAGCGGCAGCCCAGTCCGCAATCGGACGAGGCGACCCTCTCGCGCGAGGCGCGGCGCATCTTGCGCCGGATGAACGAACCCGGGGCCTACATGGCCGTCGCCCGCGATCTGGAACAGGCCGCGGTGCTGCGTGACGGGCCCGACGGACAGACGACCCGGACGGCCGTGGCCGACCGGTCCACCGCGGAAGCCTTCGCCTTGAAGGACTGGATTTCGTGCCGGACCCGCGGGCGCGTCACGATCTACGAGATCACCGCAGCCGGGCGCGCCAAACTCAAGCGCATCCTCGCGGAAGATGAGACCGGCGGCCAGCCTGGCATGGCCGAGGCATACACGCCCTTTGGCGATCAGCACCGCGACATGGAATGGCAGGGGGACGACCGGTCGGAACGTATCCGCTACAACCGGGCCGAGTCTCCGCTGGCGATCCTTGCACGTCGCCGCGACAAGGACGGCAAACCCTTTCTGAGTGCCGATCTTGTCGCCGCCGGCGAACGTCTGCGCGAGGATTTCGAGATATCCCAGATGGGGCCGCGCGTGGCGCAGAACTGGGACAGGTTCCTGACCGGCGGCGACCGCGGAAGTTTCGGCAGCGGCGGGCCCGGTGACGGTGCGGGGGCCGCCCGTGACAGGGTTGCCAACGCGCTGCGCGACCTGGGCCCGGGGCTTGGCGATGTCGTGCTGCGCTGCTGCTGCTTCCTGGAAGGGATGGAAGAGGCGGAGAAAAAGATGGGCTGGTCCGCCCGGTCCGGCAAGATCGTGCTGCGGATCGCCTTGCAGCGCCTCAAACGCCACTACGAAGAACTCGGCGACAGCGCCGGGATGATCGGTTAACCGCCGACGGCCGCGCCAATCGCATAGGCCACCACCGCACAGACCCCGCCGACCAGTACCGTTTCGCCAACCGATCGGGCCAACCCGAGTCCGGTTGCATTCCAGCGCAAGAGCCCCAGTGCCGTCAGCGCAACGAAGGTTGCACAGACTGACAGGGCAAAGGTCGCTTGGTCGGCGGGGCGCAGTAAATAGGGCACCAATGGGATCACCCCGAAGGCGACGAAGGCCGTGAAGGTGAAGACCCCGTTCACGGCCGGGTCTTCGTCGTCGGGGTGTCCCAGCCCCGCATCATAGTGCAGCAGCAGTTCCGACATCAGTTCCGGCGTTCGGGACAGGATCGCACTGGCCGCCTCGGCATCGGTGGGGGACATGCCGCGCAGGCGAAGGTGTCGTGTCAGGCGGTCGCGCATGACCGCCGGCCTGCGGCGCAGGTTTTCCATCAGGCGGTCGCGCTGGCCCGCGTACAGATCCTTCTGCGCACGGCCTGACAGAAACTCTCCAAGTCCCATCGAGATCGCATCGGCAAAGAGATTCGCAAGACCGAAGACCAGCACCGCCACCGCGCCGATCTGCGCGACGCCCTCGGCCCGTGCGCCCGCAAAGCCCGCCACAACGGCAAAGGTCGTGACGATCCCGTCATTTCCGCCATAGACGATCTGTTTGAGAAATTCCTGCGTTCGGCCAAGTCTGTCGGAACGTGCGGGCTGCATGGGATGGGCCTTCCGAGAACCGCAATCAGAATACAGGCGGGGCGGGGTCCGGCAAGGGGCCAGCGGGTAGGGGCGTCGAAAGCCGCTTGCCGGTATTGGACATGATGCGCGCCAGAGGTTAAGTCTGCCCCGATGACAGGAGGCCCCATGAGCCCGCGCGATCTGAAACTTCCCCAGCAGCGCCACCCCGAGAAGGCGCACCGCCCCGACAATGCCCAGCCGAAAAAGCCCGCCTGGATCCGCGTGCGCGCGCCCGGTGGCAAAGGATACAGCGACACGCACAAGGTGATCCGCGACCACGGGCTTGCGACTGTCTGCGAAGAGGCAGGCTGCCCCAATGTCGGTGAATGCTGGGCGCATGGCCACGCGACCATGATGATCATGGGCGAAATCTGTACCCGCGGCTGTACCTTCTGCAATGTCGCCACCGGCAAGCCGCAGACCCTTGATATGTTCGAGCCGGGCAGGGTGGCAGATGCGGTCCAGAAACTGGGGCTGAAACATGTGGTCATCACCAGTGTCGACCGCGACGATCTTGAGGATGGCGGGGCAGAACATTTCGCGCAGACCATCCGTGCCGTCCGTCACCGCGCGCCGGAGACGACGATCGAGGTTCTGACGCCGGATTTCCTGAAATGCCCGGCCTCGGCGCTGGAAACCGTGGTTGCGGCGAAACCGGATGTCTTCAACCACAACCTTGAAACGGTGCCCGGTCTGTATCCGGAGGTCCGGCCCGGCGCGCGCTATTTCCATTCGCTGCGCCTGTTGCAACGGGTGAAAGAGATCGACCCGTCGATGTTCACCAAGTCGGGCATCATGGTCGGCCTCGGCGAGGCGCGGCAGGCGGTTCTTCAGGTGATGGACGACCTGCGCGCGGCCGATGTGGATTTCCTGACCATTGGGCAATATTTGCAGCCCACGCCAAAACACCACGCCGTCGCCAGCTTCATCACCCCGGAGGAGTTCGCGGCCTATGAGAAGGCGGCCTATGGCAAGGGTTTCGGGATGGTCTCTGCCACGCCGCTGACGCGGTCGAGCTATCATGCGGGCGACGATTTCGCGCGGCTGAAAGAGGCCCGTCAGCGGGCGCTTTCAAAGGCCTGATGGCAGGGCGGTGGCCGCGGGCGTCAATACTGACGGTCGCGCCCGCTGATGACCATCAACTCCCCGATATTCTCGCGCGTGATATAGCCCACCATGCGCCCGGTCGGCTCTGTCACGGCAACGGCCGGGGCGCCGGTGTCCTGCAATGCATCCAGCGCCGCATCAAGCGGTGCGGCCAGTTGCACGGTCGGGATGCCCGTTGTCATCGCCTCGGCAACCGAACGGGTGTTGCTGCCATGGGCCAGCGCCGTGAAAAGGGCATTCCGCGTCAGAAAACCCCGTAACCCGCCGCCGGGGTCGGTCACGGGGAACTCATGCTGGGTGGTTCGGATCACCGCGTTCGACGCGATCTGCAGCGTGTCGGAGGGGCGGAGGGATTCGAACTGCGTGATCATCGCGTCCCGCGCCCGCATGTGCCGGGCCATGTCGCGCAGGGCGACGTCGGCGCTTTCTGCCCCCGCTGCCACGAAGATGAAGATCGCGATCAGGACCAGAACCGGGCTGCCGGAGGTCAGGCCAAGAAACCCGAAGGCGAACGCCAGAACCTGACCCGACCGCGCGGCAAGCCGGGTCGCCTGCACGCGCCCCACGACAAGCGTCAACGCGGCCCGAAAGACCCGTCCGCCATCCATTGGAAAGGCGGGGATCATGTTGAACAGCACCAGAAACAGGTTGACCGCCGCCAACCGCCCCCAGAAGCCCGCCGCCGGATCCTCGATCGACATCAGGCGTTCGACATCAGTATCCGCGCCCAGCCCCACCAGCACGGCCCAGATCACGACATTGACCGCCGGCCCGGCAACGGCAACCGCGATTTCCTGAAGCGGCCGTTCGGGCATCCGGTCGAGCCGCGCAAGCCCGCCGATGGGCAATAGCGTGATGTCCGGCGTGGCGATGCCATAGCGGCGTGCCATCAGGGCATGGCCGAATTCATGGGCCACCACGCAGGCGAACAGCACCAGGACGAACAGGATGTTCACTCCGGCGGCCAGCGGGCCGTCCGCGATCCAGGCCGCCGTCCCGATCCATGCCGCCGTCCCGATCCATGCCAAAAGCAGGAAGAAGGTCGCATGGACCCGGAGTTCCGAGCCGAAAAGATGGCCGATGGAAAAGGACCACGTCATCGCTGTTGCCGGTTCAGCCGTTCACCGATCAGAACGGAATTTCGTCGTCGAGATCGCCCGCCGGGGCCGGTCCGCCATAGTCGCCGCCACCGCGCCCGCCCTGATCGTAGCCGCCGTCATAGCCGCCACCGCCATATCCGCCGCCGCCACCTCCACTGCCGCCGCCGCCTTCGCCGCGGCCATCCAGCAAGGTCAGTTCACCCCGGTAGGGGCGCAGCACAACCTCTGTCGAATACCGATCCTGTCCGCTCTGGTCCTGCCATTTGCGGGTTTCAAGCTGGCCCTCGATATAGACCTTGGACCCTTTGCGAAGATACTGCTCGGCGATGCGCGCCAGCGGTTCGGAGAAGATCGCCACCGAATGCCACTCGGTCCGTTCGCGCCGTTCGCCGGTGTTGCGGTCCTTCCAGTTCTCGGAGGTCGCGATCCGCAGGTTGCACACCTTTCCCCCGTTCTGGAAATTGCGAACCTCGGGGTCGCGGCCGAGATTCCCGACCAGTATCACCTTGTTGACCGAACCTGCCATCTGTCTGCCCCTGTCGTAGAATCTGTCGTGTCGCGCACCCACGTTTACACCACCGCGGTGCCTGCAAGGAAAGGCGAAAAGCCGCCGAACGAGGGTCAGCGCCCAACGGTTGCGGGCGGCTTGGTGCCGATGCCTTGGCTATCGTCTGGAAATTCGCAGCATTTCGGGATAAAAGCCAAGAAAATTGCGACGAACGAGAGGGACAGTCGTGAAAACCTTGCTGGGTGCCTTGGCCCTGATCGGGCTCGGCTCGTGTCCTGCCTTGGCGGAAACCACGGTGTCGTCCAAGTCGCGGGCGCACATCTTCCAGTCGCAGATCCGTGTCCTCGATACGCGCGCGGCATCGCAATATGCCAGTTCCGACCGGCTTCAGCCGCAATCTGCCTTTGCCTTGCCGGGCAAGGGGCTGTCCTATGCGGGCAAGTATCGCGGCGAATACCTGTCGCTTGCCCGGTCTGCGGCCCGTCGCCATGGCGTGCCCGAGGACTTGTTTCTGCGTCTGGTGCAGCAGGAATCGGGATGGAATCAGGGGGCCGTGTCGCACAAGGGTGCCATCGGGCTTGCCCAGTTGATGCCGACCACGGCGCGCAAGCTCGGCGTCGATCCCAAGGACGCGCGCCAGAACCTAGACGGTGGCGCACGTTACCTGCGCATGCAGTATGAGCGGTTCCGGTCGTGGCGTCTGGCGCTTGCGGCCTATAACGCGGGGCCGGAGGCTGTCGAGAAACACGGGGGCGTTCCGCCCTACAAGGAAACCCGCAACTACGTCAGGAAGATCTGGGGGAGTTGAGGACGTCTGGCGCAGGCACGAACCGCCGCGCTCATGCAAATCCATGCCCACAACACCGAAGGATCGACGCCCGCATCCACGGGCGCCGATCACCATGCGCGTCAGGCGCGGAGCCGCCGCAGCCCAAAGAGCCCGCCAAGCCCCGCCAGAAGCAGCGGCAGGGACGCGGGGACCGGAACGTCGGCCAACGGCGATCGGTCGGTGAAGACGCGGACGACATCGCCGGGTGAGCTTGCAGTCCAGTTATTCAGATACAGGCGCGAGCCGCTGATGGTCACCGTTTCCGACTCAAGCCCACGTGCGGCCGGCGACAGGTAGGTCACGCCGGGATTGGCAAGAGTGTCGCTCGGGCCGAAAGTGGCGGTTTCCGTCACCACGCCGTAAATTTCGGAATCGAAGTCGACCCAGCCGGACAGGGACAACGACTGCCGCGGATCGAAGATGATATAGTGGCTGGCGACGACCGCACCGACTGCGACCGACCCGGCAGAGCCGTCCGGGCCCACATCGAACGGGATCGGCGTGTCTTCGACGGCGATATTCTGCACCTCGTCGAAGGCATAGAGGTTCGGAGACTGGAAGTTGTCGTCGCCGACGGTGCTGTCGGGGTCGGACTCGATGAACGGCACGGTCAGCTTGATGAATGTCCCGCCCGCGCTCAGCGCGGTGCCGGCCGTGATCGCGCCATCGATGATCGTGGCGGATGCCGCGCCGGCAAAAAGGCCAAGACATGTTGTTGCAGCAAGAATTCTAGCGAATGGATACATTGGATTCCCCATTAATTAACCCGTTAACAAAGTGCCCGATTGACCCGATTCGCACAACATGTCGCAGGCGGTCTTCGGGACACGCGGTGAAGCGATCACTCCGCGGCGATCTGGATCACGGGTTCCATGCTGGCCAGTTCGTCTGCCGAAAGGTGGCACTTGATCCGGTGCCCCTCGGCCAGCGTCACCATCGGTGGCACCTCTGTTTCGCACTTGTCGCCGGTCACGCGCGGCTTCCAGCGGCAGCGGGTCTGGAACGGGCAGCCCGGCGGCGGGTTCATGGCCGAGGGGATGTCGCCCTCCAGCACGATCCGCTTTTTCGTCACATGGGTGTCGGCGATCGGTACGGCCGACAAGAGCGCCTCGGTATAAGGGTGATAGGGGGGCGCGAAGACCTGATCGGTGGCGCCGATTTCCACCACATGACCCAGATACATCACCATCACCCGGTCGGACAGGTAGCGCACGATGGACAGGTCGTGCGAGATGAACAGAAGCGTCGTCTTCTCCTCGCGCTGGATGTCCATCAACAGGTCGGTCACCGCGGCCTGCACGCTGACATCGAGGGCCGAGACCGGTTCGTCGGCCACCACGATCCGCGCGCCCCCGGCAAAGGCCCGGGCGATGCCCACGCGCTGCTTTTGCCCGCCTGACAGTTGCCGGGGCATCCGTCCGGCGAATTCGCGGGGCAGTTTTACAAGGTCGAGCAGTTCCAGCATCCGCGTTCGGCGCTCGGCCTCATTGTTGCCGACGCCGAAGATTTCAAGCGCCCGCATGATCTGGGTGCCCACGGTCATCGACGGGTTCAGCGTGTCGAACGGGTTCTGGAACACCATCTGCACATCGGCCACGGTTTTGGCCCCGCGCTTCTGAATGGGGATGTCCTGAATCTCCCGGTTGTCGAGCAGGATCTTCCCGTCCGTCGCGGTTTCCAGCCCCATCAGCACCTTGGCAAAGGTCGACTTTCCACAACCGGATTCACCGACGATGGCCAGCGTCTCAGACTCGCGCGCCTCGAAACTCAGCGTCTCGTTCGCCTTGACGACCCGTTTGCCGCCCGAGCCGAAGAGCGCATTGGCCGCGACCTCGTAATACTTCTTCAGGTCGTCCATCTTCAGAACAACCTTGCCGGCCTGTGCCTTGGCGGCCTTCTGCGGGGGGGCGGGCGGAGAGGCCCAGTCGATTTCCTGAAACCGCAGGCATCGGGTTTCGTGCCGGTCGTCGCCGGGCACCTCGGTCATGAAGATATGCTGCGCGTCGCAGCGCCCGGCCTGAAAATACTCGCATCGGGGTCCGAAATTGCATCCCGTGGGCCGTTCATGGGGCAAGGGGAAGTTGCCCGGGATCGCCACCAACGGCCGTTCGGTCTTGTCCGCGCCGGGCAGTGGGATCGACCGGAACAGCGCCTGTGTATAGGGGTGGCGCATCTTGTCGAAGACGTCATCGATGCTGCCGCGCTCTACCGCTTCGCCGGAATACATCACGCACAGCCGGTCGCAGACTTCCAGCACCAGCCCCAGATTGTGGCTGATGAACAGCATCGAGGTGCCGTATTTCCGGCCCAGATCCTTGACCAGATCGACGATCCCGGCCTCCACCGTCACGTCAAGCGCGGTGGTGGGCTCATCAAGGATCAACAGCGACGGTTTCGACATCAGCGCCATCGCGATCACGATGCGCTGCTGCTGCCCGCCCGAAAGCTGGTGGGGATAGGAATTCAGGATGCGCTTGGGGTCGGGCAGGCGGACGTCCTCGACCAGTTGCAGGGCAAGGTCCGTGGCTTCGGCCTCTGACTTGCCCTCGTGGATCATCGGCACCTCGATCAGCTGCTTGCCGATCTTCATGGCCGGGTTCAGGCTGGCCATCGGTTCCTGATAGATCATCGCGATCTCGGACCCGCGGATATCGCGCAACTCCTCCTGCGTCATCTGTCCAAGATCGCGGCCCTTGAACTTGATGCTGCCACCGACGACGCGCCCGTTGACCCCGAGATCCTGCATCACGCCCAGCGCCACGGTGGACTTGCCGCAGCCGGATTCGCCGACCAGCCCCACGGCCTCCCCCGGCTGAACGGTGACCGAGAAATCCATCACCGCGGGGATTTCCCGCATCCGCGTGAAAAAGCTGATCGACAGTCGGTCGATTTCGAGGATCGGGCCGTCAAAATCCCATTTGGTCATGGCGTCAATCCTTCAAACTCTCTTCCCTCAGCCCGTCGGCTAGCAGGTTCAGCCCAAGCACAAGGCTCATGATCGCGACGGCGGGGACCAGCGGCGGGAAGGGGAAGAATTGCAACAGGCCCCGGCCGGCATTGATCGAGGTGCCCCAGTCCGGGCTTTCGGGCGGCAAGCCGAGGCCGAAGAAGCCTAGCGTGCCCAGAAGGATCGTCGTGTAGCCGATCCGAAGGCAGAAATCGACAAGCAGCGGCCCGCGCGCATTGGGCAGGATCTCCCACAGCATGATGTACCACGGCCCCTCACCCCGGGTTTGCGCGGCGGCCACGTAGTCGCGGGTGCGGATATCCAGCGTCAGGCCCCGCACGATGCGAAAGACGGTCGGCGAATTGACGAAGACGACAGAGACGAACACGATCAGCACGCCCCCAGGGATCGAGACCAGCCCAAACGGATCGGCATCCCAGGCAAGACCCAGATAAAGCCATCCGCCGATCAGCACCGTCAGCCCGACGAACAGGTTCCGCTTCATCGGGCGCGTGTGAAAGGCAGAGTTCCACAGGATCACGAGGAAGACGATCGGGAACAGGAACAGCACGGCCGCCATATAGGTGGGCACGCCCATCTGGATGATCTCCGGCGTGACCAGCAGGAAGAACAGCAGGATCACCGGAAAGGCCAGAACGAGGTTCGCGATGAAGGACAGGATCGTGTCGAACTTGCCGCCCAGATAGCCCGCGGGCACGCCCAGCACGATGCCGACCATGAACGCAAACAGGGTCGCTGCCGGCGCGATGGTCAGGACCACCCGCGCGCCCGCGACCATGCGCGAGAACACGTCGCGCGCCAGCGCATCGCCCCCCAGCAGGTAATAGGCGTATTGGCCATCCTCCGGGCTGCGCAACGGTGTGCCGGGGGCCTTGTTCTTCATGCCCGATATGACGTCCCGCACCGGGTCGAAGGTGACGACCACGTCGGCAAAAAGGGCGGAGAACACCCAGAACATTACCAGCCCGAAGCCGATCATGCCAATGACGTTGTCAAAGAGATGCCCGTAAAGCCCGAGCCGCCGCTTGAACGCGATGGAGACGGCGAAGGTCACGGCCAGCGCGATCCAGACCGGCAGGAACTGCGTCGCAAGCCGCCCGATGATCCCTTTCGCGTCGGGGGGCAGCAGGACGCCACCGACGATATAGGACAGAAGGATGGCGATGACCGCGGCCAGCGACAGCCCCATGGCAAGGCGGGTGAAGCGCGTGGCGCTGCTTGATTTCAGCGCGACGCCATCCTCGCCGTAGTGCACGCGCTCCTCGCTGGTGAGGATCGCGACGAGGATATTGGCCAGAACCGACACCCCCAGGGCGACCGCGGCAACTACGATCGCAGGGTTCAGCCAGGGGCCCAGCGCGCCGGTCCATGTCAGGGGTTCCATCACAGACCTCCGTTACGAGACGCGGATGCGCGGATTGAGAAACGCATAGCCGATATCGGAGATCAGCTGCGTGACCAGCACCACAACCACGGCCACCACCGACACCGCCAGCAGCAGGTCGATATCATTGGCCTGCGCGCCCTGCACCAGGGCATCGCCGAAGCCGGGATAGACGAACAGCGCCTCGACGATCACGACCCCGGTCAGAAGCCACGGGAATTGCAGCATGATGACGGTGAAGGGTGCGATCAGCGCGTTGCGCAACGCATGGCGCAGGACGATGGTGCGGAACTTGACCCCCTTCAGCCGCGCTGTGCGGATGTACTGCGCGGTCATCACCTCGGCCATGCTGGCCCGCGTCATCCGCGCGATATAACCCATGCCGTAAAGGGCGATGGTCACAACGGGCAGGGTGAAATTCTCGAATGTCACGCCGTTCACCGCCGACTTGGCCGAGCCGGTGAACCATTTCAGCCCCACCATGGACGAGGCGAAGATCACCACGAAGATCACGCCCGACACATATTCGGGGGTCGAGGTCGAGGCGATGGAAAAGGTCGACAGCGCCCGGTCGGTGGCAGACCCTTCCCGCATGCCCGCCAGCACCCCGATCACCAGCGCAATCGGTACCATGGTGGCAAAGGCCCAGAACATCAGGATGCCGGTGCGCGCCAGCCGTTCGCCGATGACCTCTGACACCGGCACCCGGAACTTGGTCGAATAGCCCCATTGCCCCTGCAACACGCCGCAATAGCGGGGGACCTCCTCGACGCTGGTCGCCCCGGTCAGGCGCACGCAGCGCCCGCCAAGGCCGCGACCGGTTTCGATCACTTTGGCCGGAACGATGCCCAGCCATTCGGCATAGCGGGCCGGGATCGGCTGGCCGTATCCGTTTCGGTCGATCCAGCTTGCGACCTCGGCATCGGTGATGCGCATCCCCGCCTGCGTCTTGGCCAGTTTTTCAAGATTGGGCGGCAGGTTGGTCAGCGCAAAGACGATAAAGGTCATGCACAGCGCCGTCAGAAGCATGACGCCCAGACGCCGAAGTATGAAGATTGCCATCGAGGCCTCTCTCGCTGGCCGCGCGCCGTGGCGGTGCGCAGAATGTCTAGGGCTGGTTCACAACATCCGTGTGTCTGACCCGAGGGCGTTTTGGGACGCCCCCGGGCAGCAGGATGTGCAGGCCTTACGCCCAGCCAAGGTGGTGGACGTTGATCTCGTATTTCGGGTGCATCTCTGCCCCGACAACCCCGTCCTTGTAGTGGCGGTAAAGCGAGCGGAAATAGGGAATGATCGCCACGCCTTCGTCGACCATCATCTGTTCCAGCTTGGCCATGACGGCCTTGCGGGATTCATTGTCGGCAATCGCCGTCGCCTGGTCGAGCAGCGCGTCGAACTCGGCCGAGCGGAAGCCCGTTTCATTCCACGCCGCCGTGGACCGGTAGGCGAGGTTCAAAAGCTGGATTCCGGTTTCCCGGTGGTTCCAGTTGGTCGAGGAGAACGGGTATTTCGTCCAGTCCTGCCAGAAGGTCGATCCCGGCATGATGGTCCGCTTGACCTTGAAGCCCGCGTCGCGCAGTTGCGCGGCCACGGCATCGGTGGTGTTCTTGCGATAGTCGTCGTCGATGGACACAAGCTCATGCTCGTAATCCATCATCCCGGCCTCTTCCATCAGGCGGCGGGCTTCCTCTACATTCTTTTCGTGGGCCGGGATCTCGGCATAGTCGACATGGATGCCCGGCGCGACATGACAGTTGTTGCGCGACTGGATGCCAAGGCCAGAGATGCCGAGTTCGAGTGGCACCGCGTTGTCGACGGCCAGGGCCAACGCCCGGCGCACCCGGACATCGGCATAGGGTTTCATGCCGTCGACCTCGGTCTCCTGGTTCGGCCGGATGACCACGGTGGAGGAGGTGCCGACTTCGCTTTCGACCCAGCCGATTGCGGTGAAGATGCCCACGAACTCTGACACCGTTTCATAGGTCATGTCGAATTCATCGGCATCCGCGCCGGCCAGCCATGCGGAGGGATCGGTGCCGTAGTCGAGGAATTCCACCCGGTCGAGCCAAGCCTCGCCCCAGTATGTGTGGTTCGGGTTCTTCACCAGAACGCATTTCTCGCCGACCTTCAGCTCCTCGATCATGTAGGCGCCGGTGCCGATGCCGTGGTCGGTCAGGGCCTGCCCGATCTTGTCCTTGGGAACGACCGCTGCCGGATAGTCGGCCATGCCGAACATGATCGTCCCGTCCGGGCTGAGCGGTTTCAGCTTGACGGTGTGGCTGTCCACGATCTCCACCGCGCCATCGGCGGCCTGACCGTCCTTGATCAGGGTCGCCATGCGGGACGCCATGGAGTTGCCCTCGACCGATGTGTCGCACCAGCCGATGATATTGGCGGCGACATCCTCTGCGGTGAAGTCGGTGCCATCGTTCCACGTCACGCCCTTGCGGATGTTCATCGTGTATTCCGTGGCGTCGTCATTGGCGCTCCAGCTTTCCAGAAGCATGCCGTGCAGGGTGTTGTCGCGGCCGGTCTCGACCAGATACTCGATCGTGCCGCGGGTCTGGTGCGCCATCTCCGACCAGTCATAGGTGCGCGGGTCCTTCAGTTCACGGCAGCTCATCTGGATGCGCAGGGTGCCGCCCATCTGCGGCTTTGCCTGCGCCCGGGCCGGGGCCTGCAGGCCGATCAGGCCATAGGCGGCGGGAACCGCAACGCCCAGCGCCGTCGCGCGGGCCAGAAACTCCCGGCGGCTGATAAGGCCTTGGCGGTGTTCGTCGGCGTACATTTCTGCCGCCGGGTGGGTCCGCGCGCTGGGACGGGTGGGTCTGGTCATTCGGTCACTCCCTGTTTCGTCTGAAAGCCTGGGTGCCTCTGCCAGAACCGGCCCTGCGCCACATGCGCCCGTCGGATCTGCATCAGCCATCGCTTTCTTACGTCCACTATTCCGCGCGACCGGCGCGGATGAAACTCCGAAGCGTCTTCTGGATCGAAAACGACATTCGCCCTTACCAAAAACGACATTTTGCTGCGTTGCAACCGAAAGCTGGCCCTGATCCGGCACGTTGCCTGCGGCGGTGTGGCCCGCTGCGGGGACGCTCACCTGCCGACCGTCAGCCGCGGCCATTCGCCAAGGCGAGAGCGGAACCACGTGCGCTGCCGCTTCGCATATTGCCGGGTGGCGGTCTTGGCGGCGGCCTTCGCCTCTTTCAGGGTCATTTCGCCCCGCACATGGGCGACCAGTTCCGCCGCCCCTATGGCCCGCGCGGACTGGGCAGCAGGGTTCCAGCGGGGCAGGTTGGCACGAACCTCGGCCAAGGCGCCGGTTTCCACCATACGTTCGAACCGCATATCGATCCGGTCGTTCAGCCAGTCGCGGTCGGCCTCCAGCACAAGCGGCTGGGCATCGGCCAGCGGCAACAACGGTGGCGGCGTCTCGTCCTGCCAACTGGCCAGCCCGCGGCCGGTGGTGCGCTGCACTTCCCACGCGCGCTGGATCCGAACGGGGTTCTGCCGGTCGATCCGGTCCGCCGTTGCGGGGTCGAGATCGGCCAGCATCGGTGCGGGGCCATCGGCGGCCATGCGCTGGTCGGCTTCCGCGCGGACCTCGGGCGGCGTCGGCGGGATTTCGGCCAGACCCTCGGTCAGCGCGGTGAAATAGAGCCCCGTCCCGCCAACGAAGATCAGCCGCGCCCCGCTGTCGAGCAGGGGTTTTACGTCGCGCAACCACTGACCGACCGAATAGTCGCCGTCGAAGGGCACATGGCCGTAAAGACGGTGCGGCACGCAGGCTTCGTCCTCCGGCGTCGGGCGCGCGGTCAGAACCCGCCACCCCGCAAAGACCTGAAGCGCGTCGGCGTTGACGATCGTCCCGCCGGTATGCTCGGCAATCTCCATCGCGATGGCCGATTTCCCGCTGGCCGTCGGACCTGCAAGCAGGACATGGCGCGAGGGGTCGAGCGATGGGATCTTCATCTGCACAAGGTCCCTTTATGGGCGTTGAAACCGGGCTGGTTTTCCGACATTTTGCCGCCAGGGCAAGAGATGTAAATCGGGAATGATCCATATGAGCGAGGGCAGCGCCAATCAACCGCCGGTCGCCTACAAGCGCGTACTGCTGAAAATCTCGGGCGAAGCGCTGATGGGGGACCAGGGCTTCGGCCTGCATCCGCCCACCGTGCAGCGCATCGCCGAAGAGGTGAAAAGCGTCCGCGACCTGGGCGTGCAGATCTGCATGGTGATCGGGGGCGGCAACATCTTTCGCGGCCTTCAGGGCAGCGCACAGGGGATGGAGCGCACGACCGCCGACTATATGGGCATGCTTGCCACGGTGATGAACGCGCTTGCCATGCAGTCGGCGCTGGAGGGCATGGGTGTCTTCTGCCGGGTGATCACGGCGATCCGCATGGACGAGGTGGCCGAACCCTACATCCGGCGCCGCGCCGTGCGTCATCTGGAAAAGAACCGCGTCATCATCTTCGCGGCCGGGACCGGCAACCCCTACTTCACCACCGATACCGCGGCCACGCTGCGCGCCAACGAAATGGCGTGCGAGGCGATCTTCAAGGGCACGAAGGTGGACGGCGTCTATGACAAGGACCCCAAGAAGTTCTCTGATGCCGTCCGGTATCCCGACATCACCTATGACGATGTGCTTCAGAAAAACCTCAAGGTCATGGACGCATCCGCCATCGCTCTGGCCCGGGACAACGACCTTCCGATCATCGTTTTCAGCCTTGATGAGCCGGGCGGCTTCCGCGGCATTCTAGCGGGGCAAGGCACCTATACAATCGTGCACGGTTAGCGTTATAGCAACTAAAGACGCCAATAACGAGAAGAGACAAGACCATGGCGGAAGAAGACGATTTGGAAATCGATCTCGACGATCTCGCACGCAGGATGGACGGCGCGATGGCGGCGCTGAAGCACGAATTCGCGTCGCTTCGCACCGGTCGTGCCTCGGCCAGCATGCTCGACCCGGTGACGGTCGATGCCTATGGTTCCCCCACGCCGATCAACCAGGTCGGGACCGTGAACGTGCCCGAACCGCGGATGGTGACCATCAATGTCTGGGACAAATCGCTGGTTTCCAAGGTCGAAAAGGCGATCATGGAGTCCGGTCTGGGGATCAACCCGCAGACCAACGGCACGATCATCATGCTGCCGATCCCGGAGTTGAACGAGGAGCGACGCAAGGAACTGACCAAGGTCGCCGCGCAATATGCCGAACAGGCCCGCGTCGCCGTGCGCAATGTGCGCCGCGATGGCATGGAACACCTGAAAAAGGCCAAGGCCGCGGGCATGAGCGAAGATGACAACAAGATCTGGCATGACGAAATTCAGGAACTGACCGACACGCACATCGCCGACATCGACAAGGCGCTGGAGCACAAGCAAAAGGAAATCATGCAGGTCTGACGCTGTCGGATCTCATGGGTCGGAAAGGGGGCCGCGTGGCCGCGAAAGACACGAACTTCATGGGACCGACCCATGTTGCCGTCATCATGGACGGCAACGGGAGATGGGCGCAGATGCGCGGCCGGCCCCGCCTGTTCGGCCATCAGGCGGGCGTGCGCCGGGTGCGGGAAATCGTCGAAGCATGCCCCGACCTTGGCATCCGCTACCTGACCGTCTTTGCCTTCTCGACCGAGAACTGGCGCCGCACCCAGGCCGAGGTCAGCGGGTTGATGAACCTCTTCCGCCGCTACATCCAGAAAGAGGCACAGGCCCTGCTGGAAGCCGGCGTTCGCGTGCGTTTCATCGGGGATCGCGACCGGCTGGAGCCGAAGCTTGTCGACATGATGCATGCGCTTGAGGAACTGACCGCGGGCAACGAGCTGCTCAACCTGACCGTGGCGATCAACTATGGCGGCCGGGACGAGGTTGCCCGGGCGACGCAGCGGCTGGCCCGGGAAGTTGCGGCCGGTCGGCTCGACCCCGAGGATGTGGATGCCGAAACGCTGGCCAGCTTTCTCGACACCTGTCTGCTGCCTGACCCCGATCTGGTGATCCGCACCAGCGGCGAGGCGCGGATATCCAACTTCCTCCTCTGGCAGTCGGCCTATGCGGAATATGAATTCTCGCCCGTCCTATGGCCCGATTTTACCGCGGACCACTTTGCCGAGATCGTCTCGAATTTCGGGGCACGGGAAAGACGCTACGGGGCGGTGAAAGCCTGATGGCGTCGTCTGGTTCGTGGAGCGACCTGAAAGCCCGGTTGTGGACCGGGGCGGCCATGGCCGTGGTCGGAATCGTCGCGATTGCCCTTGGCGGGTTCTGGTTCGCAGCACTCGCAGCCGTGGTCAGCGGCGTGATGATCTGGGAACTGACCCGGATGGTCGAACCGGGCGCGGCTGGCGAGCTTGCCAAGGTGCTGGCATGGGCATCCGGTGTAAGCGTCTTCATCGCGTGGCTATTGCCGGTCTATCTGGCCTTGCCTCTGCTGGCTGTTCCGGCGCTTTACGGTGGCCGCCGTGTGGCGGCGGACCGGACGCTGTTCGTTGTTTTCGCGCTGGCGATCCTTGTGGCCGGTTACGGTCTTGCCAGTTTCCGCTCCGAACACGGGATGGTGTGGTTGATCTGGCTGGTGCTGGTGGTGATTGCCACCGATATCGCCGGCTATTTCGCGGGCCGGTTCATCGGTGGGCCGAAATTCTGGCCGCGCGTCAGCCCCAAGAAGACGTGGTCAGGCACGCTGGGTGGCTGGTTCGCCGCGATGCTGATCGGGCTGATCTTCCTGACCTTCACCAATGCGGGCACGGATCTGCCCTGGATTTCCATGCTGCTGTCGCTGGCCAGCCAGATGGGCGACGTTGCCGAAAGCGCGTTGAAACGCCGCGTTGGCGTGAAAGACAGTTCTTCGCTCTTGCCGGGCCATGGCGGATTGTTCGATAGGTTCGACGGTCTTCTGGGCGCCGCGCTGTTCATGCTGCTGGTCGCCCAACTGGTTTATGTGCCCGTAGTGAGGTTCTGACAGCTAATGCGACGGCGGATCACGGTTTTCGGCGCCACCGGCTCGATCGGTGAAAACACCATCGACCTTCTGACCCGGCAGGGTGGGCCCGAGAGCTACGACGTCGTCGCGCTGTCCGGTGGTCGCAATATCGCGCGGCTGGCCGAACAGGCCCGCGACTTGCAGGCCGATCTGGCCGTCACCGCTTATCCGGAATGCTATGACGACCTGAAGGCGGCGCTTGCCGGATCGGGTGTTGAGGCCGCCGCGGGGCCGGAGGCGCTGGTCGAGGCCGCTGATCGTCCGTCCGACTGGATCATGTCGTCCATCGTGGGGGCCGCGGGGCTCGTGCCCGGCATGCGCGCGCTCAAGCATGGCACGACGCTCGCGCTGGCCAACAAGGAAAGCCTCGTCACCGCCGGGCCGCTGTTGCTGGCAACGGCCGAACAGCACAAGACCCGTATCCTGCCCGTGGACAGCGAACATTCCGCCGTATTCCAGGCTCTGGTGGGGGAAGACATCGACGCGGTCGAACGGGTTGTCATCACCGCCTCGGGCGGCGCCTTCCGCGACTGGCCGATCGAGGATCTGGAAAAGGCGACCCCCGAACAGGCGTCATCGCATCCGAACTGGGCGATGGGTCAGCGGATCACGGTCGACAGCGCATCCATGTTCAACAAGGCGCTGGAGCTGATTGAGACCAAGGAATATTTCGGCATCGCGCCCGAAAAGATCGACGCCGTCGTTCACCCGGAATCGATGATCCACGCGCTGGTCGGGTTCCGCGACGGGGCGCTGATGGCGCATCTGGGCGCGCCGGATATGCGCCATGCCATCGGCTATGCGCTGAACTGGCCCGACCGGGCCGATCTTCCGGTTGCCCGCCTCGACCTGGTGGAACTCGGCCAACTGAACTTCCGCGCCGCTTGCGAAACGCGCTGGCCCGCGCTGCGCCTTGCGCGCGAGGTGATGGCGGCGGGCGGTCTTACGGGCGCGGCCTTCAATGCCTCCAAGGAGGCGGCGCTTGACGCATTTCTTGGCCGTCAGATCAAATTTACCCAGATGTCGCAGGTGGTTGAGGCGGTTCTTGAAGCCCTTTCCCGCGACGGTGGCCTCACAAATACCGAAATCAGCCTTGAGAATGTGCTCCATGTGGACCATTTGGCACGGGAAGAGGCCGCCCGTGTGGTCGCAACGCTAGAGCACTAGTCGCAAGAAGGCTGTTTTTTTGGATCTTGTCTCTTTGATTCCGTCTTTCGGGAGCGCGGCATTCACCGTCGCTGCCTTCGTCATCGCCCTGTCGATCATCGTCGCCGTTCATGAATACGGGCACTATATCGTCGGGCGCTGGACCGGCATCCATGCGGAAGTCTTCTCGCTGGGGTTCGGGCCGGTGCTGTTTTCGCGGCAAGACCGGCGCGGGACGCAATGGCAGATCGCCGCCCTTCCGCTGGGTGGTTACGTGCGGTTCCTGGGCGATTCCAACGCGGCCAGCGCCAAGGCCGGGGGCGCGATGGCGCAGATGGATGCCGAAACCCTCCGCCACACCATGCATGGTGCGCCATTGTGGGCGCGGACGCTGACGGTTGCGGCAGGACCGGTCTTCAACTTCATCCTTTCCGTGCTTGTCTTCGGGGTGCTGGCCTTTGCCAGCGGCGTCGCGGTAGAGCCGCCGACCGTGGGCAAGCTTGCCCAGCTTCCGCCGGCCAGCGTCCAGCAGGCCGAACTTCGCGACGGCGATACGATCCTTGCCCTGAACGGGCGGGAGACACCGGATTTCACGGAATTCTACGCTGCCGTCGACGCACTTTCCCCGGAAGAGGACGCCGTTTACCGCGTGCTGAGGGACGGCACCGAGACCGAGGCCGTTGGGCCCTATCCGTTCCCGGCCATCGCGACATCCATTCAGCCGCAATCGGCGGCCCATGATGCCGGGCTGAAGGAAGGCGACGTGGTGACCGCCATCAACGGGCAGCCGATCAACTCCTTCTCGGAGTTGCAGGAGATCATCGGAACGTCGAAAGGCGAACCGGTCGCCCTTTCGGTCTGGCGCGACGGCGAGACGCTGGCATTCGAGATGACGCCGCGCCGGATGGATTTGCCGACCGCCGATGGCGGGTTCGAGACACGCTGGCTGATCGGCATGACCGGTGGTCTGGCGTTCGAACCCGAAACGCGTTTGCCCGGCCCGCTTGAGGCACTGAATTACGGTGTGGACCAGTTGACGATGATCGTGCGCTCCAGCCTGTCGGCGCTGTATCACATGGTCACGGGCGCAATCAGTTCGTGCAACCTGTCCGGGCCGATCGGCATCGCCGAAAGCTCCGGTGCGGCGGCGAGCCAGGGGTTGTCGAGTTTCGTGTGGTTCATCGCCATGCTGTCGGCCGCTGTGGGGCTGCTGAACCTGTTCCCGGTGCCAGTGCTGGATGGCGGCCATCTGGTTTTCTACGCCTACGAAGCCGTCACCGGGCGCCAACCCGGCGAGCGGGTCATGCGTTTCCTGATGACGGCCGGTCTTGCGTTGATTTTGGCGCTGATGGTCTTTGCCCTGTCCAACGATCTGTTTTGCCCCTGATCCACCGTTTCGCCAAACTTCCGACAGGATCGCGGCCTAACCTGTTCGGGTAGCCGACCAGAGGGGAATGCGACCATGACACAGGCGGTTCGAACGATTCAGGACGGGTATCTTGGCCTGAAGCTTTTGCTGGAGGTGAATGGCGACCGAATTCTGGTGCCGTCCGCCATCGGCGCGGCGCTGGTGATCGGGGCACATTTCGCCACGGTTTGACGGGGCTGTCCCCCGCCCGTGGGGCGAAGGCAACGCCCCGGCCCCAAATAACCAAGCCCTTTTGACAATGGCTGCCGTTCCCGCTAGCACCTGCTCAAGGCAGGACGCTTTTTCGGGGTGGCAGAATGGCAATCGGGAACCTTCGTTTGCGGGATAAGGCTGGGGCAGGCCTGTGGCTTGTTGTGGCTCTGTTCGTAGTGTTTGCGGCGGGTTCAGGGGCTTTCCCCACCGCTGCACAGGCGCAAACCTACCGGTTCACCGGCATCCAGGTATCGGGCAACGAACGCGTCGATGCCTCGACAATCCTTAGCTATGCCGGAATCGCGCGCGGAGAGACGGTTTCCGCCGCGCGTCTGAACGACGCATATCAACGGATTTCCGACAGCGGCCTTTTCGAATTCGTGGAACTCAAGCCGCGCGGATCGACCCTTGTTGTGAATGTCCGGGAATATCCCACGATCAACGTCATCAACTTCGAAGGCAACCGACGGCTCAAGGACGAGAATCTGGCGCAGATCGTCCAGTCGAAATCGCGCCGGGTCTATTCGCCCAGCATGGCGGAGGCCGATGCCGCCGAGATCGTGAAGGCCTATGAACAACTGGGGCAACTGGCCGCCAGCGTGACGCCGAAGATCATCCGCCGCTCGGACAACCGTGTCGACCTTGTGTTCGAGATCCGGGAAGGCGCGATTGTCGAGATCGAGCGGATTTCCTTCGTCGGCAACCGTGCGTTTTCCGAACGTCGCCTGCGCCGTGCCCTGTCGACCAAGCAGGCCGGCCTTCTGCGCCGTTTCATCCGTTCGGACACCTTCGTTGCCGACCGGATCGAATTCGACAAGCAGGTGCTGTCGGACTTTTACATGTCCCGCGGCTATATCGATTTCCAGGTGCTGTCCGTCACGCCGGAACTGACCCGGAACCGCGATGCCTATCTGCTGACGTTCAACATCCGTGAAGGGCAGCAGTTCAAATACGGCAACATCTCGACTGTTTCCGATCTGCCCGACATCGACCCGGCAGAATTCCAGGACGTGATCCAGATCCGGGGCGGGGGAACCTATTCACCGCTCGGCATCGAATCGACCATCGCCCGGATGGAGCGTCTGGCGACGCGCAAGGGCCTGAACTTCGTGCGGATCGATCCGCGCGTGACCCGGAACGACCGGGACCTGACGCTGGATGTGGAATTCGCGCTTGTCCGCGGGCCGCGCCTGTTCGTGGAACGGATCGATATCGAGGGCAACGTCACGACGCTTGACCGTGTGGTCCGGCGGCAGTTCCGCTCGGTCGAGGGCGACCCGTTCAACCCGCGCGAGATCCGTGAGGCCGCCGACCGTATTCGCGCGCTTGGCTTCTTCGCCAATGCCGAGGTCACGGCCCGGGAAGGCACGTCGCCCGACCGGATGATTGTCGACGTGGATGTCGAGGAACAGCCCACCGGGTCGCTCTCCTTCGGTCTGAGCTATTCGGGCACCTATGGCGCGGGCGCGGCCATCGCCTTCAGCGAGACGAACTTCCTCGGTCGCGGGCAGTATCTCAACTTCCGGATCGATACCGGGACCGACAACTCCAAATCGCAGCTGATCTTTGCCGAACCGGCCTTCCTTGGGCGGGACGTGCGGTTCGGGTTTTCCGCGCGATATGCCGAGACGAACGGCCAGTTCGACGCAAATTACGACACGCGCTCGCTTTCGATCTCGCCCTCGCTCGAATTCCCGATTTCAGAGTTCTCGCGCCTGCGTCTTGCCTACACGATTGGCGAAAACACGCTGCACAACTATCAGGGAAACTCGACGATCGTCGCTGCAGAGGCCGCCGAAGAGGCACTGACCTTTTCCAAGATCGGCTATGTCTACAGCTACGACACCCGTCGCGGCGGACTTGATCCCAATCAGGGCTTTGTCTTCCGCTTTGGCCAGGACTATGCCGGGGTTGGTGGCGACCAGGAATTCATCGAAACATCGGCCCTGATCGGACTGCAAAAGCTGATCATGGCCGAAGAGGTGACGATCCGTGCAGAGCTTGAGGGCGGCGTGCTGTCGATGATGGGCAACCGCAACAGCCGTGTGACCGACCGCTATTTCCTCAATGGCAAGATGCGCGGCTTCGACGGTAACGGTCTCGGGCCGCGGGATCTTACGGCCGATGATGAGGATGCACTGGGCGGCAACTACTTCGCGGTGGCCCGGCTGGAGGCCGAATTCCCCATCGGCCTGCCCGAGGAATACGGGATCACCGGCGGTGTCTTCGCCGATTTCGGCAGCGTCTGGGGGCTTGATGCGCCGGGCAATGTCGATGACAGTTTCAAACTGCGCAGCGTGATCGGCTTCTCGATCTTCTGGGATACCGCCATCGGACCGTTGCGGTTCAACTTCTCCGAAGCGGTGCAGAAGGAAGACTATGACAAGGAACAGAATTTCGAGTTCACGATCTCGACCCAGTTCTGACCGTCATTCCCTGCTTGTACGGATCGCGCTGCTGATCTGTCTGACGCTGACTGCGCTGCCCGCCGCGGCGCAGGACGTCGCCGTTCCGCTTCGAAGCCCGATCCTGACCATCGAGCGGGAGCGGCTGTTCGCGGAAAGCCGGACCGGACAGGCGATCCTGAAGGCGCTGGAGGTCGATACGGCCAAGCTTGCCGCTGAAAACCGGCGGATCGAAGCGGAATTGACCGATGAGGAACGCTCGCTGACCGAGCAGCGCCCGACCCTGCCCGCCGACGAATTCCGCGCGCTGGCCGAAGCCTTCGATGCCAAGGTCGTTGCCATTCGCCGCGAACAGGATGCCAAGGCGCGGGCGCTGACCCAGCGGCGTGAGAGCGATCAGCAGGACTTTTTCCGCAAGGCGATGCCAATCGTCGCCGAACTTGTTCGGGCACGGCAGGCGGTTGTCGTGCTTGAACGGGGGGCCGTTCTTCTGTCGGCCGAACAGGTGGATATCACAGACGCGGCGATTGCCCTGATCGATGCGCGGCTTGCCGGGGTCGATCAAGGCGAAGGCGCAACCGAAGACGAGGGCGCGCCCATGCCACAGGGCGACGGTGCGCTGCCCGATTAGGGCGGCGCTTGTCTCGGGCCGGGGGAGTTGCTACTCCCGACGACGGAGGCGGACAGTCCGCCTGCGAGGAGTGGCAAGGAGATACGCGGTATGACCGAGGGACCCGTCGAGGAAGCAGACATCCAGTTGATCCAGCGGATCATCCCGCATCGGTACCCGTTCCTGCTGGTCGACCGTGTGAAAGAGATCGTGCCGAACCAGAGTGCCATCGGCATCAAGAACGTCACGATGAACGAGCCGCATTTCCAGGGCCATTTCCCCGGCAATCCGATCATGCCCGGCATCACCATCGTCGAGGCCATGGCCCAGACCGCGGCCGTCATGGTGGGGGTGTCGCAGGGTTTCGTCGACGAAGAATTCCTCGTCTATTTCATGGCCATCGACAAATGCAAGTTCCGCCGCATGGTCAAACCCGGCGACGTTCTTGAACTGCATGTCACCGTCAAGCGGGGCGGATCCAAGAAGGTGAAGATCTGGAAGTTCGAGGGCCGCGCCATGGTCGGGGACGAACTGGCGGCCGAGGCCGAATTTACCGCCATGATGGACCTGCCCGGGGAGTAAGGCGAATGGGCGTCGATCCCAACGCGCAGATCCACCCCTCGGCGATTGTCGAGGACGGAGCCGAAATCGGGGCCGGGGCGTGCGTTGGCCCGTTCTCGGTCATCGGGCCCAAGGTCACTCTTGCGCCGGGGGTCGAGGTCAAGAGCCATGTGGTGGTGACCGGCCTGACCGAGATCGGCGAAGAAACGGTGATCTTTCCCTTCGCCAATATCGGCGACGTGCCGCAGGACCTGAAATACCGGGGCGAGGAGACCCGGCTTGTCGTGGGCAAACGCAACCGCATTCGCGAAGGCGTCACCATGAACACCGGGACAGAGGGCGGCGGCGGCGTGACCCGCGTGGGCGACGATTGCCTGTTCATGACCGGTGCCCATGTCGCCCATGACGCGCAGGTGGGCGACCGTGTGATCATGGTGAACAACTCGGCGCTGGCCGGACATTGCGTCATCGGCGACGACGTCATCATCGGCGGGCTGTCCGGCATCCACCAATGGGTGCGCATCGGCCACGGGGCGATCATCGGCGCGGTGACGATGGTCACCAATGACGTGATCCCGTTTGGGCTGGTGCAGGGGCCGCGCGGCGTGCTTGACGGGCTGAACCTTGTGGGGCTGAAGCGGCGCGGCGTCGACCGGGCCGATATCTCGGCGCTTCGTGCGGCGTTCAAGGTGCTGGCAGACGGCGACGGCACATTTCAGGACAAGGCGCGCAAACTGGCGGAAGAGACCGACAGTCCTTATGTGCGCGAGATGGTTGAATTCGTGATGGCCGACTCCGACCGGTCGTTCCTGACCCCATGACGGGTGCCGTCGGAACGGCCCTGATCGCCGGGCGCGGGGCGTTGCCCGCCCATCTGGCCCGGGCGCTCGCAGCCTCGGGCGCGCCCTTCCTGATCGCGCAGATCGAGGGGTTCGAGATGGACAACCCCGAGGGATTGCCGGTCGAGACCTTCGCGCTGGAACGCCTGGCGATCCTCTTCGATCTCTTGCATGACCGCGGCATGACCCGCGTCGCGATGGCCGGCGCCGTCACCCGTCCGCGGCTGGAGCCCGAACGGATCGACCCGAAAACCGCGATGCTGTTGCCGAAGATCCTGCCGATGTTGGGGCAGGGCGACGATGCGACCCTGCGGGCCGTCATCGCGCTGTTCGAGGATGACGGCTTTACCGTCGTCGGTGCCGATGCCATTGCGCCGGACCTGCTGCCGGAGGCGGGCGTGCTGACGGCCACTGCACCGGGCGCTGCCGACGAACGGGACGCGGCGCGGGCGGCCGACATCGTTGCCAAGCTGGGGGCAGCCGATATCGGGCAGGGGGCGGTGGTTGCGCAAGGGCTGTGCCTTGCCGTGGAAACGCTGCCCGGCACCGATGCGATGCTGGACTGGGTGGCCGAGGTGGCGGGCGCCTGCCGACCCGACCCGGCAGGACCTCGCGGCGTGTTCTTCAAGGGCCCCAAGCCGGGACAGGACCGGCGGGTCGACCTGCCCACCATTGGTCCCGCCACGGTTGAGGCCGCGCACCGGGCCGGTCTGGCGGGCGTGGTGATCGAAGCCGACGGCGTTCTTGTGCTGGAACCGGAGAAGGCCCGCGCCTTGGCTGATGAGCTTGGCCTGTTCCTGTGGGTCCGGCGCCCGTGACGCGGCTGTTCCTGATCGCGGGGGAACCCTCCGGCGATGCATTGGGCGGCGCGCTGATGGCCGGGTTGAAGACGTTGTCACCAGGGGTTGAGTTCCACGGGGTCGGCGGGCCGCTGATGCAGGCCGAAGGTTTGGACAGCCTGTTCCCGATGGACGAATTGTCGGTGATGGGCATCGCGGAGGTGTTGCCGCGCTATCGCGCCCTGATGCGCCGGATCGCCCAATGCGCCGACGCGGTCGTCGCGATGCAGCCTGACGCGCTGATCACCATCGACAGCCCCGATTTCGGTCTGCGCGTGGCGCGCCGGGTGAAGGCGGCCAGTCCCATCCGAACGGTGCATTACGTCGCCCCCACCGTTTGGGCGTGGCGTCCGCAGCGCGCCGCGAAGATGGCGGAGGTCATCGATCAGGTGCTGGCGCTTTTCCCATTCGAGCCAACCTATATGGAGGCCGAGGGGATGCGCTGCGATTTCGTCGGTCACCCGGTGGTTGCCGAACCCCTTGCCTCGCCCGAACAGGCCGCCGCGTTCCGGGCCGCCCACGGAATCGCGTCCGATACCCGGCTGATCCTTGCCCTGCCGGGATCGCGTGCGGGCGAAGTCGCCCGTCTTGCCCCGATCTTCGGGCAGGCCTTGCAGGAGGTCTTGGCGCGGCACCCCTCCGCTCGGGTTGTGGTGCCCGCGGCCCCGGCCGTGGCGGCAGACGTTGCCCGGCTGATCGAGGGTTGGCCCGGCGCGCCGGTGTTGCTCGACCCGCGGGGACAATCGGCAGAGGTTGCAGCGGCCGAGAAACGCGCGGCCTTTGCCGCGGCGGATGCGGCGCTGGCGGCATCGGGCACGGTGTCGCTGGAACTGGCGGCCAATGGCGTGCCGATGGTCATCGCCTATGACATGAACTGGCTCAGCCGGAAGATCATCGGGCGGATGCTGCGGCTGGATACGGTGACGCTGGTCAATATCGTCAGTGAAACCCGCGCCGTGCCGGAGTTTCTGGGTGCGGCCTGCAAACCCGGCCCCATCGGTGCGGCGCTGGCGGGGTTGATGGAGGACGACACCGCCCGCACCGCCCAGCGCGACGCCGCCCGCCTGACCATGACACGGCTGGGGCAGGGCGGAGAGGCCCCGGGCCTGCGTGCGGCCCGCGCGGTGCTGGAGGGGTTGGCGGCGGAGTGATACCTACCGCCCCTTCCAGATCCACCCGCCGCCCAGCACCCGCGTGCCGCCGCTTTCGTAGAATACGCAGGCCTGTCCGGGGCTGACCCCTTCCTCGGGGTCCAGCAATTCGACTTCGGCCTCGGTGTCCGACAGTGGCCGCAGCACCGCGGCGCGCGGCGGCCGGGTGGAGCGGATCTTGACCGAGACATCCCAGGTCTCGCGAGAGGCAAGGGCCGCATCGCCCAGCCAGTTCACCTCGCGCACCGGAACGCGCCGGCTGGCCAGCATCTCTTTCGGGCCGACGACAACCTGCCGGGTCTCCACGTCCAGTCGCACGACGTAAAGCGGCTCTGCCAGCCCGCCGATGCCAAGGCCCCGGCGCTGTCCGATGGTGTAGTGGATCACGCCGTCATGGGTTCCCAGCACACGGCCATCGGCATGAACGATCTCTCCGGCCTCGACCGCGCCGGGGCGCAGCTTCTCGATGACCGAGGCGTAATTCCCCTCTGGCACGAAGCAGATATCCTGGCTGTCCGGCTTGTCGGCCACAGGAAGGCCGTATTTCGCCGCCAGTCTGCGAGTCGCAGTCTTGTCAGGCAAGTGACCCAAGGGGAAACGCAGGTAGTCCAATTGTTCGGGCGTGGTGGAAAACAGGAAATAGGACTGGTCGCGCGCCGAATCAGTTGCGCAGTGCAGTTCCGGGCCATTCGGGCCAAGTTTGCGCTGGATATAGTGCCCGGTGGCCATGCAATCGGCGTCCAGATCCTTTGCGGTTTCCAGAAGATCGCGAAACTTCACCCTTTCATTGCAGCGGATACAGGGCACCGGCGTCGCACCGGCCAGATAGCTGTCGGCGAATTCCTCGATCACCGCATCGCGAAACGCGGTCTCGTAATCAAGGACGTAATGCGGAAAACCGACCCGTTCGGCCACACGCCGGGCATCGTGGATATCCTGCCCTGCACAGCACGCCCCCTTCTTCGCCAGCGCCGCCCCGTGATCGTAAAGCTGCAGCGTGATGCCGATGACATCGTACCCTTCTTCCGCCAGTTGTGCGGCCACGACGGAACTATCGACCCCTCCGGACATCGCCACCAGAACACGGGTCTCGGCTGCCGGTTTGGCAAAGCCCAGGGAATTGAGCGTCGGGGCGGATTCGGCATTGGCCATCGTGTGAACTCCAGCGTGCAAGTCTTGGAGAATATAAGAAAATGCAAGATACTCTCAAGTCCTGCCTTCACCCCCTCTTAAGCACGAAAGGCCAACCTCTGGCCATCCTGAAGAGGGAAATACGAGCATGTTTCTGAAACGTATCGACGGACCGCGTACCGTCTCGCTGCCGGATGGCAGCACCATGTCACGGGCCGATCTGCCGCCGGTCGACACCCGCCGCTGGGTGGCCAGCCGAAAGGCCGCCGTGGTCAAGGCCGTGGCCGCCGGATTGATTACCCAGGAAGAAGCGCTGGAACGCTATTCGCTGTCGGGTGAGGAACTGGACAGTTGGAAACGCGCGGTCCGCGATCATGGGTTGAATGGCCTGAAAGTCACGTCCCTGAAGCAGTTCAGACAACCCTGAATTGAAAAATATGGACAACCTTCGATTGTAACTGTTAAGGTCTTTGTTAAGGTAAGGCGAAGTTAACTATTCTTCGTCAAGCTTCCCTAACGTTCGATGAGCAATCGGAGACCAGCACGATGCGCGTACTTTTAGTCGAAGACGACCCGACCACGGCCAAGAGCATCGAGTTGATGCTCACCCATGCCAACCTGAACGTCTACACGACCGATCTTGGCGAAGAAGGTGTCGACCTTGCCAAGCTCTATGACTACGACCTGATCCTACTGGATCTCAACCTGCCCGACATGAACGGGCACGAGGTTTTGCGCCAGCTTCGGCTTGCGCGCATTGAAACCCCGATCCTGATCCTGTCCGGTGCCGCCGATACCGAGAACAAGATCAAGGGCTTCGGCTTTGGCGCCGACGATTACATGACCAAGCCGTTCCATCGGGAAGAGCTGGTCGCCCGCATCCACGCCATCATCCGCCGGTCCAAGGGCCATGCCCAGTCGGTCATCCGGACCGGCAGCATCGAGGTCAATCTCGACGCCAAGACGGTCGAGGTGGAAGGCAAGCCGGTGCACCTGACCGGCAAGGAATACCAGATGCTGGAGCTTCTGAGCCTGCGCAAGGGCACGACCCTGACCAAGGAGATGTTCCTCAACCATCTTTACGGCGGGATGGACGAGCCGGAACTGAAGATCATCGACGTCTTCATCTGCAAGCTGCGCAAGAAGCTCGCCCAGGCCACCGGTGGCGAAACCTATATCGAGACCGTCTGGGGCCGGGGCTATGTGCTGCGGGACCCTGAGCCCGATCAGATGCCGGGCAATATCGCGCTCGGGGCGTAAGGCACGCCGACGCACGACGACGCTGGAAATCCGCCCAAGGCGCCCCTATCACATGACTGGGGCTGCCGCGGGGGGATGACATGACGTCCGACATTCCGGTCGAAAAACTCAACGTAGACGAGGCCCGCGCCGAGTTGGCCGATCTGGCCCGGCGGCTGGCAGAGGCGGACGACGCCTATCACCGCAAGGACGCGCCGGTCCTTTCCGACGCGGACTACGACGCGCTGAAGCGGCGCAATGCCGAGATCGAGGCGCGCTTTCCCGATCTCAAACGCGCCGACAGCCCGTCGGAAAAGGTCGGTGCAGAACCGGCCGAAGGGTTTTCCAAGGTCCGGCACGCGCGGCGCATGTTGTCGCTGGAAAACGCGTTCGACGGCGAAGAGATCGCCGATTTCGATGCCCGCATCCGCCGCTATCTTGGTCTGACCGAGGACGCCGGGCTGCTTTACACCGCCGAACCAAAGATCGACGGCCTGTCGCTCAGCCTGCGCTATGAAGGCGGCGACCTGGTGCAGGCCGCAACCCGCGGCGACGGGGAGGTCGGTGAAAACGTCACCGCCAATGCCCGCACCATCGCCGACATTCCCGAACGCCTGACCGGCGCACCCGATATTCTGGAGGTGCGGGGCGAGGTCTATATGGCCCATGCGGATTTCGAGGCGCTGAACGCGCGGCAATCGGATGCTGGCGCCAAGACCTTCGCCAATCCGCGCAACGCGGCGGCGGGGTCCTTGCGGCAGCTTGACCCGTCGATCACCGCCGCGCGTCCGTTGCGGTTCTTCGCCTATGGCTGGGGCGTGCTGTCCGCGCCGCTGGCCGATACACAGATGGGCGCAATCGAACGGCTGGCCGCGCTGGGGTTCCAGACCAACCCGCTGACGAAGCTCTGCAACGGTCCGGAGGAGATGCTGGCCCATTATGCCGGGATCGAACAGCGCCGCGCGACGCTGGGCTACGACATCGACGGGGTGGTCTACAAGGTGGACGATTTGTCCTTGCAGGACCGGCTTGGCTTCCGCTCCACCACCCCCCGCTGGGCGCTGGCCCATAAGTTCCCTGCCGAACTGGCCTGGACGCGGCTGGAGCGGATCGAGATTCAGGTGGGCCGCACCGGGGCTCTGTCGCCGGTGGCGCGGCTGACGCCCGTGACGGTTGGTGGTGTCGTGGTGTCGAACGCCACCCTGCATAACGAGGACTACATCGCCGGCCGTGATGCCAAGGGCAGCGAGATCCGCGGCGGCAAGGATATCCGCGAAGGCGACTGGGTGCAGGTCTATCGCGCGGGCGACGTGATCCCCAAGGTGGCCGATGTGGACCTGTCGAAACGGCCAGAGGGCGCGCAGCCCTATGCCTTCCCCGCCACATGCCCCGAATGCGGGTCGGAGGCGATAAGGGAAGAGGGCGACGCCGTTCGTCGTTGCACCGGTGGTCTGATCTGCCCCGCGCAGGCGGTGGAACGGCTGAAGCATTTCGTCAGCCGCGGGGCGTTTGATATCGAGGGGCTGGGCGCGAAACAGGTGGAGATGTTCTATCGCGATGAGGTCCTGCCGATCCGGGAACCGGCGGATATCTTCACCCTGGCCGAACGGGATGCGCAGAGCGTATCGAAACTGAAGAACCGCGACGGCTGGGGCGAAAAATCGGCCACCAACCTTTTCGCAGCGATCGAGGCACGGCGCACCATCCCGCTCGACCGGCTGATCTTCGCGCTGGGGATCCGCCATGTGGGCGAAAGTGCTGCGGACCTTCTGGCCCGTAACTACCTGACATGGGACGCGTTTGAGAGTGCGATGACCAATGCGCAGGTGGATGACGGCCCGGAATGGGAGAACCTGATCTCCATCGACGGGGTCGGCAAGGTGATGGCGGAGTCGCTGGTGACCGCGTTCCACCAGACTGCGGAACGTAACTCCATCGACCGTCTGGTCGCCCACCTGACCGTCGAACCGGCGCAACCCCGCGGGCAGGTCGACAGCCCCGTCGCGGGCAAGACCGTGGTCTTTACCGGGACGCTTGAAAAGATGACACGGGCAGAGGCCAAGGCGCGGGCAGAGGCGTTGGGGGCGAAGGTCGCCGGGTCCGTCTCGAAAAAGACCGACCTTGTAGTGGCCGGTCCCGGGGCCGGATCAAAGGCGAAGAAAGCCCAGGATCTGGGGGTGGAGACCATCGACGAGGACGCGTGGCTGGCCCTGATCGGCGCATGAGCGGCCGGCCCGACATCCTGTTCCCCCTGTTCGGCGCCTTGGAAAAGCTGGACGGGGTCGGCCCGAAGACCGCCAAGCTGCTGTCGCGGATCGAGATCGAAAAGCCCCGCGATCTGCTCTTCACCTTGCCCCATACCGGCATCGACCGGCGGCGCCGGGCCACGATCCGCGCTGTGCCGGCGGGAGAGGTCTCCACCGTTGAGGTCGTGGTGGGCCAGCATCAGGCGCCCCGCAGCGCCGGGCGCCCCTATCGCGTGCAGGTGCAGGATGCCGAAACCGCCTTCACGCTCGTGTTCTTCCATGCCCGCGCTGATTATCTGCGCCGCCTGCTGCCCGAAGGCGGGCGCCGGGTTGTCTCGGGCAAGGTCGAAATTTTCGACGGCATGGCGCAGATCGTCCATCCCGATCATGTCCTGCCGGTGGAAGAGGCTCACACGATCCCCGATTTCGAACCGGTCTATCCCCTCACCGCGGGGGTGACGCTGCGCACGATGACGCGGGCGGTTCAGTCGGCCTTGGAACGCCTGCCCGAATTGCCGGAATGGATCGATCCGCCGCTGCGCGCGCGCGAGGGCTGGCCCGACTGGAAGGCGGCCCTGACCGCGGCCCATACCCCGCTCAGCCCCCATGAAATCGCCCCGACCGCGCCCGCGCGTCAGCGTCTGGCCTATGACGAGTTGTTCGCACATCAGGTGACCCTTGCGCTTGCCCGCAAGACCCAGCGGCGCGGCAAGGGGCAGGTCAGTCAGGGCGATGGCCGCTTGCGCGAAAAGGTGCTGTCGGATTTGCCTTTTGCCCCGACCGGCGCGCAGAGACGCGCGATGGAGGAGATCGCCGCGGACATGGCCCAGCCCCGCCGGATGAACCGGCTGTTGCAGGGCGATGTTGGGGCCGGCAAGACGCTGGTCGCCTTCATGGCGCTTCTTGTCGCGGTGGAGGCCGGGGGGCAGGGCGTGCTGATGGCCCCGACCGAGATCCTCGCCCGGCAGCATTTGGCGAACCTGCAACCGCTGGCCGAAAGCGCGGGCGTGGTGTTGGAGATCCTGACCGGTCGCGACAAGGGGGCCGAGCGGCGCGCCAAGCTGGGGGCTTTGGCGGCGGGCGATATCCGGATCCTCGTGGGCACCCACGCGGTGTTCCAGAAGGATGTCGCCTTCCACGACCTGCGGCTGGCCATCGTGGACGAACAGCACCGTTTCGGCGTGGCACAGCGGATGGAGTTGTCGGCCAAGGGGCGCGGCGCGGATGTTCTGGTGATGACCGCCACGCCGATCCCGCGCAGCCTTGCGCTGGCCAGTTATGGCGACATGGATGTCTCGGTTCTGGACGAAAAACCGCCGGGGCGCACGCCGGTCAAGACGGCGCTGGTCTCGATGGGCCGGATCGACGAGGTGGTGGAACATCTGCGCGGCGCGATTGCCCAGGGACGGCAGGCGTACTGGGTCTGCCCCTTGGTCGAAGAATCCGAGGTGCTGGACCTGACCGCGGCGGAGGAACGGTTCAAACGCCTGCGCGCGGTGCTGGGCGAAGACCATGTCGGGCTGGTGCATGGCCAGATGCCCCCCGGTGAAAAGGACGCCGCGATGGCCCGGTTCCAGCGGGGAGAGACCGCCGTGCTGGTCGCCACCACGGTGGTGGAGGTAGGGGTGGATGTCCCCAACGCCTCCATCATGGTGATCGAACGGGCAGAGGGCTTCGGGCTGGCCCAGTTGCATCAGTTGCGGGGCCGGGTGGGGCGCGGTGCGGCGGCGTCGACCTGCCTGCTGATGTACCAGCCACCCCTGACCGAGGGCGGGCGGCGGCGGCTGGAGATCCTGCGCGAAACCGAAGACGGCTTTCGCATCGCCGAGGAGGACCTGGCCATGCGTGGGGCGGGCGATCTGATCGGGACCGCGCAATCGGGGCTGCCCAGGTTCCGCATCGCCGATCTGGAACGGCAAAGCGCGCTGATGGCGCTGGCCCAGTCGGATGCGCGCAAGCTGCTGAACGACGATCCGGCGCTTGAAACCGCAAGGGGGCAGGCGGTGCGGGTGCTCTTGTGGCTGATGGAACAGGACCGGGCGATCGGGTTGATCAAGGTCGGCTGACGCCGGTTTTCACCGGGCGTTCGCAAATGTTCTTAAAAAGTTCTTTACAGGTGGGTATGGATATGAGAACAATTTAGCAACAAGTTGATGGAACAGGAGCCCGCCCGATGCTCACCGACCTGAAATCCACGCTGTCCCGCTGCCATGCCACGCTTTGGCAGGATGCCATTGGCGCCGCTGCCTTGATGCTGCTCCTGTTCGCTGGGCTTCATCTGCCCGCTTTCGTCTGATTTTCGTTCTCTGCCCGCTGTCCGTGCGTATACCCCCGTGTCCCCGGGGCCCGTGTTCTGGAAACTGCCTCTTCCCGAGTTCTGCATGGACATGCATCCTGCCGCCGCCTCCCATCGGGAGTGCGGCGGTTTTTTTATCCGTTGCTCCGGGCTGAGGTCAGGCGCAGGCGGCTTTCCGTGCAGCATCGAAGGCTTCCAGCGTCGCCTCAAGGCTCAGCAGGATCGAGGCATGGCGATTCTTGTAATCGCGCGCCGGCATCAGCACCTCCAGCCCGTCAAAGGGCGCGTCGGGCGCCGGGCCGTCCTCTTTCAGCATTGCCTTCAACTGGTCGCGGGCCCGTTCGACCTCGTCCCGGCTGCGCCCGATGATCTGGGCCCCCACCACCGCGGCGGCGGCCTGACCCAGTGCGCAGGCCTTCACATCCTGCCCAAAGCGCGTGATCCGGCCCTCGGCAATGTTCAGATCCACGGTCACCGTCGACCCGCACAAAGGCGAACGTTTTCGCGCCGTGGCCATCGGGTCCTCCAGCCGCTCCAGATGCGGGATATCCGCGGCCAGCGCGAGAATGCGTTGCGAATAGAGCTTGATGAGGTCGGACTCGGTGCTCATGGCGTTTCCTTTTGGCGCGTATCCCACTAGATAGCCCGCGCGCGCCCGTTTTTCAAAGGAGTTCCCCGATGGCCTTCGATCCGGCATCCCTGCGTTACAACGAGGCGGGGCTGATCCCCGCCATCGCCCAGGCCACGGATGGCACCGTGCTGATGATGGCGTGGATGAATGCCGACGCGGTCGCGCGCACGCTTGAAACGGGCCGCGTAACCTATTGGTCGCGGTCCCGCCAGTCCTTTTGGGTGAAGGGCGAGACCAGCGGTCATGTCCAGCGCCTGATCGAGATGCGGGTGGATTGCGACCGCGATTGCCTGCTGATGCTGGTGGAACAGGAAGGACCCGCCTGTCACACCAACCGGCGCAGTTGTTTCTACACGGCGATCCGCGACGGCGCGGAGGTAGAGATCATGGCGCCGATGGCGGGTTAGATGGCGGGTGAGGCTGTCGTGCGAATACGAACACGCGATACGCTTGTGGCGCCGTTTTTGGGTATTTGGACCAAGAAGAAGGGGGCCGGTGTGCCCCGTCACAACCCGATCATCCTGCGGATGGCGGCGGGCGTGGCCCCTTCCGCCCGATAGGTTGCAAGCGCCCGGGCGTCATCGCGCTTGGCAAGGCGTTTCCCCGTATCATCCGTGATCAGACGGTGGTGGTGGTAGGCAGGCGTCGGCAGGCCAAGCAAAGCCTGCAACAGTACATGGATCTGCGTGGCCTCGAACAGGTCGGCGCCGCGTACGACCTCGGTGATGCCCTGAAAGGCGTCATCGACGACCACCGCCATGTGATACGACGTGCCGATATCGCGCCGGGCCAGCACGACATCGCCCACGCCCTTGATCAGCGCCGTTGCATCAAGGCGGTGCAGGCCCCCATGCAGCGGGCCCGTTTCCCGAAACGTGGGGAGCATGCGCCCAATCCGGTCAAGCGCGGCACCCATGTTCAGCCGGATCGCATCCTGCGCCCCGGCCGCGGCCATGGGGCGGTCGCGGCAGGTGCCGGGATAGACCAGCCCGTCGGGCCCATGCACGGGGGCGCCGGCCTGCGGGGCGGACAGCGCGGCCCTGATATCGGCCCGGCGGCACCGGCAGGGATAGATCACGCCCATTACGCCAAGCCGGTCGAGCGCGGCGTCATAGGCTGGCCGCCGCACCGATTGCCGCAGCACCGGACGGGGCCAGTCGAGCCCGAGCCATGCCAGATCGTCGAAGATCTGCGCCTCCCATTCCGGTTTGCTGCGCGCGGTATCGATATCCTCGATCCGCAACAGCATGCGGCCGCCCGCCGACTGGGCGCGGTCATGGGCCGTCAGCGCGGAATAGGCGTGCCCCAGATGCAAGGGCCCCGTTGGGGAGGGCGCGAAGCGGGTTGTTGGCGTGTCTGTCACGGGTGTCTGCGATGTCTTGCCGAAGCGGTGCAAGGTCGGGTTTTTTCGACTTCAAGCTGTGGTCGTGAAGGGGTTTAGTCCTGCTGCGGGCGCAATGCCCCGACTCATATTTCAGGAGTGCTTAGCATGAAATCCATCCTCCTTTCCCTCGGTATCATGGCGGCGGCCAGCGGCGTTCAGGCGTTCGAACTGTCGAGCCCCGATCTCGTTGAGGGAACACCCATCGGCGACATGTTCGTCTTTGACGGCTTTGGATGCACGGGCGGCAATGTCTCTCCCGCGCTGACATGGAGCGACGCACCGGAGGGCACGAAAAGCTTCGCGCTGATGGTCCACGACCCCGACGCGCCGACCGGCGGTGCGGGCTTCTGGCACTGGATCGCGCTGGACATTCCCGGTTCGGCCGAGGGACTGGCCCAGGGCGCCGGCGCCGCGGGCGGCGACGCGATGCCCGAGGGCGCGAAGATGATCGCCAACGACTATGGGATCGAGGGCTGGGGCGGTCCGTGCCCGCCGGAAGGTGACGACGCCCACCGCTATAACGTGACGCTCTACGCGCTGCCGGTGGAGAAACTGGAGATCCCGGCGGGGGCCTCCAAGGCGGTGACCGGTTTCATCGTCAACGCCACGGCCATCGGCAAGGCGACGCTCCAGGGGCTTTACGGCCGCTGAGGTCAAACCAAGGCTCGGTCCCCGCACAGGCGTGCGGGGGCCTTCCGGTGCGGCCGTCGAATTCAGGCGCGTTTCTCGATGACGTAGACGGTGGAGCCAAGATCGCGGGCGCGAATGTGGGGTCCGTATTCGCGAAAACGCAAGGAAAAGCCCCGCGAGAGAAGCTCCCCAAGCTTGGCAACATAGGACCCTTCGGCAAGCGCGTGGTCGTTGAAGGAAAAGGCCAGCCGCCCGCCGGGTGCAAGCGCGTCGGCAAGATCGTCCAGCAGATCGGCCGGTGCCGCGCCCACGGTGACAACGCCGACGGCGGCGATGGTGGGATAGCTGCCGGGGCTGACGGGCAGGGGCTTGTCCGGGTCGGTGACGGTCAGGGTCCGGTAGACGCCTTTCGCGCGGGCCTCCGCCACCATGGCCTCTGAGATGTCGCAGCCGTCGATCACGTCATAGCCTGCCTGCGTGAGTGCCAGGCCCGACAGGCCCGTGCCGCAGCCGACATCCAGCACCGGGCCGCGGCAACCGGTCTGCGCCATGGCCCGGGCGATGCGGGCCGGGGTGACGTAGGAATTTTCGGTCAGTTCGTCGTCGTAGGTGGACGCCCATTTGTCATAGAGGGTTTCAAGGCCATCGCGTTCTGCGATGTCGTACACGTCGTCGAGATATCTTGTCTGAGCCATGGCTAGAAGGCTAACGGGTGCCCGTGGCAGCGTCCAGCCATGCCCGCCATGCATCCTTTGCGCGGTCGGTATAGGCCTTGTAGCGATCACGCCGTCCGCGGCGCCCACCCTTCAGCCCCTCGACCGGGGGGAACAGCCCGAAATTGACGTTCATCGGCTGGAACGTCTTCGCCTCAGCCCCGCCGGTGATATGGGTGAACAGCGCGCCGGTCGCGGTGGTGCCTGGCACCGGCGGCACCGTGTGCCCGGCGATCTCCGCCGCGGCAAGGCGCCCGGCCAAAAGACCCATGGCCGCGCTTTCCACATAGCCTTCCACCCCGGTGATCTGCCCGGCAAAGCGGATATGGGGTTTCGACTTCAGGCGGAGTTGCGCATCCAGCAGCGTGGGTGAATTCAGGAACGTGTTCCGGTGGATGCCGCCAAGCCGTGCGAAGCGGGCATTCTCCAGCCCCGGGATCATCCGGAACACCTCTGCCTGCGCGCCGTATTTCATCTTGGTCTGGAAGCCGACGATATTGAACAACGTCCCCAGCGCGTTGTCGCGGCGCAGTTGCACGATGGCATGGGCCTTGATGTCGGGCTGATGCGGGTTGGTCAGGCCCACGGGTTTCATAGGCCCGTGGCGCAGCGTCTCGCGCCCGCGTTCGGCCATCACTTCGATGGGCAGGCAGCCGTCGAAGTAGCCAGCGGTTTCGCCCTCGTGAAACTCGGCCTTCTCGGCGGCCAGCAGCGCGTCGATGAACGCCTCATAGGTGTCGCGGTCCATCGGGCAGTTGAGATAGGCGGTGCGCTCTTCCTCGGTCTCGCCCTTGTCATAGCGGGACTGGAACCAAGCCTTTGACAGGTCGATGCTGTCGGCATGAACGATGGGGGCGATGGCGTCGAAAAAGGCCAGCGCATCCGTTCCCGTTTCGGTCTGGATCGCCCGGCCAAGCGCGTCCGAGGTCAGCGGACCGGTGGCAATGATCCAATGCCCCTCGGTGGGAAGTTCTGTTATTTCAGTATCATCCCGCGTGATCTTGGGGTGCTGCATCAGCCGTGCGGTCACGCCTTCGGCGAATGCCTCGCGGTCCACCGCCAGGGCGCCACCGGCGGGCAGGCGATGGGTGTCGGCCATCTGCATGATCAGACCGCCGGCCTGACGCATTTCCCAGTGCAACAGCCCCACGGCGTTCTGCTCGTCATCATCCGAGCGGAAGGAGTTGGAGCAGACCATCTCGGCCAGTTGGCCCGTCTTGTGGGCAAAGGTGCCGGTCTTGGGGCGCATCTCGTGGATGACCACGTCGATGCCGGCCTCGGCGGCCTGCCAGGCGGCCTCCGACCCGGCAAGGCCGCCGCCGACGATGTGAAGCGTGTCCGTCATGGCGCCCGATCTAGCGATGGCAGAAGGCGAAGGAAAGGGGCCTCATTCTTCCGCCGTATCGCCCTCGTCCTGCTCTGCAATCCAGGCGACCGAGACGACCTCTTCCCCGGCCCCGGTGTTGAACACCCGCACGCCGCCCGCGCTGCGGGAGCGGAACGAGATATCTTCGACCGGGCAGCGGATCGATTGACCGGCCGATGTCACCAGCATGATCTGGTCGTCGATCTCCACCGGGAAGCAGGCGACCAGCGGCCCGCCGCGCAAGCCCTTGTCGATGGCCTGCACGCCTTGCCCGCCGCGGCCCCGGACAGGATAGTCATGGCTGGAGGAGAGCTTGCCCGTCCCGCCCGACGTGATCGTCAGGATCAGATCTTCCGCCGCCGACATCTCTGCATAGCGGTCGGGCGACAACTGCCCACCCGACACGGCCTCTTCGTCCTCGTCGGGTTCCTCTTCCTCGGTCAGGCCGGCCATCAGGCGGCGTTGCTTGAGATACGCGGTCCGCTCTTCCGAACTGGCGTCGAAATGCCGGATCACCGACATTGATACCACGCGGTCATTGTCTTGCAGCCTGATCCCCCGCACACCGACCGAACTGCGGCTGTTGAAGACCCGCACATCGATGGTGGGAAAGCGGATCGCCCGGCCGCGGGCCGTCACCAGCATCACGTCGTCATCTTCTGAACAGATACGGGCGTTGATCAGCCGGGTGTCGGCGTGCTCGTCCTCGAACTTCATCGCGATCTTGCCGTTCGACTTCACATTGGTGAAATCCGACAACTGGTTGCGCCGCACCGTACCGGCCGAGGTCGCAAAGACGATCTGCAACTCCGCCCAGTCCTCTTCCGCGCGATCCACGGGCAGGATCGCGGCGATCGACACGCCCTGCGGGATTGGCAGGATGTTGACGATGGCCTTGCCCTTTGCGGTGCGCCCGCCCTGCGGCAGGCGCCAGCATTTCAGCTTGTAGACCATGCCCTCGGTCGTGAAGACCAGCAACGGCGTATGGGTGTTGGCCACGAAGAGCGTCGTGACCACGTCCTCTTCCTTGGTCTGCATCCCCGACAGACCCTTGCCACCGCGTTTCTGCGCGCGGAATTCGGCCAAGGGCGTGCGCTTGATATAGCCGGACTGGGTGACGGTGACGACCATGTCCTCGCGCTCGATCAGGTCCTCGTCTTCCATGTCGCCGGACCAGTCGGCGATCTCGGTCCGGCGGGGTACGGCGAACTGGTCGCGCACCTCGCGCAGCTCATCGGAAATGATCGCCATGATCCGCTCGCGCGACCGCAGGATGTCGAGGTAATCCTTGATCTTCGCAGCCAGCGCTTCCAACTCGTCGGTGACTTCCTTGACGCCAAGCTGGGTCAGGCGCTGAAGCCGCAGATCAAGGATCGCGCGGGCCTGCGTCTCGGACAGGTTATAGGTGCCGTCCTCGTTCATCGTGTGGGTCGGGTCGTCGATCAGGCGGATGTAGTCGGCGATGTCTTCGGCGGGCCAGCGCCGTTCCATCAGCTTGACGCGCGCCTCCGTTGCGTCGGCAGAGGCGCGGATGGTGGCGACCACCTCGTCCACGTTCGACACGGCGACGGCCAGACCGCACAGGATATGGCTGCGCTCACGCGCCTTGCGCAACTCGAACGCGGTGCGCCGGGCGACGACCTCTTCCCGGAAATCGATGAAGGAGGTCAGGAAGCGGCGCAGGGTCAGCGTTTCGGGCCGCCCGCCATTCAGGGCCAGCATGTTGCAGCCGAACGAGATCTGCATTGGCGTGAAGCGGAACAACTGGTTCAGAACCACATCCGGCGTGGCGTCGCGTTTGAGCTCCACCACCACGCGCACGCCGACCCGGTCGGATTCGTCCTGCACATGGGCGATCCCCTCGATCCGCTTGTCGCGGGCGGCCTCGGCGATCTTTTCGATCATCGAGGCCTTGTTCACCTGATAGGGAATCTCGTCGATGACGATGGCAAATCGGTCCTTTCGGATCTCCTCGATCCGTGTCTTGGCGCGCACGATGACCGACCCGCGCCCCTCCAGATAGGCCTTGCGCGCCCCTGACCGGCCGAGGATCAGCCCGCCGGTCGGGTAATCCGGGGCGGGGATGTACTCCATCAGTTGTTCCGAGGTCAGGTCCGGATTCTCGATCAGGGCCAGCGTGGCATCGACAACTTCGCCCAGATTGTGGGGCGGGATATTGGTTGCCATCCCCACCGCGATGCCGCCCGCGCCGTTGACCAGCATGTTGGGGAAACGCGCGGGCAGGACCGACGGCTCCCGATCCTTGCCGTCATAGTTGTCCTGAAAGTCGACGGTGTCCTTCTCGATGTCGGTCAGCAGCGCCGTGGCCGACTTCGCCATCCGCACCTCGGTATAGCGCATGGCCGCGGGGTTGTCCCCGTCCATGGATCCGAAGTTCCCCTGACCGTCCAGCAGCGGCAGCGACATCGAAAACGGCTGTGCCATCCGCACCAGCGCGTCATAGATCGCGGAATCGCCGTGCGGGTGGTATTTCCCCATCGTGTCGCCCACGGGACGGGCGGACTTGCGATAGGGCTTGTCATGGGTATTGCCGGTCTCGTGCATCGCGTAGAGGATTCTGCGGTGCACAGGTTTTAGGCCATCGCGCAAATCCGGGATCGCCCGGCTGACGATCACGCTCATCGCGTAGTCGAGGTAGGAGGTTTGCATTTCCTCCTCGATCGCGATGGTCGGTCCGTCGTATTGCGGCCGTTCCGGTTCGCCGTTTTCGTCTTCTGTTTCAGGGGGTTCTGGCGTGTCGTTCACGTGCCTGTCCGCTCTTCCGCGACTGCGCTATATGTTGTTGGGTAGAGTGTATCAGAACCTTCATGTAGGGTGCAACCAGCGTCGCTCCGACCGCTTGGCAGCCCCGGGGGTGGAGTGCCAACATACTGTTTTCATTGAAAATCAATTCGCCCTTGGCATCATCGAGTCGTTAACGCGACCAGGAGGTGTGAAAGGTGGACAAATCCGAGACCGAACTGATGCTGAAGGGCTATGGCCTGACGACGGCTGAACTCTACTACCGGATGCCCGATTACCGAAATGTCCTGAACTCCTTCATCTGGCAGGACTACGACCTTGCGCCGGATCATCCCAAGCTCTTCAAGTTCATCGAATTCTGGCAGGAAGAGATCGAGGGGCCGCTGCATTCGGTGCGGTTCACCCATCGCAAGATGATTTCACCCGGCGAATGGCGGAATGTCGTTGGGGAATTCACCCTGCATTGAACACGGCCGCGGGCGCGCCGTGTCGCGCCCGGTGCTATCGCCGGCTGAGAATGGCAGCCCGCGCCCAGAGCATGGCGAAGATGGCCGAGGCGAGCGCGTTGTAGCTGGCCATCGACAGGCCGAACATCTGCCAGGCCACGACATCGCACATGACGACGGGCTCCACGAGAGCGGGGTTCAGCATCTGTTCGGGCGTCAGCGCCGCCATGCCCCCGGCTTCCCCGGTGCAGGAGGCCGGTCCCGGCCACCAGCGCCGCTCCACCCCTGTGTGAAAGACACCAAGGCCGGTGGAGACCAGCATCGTCAGCGTGCCCGCCAGCGTCAGCAATCGCCCGCCAACCGCAATGGCCCCGATGGCAAGGCCCAGGGCGACCGCATGGGGCCAGCGTTGCCACAGGCACATCTCGCACGGGTCGAGGCCGCCCAAATACTGGAAGGCAAACGCCCCCAGCAGGATGCCGAGCGACCCGGCCGCGGCCAGCAGGATCATCAGGGTGCGCGACGGTGTCATAGGAACTTGATGACGTAGAAACCACCGATCAGCAAGACCACGAACAGCGTGAAGAGGAGCCCCAGATACCGCTCTATGAACGACCGGATCGGGGCGCCGAACTTCCACAAAAGCGCCGACAGCACGAAGAACCGGATGCCGCGGGCGATGATGCTGGCCACCATGAACACGCCGAGGTTCAGCCCGGTGGAGCCCGACAGGATCGTGATCACCTTGTAGGGGAAGGGCGTCACGCCCGCGATCAGGACGGCCCATGCGCCATAGTCGTTGTACCTTGCGCGGAACTCGTCGAAATAGGCGTCCTTGCCGTAAAACTCCAACACCGGCTGCCCGATGCTCTCGAAAAAGCCCCAGCCGATGGCATAGCCCGCCAACCCGCCAAGGACCGACCCCAGAAGCGCCGTGCCGGCAATGACCCAAGCCCTGTCAGGCCGGGCGAGCACGAGCGGGATGATCAGCACATCCGGCGGGATCGGAAAGACGGAGCTTTCGATGAAAGCGACGATGAAAAGCGCACGCAGGGCATGCGGGCTGTCGGCAAGCGACAGGGTCCAGTCGTAAAGGCGTCTGATCATGGCAAGGCATCTTGTGAAAAGTCAGCTTCACAAGCCATGACAGGGCGGCGGCGTCAAGCGCGGGGTCTTGTGCAGACCGATTGACCCGCCCGAAACGTCAGGTTAGAGGAGGCGAGCAGGCCCGAGTGGCGGAATGGTAGACGCAGGGGATTCAAAATCCCCCGCCGCAAGGCGTGCCGGTTCGAGTCCGGCCTCGGGTACCAATTTGATTTTGCGTCTTTATTTTCCATTCCGTAGATACCGTCTAAAGCCTGTATTTCAGGTTTGGCCCACATGGTGAGCCCACATTCATGTTCCGTTCTTGTTCTGGTCGCGCCGATTCTGTGCGTTCCGTGACAGGCGCTTTCTGTCGGCTCTCTTCCGATAGTACGCGACCATTTCAGCCGACTGGTTCGTAACCGCTTGGATCTCTGCATCGCTGCATCCGGCCTCGGCCAGTTGAATGATCGCCAGTTTGCGAAGCCCGTGAAGGGTGAAGGGCTTTGCCGCTTCTCCCAAGGTCTCGCGCCATGCCCGAAACTTCTTCTCAACCGCGTCGTATCCCTTGGGCTGGGTCAAGTTCTTCGCCAGTAGGTGTTTGCCGCGCTTCGGCAGATCGGCCACGCAGGCACGCAGCCTAGCCGGGCAATAGACTTCGCTGGGCTCATCGTTCTTTTCGTCCCAGACCGTCATCAAGTCGCCCCGGAAGTCGTCATGCTGCATGGAAATGGCCGCATTCGGGCGCTGACCGGTGCCGAGCATCAGTTCGGCCGCAACGCGCACGTCATGCGGCGCCGTGTTGAGCGCATTTACCATCCAGTCGGGCCACGGTTCGAATTCGCGGGTCTTGCCGTAGAGGTCGATCCCGGCCGCTGGGTTGTCGCCGAGCGGCCAGTCCAGTTTGTCCTTGCCGTAGTTCCACAAGAGCCGAATCACCTGCACCATGTGGTCGGCCTTGCGGGGCGTGGCGGCCAGCTTGTCGTGAATGTCCCGCACATGTTTCCGCGTGGTCTCGCGTACGTCCTTGTCCGCGTTTTTCTCGAGAATCGCTCCCATCGTGCGGCGATAGCTCTTTTTCGTGCTGTCGCTCAGTTTGCGTTGCACCCGGGGATCGCTACGCCATGCGACCACCAGCGCGTGCCAGCTTGTCGCCGGAGCCTTGGGCTTCTGCGCCGGATGCTCGCCCCGCTCGCATTGCCAGTAAAGCCGGTCGAGTTCAGCCGGGTCACCTTTCCAGTCGAGCGTGATGGTCCGTTCGCGGCGCTTTCCGTTTTCCGTCCATGTGACGCGATGCCGGGGCACTTCCTTCCCCCGAACGGTCTTCCATTCGAGGCGCGGTTTTTCGGTGCGGCGCGTCATAATTCTAGGCCGCCATCCGGCCTGGCCAGCTTACCATCGGCAATTGCCAAGAGTTCTTCGACGCGCCACCGCCGGAATCCGCCGATCTCGATAGGCCGGGGTAAATGGCCACGCTCAACCAGCGCGCGGAATTCGGCGGACTTCATATCCATCAGCCGGGCCGCGGTGGTTTCCTTGACAAAGATCGGGTAGGGGGCCGCCATTTTCCTATCCTTCCCCCTCTTCGAAGCCTTCGGCGATCCGGGCGATCACCTCTTGATTCACGAAGCTGATACGCTGCGCTCCAAGGCGGAACCGCTCGTCGCTGTCCGGTGTCCAGTCTTTGGCGCGGGCAAGGCGGAAGAAATCATAGTGCATCCGCCCCATGCTAATCCTGGCCGCCTGATCACGCGGGAAGATTTCAACTCTGCACTGTGGCAACTGAAACCGGCCATCATGGAGGCGCATCCCTGCCTCTTCGAATGCTTCAGTGTCACGACATTCGGCGAAAACCCGGAGCAGGGCGGCAAGGGCCTGTTCGAATGTGCCTGTGTCAGCGTCGGGGAGCAGGGCCGAAATCTTGAACGGTTCCTCGATCTCGTCATACGCGGGGTTTGCCCAAGGAAGGGCACCTATCTCTTCGACATGCACCGGGGCTCTTCGTCCCGGTGAATCTTCGATGATCTGAGCGATCAAGATACGTGCAGCGTCGAGATAGCACATGTCCGGGGCGTTTACCCCATGCGCGCCTGTGGTGAGTTTTCCGGCCTCGCGGATGTTCCGCATGGTAATCTTCACCGCCGAAGTGGAAACATTCATGGCCTCTGCCGTGATCTGCATGAGTTGCCCGGCCTTCATGGTCGCCCATTGCTCTTGGTGTCACCTTTACACTAAGGCGAATTGCGGGGGCTCTGTCAAGGCTTTCTGCGAAAGTTGCATCTAGCCTCATCCGCTCTAGCTCAGGGCCGACTGTTTTTTTTCTAGGCCGCCCCCGGCAAACCCGTCTGACCGCTTCCCGCCCGCCAGATCGCGGCCAGAAGCCTGTTCTCCGGCCACGCGCACTGGTCGGCATACTCCGGATGGGTGGGCACCACGGACGGCCCGTCAAGCACCCAAAGAACATGGGCGAGGGCCGCGACTCCTTCCATTGAACACGGGGTCAGGTCGCACAAGGCCCAGAAGGCGCGGTCTTCCCGGTCTTGTGCTTCGATGGTCTCGGGGCTGTCCCAGTCCTCGTTTCCGGGCAGATCGGCCAGCGCGTACCAGTCCTTCCGCGCCTGCACCCATTCTCGATAGAGGGGCAGGATCGGATCTTCGGATGCGCCTGCCATCACGCTCGAGGCCGGGGGCAGACTTGCCGCCAGGGCGGCGGCGCCGGTCAGGGCCGCGCGGCGGGTGACAGGCAAAGCGGTATCGGTCGCGCAGACGCGGTCTTTGGGCATTGTTCTGATCTCCGGTTGCATATATTGTGCAACTGTCTCACTACAGGAGTTGCAGATTTTCTGCAATATACTTTATGAACGCTTCGCAATGTCGGGCCGCTCGCGGCCTTCTTGGATGGTCGCAGGGGCAACTGGCGGGCGAGGCTGGGATCGCAGTTCGAACGCTGATCAGTTTTGAAGGAGAAGAGCGGGTGCCGCGGCGGGCGACAATCGATGCCATGCGCGAGGCCCTCGAGGCCGCCGGGGTGGAGTTTATCGAAGAGAACGGCGGCGGGGCCGGGGTACGCCTGCGCAAGGTCTGAGGCCCACCGCGCCCGGTGGAGGCCGGGCCGCGGGCTGTCGCGGTTGCTGACGGGACTCACGACTGATCCGGGCACGGATGCGGGATAAGCTGAAAGACCCGCCGGGCCGTGCCAGCCCGATCAATAAAGCCCGATAAGCCCGCCGGCCGTGGTGCCGGTGGCAAGAACGCGCGCCACGCGCACGGGCACGAAGAATGCGTCGGGCACGTTCTCAAGGGTCACTGTGTCGCCACCGATGGTGGTGATCGCCAGATTGCCCCCGCTGCCGACATACAGCGCCCGGGGCGTTGTGGTGAGGTCGGTGTTATCGTCCGGTGTGACGGCGAAAGCGTGCCGGCCGGGGCTGGTGAGGTCGGATCGCAGGTTTTCGAAGGGGTCGCTCATTGCTCTTTCCAGTCCACAAGGTTGAGTGCGGTGCCGGGGTCGATCCCGGCCTCTTTCGCCTGGGCAAGGGCGCTGATGATCGCCGACATGGCGCGCGCCCGGCCGCCGGTGTCGAACGCCTGCACCGGGCGCATCACGTCGATGGATACGGTGCTTCCGAGCTTGTCGGTCGCCTCCTCGGCCAGCAGGGCCGCGACGGGCTGCAACTGCCATTGGGCAAGGTGGCGCTGGCCTTCCCGGATCGCCGGGCCTGTGGCCGATCGGTTCAGCATCGACGGCAGCACGCCGAACGCCGCGCCGATTGCATCGCGGGCTGCCGTTAGGGTTTCGTCCGTCATGGCGTCTTTCAGGTTCGGGGAAAGGTCCTCGCGCCGCTGACCAAGTTGGGGGTTCATGCCAGCGGCCGTGGCCTGGGCGATGCCTTCGATCACCAGAACGGACCCACGCTTGCCGCGGAAGGCGTCGCGCAGGTTCGCCATGTCATCGGCGCCACTGTCGGGCAGGGGCACGATCTGGCTGCCAAGGGGCGCGGTCTCGAACGTCTCGGCCAGCGCCGTTTCCACCGCGTTCAGCAGGCCCGCCGTCAGGGATGCGCGCTTGAGCGGTGCGGTCCCGTAATAGGGCGCCGCCGGGTCGCAGCCGATCCGCAGGTGCAGCACTTCCCCCGCCAGCGCGGTCAGGGTGCGCCCGCCGCCCGACTCGGAGATTGACAGACGATAGGCCCGTGGGCGGCCGTTTCGGGTGGTCAGGTCCCAATCGGCGCAGGGCACAAGCCCGTCGCCGTCGATCAGGAAGACCGCCTCGCCCCGCAGCGCGACAGAGCGCCCGGCCAGAGCCAGTGTGCGCCGGTCCAGCAGCTCGGTTCCCTCCACATCGGCCAGCGCGAGGCCCGCTTCCCAAAGCCCGATGCAGGTTTGCGCGGTGGCGGTCAGTTCGGCGATACCGCGGGCGCCCGATACATACGTCTCACGGGCCGCGATGATCTCGGCCGTGAAACCCGACGCCGCGGCGCGGGTCTCGGTCTTCTTCCTGTTGAATGGCCACATCTTTACCTCCACCTTAGCGCCGCGTGACGCTCCGCGACGCGTTGCGCCACCTCGCCGACGGGCTGCCAGGCGCGCGCCTCGATCTGTGCCGAGGAATAGGCGGGACGCGTGACGGCCGAGAGTTCGAAGAGTTCGGCCTGTGTCACGGTGCGCACCAGTTCATTGCCCCGCCGTTCGATCTTTTCACCGCCGGGCGGCACCCGGAAGCCGGGCGACAAGCCGGTGATCAGGCCCGCCCGATGGGCGACCATGAAGTCGTGCGCCCATGATGTGCCGGTGTCGATCTCGGCCTCGATCATGAGAACCATGTCGGTGTCGCGCAGTTCCAAACTGCCGGCAGCCCGCGATGCCAGCGGCTTGGTGAAGTCATGCCCGAACAGCAGGTGGATATCTTCGCCGGCGTCGATCCGGCTGGCAAAGGCGCGCGGTGCGATGATCTCGCGCCGCCGGGTCGCGAGTTCGGTTTCCACACCGTAGGGGAACCGGGCCTGAAGGCGGGTTGCCCCGCCCTCAGAACGCACTTGCACCGCAAGAAGAGGCGGTCCCCAAAGCATCACGATTCCGCCTGCAAGCCGGTCAGAACCTCAAGCTGCGCCGGGCGCGATACGGTGAGGTCCATCGTCGTCAACGCCGTGAGGCGCAGGCCGCCCGACGATGCATCCGAATAGGGGTCGCGGATGAGGTCGATTGCCCCCCAGGTCCCGACGAAGATCGGGGGCACGCCGCCGGCCGTGGTGGTCAGCAGGGCCGAAGCCGCCGCCGGGGTGCCGGTCGGTGCGGCAAGGGCGTTGGGGGTCATGGTGACGCCGCCGGATGCCACGGCCGCGGCCAGCCGGTCCCATTCCCACATCGGGGCAGATGTCGCCGCGGCCTGAGCGTCGAGAATGTCCCACGTCTCCGGCCGGATCATGACACGCACCTCGGAAGGCGAAGACGCGGCAGAGGCCACCATGAAGCGGACGATAGCCGAGCGGAAGGCGGCATAGGTCGCCGTCGCATCCACCGCCGTTTCGGTGATGCCATAGGTCGCTGCGCCCGCCACGACGCCAAGGGGTTCACCCGTGGAACCGCTGCCGAGGAAGATCGCCCGGTCGAGTTCCTGTTGAATGGCGCCGTTCATGTCGCGGCGCACCGCCTGTTCCAGCGCCGTGCCGGATTGCTTCAACGCCTTGCGCGTGATCTTCATCTGGATCCCGAGCGTCTGGTCGGGGGCGAGGGGGCGGTCGGTCGTGGCATAGGCCGCGGGGCTGGCGACGCTGCCGGTCTCGCCATCGGCCCAGCCCGCAGTGACGCTCGAGGTCGTGACCGGATACTCGGCCTCACCAACGCCGATATTGATCATCCGGGCGCCCATGCGGGCGGCTGCCGACTGTGCAAACAGCCGGTCGATGATCGGCATGGTGCGGATGGGGTTCGGGGTGGCGCTGGCCACGGTCTCACCCGCGCGCAATTCCAGCGCTTCCCACGGCACCGGCATGCCGCGATAACCGCCCGCCTCGCGAAGCTCGGTCACGATCTCGGCCGTAGCGCCGGCCAGGGCCCGGCCTTCGTCCAGCGCAAGCGCCACCTGACGCAGTTCGAAACGCCCCATGATCTCGGACCATTCGGCCTCCGAACGGTTTTCGAGTTCGTCGCCAGCATCCCGCCGTTCCTGATCTTCGGCGATGAGGGCCGCGCGATAGCGGGTTTCGTTGGCGCGATACTCGGAATCGAGCGATTCCATCGCGCGGGTTTCGTCTTCGGTCGGGCTATCCTTGCCGACCAGGCCCGCCAGTTCCTGACGGATTTCGGATTGCCGCCGGGCAATCTTCACAGAATCCAACATGCTCTATCCTCGTGCTGTGTTGGGGTTGGGCTGCATTTTGACGCGCAGCAGGTCATCCCACGCCTTGCGGCGGGGGTCGGGTTCGGGATGCCCGCATTCGAGGCGGGTCTTTTTCGTGTGGCAGGAGGGGCAGAGGGCTTGCAGGTTCGAAGGCTCGTAGGCGAGCTTCGGGTGCGTCCTCACCGGCTTGATATGATCCACCTCGAGACGGCCGCGCGCACCGCATGTTCGGCATTGGAAGCCGTCGCGTTCAAGGACGGCCATGCGCAGCGTGTGCCAGCGTTGGCCGCGGGTGACATGGCGGGAGAACCGCTTGTGCTCTTTCCTCACGCCCATGTCGCCCTCACCGTCTTGCGCGGGCGGGCCGCAATGCGAGCGCCTTCGGCCACAGCCAGAACCGTGGCCGATGCCGCGTCGATCCGGCCTTTCGAACGGGCCTTGGCGATCTTGATATTGTTCGCGGGGTCGCGCAGGCAGACAGCATCCGCGAAGGCAGAGCGCAGCAGAAGCGAGGCTTGCGCCTTCACCTGCCCGTCGAAACAGGCCCGCCGGAACCGTTCAGCGTCTTCGTTGCCGTCCCGGAAGCCCATGCCGCGCCAGATCATCGGCGCCCGGATGCCAGCGCGGTTGAGCGCCTCCACCAGCTCGGCCTGCTTGAAGCGGTCGGCCACAACCGCCGCGACGGTCTGATCGGTGACATGGCGCAGCGTCTCTACCAGCCACGGGGCGACGGGCACGGTCTTTTCGCCCAAGGTATCCAGTTCGCCACGGTCCTGCATTTCCAGATACCGGCCGGCCACGCCGTCCACCTGGCCCCGGTCCAGCAGGGAAGGCATGGAAGGGAAGGTGCCGCGGGCCTCGAGCCGCCCGGTCGCAGGCCAGTAGAACGCCGCGGCCGACATGCTGGCCGATCCACCGAGGTCAATCCCGATCACGACTTCGCCTTCCCGAGGCGGCGGGTTTGACACTTCACAGGCGAGCCATTCGTCCACGGTCAACAGCAGGTCGCGGGTTTCGCCCGACACGCGTTCGTTGCGGTTGTAGAGCCGGAAGGTCGTCAGCGCCGAACCGCCGCGGGCAATCGCGCGCCCGGCCTGCCCTTGCAGCCACTCCAGCGAAGAACCGATGCCATGCTGGGCGCCGGGGTTGGCGATGATCAGGCTGTCGAGATCATCGGCCGGAAGGCCGGGCGCGGGCCGGTGTTCCTGCACATAGGAACCGGGCACCGGTTCGTCGATCCACTTCGAAAAGGGGTGCGTGTCATCGGGGGCCGATGTCGAGATGATCAGGCCGCGTCCGCCACGCTTGCCTAGACCGGACAGAAGTGCGGCCTCGAGTTCGTCGCCGCGGTCGAGCGCCCAATGCCCGCGTTCGTCCATGAGAACCAGCGTCGGGGCAGAGCCGAGGGCCGACTTGCCATCGGCCGCCAGCGCGCGCAGCACATGGCCGCCGCCGTCGCCCTCGTACTCGATTTCCAGCCGGGGCGCGCGCCGGAAGATCAGGCGGCGCTGGATCTCAAGAGGCAGGCTGTCGGAGAAGCCGGCCACGAAGTCCCAAGCGACTCGCGCCTGATCCCGCGTTCTGGCTGCAATGAGGATTTCGCGGCGGGGCTGGGGGTCCAGCACGCCGACCAGGGCGCCAAGGGCAAGCCCGGCCGAGAGGGCTGTCTTGGCATTGCCGCGCCCGATGCTGAGAATGGCGGTCGTGATGCCGTCAGCCAGCGCACCGTTCACGAAGTCGCGCTGGAACGGGGCAAGTTCCAGTTGCCTGCCAGCGTTCGGCCCTTCTGGAATGGCGAGGCCATGCAGAAAATGCATAGCTCTTTCGGCAGGGACCGCTTCAGACAGTTCCCCGCCGGGCGCGAAAATTGAGAACTTAGGCATACGGTTTCCCGTCTGCGCACAAGTTCCGGCATTGGGACCAGATGCAGAGAAGAGGTCGCCTTGCCAGATGATCTCGGGCGCGCTCGGCTTCGGCGCGGGCGGCGGCAAGGGCGAGCCGTCCGCCTTCCTCCATTGCCTCTTTGCCTTCGTCGTCATCGTCGCCTCGCCCTATCTCTTCGTTCAACCGTTGCTCTTTCTGTGTCTCTGCCAATCGGTTCAGACCCCGGTCGACGGTCAGCAGGCGACTTCCCAGCCGCCCCTGACCGCGCCATGTTGCTCTGCCAATTCGGACGAGCCCCAGCGTTAGGCCACACCTCCGCTAACCAGCGTCGAAGGCGCGCACCCCCATGTTCACCGCCCGCTGGGGCGGCGCTATCCTCGGGCATGGGGTGACAGGCTTGCGCCTGCATGGCTGCCCGTGGCGGTGTGATAGCTTCCCCGGTCCCGCCGCTGTCGCGCCGCCCCCCGGTCAAGTCGCAAGCCCGAGGCGGCACTCTTTTGCCTGCCCGTGCTCTGCCCTGATCAGGGGCAGCGCCGGGTCTGTCGTCCTAGTCCTCGATAAGCCGCACCTCCGGTTCGGGTGCCTTGCCGATCTCGGTCAACAGGCGACGCATAATCTGTTCTTGCTTGAAGGACGGCCGCCAGTTCGGCCGCTTCCCATGCTTTGCGACGGAACGGACGAAGCCTTTCAGCCAGTCGTCGCTGCCATCCGCCATCACGCGCCGCACGACACTCGGCCAGCGGAAGGTGAGGATTTCATCCAGTTCGGCTGCCGTCATGCCTGCACCCCCCGATACCGGGCGCCGATCCGCGCCATATGCGGCGAGGTGGTAAGCGCCTTTCGATCCATCGGTGAACGGCCGTCATAGTACAGCGCGGCCTGATCCATGATCGCCTGGGCGAGGTCGATGGGAATGGCCGATGCGTCTGCGCCGAAGCCCGCCTGATACTCGATTGCCAGCCGCTCGGGCGCGGCGTCGTAGTAGGAATCCAGCCAGCGCAGGTAAGGACGCCGCTTGCCGGGCACAAATTCGAAGCCGGTGAAGTCGGCGCCGTCCAAGGAGACGGTCACAGTGTCGCTGTCGATCACCGGGCCGATGGGTAAGGTAAAACCGCCCACCGACACTTCCGGAGCAAAGACCGTGACGCGGATGGTCTGGGTCAGCAGCGCGATCTGGGCGAAGTCCTCGAGTTCGGCTGCGGCCGTGCAACCGATGTTGGTAATGGCCGTGTCATCGTCCGAGTGATCGACGCGAAGGTGCCATTTCAGGTCCGATAGGACGAAAGGCATTCCGGCGGCCGGGGTGCGGTGGATAAGCGTCTTCATGACGCTGCCCGCCGGCCGGGGCCGAAGACCGCCTTGTCGGCCGTCTCATAAGCCTGACTTTCGTTCAGCGACATGAGCGCCATGTAGGCGAGGAAACCGCGCTCACGCACCGTCAGCCGGGCGAAGATAAGAACGCAGAATTGCCACCATGCTTCTTCGGTGCCGAGGGTCAGCGCATAGCCAAGCATCCGGGAAACGCGCTTGTGCGATGGGCTGATATGGCGGGAAAGGATGGACCTGCTGCGTTTTCTTGCTAGGCCCACATTCGCAATTCGTTCCCGGTCTGTCTGTGGGCTTCGCTGATGGTCAAGTGTCTGGCCTGAAACACTTTCGCCAGAGTTCAAAATCCCCCGCCGCAAGGCGTGCCGGTTCGAGTCCGGCCTCGGGTACCAGCCTGCGCATCCGTTCAGTCCTCCGGCAGGACCGCTGGGGCGGGGAAACGTGCAGGCCGCAGCCCCATCCGAAACCATGTGATGAAGTCGACCATGGAATAGACCGGCAGGCCGGTGGCGTGCTGGATGTCGGCCGCGTAGGGCACCATGTTGGTGCATTCCAGAACGATCGCGCCCAGATCCGCATGGGTGCGGGCCAGCGTCCGGGCGGCCTCGACATTGTCGCGGCGGGCAAGGTCCACGTCCATCTCCGTCTCGTTGCCCAGGATCACGCGGGTGAATTCCCGTCCGCCCTCGGTCGTGCCGATGGCGGTGCCGTCGGGGACACCGGCGGCGGCCAGATGCGCCGCGGTCAGGCTGGAGGCGGAAATCGTCAGGATCCCGGCGCGCTTGCCCCGGGGCAGCAGGGCGTTGACCATCGGCACCTGCATCAGCGAGGATGCCGCAACAGGCACCTCTACCGCATCGGCCAGATCCTTCTGGTAGAGCGACAGGAACCCGCAATTGGTGGTGATCCCGTCCACCCCGTCGGCGACCAGATCGCGGGCCGCGGCGATGAAGTCCTGCAACAGCCCCTCCGCCCCCTTGCAGACGACGCGGTCGGGGGTGGCCTGTCGCACCACGCGGTAGAGCACCGGGAAGGGCCAGGTCTCGGCATTGCCGACATCGCCGGGAATGCGGGGAAACCGCGCCTCCAGCATCAGGATGCCGACCGCTGCCCCGGAAATCGCCTTGCCGCCCGTGACCTTTGACATATCCGTCCTGCCCTTGCCGCGCTCCGGTTCTCGTTGACATGGCCGGGGGCGGCACGCAAGCTCCGCCAATAAGCGGTCGTATGAAGGGCAGGGAAACGCGGTGGATCAGAGCGGCGCCAATCACATGACCGGGGCAGAGGCGATGGTGCGGATGCTTCAGGCCCACGGCGTGCGCCACATGTTCGGGCTGTGCGGGGATACCACGCTGCCATTCTACGATGCGATGGCACGGCTCGACCACGGGATCGAGCATATCCTGACCCGGGACGAACGCCACGCAGGCTATATGGCCGATGGCTATGCCCGCGTCACCGGGCGACCGGGGGTGTGCGAAGGCCCCTCGGGCGGCGGTGCGACATATATCCTGCCCGGCGTGGTGGAGGCGAACGAAAGCTCCATCCCGATCCTTGCCATCACCACCGATGTTTCGACCGCCGCGCGGGGGCGCTATCCGCTGACGGAACTTGACCAGCCTGCGCTGTTCTTGCCACTGACGAAGTTCACGGCATCCATTGACGATGCCGCCGTGCTGCCGGCCAAGGTGCGGGCCGCATTCCGCGCGATGACGACGGGACGCCCGGGCGCGGCGCATCTTGCCTTTCCCTTCGACACGCAGAAAGGCGCCACCGACCCGGCAGAGGTCTGGGCCGACACGCGCCACCAGACCTTCCCGGCGGAGCGTAGCGCGCCGGAGCCCGAGGCCATCGCGGCCGCGGCGGAACTGCTGGCCCGGTCGCGAAGGGCGGTGGCCATCTGCGGCGGCGGCCCGGTGATCGCGGGGGCGTTTGACGAACTGGCCAAGCTCTCGCAACTTCTGGATCTGCCCATCGCGACGACCGTGTCCGGGCAGGGCGTGATCGCCGAAACGGACCCCCGCGCGGTGGGCGTGGTGGGCACCAACGGGGGCGTACCGGCCACCCGCGCGGTGGTGGAAGAGGCCGACCTGATCCTTTTCATCGGCTGCCGGGCCGGGTCGGTGACGACCGAACGCTGGCGGGTGCCGCGCCCCGGCGTGCCGGTGATCCATATCGACAGCGATCCGATGGTGATCGGCGCGAACTACCCGACCGAGGTGGCGATCTGCGCCGATGCGAAACTGGCGCTGGCCGCGCTGGCCGCGGCGGTGGCCGAGGCACCGGATCATTCCGGGGCGAAACGCGCGGCGCAGGCTTGGGCGCAGAAGGCAGCCGCCTTCGCCCCCCTTGCCGCCAGCGATGCCCGCCCGATCCGGCCCGAACGTGTCGTCGCGACCTTGCAGGAGGTTCTGGAACTCGACGCGATCCTTGTCGCCGATCCGGGAACGCCATGCCCCTATTTCTCGGCCCATTACCGGTGGCCGCAGGCGGGGCGGCAGTTCATCACGAACCGCGCCCACGGCGCGCTGGGCTATGCGCTGGCCGCCGCGATGGGCGCCCATGTGGGGCGGCCGGGGGTCAAGACGGTTGCGGCGATGGGCGACGGGTCCTTCGGGTTTTGCTGTGGAGAGTTGGAGACGCTTGTCCGCCACCGGATGCCCATCACCTCCATCGTGTTCTCGAACGCCACGTTCGGCTGGATCAAGGCGGGGCAGAAGTCCGGTTTCGGGGAGCGGTATTACAACGTCGATTTCGGCCGGACGGACCATGCGGCGGTGGCGCGGGCTTTCGGCGTGGCCGCCTGGACGGTGGAGGACCCCGCCGATCTTGCCCCGGTGCTGAAGCGCGCGTTGAACCACGACGGGCCGACGCTGGTGGACATCATCGCGCAGCCGCTGCACGAGGCCGCGGCGCCCGTATCGGAATGGGTGGCCTGAGATGGACGACGCCCTGCAACAGCGGATCACCGGCTTCGACGTCTGGCATTGCGCCCTGCCGGTAAGGGGGCAGCGCGTTCACGGCATCGGTGCGGTGGCCGGAACGGTCGAGGTCATCATTCTGCGTCTGACGGCCGAGGACGGGACCGAGGGGTATGGCGAGGCCTCGCCCTGGGTCGTCTTCACCGGCTCGCCCGAGGCCAGCCTGGCCGCGCTGAACCGCTATATCCGGCCCCATGTGCTGGGCCGCAAGGTGGCGGAGCGGGACGGGATCATGGCCGTGGCCCGACACGCGGTCGTGCATTGCACCGAGGCGAAAGCGGCGCTGGAAACCGCGCTCTGCGATCTTGCGGGGCGGCTGACCGGGCGGCCGGTCTGGGCGGTGCTGGGCGGGCAGGGGCCCGCGGCGATCCCGCTGTCTTGTTCCATCGCGTCCCCCGATTTCGGGGCGGACAAGGCGCTTCTTGCACGGCTATCAGAGGACGGCGTGCGCATCGTCAAGCTGAAGGCCGGCACACATGGCCCGGCCTTCGACCTGATGCGGATCGGCTTCATCCGGGAAACCTATCCCGGCATGGCGATCCGGGTGGACTACAATCAGGGCCTCGACCGTGACACCGCCCTGCGCGACGTGCCCGAGATCGCCCGCCTTGCCCCGGATTTCATCGAACAGCCCGTCGCGGCCGACGACTGGCAAACCATGGCAGAGTTGCGCGCGGCGCTGCCCGTTCCGCTGCTCGCCGACGAAAGCATCTTCGGCCCGGCGGACATGCGCCGCGCCATCGAGGCGGGGATTTGCGACGGCGTGTCCGTCAAGATCATGAAGGCCGGGGGCCTTGCCCGCGCGCAGGAGGTCGCAAGGCTGGCCGCCGATGCGGGCCTTCTGGCCTATGGCGGCGACATGTTCGAAACGGGGCTGGCCCATCTTGCCGGGGCGCACATGATCGCGGCGACGCCCGAGATCACCTTGGGCTGCGAATTCTACCAGGCGCGGTATTTCCTTGAAGACGACCTGCTCGCCGAGCCCTTCCCGATCGAGGACGGCAAGGTGATCGTGCCCGACGGCCCGGGTCTTGGCCTCGTGCCCGACATGGACAAGGTGATGCGCCACGCGGTGGCCGGGCCGGGGGTGCAAGCGGCATGAGCGACCCGGCCAAGACGGTTGCCGTGATCGGCGCAGGCATCGTGGGCGTGGCGACCGCGATATGGTTGCAGCGGGCCGGGCACCGGGTGGTGTTGATTGACCGAAAAGGCCCGGCGGGCGGCGCGTCCTTCGGCAATGCCGGACTCTTGGCGTCCTCGTCGGTCGTTCCGGTGCCGGTGCCCGGTCTGGCGGCCAAGGCGCCGGGGATGCTGTTCGACCCGATGAAGCCGCTGTTCCTGAAATGGGGCTACCTGCCGCGCTTGGCGCCGTGGCTTGCCCGGTATCTGTCCCACGCCAATGGGCCCGCCGTCCGGCGCCGGGCCGCGGCCCTGCACACGCTGATCGGCGACAGCCTTGCCGACCATCAGGCGCTGGCCGCCGGAACGCGGGCGGAGCGGTGGATCGTGCCGTCCGATTACGTGTTCCTTTATGGCAAGCGGCAGGATTATGAGTGCGACGCCTTCGGCTGGGGCATTCGACGGGAGCTTGGCATCGACTGGGAGGTGCTGGAGGGCGACGCGGTCCGGGCCTATGACCCGGCCATCGGCAAGGGCATCGGCTGTGCGGTGCGGTTGGGTGGCCACGGCCGGATCGCCGATCCCGGGCGTTATGTGGCGGACCTTGCCGCCCATGCCGAGGCGCAGGGCGCGCGGCTGATCATCGGTGAGGTGTCGGACATCGTGCGGAACGGGGGCCATGTCACCGGCATCCGCGTGGGTGGTGAGACGGTGCCCTGCGACGCCGCGGTGATCGCCACCGGCGCATGGTCTGGCCCGCTGGCCCGGCGCCTTGGGGTAAACGTGCCGCTGGAAACCGAGCGCGGCTATCACCTGGACCTGTGGGAACCCAGCGTGATGCCGCGGTCGGTTGTAATGATCGCGGCGGGCAAGTTTCTGGCCACCCCGATGGCGGGGCGCCTGCGGCTGGCCGGCGTGGTGGAGTTCGGCGGGCTGGAGGCGCCGCCGTCGCGCGCGCCCTTCCGCCTGCTGGAGCGGCTGGTGCAAGACGCGCTGCCGGGCCTGACATGGCAGCGGCGCGAGGAATGGATGGGCCACCGCCCCGCGATGGCCGATTCCCTTCCGGCAATCGGTCCGGTGCCGGGGCTGACCGGGGCGTTCCTTGGCTTTGGCCATGACCATGTGGGTCTGACCGCGGGGGCCAAGACCGGCCGCATCCTTGCGCAGCTCGTCTCGGGCACGCCGCCCAATATTGACCTTGCGCCCTTCGGCCCAACACGGTTTCAATGAATGGAAAACCGGATGACAAAGTCCAACACGGGAGAATTACGATGAAGGCACTGAAGACGCTTCTGGCCACCACGGCGATGATCACCGCCGCCACCACTGCCATGGCCGAGAAATGGGATATGCCGATGGCCTATGCGGCGACCAACTTCCATTCCGAGGTCGGCGCGCATTTTGCCCAATGCGTGACCGAGGGCACCGGCGGCAAGCTGGAAATCGTCACCCATCCGTCGGGCTCTCTGTTCTCGGGGAATGAGATCAAGCGCGCGGTGCAGACCGGTCAGGCCAATATCGGCGAGCGCCTGCTGTCGGCCCACCAGAACGAGAACCCGCTTTACGGCGTGGACTCGATCCCGTTCCTTGTGTCGTCCTTTGACCAGCATGAAAAGCTTTGGGCGATTGCCGAACCCGCGGTGAGCGAAGTGCTGGCCGAGGACAACCTGCATTACCTCTATTCCGTGCCGTGGCCGCCGCAGGGCTTCTACTTCAACAAGGAGGTCAACTCCGTCGAGGACATGAAAGGCGTGAAATTCCGCTCCTACTCCACCGCGACCGCCCGGATGGCGGAACTGACCGGGATGATCCCGGTGCAGGTGGAGGCCGCGGAACTGAGCCAGGCACTGGCCACCGGCGTTGCCGAAAGCTTCATCTCGTCGGGGGCCACCGGCTATGACCGCAAGGTGTGGGAACATCTGAGCCATTTCTACGAGGTCGACGCCTGGCTGCCCCGCAACGCCGTCTTCGTGAACATGGGCGCGTGGAACGGGCTGGACGATGAGACCAAGGCGGTGATGAACGACTGTGCCACGAAGGCCGCGGCCGAGGGGCTGGAACGGTCGAAGGACTACACCCAGTTCACCCTGAACGGCCTGAAGGAAGGCGGCATGACCGTGCAGCGCGCGGGCGATGCGCTGGTCGAGGACCTGAAGGCCATCGGCGCCACCATGACCGAGGAATGGCTGGATCAGGCCGGCGACACCGGCCGCGCCATCGTCGAGGAATACAAAGGCAGCATGTAACGCGCTGCAGGCGGGCCGGGAATTTCCCGGCCCGTTGTCCGTTCGGGCGGGGATACCGGGCCGGTGTCGGGGCTGTGCCCCGCAACCGGGACGACAACCAGAGGGCAGGATATGGCAGCGGCACGGGCGCTCAGGCGCATACTGGATTTTCTATATCTGCTGGGCGGGGTCATCGCCTCGTTCTTCCTGATCGCGATCCTTGTGATCATCGTGCTGCAAATGCTGGCCCGCTGGACCGGGCAGACCTTTCCCGGCGCGACCGACTATGCGGGCTATTGCATGGCGTCGGCGTCCTTCTTCGCCTTTGCCTATGCGCTGAACCACGGCGCCCATATCCGCGTCTCGCTGTTCCTGACGGCCTTGGGGGAGCGGCGCCGCTGGGGGGAGTTTTGGTGTTTCGGCATCGGGGCGGTCATCACGACCTATTTTGCCCGCTATGCGATCAAGGGCACCTACTGGTCCTACAAGCTTGATGACATCAGCCAGGGGCTCGACAAGACGCCGATCTGGATCCCGCAGATCGCGATGTCGGTCGGTACGGTTCTTCTTGCGATCTGTTTCTGGGATCACCTGATCCGCCTGATCTTTACCGGCGATCACGGCATCCGCCGCGATCTGGTCGACCAGAGCCATGCCGAATAGCCCGCGCAAAGCCCGCCTTTCCCTGTTCCTCGACCGGGTCTGGTCCGGGGGCGATGCGTCCGCCGTCGACGAATTCGTCGCCGAGAGCTACACGATTCACAACGATCCCGGCGATCCGTGGGAAGGGCAGACGCTGACCCGCGCCGGGTTCAGGGACCGGCTTGTGCAGTCCCGCGCCGCCGCGCCCGATCAGACCTTCACGCCGTTGCGGATGATCGAGGAAGGCGACAGCATTGCCGTTCTCTGGGACTGGGCCGGGACCCATCTGGGCGACCTGCCGGGCGTCCCTGCCACGGGCCGCCCGATCCGCATGACCGGCGCGACGGTCTATGATTTCGACGCCGAGGATCGCCTGACCGGTCATTGGCAGATCGCCGACCGGCTGGGCGTCTATCGCCAGATCACTGCTTGAGAAAGGGACCCGACACATGGAACAACTCGCCCCCATCGCGATCTTCCTGTTCGTTTTGTTCCTGCTGCTGGGGTCCGGCGTCTGGGTCGGGCTGGCCCTGATGGGCGTGGCCTATGTGGGGATGGAGCTTTTCACCACCCGCCCGGCGGGCGACGCGATGATCACCAAGATATGGTCCTCCTCCTCCTCATGGACATTGACGGCGCTGCCCCTGTTCATCTGGATGGGGGAAATCCTCTATCGCACCCGATTATCGGAGGACATGTTCAAGGGGCTCAGCCCCTGGATGGCGCGGCTGCCCGGCGGGTTGATCCACACCAATATCGTCGGCTGCACGGTATTCGCGGCGGTCTCGGGCTCGTCCGCGGCGACGCTGACCACGGTGGGCAAGATGTCGATCCCGGAACTGCGCCGAAGGGACTATCCCGAGAACATGGTCATCGGTACGCTGGCAGGGGCGGCGACGCTGGGGCTGATGATCCCGCCCTCGCTGACGCTGATCGTCTATGGCGTGACGATCAACGAGTCGATCACCAAGCTGTTCATGGCGGGGGTTCTGCCCGGTCTGGTGCTGGCGGGGATGTTCATGGCCTATGTCGCCATCACGTCTTTCGTGTCGCGGTCGTTCAACCCGCAGCCCGAACCGCCGATGACGATGCTGGAGCGGGTCAAGAACTCCCGCTTCCTGATCCCGGTGATCTGCCTGATCCTCGTGGTGATCGGGTCGATGTATATGGGATACGCCACCGCGACGGAGGCCGCGGCCTTCGGCGTGATCGGCGCGCTGGTGCTGGCCGCGACCCAAGGGTCGCTGACCTTCGGCACCTTTACCGAAAGCCTGATGGGCGCGGTGCGGACCTCTGCCATGATCGCGCTGATCCTGTCGGGCGCAGCGTTCCTGTCTCTGTCGATGGGGTTCACCGGGCTGCCGCGGGGGCTGGCCGACCTGATCGCAAGCTGGGATCTGTCGACATTCCAGCTTCTGATGGCGCTTCTGGTTTTCTACATCGTGCTGGGCATGTTCCTTGACGGGATTTCCTCGGTCGTGCTGACCATGGCGGTGGTGGAGCCGATGATCCGGCAGGCGGGCATCGACATCATCTGGTTCGGCATCTTCATCGTGGTGGTGGTCGAGATGGCGCAGATCACGCCGCCCATCGGGTTCAACCTGTTCGTGCTGCAGGGGATGACGGGGCACGAGATGACGTTCATCGCCAAGGCCGCGATCCCGATGTTCCTGATCATGGTGGTGATGGTGTTTGTCCTGATCGCCTTTCCGGAGCTTGCCACATGGCTGCCGGAAAATATCCGGCAAAGGGCCGGAGGCTGATCCGCACCGATGGCGCCCGATGTCGTCCCGGGGCTGCTGCCGTCGCTTTGGCTGGTGGCGCCGATCCTGCTGATCGTGTTTGCCGGGGCCATCGTGCAGTTCGGCCTTGGCCTCGGCTTCGGGCTGGTGGCCGCGCCGCTTCTGGCGCTGCTTGATCCGGGTTTCGTGCCGGTGCCGACCCTGCTGATCGGTCTGGCGACGTCGTCACTGGCCGCGTGGCGCGAACGCAGCGCCATCGTCTGGCCAGAGGTCTGGACCGGCACCGCCGGGCGCGCCGTGGGGGTGGCTTTGGCCGCGCTGCTGCTGGTCCGGCTGCCGGACCGGGAAACCTTCGGGCTGGTGTTCGGTGCGATGACCGGGCTTGCCGTTGCGTTGTCGCTGGCGGGGCTACGGCTTCGGTTCAGCCGTCCGCGTCTTGTGGGCACATCGTTGGTGTCGGGCATCATGGGCACGATCACCTCGGTCGGGGCGCCGCCGATGGCCATGATCTATCAGGACCGGCCGGGGGCCGAAGCGCGGCCCACCCTGTCGGCGTTTTTTGCCTTGGGCTGTGTCCTGTCGTTGACGGGGCTGTTCTGGGCGGGGTGGTTCCGCCTGCATGATCTGGCCCTTGCCGCATTGATGGTGCCCGGCATGCTGGCGGGCTTCGCGGTGTCCGCGCGTCTCAGGGGCCGGTTCGACCGCCGCTATCGCCCCGCGCTGCTGACGGTCAGCGGCCTGGCGGCGCTGATGCTGATCGTCCGGGGCCTGGCGTGATGGGGCCGGGCTCGGTTCTGATCGCGGCCGGGCGCTATGGCCGTATTCTGCTTGTGGCCGGATTGGGGGCGGGTTTTCTGCTGCCGGGCGTGGCTGGCGCCATGCGTCCGTGGCTGCCCGCCCTGATCGCGGCGCTGATGTTTCTGGCAGCCCTTCGCATCGGGCCGCGTCAGGCCATCGGCGCGCTGCGGGACCTGCCCTCGGTTCTGGGGGTGGTCGCGGTCTATCAACTGGCGGTTCCGCTTGCGCTGGCGGCCGGCTTCGGGCTTGCCGGGCTGGGGGGCAGCCCGGCGGCGCTGGCGGTGATCCTGATGGCCTCGGCCCCGCCGATTGCGGGCAGCCCGAACCTGACGGTGCTCAGCGGCGGCGATCCGGCCCCGGCGCTGCGCCTTCTGGTCGTGGCGACGGCCTGCCTGCCGGTCACGGTCTTGCCGGTGTTCTTCGTGGCCGAGGGGCTTGGCGGGGCCGGTCCCGTTCTTGCGGCGGCCGGGCGGCTATTGGGGGTGATCGCATTGGCGGGCGGGGCGGCCTTTCTGATCCGCGGAATCGTCTGGCGGGCGCCCGCGCCGCGATCGATCGCCATGCTGGATGGTCTGTCGGCGCTTGCCATGGTGGTCGTGGTGGTTGGCCTGATGGCCAAGGCCGGGCCGACCCTGCTTGAGAGCCCCTTGGCGTTCCTGGCGTGGCTGACGCTGGCGCTTGCGGCCAATCTCGGGGCGCAGGTCGTGGCCTTCCTTTGGTTGGGGCGAACGCGACTGCGACCGCAGCGGACGGGGCTGGCGATCTCTGCCGGGAACCGCAACATCGCGCTGTTCCTCGTGGCCCTGCCGGCAGAGGTGACGGGGCCCATCCTGCTGTTCATCGGCTGCTATCAGATCCCGATGTACCTGACGCCCATCCTGATGGGGCGATTGTACCGGGGGTGAAAGGTTCGTTGCGCAAGAAAGAACCCGCGCCAGCGCTTGTATGGGGCGGCGCGGTATGAGGAGGGGCGGGACCGACCCTGGGAGGGCGCGGCGACCCGCTTGTGTGATGCGCTTTATCCCAAAAGCCCGAATGACGTGCATGCGGCGCAAGACATCGCCATGCGCCCTCCCGCCCCAAGGGTCGGGCGCGACCCGGGCTGTGTTATACCAGAGGCGTCGGCGTCTGACTCATACCAGAGGCGTCGGCGTCTGACTCATTCGGGATTTCTGGGATTCCCGGCGCGCCGGCGATCTGATTCCATGGTTGGCAAAGGAGTTTCCGATGCCTGCCAGAGTTTCCCTTCGCACTGATTTCACCGCCGAAGATCTGCGCAAGCTCGCGGCGAAGAGTTCCGATGCCAACCAGAGCCGGCGGCTTCTGTCGCTTGCAGCGGTGCGCGATGGCATGCGCCGTGGCGATGCTGCGCGGATCGGCGGGATGGATCGGCAGACTTTGCGGGATTGGGTCCACCGTTTCAATGCGGAGGGCCCGGACGGGCTGGTCGACCGTAAGTCGCCCGGGCCAAGGCGGCGTCTGAGCGCCGAACAACTGGACGAGCTGGAAAGGATCGTGGAGGCCGGCCCCGATTTCGAGAAAGACGGCGTCGTGCGCTGGCGTCGGGTCGATCTGCAACGCGTCATCAAGGAGCGGTTCGACGTGGATTATCATGTGCGCCATGTCGGTCAGATCCTTCATGATCTGGGGTTTTCGCATGTCAGCACACGCCCTCAGCACCCCGAACAGGATGCGGATGTCATCGAAGCGTTCAAAAAAACTTCTCCGAGAAGGTCGAGGAGACGCTGAAAGACGTCGCCCCGGGAACGCCTGTCGAGATCTGGTTCCAAGATGAAATGCGGCTCGGGCAGAAGAACAGCCGTGTCCGGCAATGGGCGCGCAAGGGCACCCGCCCGCGTCAGCCCGCCGACCTGCGCTACCAGAACGCCTACCTCTTCGGCGCGATCTGCCCGGCCCGCGGCACCGGCGCCGCGATCATGATGCCGACGGCCGATACCGAGGCGATGCAGGCGCATCTGGACGAAATCGCCATGGCGGTGGCACCGGGTGCACACGCCGTCATCCTCATGGATCAGGCCGGCTGGCACATAACCGGCGCGCTGACCCTCCCCGAAAATCTGTCGCTTCTCTTTCTTCCGCCAAAGTCGCCCGAACTGAACCCGGTCGAGAATATCTGGCAGTATCTCCGCCAGACCTGGCTCGCCAACCGCGTCTTCGACACGTACGACGCGATCCTCGATGCAGGGTGCCAAGCCTGGAACAACCTGATCGCCCTCCCGGACGTCATCACGTCAATCGGAACAAGAGGTTGGGCAAAAGTGGGTCAATGAAAGGAGCCCTTGGTATTAGTGTTCATCTGCTTTGATACCCCGTTTCACCGGAAGTGACCGGGAGTTTCCGGAGTATTCCGGATGGCTTAACGCTTGTTTCGCTGCCACCAGGTGTGGATCGCGGTTCGGCCGACGCGGCGTTCGGGTGGGAAGTTGTCGGCTACCGCTTTGGCCAGCGCCTCGTATGACATGAAGTCGATGCGGGCGAGGACGAAGGCGCGGACTTCGGGGTCGCTTTCGATCTTGGGCGGCCGGCCGGGGCGATGGGCGGCGCGGTGGGCCGTGGCGTCGGGCAGGCGTTCAGAGGCATGTTGAACAGGGGCTTGAACGGGGTGTTCAAGGGCGGTTTCAAGGGCCGTTGTCGCGCGGGCAAGCGCAGCCGTCAGGGCCGCTTGCAGGCGGCTGCATTCGTCCAGGGCAAGGTGCGCCGCGGCGACAGGATCGGCGGCACAGGCGGCTTCGGTCGGTTCGGGGCGGTCGGTTTCCATGTCTTCCCCCGGTGACTGGTGGCCCGTGGCGCTGGATGTGGACGCCACGGGCCGAAAGGCCGCGGTCAACTTGCAAAACCCCGCGGCCCTGTCCTCATGCGCTCAGTCGTCAAGACCAAGCTGGGCACGCACCGCGCGGCGTTCCGCGCTCATGGTCGCCCCCGTCAGCGCGGCCGGCGGCACCTTCCCGGCAAGCAGCGCCGGACCAAGGATAACGGCAGGTTGCGCATTCGCTTCCCATGCCTCGAAGCTGGCGAGGTTGGCCGTTGCCAGTTCCTTCGCCCATCCCTCCATCGCGGGAACCAGCTTGCCGGAGGCGCGGGCGCGTTCCAGAGCGGCTTCGACGCGGCCTTCATGCACCTCGGACAGAAGCGAGATATAGCTTGACGCCAGTTCCTTCGCCGGGCCGGTGTCGGTTCGCAGGCCATCGGCGGTTGCGATGATCGCCCGGATCTGTGCAATCAGCGCGTCAACCGGCGCATCGGCCGGGGCGCCAAGGGCTTCGCGCAGCAGCTCCACCACATCTTCGGGGGTGAAGTCGGCCGGCGCGTCTTCGGCCGCGCACAGGGCCTGCATGCCGGGAATGGCCGGATCGTTGGTCAGGCCCGCGCGCTGGATGGCCATGACTTCGCCCTTGGCGACCTGCACAACCGGGCTGATGAAGCGGTATTCCCGCCCCTCGATCTTGGCCTTGCCGGTGGGCGTCCACGCAATGCGCGCCCATATCCCGTCTTCGCGCGCGGCAAGCTCTTCGATCCAGCCCGCGGCCGGCGCCTCGCTTTCGTGCTTGCGGTCAAGGGCGTGATCCATATCAACCGGCATGCCGCGGGTCACCTGACCCTGAGACCGGGCGATCACCGCCGCGGCATTGGTCACGCGCCACGGCCCGCGCCGGTCCACCAGGGGAAATTCGCCCGCGGGCAGAAGCTGTACCCAGCTTTCTGCCCCGGCCGCCGCGCAGGCGAGTTCGGTATCGGCCAGCGGCACGGCCGGCAGTCGGGTTTGGTCCGCGCTCATGGCGATCCGTCCTGAAGATAGGGCGAGACCAGAAGATCCGCCGATCTGTGCCAGATATTGGCGCCACCGCCTTCAAGTTCTTCGGCCAGAAGCAGCGCGCGGCCGGCGGCTTCCAGCGACGGGGGCACCACCAGCACAGTCGGGGTTACGCCGATGATCCGGCCGCCGTCATAGCGCAGCGCCTGCATCGCCGCGCGCGCTGCTGCATAGTTGGTCGCGTTCAGCACCTGTTTGGAGCCATAGGCGAACTGCCACAGGCCATAACCGGCATTCACCCGCGCCCGAACCCCGTAGAGGAATTCGTCGCGCATGAAGACGTTGTGATCCTCATCCCGCGTCAGCGTTTGAAGCTTGTAGGGAACGCGGGTCTGGAACACCAGCGGCTTGACCGGGCGGCTTGTATCCAGAAGGAACCAGGGCGTATCGCTGCCACCCTGAAAATTCGAGACCGATTGCGCGTCGCCGTCGGTATCTTCAACCGGGTGATCGGTGTCGAAGAAGAACTGGCCGTCATAGCAGGTTTCGGCAAAGCCGCGCTTGAGAACCTCGAAGACAAGTTCGTCGGGATGCGTGGCCGCGGCGTGCGCCATCATCGTCAGTTGCGGCGCGTAGACGCCCAGCCGGTCATCCTCGATATGGTCGCGCTGCACCCGCATCGTGCTTTCGAACTTGCGGTTCTCCAGCGTGTAGCGCGCCGCACCCACGGCCCGGATATGGCGTTCGCCCAGCCATTCGCGCATCTGCGGCACGCTGGCCAGCCAGCCATAGGTTTCGTCGGCGCCGGTGGATTTCACATCCATGGCGATCTTGTTCCAGTAGATCGACGTCGCGTTCAGGGCGTTGTTGAAGACGGTGTTGAAGCCGCTGAACATTTCGTCCAGGGCGGAAGCCGCGATATCCATGTCAGGTGGTCCTTGCGGGTTTGGGGGCGGGTTTGGGGGCGGGTTTGGAGGAAGCCTTCGCCTTGCGGGCTTTTCCGCGCAGCTTGTGCACATAGGCCGCTGTCACGCCGTGCCTGGCGGCAATGGCGTTGGCGCTCATATCCGAATTCAGCGCATCGTGGCGCAGCCGGGCGGCATTGCGTTTGCGCCGCCATCCGGCGCGCGACGGAATGTCGATTTCCATTCCGCCGAAACGCTCGACAAGCACCGTGAGGATGTCCGGGCCAAGCGCATTGTGCAGCCGTCCGCCAACCCGCTTCGGGATGCAAATCCGCTGGCCACCTGCAACCTCGATCAGCCGCGCGCAGGCGTCTTCGCCCAAGGCTTCTGTAACTACGCTGGCAACGGAAAAGAAGTCATCTCTCGACACGGGCATCCTCCGGTTTCGGATGCCTTGGGCATATCACCCGGTTTACCAGTATAGCCGGGGGATGTAGTTTCCGGTTGGCAGCGCCACGACATGGGAGGCCGGCAAGGTGAAAATCGTTCTGAGACCTACTCCGGACTTCCTGGACCTTGAAGGTTGGCGCGCGTACCTCGAAGAAGTGCGTGCGGATGCTGAGGATGTCGTTGGCCGCGATCTCGCCATCAAGGATGCCGAAGCGATGGTAAAACTCCTTGAGGAACACGAGGCCGCTCAGAGAGGCACAGAAGGCCGGTAGGCGTCTGCGCCCCCCTTCCCCCCCGAATTTGCGGCATGGCTATTTTTGAACGCGCTCCGGGGCGATTAAACGGCATTGCGCGTGGGGGCAGCGGGCAGAGCCGGAAACGACAAGGGCGGCGCCTTTCGGCACCGCCCCTGGCAACGGTTCGGGGGCCGTGTCAGGCCGCGCGGCGCTTCCATGCCTTCAGGCCGGTGATAGCCTTGCGCGCGCCCTCCATCGTCAGGAAGCGCATGCTGTCCACCTTGTGGAACTTGCGCAGCCAGCCCAGCAGGGCGGCATCGTCGCAGTCGCTTGCCCCGTGGATTTCCCGCCACAACTCCCGGATCAGTTCGATCTGCGCGAAGGTCGCCATGCCCGGCCGCGAACCGTAGTCCTTCCCACGCGGGGTGCCCGGTTCGAAGCCGAGATACTGGAACCAGCCGATCAGGGCGTCGAAGCCTTCCGCGTCCAGATCCTTGGACGTGGTGACGCCAGCGATCTCCACCAGGGCGGAGCGATAGACCGCGTCGGGCATGCCGAGCTTCGTTGTCGCCACCTTGATCAGGGCGGTCTGCTTGCTGGACAACGCCATCACACGCCCCCTGCATGGCCGGACCAGACCATGCCTTGGGTGTCGACAGGCAGTCCCGCGGCCTCTGCCTCCTGCTTGCGACGCGCGCGGTTCTTCCGGCGAACAACCTCTTCGAAGCTCTGCATCGCGGCCTCATGGTTCTGTTGCATCCGGTAGAGGCCCGTTCCGGCCAAGCTGGCAACGGATTGAAGATAGCCGGTATCTCCGTTTTCGAGCGCATCGGTCAGGTGATTGAGTGTTTGAACCGCTTGCGAAATGGTGATCGAAGCTTCCTTGAACGCTTCATGTATGCGTTCGATTTCCCGGTCGGTGAATTCGTGGGTCTTCTCGGTCATTGCAGCGTTTCCCCTTCCTTGCGTGCCACGATCCGGGGGGCGCGGGCGGAACGCCCGAGCGTCGTGCGAACAAGGTCCATCTGATGATCGCCCGCGGCGAAGAGCGCCCGCCAGGTGGCCCAGTCCTCAGCCGAAGGCGGCGACGGCAACTCGGCCGCGGCCCGCAACGTCTTGTGCGCGTGGTCGAGGCATTCGGCGAACGCCACCGCTTCAGTCTCCGACAGCGGCGTGACCATCATGTCGCGCTCCGCCATAAAGGCTTCCATCCCTTCGGGAATTGGCACCAGTATCGTCGCTTCGGCCATCACTTCCCGCCTTTCGGTGCGAGCTTCATGTCGATGATTGCTCCCTTCAGATGGGCAAGCGTGGGGTGCTCGCCTTTCCCGGTTGCGCTGGATAGCGCGGCTGATACCGCGATCTCGACGCTGCGCAGCCCGTGGGCCATGCGCGCAACGCTGTGCAGCGCGTCCACCGCCGGGCCGATCGCGTAGGGTGTGCCCTCCACAAGTGCGGCAACGTCCGCGCGGCTCACTTCCGTGACGATCACCGGGCGCAGCATCCGGCTTTTTAGTTGTGGGATGTCGTCCAGCACCGCCGGAAGTCGCATGTCACCGCAGAAGACAAGATCGAACTCACCCTTTTCGGCCAGCGCGCGCGCCCATTCGAACGCCTCGGTCTTCTTGCCGTTCTTGTTGTTCCGCTGGTGAAGGTGCTGCGCTTCATCAATGACCAGAAGCGACCCCTTGCCCACGGCGGAAGACAGAGTCATCCGCGCTTCTGTCAGTGTGTTGAACCTGCCAAGGCTCGGCGCGTAATCGATCCATTCATGCGCAAGTCGCTTGGCAAAGTTCCACGCGGTGCCCTCGCCGGAAGCGATATCGATATAGATGCCGTCGCGTCCGAGATCCTTGCAGTACTGCTTGGTAGTGGTTGTCTTCCCACAGCCGGGAATACCTGCGATGCAGGTCATTTTTGGGCCGTCGCTGAAGCGCACAAGGTCGAGTGTGCGCAGGATGTCCAGCGCAACCGCCGTCTCGGCGAAGTCGCCGATATCGCGCCGGAGCGTTCCGGCATTGGCAATCACATGAAGTTCTGCCATGTTTTCTCCTGTTGATCGGAGGGCTTGCGCCCTCGGTGACAGGCATGGGGAACGGTGCCAGCGTTCCTCATGCCCCTTTCCCAAGCCGGGCCTTCTTCTTGGCCGCGATCAGTGCGTCCAGCCCGGCATGGAATTCCTTCAATTCGTCGGTTTCCTCGTCCGCCTCGGCCGGGGCCGCAGTTTCCCGCAGCGGCGCACCGAACCGCCCGGCGACAACCGCCTCGGGTGGTTCCGGCGGGGCATCCTCGGCCGCGCAGGCCGCTTCGAATGCAGCCCATGCCGCCTGTCTTTCTTGATCTGTAAGATAGTTGTTCGCCGCCTCGGCCGCGGCTTGCGCGGCTTTTGCAGCTTTGTCGTTGCGCTTGGCATCGCGAACGCCGTCCACACTGTCGTAAGCACCGCGCTTCACGGGTTCGATGCCCTCGCAAATGATGTCACAGTTCGCCTCGAAGGCTATGGCCGGGGCGCTGAAGTCGTCCGGATCGCGGCCCAAGAGGATGCGTTCCCTCTTGCGGTGAAAGGGCAAGAGCACCTGTTGCGTACCGGCACCGCCATAGGTCCAATGCCCAACAGTACTGCGGCCATGGCGATCTACGGCAACATCCGTATAGATCAGGCCAGACAGGTAGAGTTGCCGGGCCGTTGCCTTGCGCATGATGCGCGCGTCAAGTCCGTCGTTGAACACCTGTTCATAGGAGCGCCCGTTCGCTCCCTGACTGCGCCGCCCGTTCTCCCGGTTGTGGCGGGCAACCTCGCGCCGGAGTACGGCTTCCGCCTTGGCCACCGGCACCGGTACGACCTTCGGGGAAGGCGAACTTCCGGGCTTATGCCCTTCATGCGCGCCCGCGAACTCGGGGCCGTCATCAACGGCGCGGGAAAGGGCCGCAAAAGTGCGTTCCGCTATCTTGGCCTTAGCGTTTCGCGGCAAAGCGAAATGGAGCTTGATCCCCAGATGATAACAAATGCCCAGTGGCTGGACGCCTTCCCGCTTTCGCCCACCATTGCGAAACCGGTGTACGTTGCCACCGGCCACCAGATGCCCGGCAAAGGCCGAACCATTGTCGGTATAGAGCCGGTCGAATATCCCGTATCGCTCGCACACCCGCTTGATCAGGCGCACGGTACTCGCCGCGTTTTCATGCTGGGCGAGTTCAAAATCCAAGATGTAGTTCGACGCCACGTCCACAAGGACAAGCATAACGGGCCGCACGGCCCGCCCGTCGCCCCAATCAACCCAGAAATCGAGCGTTCGCCCATCGAGAGAAACCCACTCAAGCGGTCCGATTGTCGTCTTGTCGCGAAGCGCCGGTTGGGTCAGATGCTTGATGGTTGCTTCCTTTCCGAGACGCGCGTCGAGCTTTTGCGCCTCGTCAAGCGCATTCCACCTTCGCCAGACTGTCGGCCAGGACGGCCAGTCCCAGCCCATCTCCGGGGCAGTGTCGCGAACCTTGCTCCAAGCCGATTTCAAGGGCCATTCAGGCGCAGCCTCGCGGATCTCCGTCATGAAGAACCGCCATGCATCTTCCGACATCTCGGCCGTCACCATCCCGCCCTTGTGTCCATCCAGAAGCGTGGGGGCATAGTTGATCGGGTCCACCCCTTCGACCGCGGCCAGAAGCCGCTTCAAAGAGGGCTTTGAAACCGCTTCATCGGGGAACCGTTCGGCCATCAATCGCTGCCGATCCGGCCAGTTCACACCCTGATCCGCAAGCGAAACCAGAACCCGCGCCATCGCCGCTTTCCGCTCGGCCCGGTCCCGTCGCGACGGTGCGGCCTCCATCAACGCCGCGTGCGCTGCGTCGTCATAGGTGCCCGGATCAAGGTGCAGCTCGTTGCAGGTCCTTCGGAGCAAGGCCAAGCGTGTGGTTTCGGGCAATCCTGATACTTCGAAAACAAACTTCTTGCCATCCAGCCGTGGTTCTACGCCCTGTGTTTTCAGCCACTTGCGAACCCCCTGTGGTGTGGTCGGATGATCAGGAAGACCGGCAATATCCGCAACTGTGAAGATCATCTCTGAGCCATCGAAGCCTTCTTAACGCGAGCAATCATCCGTTTGGCCTTGGGGCCGTTCCATCTCCCGAAGAAGGCGTCCCGAACGTTCTGTATTCGGGTTCCATTGGCATCACACCAAGCGGACAGGGTCGTACCTTGGGCAACGAACCCGGCGCGAACCGCATGATATTCGGCTTTCTGTACGTTCCCGAGTGTGTTAGAACCTGACATTAGTATGACCAGCAGCTCCAGCGTATTACGATAGTATGCTAGGCGCACTATGGGAACTTGTCAATGAATGACAGCGGCAGACCGGATATTCTCGTGGAGCGCCTACATATCGTTCAGAACCGGGAGGGCCTCACCATCAAGGAAATGGCCGAACGCTGCGGCCTGCCGAAAAGCTCTTTGGAAAGCTACATGCGGGTGAAAGGGCCGAAACGACCGGGTATCGACGCACTGCTTGCGATCTCCGAAGGCATGGGGGTCTCAATCGACTGGTTGGTCGGCCGCTCAATCGAGAGCTTCGCGCCAAACCTTCGACAACGCGATTACGCGTTGGGTTGCTTCAATATCGTGATGGCTCTTCTTCACTGGCTTCGGAAGGAACAAGAGAAAGCAGCATCCTCAATCCTTGCACAAGACAGGATCGCCGGGAACGACGACGCCACGATTGCAGCCCGGAGCATGATGGAGTTCGTGGAGACGATGCAAGCCTACGCAGCGAACGGCCATCGGTTCGGTAACATACGCGCGGACCTCCAGGCGGGGCTAGAAGAAGCTCTCAGCAAGACGGAAACGGGAAACTGATTGGTTTCCGGCCCCTGCTTGCCCCCATTGATTTCATTAGGCTTTTTTCTGCGACTTTCGGTGTAACGGCCCGTTTCCGGCCTCAAGCACGCCCATCGGTATCAAACCTGTTGAAATCGGCCATCTGCAACCAACTGAAAACACGTGAAAATTTTTTCGGTCGGGATCAAACCTATTGAACGCCGTCAGGCTGGTCGCCCCGGGTCGAATTCGAGGTTTGCCCCCGCAGGTCAATCTGCAAGGCGATGGGGTGAACGATGGCAAAGGTCGGCCCCAAACACGCAAGGTGGTTCTGGACGGCGCCGGGAAATCGGATATCACTTTCCGAACGCCCCGGTCCAACCGGGCCGCTGAACCAGGGGAATACCGGAACGGGATGGAGTCGGATTACGCGATCATAGGCGGCGGCGTCGTCGGGCTTTCCGTGGCCTGGGGCCTCTTGAAGCGGGGCAAGCGGGTGACGGTGCTGGATGGCGAGGACGGGTCCTTCCGCGCAAGCCGTGGCAATTTCGGCCTGATCTGGGTGCAGTCCAAGGGCCTGACCCAGCCCCGCTATGCCCGCTGGTCCCAGCAATCGGCGAAGCTCTGGGCCGATTTCGCCGCGGAGCTGGGCGACAGCACCGGACGGCCATTCGCGGTGGACCAGAACGGCGGCTTCGATCTGCATTTCTCGGAAGAGACGCTGGAAGCCACCGTCGCGAAATACACCGCTTTGAAGGACAAACTCGGCGGCGATTACCCGTTCGAGGTGCTGGGCCACAACGCCCTGCGCAAGGAAGAGCCCGAGATCGGCCCAAAGGTCGTGGGCGCGATCCTGCACCATCAGGACGGGCACACCAACCCGTTGCGGCTGCTCTTGGCGCTTGCCGATGACGTGCGGCGTATGGGCGGGCAGGTTCGGACGGGCATGCGGGTGACGCAGGTTGCGAAACCGGGCGCGTTCCGCCTGACATTGGCCGATGGAACGCAGGTGGAGGCGGGCAAGGTCATCCTTGCCGCGGGGCTGGGGGCCATCGACCTTGGGCCCAAGATGGGCTTTCGGGCGCCGATCCGTCCCCAGCGGGGGCAGGTTCTGATAACCGAGAAGCTGCCGAAGATGATCAACCGCCCGTCGCTGATCGCCCGGCAGGTGGACGAGGGCGGCATCCAGATCGGGGCCACGAATGAGGAGACGGGCTTTGACGACAGCGTGACGCGGCCCGGTCTGGCAAAGCTGGCCGCCGATGCGGTCGCGGCCTATCCCGCGCTTGCCCGCGCGCAACTGGTGCGCAGTTGGGGCGCGTTGCGGGTTCTGTCGGCGGATGGGCTGCCGATCTATCAGGAAAGCCCCACGATGCCCGGGGCCTATCTGGTCACCTGCCATAGCGGCATCACCCTTGCCGCGGTGCATGGGCGCCTGCTGCCCGACTGGCTGGAGGGGACCGCCGCCGCGCCGGACCTGGAGGTGTTCAGTGAAGACCGCTTTGCCGTTTCTTGAAACCGACACGCCGGCCCGACGGGTGCGGGTGTGGTTCGACGGCGCGCCGCTGGACCTGCCCGAGGGGATGAACCTTGCCGCGGCGTTGCTGGCCGCGGGGGTGCGGGTCTTTCGCCATACCCCGGTCTCTGGCGCGCCGCGCGGGCCGTTCTGCATGATGGGCGCCTGTTTCGACTGTCTGGTCGAGATCGAAGGCGTGACGCGGCAGGCCTGCATGCTGGAGGTGACGGAGGAACTGCGTATCGGCCTGCCGCAGGCGGGAGAGGGTGGCCATGACGAAGGCTGACCTGATTGTTCTGGGCGCGGGGCCCGCGGGCCTTGCCGCCGCTGCCACGGCCGCCGGGTGCGGGCTGGATGTGATCCTGATCGATGAACAGCAGCGCCCGGGCGGGCAGATCTATCGCGATGTGGACCGGGTGCTGCCACTTCGCGGGGAGGTTCTGGGCCCGGACTACGCAACGGGGGCGCGGTTGACCGGAGGCATTCGCCAAGACACGATCCGCTACGTTCCCGGCGCCTGCGTCTGGCAGATCGAGCCGGGATTTTCGGTGACCTATAGCGGGAACGGGGGCGGCGTCGTGACCGGGGACCGTCTGCTGCTGGCGACCGGGGCGCTGGAACGGGCGATGCCGTTGCCGGGGTGGACGCTGCCCGGTGTGATGACCGCCGGGGCAGGGCAGATCCTGCTGAAGCAATCGGGGCTGGTCGCGCAGCGGGCGGTTCTGGTTGGCACCGGGCCGTTGCTGTTTCTGGTCGCCGCGCAGATGGTGCGGGCGGGCACGCCCCCATTGGCGCTGGTCGAGACGCAGACGCGGGCCGATCTGGCCCGCGCCGCCCGGCATGTCGGGGGGGCGATGCGCGGTTGGCGCTATCTGGCCAAGGGGCTGGACATGCACAGGACGCTGGCACGGGCCGGCGTGCCGCGCCATGTGGGGGCCACGCAGGTCGAGATTGCCGGGCCGGGGGCGGCCGAGGCGGTCACGTTTCACTGCAATGGCCGGCGCCACCGGATCGACTGCGACACCGTCTTTCTGCATCACGGGGTCATCCCCAACACGCAGGCCGCCCGGTCACTGGATATCGGCCATCGCTGGGACGTCCGGCAGCACGCCTTTGCGCCGGTGCTGGATGGCTGGGGCGAAAGCGATATGCCGGGGGTCTTTATTGCGGGCGACGGGGCCGGGATCGGCGGCGCCACCTTGGCCGAGCTTGCCGGCCGGCTTGCCGCGTTGCGCATCGCCGAAAGTCTGGGAAAGGTCAGCCCAGCGGAGCGGGACCGGCAGGCGGCGCCCCTGCGGCGGGCCCTGGAACGCGAAGCGGCGGTCCGGCCGTTTCTCGATACCGCCTATCCGCCCTTTGCCGAAGCCCTTCAGCCCGCCGACGACACCGTTGTTTGCCGCTGCGAAGAGGTCACCGCGGGCGATATCCGCGGCTTTGCCCGGCTGGGCTGCACGGGGCCAAACCAGGCCAAGGCGTTCGGCCGGGTGGGCATGGGCCCCTGTCAGGGGCGGATCTGCGGGCCTGTCGTGACGGAGCTTTTGGCAAAGGCCAACGGGCAAAGCCCCGACGCAACCGGGTATGTCCGAATCCGCCCGCCGCTGAAACCCGTTACCCTGGGTGAGCTGGCGCAGTTGGCCGAACCGGACCCGGAGGCTAAAAAATAGCCGAAAGCGAAACCGTTCGTATGTGAAAGCGCGAATAATGAGCGAATTCCATGACGGAAATATGACGAAACTATGATACAATAGTCGTAGAGGGAACAACTTTGGCTTGTCCCGAGGAACATTGTTCTTAAATAGGTGGAACGACACAAGAATGTAAGCTCAGCGACAATCGTGCCGAGCAGGTCATATCGGACGTTACGCATCTTCCCGCACCGGTTGCGCCACAAGATGCAAGTACGGGGGAACAGAAATGGCACGTGACGACAGCGCAGACGCCCTGAACGAGGTTCTTGAGACGGTGGTCGGACTGGAAATCTACCTTTCGAAATTCTGCGAAAGGAACAGGATCGGAAACCCGGATATCTCGAACGTTCTGTTCCAGCTTGCGGCGACAAAGCAGGCGGTCCGGCAGGCGACGCCGCCGCGCCTCGCCGATCTGGACTATCTTCTTGAAGAGGACCAGGCGCACTGATCCGTGCTCCATGGTTCAGTGCCCCACACGCGAATGACCAACACTGCAGGAGCGGGTCGTGCTTGCGGCTTGTTTGAACATGGGTTGTGTGCAACACATGGTTGAACAACCATTCCGGTTTCTGGTGGTGTTCGGGGCAGAATGATGGCGCAAAAAACGGCACAGCGCGCGGGAGGAAATTCCCGAAACTCTGCCCAGACCGCTCAAGTTGGATCGGTATCGCCACGGGTTGATGACGACGGTCTGTGGGTGATCGGGATCGGCGCCTCCGCTGGCGGGCTATCGGCGCTTGAGACGTTTTTCGAGACCTGCCCCTGCGATTCCGGCGCGGCCTTTGTCGTGATCCAGCACCTGTCGCCGAAACATGAAAGCCTGATGGCCGATCTCTTGTCCCGGCGGACGAGGATGCCGGTCAAGATGCTGGACACCGACAGCAAGATCGAACCCGACCATGTCTACCTGATCCCGCCCGGTGCGGTGATGCGGGTGGAAGGGGACGTGCTGAAACTCTCCCCGCGCAGCGAGGTGCTGTCGCTGCCCATCGACATCTTCTTTGCCTCGATGGCCGAGAATTTCGGGGAGAACGCGATCGGGATCGTCCTGTCGGGCACCGGGTCGGACGGCACGCGCGGATCGATTGCGATCAATGCGGCCGGTGGGCTTGTGCTGATACAGGATCCGGAGGAAGCCAAGTTCGACGGCATGCCGTTGAGCGTGCGGCGGGCGGGGGTCGCGGACGAGGTTCTTCCGGCTGCGAAACTGGCAGAACGGGCGATCCTGCACCACGAACATCCCACCGATCTGTCGTTGCGCCCGGCGCCGGATGCGGGCGGGTCGCCCGAAGCCCCGCCCGTTACACCGGTTCAGGCGGAATCCGATGCGCTGGAAGCGATCTTCGACACGCTCAGCGATGAAAGCGGGATCGATTTCAGATCGTACAAGAGCACGACGATCATGCGCCGGCTGGGGCGGCGGATGCAGGTTCGGCGTGTGGGAAGCCTGCGCAACTACCTTGACGTGCTGGTAAACTCGGCCGAGGAACTGACTGCGCTGCGCCGTGAATTGCTGATTTCGGTGACCCGGTTCTTCCGGGACGAGGAGTCGTTCAAGGTTCTCGAAGAGCGCGTCATCCCCCGGATCGTCGAGGGGCTGAGCCGCCATGACACCGCGCGGGTGTGGGTGGCTGGGTGTTCGACCGGGGAAGAAGCCTATTCCATCGCGATGCTGCTGCACGAAGCGTTCGGCGCACACACGCGCACGCCCCAGATCAAGATCTTCGCCACCGATGTGAACGAGGACAACCTGCAATTCGCGGCCGCGGGCACCTATCCAAGTTCGATCGCGGCCGAGGTCAGCCCCGAACGGTTGGAGCGTTTCTTCACCCAGGATCGCGAGACGCTGACGGTGTCGGCGGAACTGCGGCAGTCGCTGGTCTTTGCCCGGCACGACCTGCTGGCCGACGCGCCCTTCACGCGCATGGATCTGGTCAGTTGCCGCAACACGCTGATCTATTTCCGCCGCGATGCACAGGAACGTGCGCTGAAACGTCTGCAATACGCGGTGCGGCACAACGGGTTCCTGTTTCTCGGCAACAGCGAATCCATCAGTGCGACCCAGAACGGGTTTCAGTCGATCGATACGACGAACAAGATATTCACCCGGGTGTCCCATGACAAAAGGTCGGGCCTCGATGTGTCGTCCGGAACGGCGCCGGCGGCGGGCTTTCGCAGCGGGGCAGCGCAAGGCACCGGGCGGCAGCCCATGCGGCACGACACCACCGAGGCCGCGAAACGGGTCGAGAAGGGGCTTGTCGTCGACACGGCGATGCAGGCCCTGCTGGACCGGTGGGCGCCGCCGTCGATCATCGTGAACAGCCGCTATGAGGCGGTGCATTTCCAGGGGGATTTGCGGCCCTACATGCGGACGCGTTCGGGCAAGGCCAGCCTTGATCTGACCCGTATCCTGCCCGACACGCTGGCCGCGGTTGCAAGCGTTCTGGCCCGCAAGGCCTATGAAACGGGGGCGGAGGTCGTGTCCGAACCCCTTGAGTTCAAGACCGACGACACGACCCGTGTGGTCAAGGTGTATGCCTCGCCGGTGTCCGATGCCGGCGCGACAACCAGCGTTCTGCTCAGCTTTGAGCCGATCCATATGGCGGGAGAGACCTGTTCGATCCCGCAGCAGATCGATCTGGCGGCCGTGGCCCAGGCGCGGATCGACATCCTTGAAAGCCAGCTCGACGCGACGCGGGCCGACCTGCAATCCACGATCGAAGAGCTTGAGACCTCGAACGAGGAATTGCAGGCCACCAACGAGGAACTGATGGCCTCCAACGAGGAGCTGCAAAGCTCCAACGAGGAACTGCAATCGGTCAACGAAGAGATCAATACCGTCAATGCCGAGTATCAGGAGAAGGTCTCGCTTCTGAACCGGTTGAACGGCGATCTGTCCAGCATGATCCGGGCGGTCGGCGTGGCCACGGTGTTCCTTGACGAAACGCTGTCGATCACGCGGTTCTCGCCGGATGCCTGTTCGGTCTTCAAGCTGCGCGAAAGCGATGTGGGGCGACCCCTGGAGGACATTGCCCACCGTCTGAAATACACCACGCTGATCGAAGACATTCACGAAACCATCCGGACCGAGAACCGCTGTGAGCGGGAGGTGGTGGGCGACGATGGCGAACTCTACCGGGTCAGGATCGTGCCCTATTCGATCCAGACCTCGGGCCAGCGCGGCGCGGTGCTGACGATCATGAACGTCACCGTCTATCGCGATGTCGCGCGGCTTCAGGGCATCATCGACGCGCTGCCGGAACATGTCGCGGTGCTGGATTTCGACGGAACGATCATGCTGACCAATGCGGCATGGACGCGGTTCGCACGCGCCAATGGCGACCCGAACCTGAACAGAAGCGGCCCGGGGGCGAACTACCTCGAAATCTGCCGCGAGGCGAATACCTGCGCGCCCGACATGGAGAAATGCGAGGACGCGTTGAGCGCCGCGCGCGCCTATGAGGGTGTGAAGGAGATCCTTGAAGGGTCGCGGGCGACCTTCTCTCTCGAATATCCCTGCCACTCACCCGAACAGGAACGCTGGTTCTACATGACCGCAGCGCCGGTGGTCGGGCGGGAATTCGCCGCTGTGGTCAGCCATATCGAGATCACGTCCTGGTTCAAGACGCTGGGCACGCAAGAATAGGGCGCGCCCGGCGTCTTGTGGCGTCACATCCTCAGCCTGCGGCGGCCAAGCGATCGATCTGCGCCCGCAACCCGGGCATCGCAAACCCGGCCTTGGTCAGGGCATCGACGATCTCGTCGGTGGGGCGCGTCCCGGCAGAGGCCAGCGCCCAGATCACCGACGACCGGAACCCGGCCCGGCAATAGGCGAAATGCGGTCCCGGCAGGTCGGTCATCGCGTGTTTCTGCGCGGCGATCATGTCCGGCGTGATCGGGGCGTGCACAACCTCGATCACCGCGAATTCAAGCCCGGCCGCGCGGGCAGCCGCCTCCATGTCCGCCGCACGCTCACCGGGTGCGACTTCGGCATCGGGACGGTTGCAGATGACAGATTTGAACCCTGCATCGGCCAGCGCCTGCATGGCCTCAGCGCCCGGTTGCGGTCCGGCCGCGAAATTCGGTGTCAGCTTCACCATGGCCGGCAGGTCGCCAGCCTGTGCGTTGGTATCGTCGTTTCCCAAGACGATCTCCCCCCTAATATTACACTTTCAAGACATACGCGGCTTCCCCCCCCGGTTTCAATGTAAACCGTAAGTGCATTTGACGTGGGTCAAGGCTCTGCGGCGCGCGCTCATGCACCTTTGCCAGACCAACTTGTGAGAGGTTCGATGAAATCGCTTCAGGACAGACGTCGGCAATTGCTGAAACGGCTGGCGGAACTCGATCACCGACTGCACGATATCGAGGACGAACTGGACGCCCACCAATCCAAGGACTGGGGGGAGCTTGCGCTGGAGCGCGAGGAAGACGAGGTTCTGGAAGGCATGGGAACCTCGGGCCTGGCCGAGGTGAAGCAGATCAAGGCCGCCCTCGCGCGAATCGAGGATGGCAGCTACGGTGTATGTGTCCGGTGTGGGGAGGACATTGCCGAGGAAAGGTTGGATGTCGTTCCCGCGACGCCATTTTGCCGCATCTGCGCGCGCTGATGCCGGGTGTATGGAAGCTGACCACATGAGCATGTTGCCCGCGACGAACCGTATGCCTGCTTTTTCCAACTCTGCAAAACAGTCTGCCACACAAGACGAGACCCGCGCCATGATCCGCGCGCGGATCGAAAGCCTGCTGACCAGCGGCACGGTTGCCGCACAGGTCAATCGCCGCCTTTGCACGAAGGGCCGGCGCAGCCCGTGGGCGGACGCCCATGCAAGCACCGACAGGTGCGATGCGGGCCATGGCCCGGCTGGCATCACCAACAGAGGGAGAGAGCGATGGCATTCGAACAGCTCAAGGCCGGAATCTACCTGATCCTGGAAGAGATCGAGCAACGCCCCGACGACCGCCACATCCTGCAAGAGCAGTTGCGCGAGAAGATTGCCGAACTGCGCGGCTTGGGGATGCCGGTGCCCGAGGACATCCTGCGGCTGGAGCAGGAGCTTGAGGACGACGACTCGGACGACATTTATGACAACATGCCCGTCTGATTTGGCCTGACCCTATAGAAATATTGCGTTTTTTTACGCCTTGCAGCCTAATGACGTGCAAGGCGGTGCTGATCTGCAACCCTGACGCGTAAGGCGCCGCCCGGCATGAAAGGGCGCCGATGGCAAGCGAGGTTTCAGTTCATTACCCGGCGGAGGGGATCGGCCGGATCCTCTTGCGGGGCGGTCGGGGCAACCTGTTGTCGGCCGATCTGCTGGCCGCGCTGCACGGCGCCCTGTCGCAAATGCTGGCCTCTGCCGCGCTTCGCGCCGTTCTGATCGGGGCGGAGGGGCGGAGCTTTTCCTACGGCATCGACCCCGGCCATCCCGACAGTGTGGAAGGCGCCCGGACCTTGCGCGCGATCTGCGACCTGATCGAGACCGCAACGGTGCCCGTTGTCGCGGCGCTGCAGGGGGCGGCGATGGGGGCGGGGTTCGAACTGGCGCTGGCGGCCCATTTCCGGGTGGCACGGATCGACGCGCGGCTGGCCCTGCCGGACATCGTGCTTGGCGTGCCGCCGATGGCGGGCGCGACCCAACGGCTGCCCCGCCTGACGGACCCGGAGGCCGCGCTTGACGTGCTTCTCACCGGCCGCTCCGTGACGGCGCTGAAGGCAGAGCGGATGGGGCTTGTCGATGCCGTGGTGGATCAGGACCTCGACACTGCCGCCCTGCGCTTTGCCGAACGGCTGGTTGCGGAACGCGTTGGTCCACGCCCGACCCTTCAGCAACCCTTGCCCGATTTCGACAGCCTGCACCACGCGGTGGCGACCCGGCGGGCGATGCTTGCGGCGGCCGGGCCGGTGGAGGCGCCGGGGCGGATTCTCGATTGCGTCGATGCCGCGGCGATGCTGCCGCCCGATACGGCGATGGAGTTCGAGGCCGTCGCTTACGAGGATTGCGCGAACAGCGCCACAGCCCGGGCCCTGCACCATGTCGCCCGTGCCGAACGCCAGATGCGGGAAGCCGCCCGAGCGCGGAGCACCGCCGCGCGTCCCCCGCGAAGGATCGGCATTTGGGGGTGGGGGCCCGAGGCCGCATCGCTTGCCGCGCTGTTTCTGAGCAGCGGCGCCCGGGTCACGATGGCTGCCCCGGATGAGACCTGCCTGGCCGCCGGTGTTGCGGCTGTCGACACGGTGCTGACCGGGCGGGCTGCAAAACTTGGCGCGGAGGCGGTCGGGCGGAACAACCCGTGGGATCGTCTGTCGGGCGTGATCGGGATGGCGGGTCTGGGCCGGTCGGTGCTGGTTGTCGAGGCCGGGGACGGGGCATGGCGAGAGCGGGAAGACGCCTATCCGGCATTGGCCGGCGCCTTGCCCGCGGGCGGCATCCTTGCGGCAACCGGGCCGTTGGCAGAACCGGACAGGCTGGCGCAGGTGATCGACGGGCGCCGCGATTTGGTATGGCTCAACAGGCCCGATCTCGGCCTGCATCCGGGGCTGTGCGAGATCGTTGGGCACAAGGGCGCCGCGCCTGACATCGTCGCCCGCATGGCTGTTCTTATGCAGGAAGTCAGCCCCACGATGCTTGTGTCCACCGGGCAAAGTACCCTTCTGTCGATCTTTGTCGCGCTTCTGGAAGCTGGCGACGCCTTGGTGGAGGAGGGCGCATCGCCCTATGACATCGACGCGGTCATGCGGGACTGGGGCTTTGCCGTTGGACCGTACGAACTGGCCGACAGGCTCGGGCTGCCCGCGCTTTTGGCGTTGCGGGCCCGGCGGCCCGAAAGCCGCGATCCGCTGAGCGCGCCGATCCTTCTGCTGGGTCAACTGGTGGCGGATGGCTGGACGGGGCGGGCTGCTGGGCGCGGCTTTTACCGCTATCACGGGCCGGACGAAACGGCCCAGCCAGATCAGGCCGTGCTGGATCTGGCGGCGTCCTCCCGTGACCTGATCGGAAAAATCCCGCAGCCGGTGTCAGCACAGACGATCCGGGCAGAGCTGCTGGCGGCGATGGTGCAGGCCGGGGCAGCGCTCTGGCGGCGCAAGGCGGTGCAGACGGTGGGCGAGATCGATCTTGCCGTGATCCACGGGTTGGGCCTGGCGAAATGGCGGGGCGGGCCGATGCAGGCCGCCGACGAAGCGGGGTTGTTGTCGATCCGCCGGAAGCTTTTGCAAATGGCCGCCCGGCGGCCAGAGGCCGAGATATGGACGCCCGACCCGCTGATTGCGGAGTTGATCAAGAACGGGCGCGGTTTTGAGGAACTGACGCGGGACGACCCGGCGCCCTTCGCGCCGTCAGCTCAGGGTGATGCCGATCACGACCATCATCAGGCCGAGTGCTGACATCCCAAGCGCGGCCATGTTCTGCGCGACGGCGCGTTGAAGCCGTTTGCGCATCTCATCCTCGGGCAGGTCCTGCCCTCGCGCCTTGAGAATTTGCAGGATACACCAGACGAGACCGACCAACCCCGCCAGCGAAACCGCCGCGCCGACCCAGATCAGAGCTTCCATCCCGTTCTCCCTTTCCTGCCGGTCATGCGCCTAGTGCAGCCGGCGCCAGCATGCAAGAGGACTTGCGAGGCCCCCGGTGCGGCGTTAGGTCAGACGCCCAAGCGATCGGTGCAGAACCACAAGGACAGCCCATGGACGACGACACGCCCGCCCCCGACAGCTATCGCGTAACCGCGGACGAATTGCGCCAGTTCATCGAACGTTTCGAACGGCTGGAGGCCGAGAAGAAAGACATCGCCGACCAGCAGAAAGAGGTCATGGCCGAGGCCAAGGCCCGCGGCTACGACACCAAGGTGATGCGCAAGGTCATCGCCCTGCGCAAACGCGACCGGGACGATATCGCCGAAGAAGAGGCGATCCTTGAGATGTACAAGGAAGCCTTGGGCATGTGACCGGGCCCCTGTCCGGACGCGCAGGGCCGGGTCTGGACAGAATGCCGCGGATGCCGTAACCCGGCTGTATGGCCGATCAAATCAGTCAGGAACAGCGTCCCCGTCTCGCGCTCCGCCGGCCGAGGCTCGACCCTTGGTCTGTCGGGGCCGTCATCATCGCGGCGCTGGTGCTGTTGCCGATCCTTTCGGTGATCTGGATCGCCTTCACGCCCGAGGAAAACGTCTGGCCGCATCTCGTGGCGACAACGCTGCCGCGCTATCTGGCCAATACCGGCGGGCTGATGGCGGGGGTCGCGCTGCTGTCTGCGGCGGTCGGGGGCGGGGCGGCGTGGCTTGTGTCCATGTACCGGTTTCCGTTCAGCCGCTGGCTGGACTGGTTGTTGCTGCTGCCGCTTGCGATCCCGGCCTATGTCGGGGCCTATGCGCTGGTCGACTTCCTGGAATATGCCGGCCCGGTGCAGACGGGCCTGCGTGCGCTTTTCGGCTGGGACAATGCGCAGGACTACTGGTTCCCTGAAATCCGCTCTCGCGGCGCGGCGATCCTGGTGCTGTCGGCAGCCCTTTACCCCTATGTCTATCTGCTGGCGCGCACGGCGTTTCGCGAACAGTCCGGCGGCGCGTATGAGGTCGCCCGGGCCCTTGGCGCCGGTCCGCTGGCGCTGTTCTGGCGCGTTGGCCTGCCGCTGGCCCGCCCCGCCGTCGCGGCCGGTTCGGCCATCGTGATGATGGAAACGGTGAACGATTTCGGCGTGGTTGAATATTTCGCGGTCCAGACCCTGACAACGGGCATCTTCTCGGTCTGGCTGGAGGGCGGAAACGCGGGCGGCGCGGCGCAGATCGCAACCGTGATCCTTGTGATGATCCTGATGCTGGTGGCGCTTGAAAAGGTCAGCCGCCGGAACCTGAGATTCCACAATCCCGGCCGCAGCCACAGGCCCGTCGTCCCCGCTACCCTGACCGGTATCGGCGGTTGGGTCGCGATGCTGGCCTGCCTGCTGCCCGTTCTGATTGGCTGCGGCCTGCCCGTGGGCGTGATCCTTGGCCATGCGGTGGACAATAGCGAGGCATGGACCGATGAGGGGCTGATGCGCGCCCTTGGCAACACGCTGACCGTTGGCGGCCTGGCCGCGATTGCGACGGTGGCGGGTGGGCTGTTCCTTGTCTACGCGGTTCGGCTGACGGGCCGGACCCTGCCGAAACTGCTGCTGCCGGTCACGACGATAGGGTATGCCGCGCCGGGCGCCGTGCTCGGGGTTGGTCTGCTGTTGCCGATGGCGGCGGCCGACAATGCGCTGGCCGACGGGGTGGAGCATGCCTTCGGCATTGATATCGGGCTTTTGATGACCGGGTCGGCTTTCGCGATCGTCTATGCGTTCTCGGTGCGGTTCTTCGCCATCTCTCTGGGGGCGGCCGATGCCGCGATGGGCCGGATCACCCCCAGCCTGCCGATGGCGGCACGGTCCTTGGGCCGGACTGCGCGCGGGACGCTGACATCGGTCTACATGCCGCTGATCCGCCCCTCTGTCGGGACGGCGCTTTTGCTGGTCTTCGTGGACTGCGTGAAGGAACTGCCCGCCACGCTGCTGTTGCGGCCGTTCAACTTCAACACGCTCGCAACGCGGGTCTATGAGCAGGCGAGCCTTGAAAACCTGGGCGATGCCGCCCCCGCCGCCCTGCTGGTCAGCGCCGTGGGGCTTGTCGCCGTCGGCTTCCTTGCCCGCGCCAATCGCTGAGCGAATATCTTGCGCTGTCAGCACAGGCCCGCTACATCAAGGCCCGTGCCCCTATAGCTCAGCTGGTAGAGCATCTGATTTGTAATCAGAGGGTCGGGAGTTCGAGTCTCTCTGGGGGCACCATAGGCAGACGCTATCCATCTGGTGTTGCTGCCAAAAGCAATCAGAGCATTTGCCCTGTGTTTCCGAATAGCCGGCTTTTTATATAGGTGGTTCTCGATCTGGACCTGCTGTGCGAGTTCTTAACGGACGCACGGGGCCCAGTTTGCGGCGGGGCATGGCCGCCACACCCTTGCAAGGCGCGACGGCTTGCACGGGGAAGCCCTGCGTCTGGCGCAGCTTTTCTATGGCATCCGTTTGTCGGTGCAGTTGTCTCTTGTGATCGCGGAAAGTTTCTGCATCCTGCCAGCGGCAAACAAGAACACCTTGGGAGGAAACACATGAAACATACCGTCCTTGGCGCGGTCTCTGCCGCGGCGCTGACCCTGGCCGCATTCACCGCCGACGCCGCCGAAACCACCCTGCGCATCACGTTGCAGCTTCCGCTGAAAAGCCATCTGGGCCAGAACCTCGCCCTCTTCAAGGAAGAGGTGGAAGCCGCGTCCAACGGTGATATCGCGGTGGAAATCTACGACTCCGCCCAACTCTACAAGGACAAGGAAGTGCCGCAGGCGGTTGGTTCGGGCGCCATCGAGATGGGCGTTGCCTCGCTGACCCGGTATGTGGGCTACATCCCCGCTGTCGACGTGTTCTACCAACCCTTCCTGTTCGATACCGAGGAGAAGGTGCGCAAGGCCGTGGCACCCGACAGCCCGATCCGCGGGCCGATCGATGCGGCGATTGCCGACACCGGATCGACCGTGCTGTGGTGGCAGGCCTATGGCGGTGCGGTGATGCTGTCCAATGGCGGGCCGATCAAGTCGCCCGACGACATGAAGGGCAAGAAGGTCCGGGTGTTCTCCAAGACGCTCGGCGATTTCGTGGAGGCAACGGGCGGCGCGCCGACCATCATCTCCGGCTCTGAACAATACCTCGCCTATCAGCGTGGGACGGTTGATATCGGCATGACCGGGGTCTCCGGTGTGCAGGCGCGCTCCCTGTGGGAGGTGATGGACACCATCACCGTGACCAATCACGCGGATATCGAGTTCATCGTGGTCGTGAACACCGATTTCTGGAACAGCCTGCCAGAGGCGCATCGCGAGATCATCGCCGCTGCCGCCAAGTTCGCCGAGGACACCGTTCGCGACGAGATGTCGAATATCGAGGCCCGGGCCTATGCCGCGTCCGAAGAGAACGGCATGACGATCTACACCCCCACGCCCGAGGAAATCGCCGCGTGGAAAGAGGCATCGCAGCCGGTCTACGACACATTCCTTGAACGCACCGGCGACACCGGTCAGGCGATGCTTGACGCCGCCCGCGCCTTCTGAGCCACAAGGCAACCCGTCGGTTCGTCCGGCGGGTCGCCCTCCCTTCGAAAGACCACTGATGCGTGTTCTGGATGCCGTGGAACTCCTCGCCGCAAGGGTTTCCGCATTGTTGCTTGTCGCGGCGGGTGTGATGCTGAGTTACGAGGTCGTGGCGCGGTATTTCTTCACGGCGCCCACGATCTGGGCCGCGGAACTCAGCCAGCTTTGCCTGATCTGGGCCTGTCCGCTGGCCGCGCCCTGGGTGTTGTCGGCGCGGCGGCATATTCGCGTGACGGCGGTGACGCATCTGTTGCCAATGGGCCTGCGCCGGGGGCTGGAGGTTCTGGCCCTGCTGGTCATCGCGGTGTTCAGCGCGGTGGTGGTCTGGTACGGGTTCGACATCTTCCATGACAGCTTTTCCCGCGGCCGGATGACCGGCACGATGCTGGAACTGCCCGCCGCGCTGCCCGAGGGCGCCATTCCGGCCGGCTTTGCGCTGATCCTGCTGTCGGCGCTGAAAGGGGCGTGGCGGGCGCTTACCGGCCCCTTGCCCGAGGATGGGGAGCAAATGGAATGACCATCGCGATCATCCTTGTTCTGCTGTTCGGGCTGCTTCTGGCCGGTATCCCCGTAGCCTTCGCGCTGGGGGCGCTGGGGCTTGGCATGCTGTGGCTGGGTGGTTTTTCACCGCTGATGGCGCCGCAGGCGATCCTGTCGACGCTGGACGGGTTCATCCTGCTGGCGGTGCCGCTGTTTCTGTTGATGTCGAACATCCTGCTGAAGGGCGGGGTGGGGCGCGATCTTTTTGCGGCCGTGCAGGCCTGGGTCGGGCATTGGCCCGGCGGCATGGCGATTGCCACGATCCTGTCCTGCGGGATCTTCGCCGCGATCTCGGGGTCGTCGGTCGCCACGGCGGCCACCATCGGCACCGTCGCCGCGCCCGAGATGATCTCTCGAGGGTATGAGAAACGCTTCGTCTATGGCCTGCTGGCGGCTGGGGGAACGCTCGGTATCCTGATCCCGCCGTCGATCCCGCTGATCATCTATGGCTTCGTGACCGAGGAATCCGTGATTGCGCTGTTCATGGCCGGGATCGGGCCGGGGCTGGCGCTGATCGCGCTATTTATCGGCTATTCGGTGGTGCACGCGAAATTCTTTGGGGGGTATCAGCCGGTCGCAAAGGCCAGCCGGGCGGAGCGTTTTTCGGCGACCTGGCGCGCCCTGCCGTCAATCGTTCTGGCGGTCGTGGTTCTGGCCGGCATCTATTCCGGGGCCTTCACGCCGACCGAGGCCGCGGCCATCGGCTTTGCCGTGGCGCTGCTGATCACCGGGGTGATCCTGCGCAGCCTGACGCTGAAGGCGCTCTGGGACGCGATCTGGGAGTCGATGGTGACGACCGTCGCCATCCTGTTGATCATCGCGGGCGCCAAGATCTTCGGCAAGGCGATCACGCTCTATCGTATCCCGCAGGAAATTTCCTCGATCATTGCCGATACGGTCGCCACGCCCCTCGGTCTGGTGGTGCTGGTCTGTCTTGTGCTGCTGCTCATGGGCCTGGTGTTCGAGGCGCTGTCGATGATCCTGATCATGACACCGGTGCTGCTGCCCGCGGCGCTTGGCATGGGGTTTGACCCGATCTGGTTCGGCATCTTCATGGTGGTCATGGTGGAATGCGCCCTGATCACGCCGCCGGTGGGGCTGAACCTCTACGTCATCCAGTCGGTCACACGGTCCAGCCTGCTGGATGTGTCCCGCGGGACGCTGCCATTTCTGGGGCTGATGCTGGTCCTGGTGGCGCTTCTGTACCTCTGGCCCGACCTCGCCCTCTTCATTCCGTTCAAGTTGTGAGTGCCATGACCTCTGCCCCCGACGCCCTGCGCGCGCTTCTGGCCAAACCGGGCCTGATCACCATGCCCTGCTGTTTCGATCCGCTGTCCGCGAAGCTGATCGAACAGGCGGGGTTCCCGCTGACCTTCATGTCCGGCTTTGCCACGGCGGCTGCGCGTCTGGGGATGCCGGACACCGGCCTGATGTCCTATGCCGAGGTGGTCGATCAAGGCCGCAACATCTGCAACGCCGTGTCGATCCCGGTGATCGGCGACGGCGACACCGGCTATGGCAACGCGATCAACGTCAAGCGCACGGTGCAGGGTTTCGCGCAGGCGGGCTTTGCCGCCGTGATGATCGAGGATCAGGTGTCGCCCAAGCGCTGCGGCCATGTTGCGGGCAAGGCGGTGGTCGACCGGGAGGAGGCGTTTGCCCGGCTCCGCGCGGCGGTGGATGCCCGCGCGGAGGGCGCCGATATCCTGATCCTCGCCCGGACCGACGCCCGGCACGAACACGGGCTGGATGAGGCGATCGCCCGCGCCGCCCGCTTTGCCGAGCTTGGCGCCGATATCCTGTTTGTGGAGGCGCCGCGGGACGACGCCGAACTGGCCCGCGTTCCGGCGGAATTGCCGAAACCCTGCATGGCCAATATCGTCGAAGGTGGCCTGACCCCCGCATTGCCCCCCGCGGAGCTGGAGGCGATGGGCTATCGCATCGCCGCCTATCCGCTGACCCTGCTGGCGGCCTCGATGAAGGCGATGGTCGACGCGCTGGCGGCGTTCCAAAACGGCACGCCCGACAGTGCCGCGCTGATGGACTTTGCCGACCTCAAGCGCCGGATCGGTTTCGATGCCTATTTCGAAGAGGAACGCCGCTATGGCCCGTAGGCGAAGTTGGGGCGGATTTTCCGCCTGAACGTGAAATCACCCTGAAAACGGCGGTATTTTATCCACTTTTCCGGCGACCCTATTTCAGCCCGTACCGCAAGGACAAAATGCCCTGCGGCGGGCAGAAACGGCGATGCCGGGGGATGCCTTCCCGGACGCGCCTTTACCCTTCCTTTCGGTTTGGCCCCCAGACAATGCCGAACCTTCCGCCGATCAGGGTGAGCTATGCAGTCGCGGATTCTCGGCAAGATCATAATCGCGGTCATACTGTCTGCGATCCTCGGCGGAGGCGCCGCGCTGCTTCGCTATCAGCATGCGTGGGACGCGTCTCTTTCGGCGCTTCGAACCGATACCCATCGGGTGACCGACCATGTGGAACTGTTGGCGCGCAGCCAGTATCTGGCGGCGGAAACCGTGGCCGACAGTCTGGAACCCGACGAACTGGCGACCAGCGGCCAATCGTCGATGGAGGAGGTCTGGGGCCAGCATAGCGGTCTGAAGGGGATCCTCGTCATCGATGCGACAGGCAAGGTCGTGTCAGGCATCAGCGATACCGGCAACGTGCGCGGTATCGACATGTCGGACCGGGCCTATTTTCGCGTCCATCTGGATGGTAATGCCGATGCGTTTTACATGGGTGCGCCGGTCTTCAGCCGCACAGACGGGTCGTGGCTGCTGCCGGTCAGCGTGCCGATCCGCGAGGTTGAAGGGCCTTTTGCCGGGATCGTCGTGGTCGGCACCAAGCAGGAGTATTTTGCGCATCTCACCCACGATGTGTCCAATGAAGAAAGCCTGATCTTCCTGCGCATTCGCGAAAATGGGGCGGTCCTTTACCTGAACGATCCAACCCACGCGCCGGAGGTGACGGCGGGCGTTTCCGCGGCCCTCGATCAGGGCGCCGTGCAGCAGGCCGACCTGAAGGCAGACGCGCGGCCGCTTGAGGTCGCGGGGGCGATGGCCTTTGTCCGGGAAAGCCCCTACGGCCTGTTCGATGTCGTGGTTCTGCGTCCCCAGGCGTCCCTTGAACGGGCGGCGCTCTTTGCCGGGCTTGCACATGGGGGCACGGTGTTTGCGCTGTTCGCCTCGGTCCTGACGGCAGCAATCGCGTTCTGGTGGGCGTCGTCCCGGGCACGGCTTGCAACCGAACGGTCGGACACGCTGGAAGAGCGACTGCAACTGGCAACCCGGGCCGCCGAAATCGGGGTCTGGGACCTGGACCTTGCGACCGGATATCTCAACTGGAACGACACCATGCACCTGCTCTTCGGGTTGGAGCCCGGGTCGTTCGACGGCAGTTTTGCGACCTTCCGAACGCTGCTGCACCCCGACGAGGTCGACCGGATCGAGACGCATTTCGCGACCGCGATCCAGTCTCTGGACGATTTCGACGAGGAATTCCGGATCGTGACACCCGAGGGCGAAGCGCGGGTCCTCAAGGCGCGGGCCAGCGTGTTTGCCGACCGTGACGGCAACGCGGTTCGTGTCATCGGCGTCACCTATGACGTGACAGACCAAAAGGCCGCCGAGCAGCGCGCCGCCGATGCCGCCGAAGAGCTGCGCCGCGGCAATGAGCGTTTCCTGAACATGGCGGAAAACGCCCCCGGCGCCATTTTTGAGAACCACATGACGCCCGAGGGCGAAATCTCCGTCAAGTTCCTCTCCTCGACTCTGATGGATCTGATGGGGGTCGAGCGGGCGGATGTCGAGGCCAAGGGCAGCAACCTTTTCGCACGGATCCCGGCCAGTGAGATCGAACCGTTGATCGCCGAGATCATGCGTTGCGCGGCAAACCTCGAACGCTTCGAGGTCCGTCATCGCGTGGATCACCCGGTCAAGGGCATGCGCTGGGTCATGGTCGCGGCCGAGCCGAAACCCCAGCCGGACGGCATGATCATCTGGTACGGCAGCGTGGTCGACATCACCGAGCGTCTGGAAATCGAAACCCGCGCCGCAGAGGCGGCAGAGGAAACCCGCATCGCGCTGGAGCGGTTGTCCTCGGTGTCCGAGATCGCCCCGGTGGGCCTTTACGAATACCTCTGGTACGGGCCGGGCGACATCGACTTTACCTATACCAGCGCAAGGTTCGAGGATCTTTGGGGCTATACCCGGAGCGAACTGCGCATTTTGCGGTCGGACTTCCTGCAGCGGATGCATCCCGACGACCTTGTCGGCTATCGCGACGGGATCACCGAAAGTTCCCGCAGCCTGACGCCGCGCAATTTGCGGTTCCGGATCCAGCATCCGACGCACGGCCTGCGCTGGCTGGCCACGCAAGCGACCCCCCGCAAGGACAAGACCGGCACCGTCATCTGGACCGGCGCGCTTCTGGACGTGACCGACGATGTCCGGCGCGAGGAAGAATTGCGCGAAGCCCACCGGACGGCAGAGGAAATGCGGGCCCGCAACGAACGTCAGGCCCTGCACGATGGTCTGACCGGCCTGCCGAACCGGCGTTATTACGACCGGATGATCGCCGAACGCCGCGCCCTTGCGGCCGGGGATGGTCCGGCCGATTGTGCGCTGGTTCGGATCGACCTTGACCACTTCAAATATGTCAACGACACGCTGGGGCACGAGGCTGGCGATCTGGTGCTGGTCCGCGTGGCCGATGTGCTGCGCGACTGCCTGCGCGCCAGCGATTTTGCCGCGCGTATCGGGGGCGACGAATTCTCCATCCTGCTGGCTCCGGGCAGCTCAGAGGCCGACACGACGGCGCTGGTCGACCGCATTCGCGAACAGATTGCGGAGCCGGTGATCCATGACGGGCGCCCCTGTCGGTTCGGCGCCAGCTTTGGCATCGCCCATACCGACGACCTGGTTGCGATGGGCGACGATATCCAGATGTTCGCCGATGCCGCGCTCTATCGCGCCAAGGAAAGCGGCCGCAGCCGGTTGGAGTTGTTCACGCCGGAACTGCACAGCGAGATCCTGACCGACCGGCGCCTTGCCGTGGAAATCCACGAGGGGTTGGACAACGACCAGTTCGTGCCGTTCTTCCAGCCGCAGGTCTCGGCCGAGGGCGGGCAGCTTGTCGGGGTCGAAACGCTTTTGCGCTGGAACCATCCGGTCGAGGGGCTGATGGCGCCCGACAGCTTCATGCATGTTGCCGATCACTTGCGGCTGGTGCCCGATATCGACCGCCTGATGATGGAGAAATCCCGCGATGCGCTGGCACGCTGGCGGGCGCAGGGGCTCAAGATCCCGAAGATCAGCTTCAACGTTTCGTCGGGGCGCATGCACGACCCCGATGTCGTGGCGCTGGCCAGCGAAATGGCGGCCGGGGAAACCCGGGTCACGTTCGAACTGCTGGAATCCATTCTGGTCGAGGAAGAGAACGACACCTTCCGGATGCATCTGGACATGATCCGCGACGCCGGCATCGATATCGAGATCGACGATTTCGGGTCGGGCCATGCCTCGATCATCGGGGTGATGGAAATCGGACCGTCTGCGCTGAAGATCGACAAACGGATCGTGCTGCCGGTGGAAGACGACCTGCGCGCCCGCAACCTTGTGCGCGCCATCGTCGAGATCGCCGAAACGCTGGGCATCGGTACCGTCGCCGAGGGGGTGGAGACCGAAGGGCAGGCCGCCATCCTGCGCGGCATCGGCTGCAGTGTGCTGCAAGGCTATCTCTTCTCCCGTCCGCTGGATGAAGACGCGTTTCTTGACTTCGCACGGGGCGCGGCGCGGCAAAGCGCCTGATATCCGGCACCGACTGGCGCCTGACATTGCAGCGCCCGCCGAGGGGATCTCGGCGGGCGCGCTTCTTTCTCTGATGGATCGACCCGACGGGACAGTCCGGTCGGTCTCGGCCGTATCTCAGGCGCGGTTCATCCGGTTGTCGATCAGGTCATCCACGACCGAGGGGTCGGCCAGCGTCGAGGTGTCCCCAAGGCTTCCATAGTCGTTCTCGGCGATCTTGCGCAGGATGCGGCGCATGATCTTGCCCGAACGGGTTTTCGGCAGGCCCGGGGCCCACTGGATGAGATCGGGCTTGGCGATCGGGCCGATCTCGGTCCGGACCCATTTCTCAAGCTCTTTCTTCAACGCGTCCGTGGGCTCCACTTCGTTCATCAGGGTGACATAGGCATAGATGCCCTGGCCCTTGATCTCGTGCGGGTAGCCGACCACAGCGGCCTCCGCCACCGCAGCATGGGCGACCAGCGCGCTTTCGACTTCCGCGGTGCCCATGCGGTGGCCGGAGACGTTGATCACGTCATCCACCCGGCCGGTGACCCAGTAATAGCCATCATTGTCACGCCGGCAGCCATCGCCCGAGAAGTAATACCCCTTGTAATGGCTGAAATAGGTGTCCTGAAAGCGTTCGTGATCGCCCCATACCGTGCGCATCTGGCCGGGCCACGAATCCTTCAGGCACAGCACGCCCTCGGCAACGGTGTCGGTGATTTCCTTGCCGGATTCCGGTTCCAGAACCACCGGTTGCACCCCGAAGAAGGGCTTGGTCGCCGATCCCGGCTTCGTCGCCGTGGCGCCGGGCAGGGGGGTCAGCAGATGGCCGCCGGTTTCGGTCTGCCACCATGTATCGACGATGGGGCATTTGCCCTTGCCGACATGGTCGTTGTACCACTCCCACGCCTCGGGGTTGATCGGTTCCCCGACCGAGCCCAGTACCTTGAGGCTGGACAGATCGTACTTGTCGACCCATTCCGGCCCTTGTCCCATCAGCGCGCGGATCACGGTGGGCGCGGTGTAGAACTGGTTGACCTTCAGGTCCTGACAGATCTGCCAGAAGCGGCCCGCATCCGGGTAGGTGGGCACGCCCTCGAACATCACGGTGGTGGAGCCGTTGGCCAACGGTCCGTAGACGATATAGCTGTGGCCGGTGACCCAGCCCACATCGGCCGTACACCAGAAGACGTCGCCGTCGTGATAGTCGAAGACATATTCCATCGTCATCGCGGCATAGACGAGATAGCCGCCGGAGGAATGCACCACCCCCTTGGGCTTGCCGGTGCTGCCGCTGGTATAGAGGATGAAAAGGGGATGTTCGGCGGCCAGTTCGCGCGCCGGGCAGTCGGGGCTGGCATGTTCCATCAGCGCCAGAACGTCCACGTCGCGCCCGTCGATCCAGGTGGTCTGATCGCCGGTGTGCTTGACGACCATGCAGCGGACCTTGTCGGAACAGTGCAGCAGCGCGGCATCCGCATTGGCCTTCAGCGCCGTCTTGCGCCCGCCGCGTGGCGCGCTGTCGGCAGTGATCACCACCTTGGCGCCGCAGTCGTTGATCCGGTTGGCCAGCCCGTCGGCCGAGAAGCCGGCGAACACGATGGAGTGGATCGCGCCGATCCGTGCGCAGGCCAGCATGGCATAGGCCGCCTCGGGGATCATCGGCAGGTAGATCACGACCCGGTCGCCCCGCATCACGCCCTGGCTCAGCAGGACGTTGGCCATGCGGTTCACCTTCTCGTGCAACTCGCGATAGGTGATGTGTTTCGCAGGGGCATCGGGATCATCCGGCACCCAGATGATCGCGGTCTGGTCGCCCCGCTTGGCCAGATGACGGTCGATGCAGTTGGCCGCGACATTCAGCGTGCCGTCGCGGAACCAGTGGATCTCGACCTCGCCCATGTTGAAGTTGGTGTTCTTCACCTCGGTGTAGGGCTTGATCCAGTCGATGCGCTTGCCGTGTTCGCCCCAGAAACCGTCCGGGTCCTCGATGGACGCGTTGTACATCGCGTCGTATTTCGCGGCGTCGATATGCGCGCCTTTCACGAACTCTTCGCTTGGCGGGTAGATATGCTCTTCAGTCATCTCCGTTATCCCTCTGACTGACTAGGTTTTATTATGCGAAAGGCCCGCCGGTCGGGCGGGCCTGCCCGGCTCAGATGGCCAGGTATTCTGCGCGCAGCGCTTCGTTTTTCAGAACCTCGGCGGCGGACCCGTCGAAGACGATCTGCCCGGTATCAAGGATCACCGCCCGGTCCGACAATTCCAGCGCGCGGATCGCGTTCTGTTCGACGATGACCGTGGTGATGCCCTGTTCCTTGATGTGGACAAGGGTCTTTTCGATCTCGTCGACGATCACCGGCGCCAGACCTTCATAGGGTTCGTCCAGCAACAGCACCTTGATATCGCGGGCCAGCGCCCGGGCAATGGCCAGCATCTGCTGTTCGCCGCCCGAAAGGGTCACGCCCTCCTGCTTGCGCCGCTCGCCCAAGCGCGGGAACAGATCGTACAGGCGGTCGATGGTCCAGCCGATAGGCGGCACGATCTGCGCCAGTTGCAGGTTCTCCTCCACCGTCAGGCCGGGGATGATCCGCCGGTCTTCGGGGACCAGCCCCAGACCCGCACAGCTTGCGTCATAGGACGACATCGTGTGCAACGGCTGGTGGTCCAGCCAGATCTCGCCATAGGTGACCTGCGGGTTGGCCAGCCGCGCAATCGCGCGCAGCGTGGATGTCTTGCCCGCACCGTTCCGGCCCAGAAGGGCAAGGATCTCGCCCTCATGCACGTTGAAGTTCACGCCCTGCACGATGTAGCTTTCGCCGTAATAGGCGTGCAGGTCGTAGACCGACAGGAAGGCGGGGGCGGTGGCCGCCTGGTTGGCGTGCTTGTTGAAGTCGGGTTTGACGTTCATGTCCGTCTCCTCCCCTTAATGGGCCTGCCCAAGATAGGCTTCCTGAACCTTCGGGTGACCCTTGATGTTCGCCGGTATATCTTCAACCAGAGGCGTGCCTTGGGCAAGCACCGTGATCCGGTCGGCGAGACTGAACACGACATGCATGTCATGTTCGATGATCGCCATGGTGATGTCGCGCTTTTCCTTGATCTCCTTCAGCAGGTCGATCGTGTTGTTGGTGTCGGCGCGCGCCATGCCGGCGGTCGGTTCGTCCAGCAGCAGAAGCTTGGGTTCTTGCACAAGGCACATGGCCATTTCCAGCCGCCGCTTGTCACCGCGCGACATGCTGGAGGCGTTCATGTCCTTCTTGTCGGCCATGTTCACGTCTTCCAGCATCTGCTCGGCCCGTTGCACGATCTCCCATTCCTGGGCGACGGTTTCGAACGCGTGCATCCGGAATGCCCCGTCGCGCTTGGCGAAACAGGGGATCAGGACGTTTTCCAGAACGGTCAGATCGCCGAAGATCTCTGGCGTTTGAAACACGCGCGAGATGCCCATCTGGTTGATCTCGTGCGGCTTGCGCCCCAGCACCGATTGCCCGTCGAACATCACCGACCCGGTATCGGGGATCAGCTTGCCCACAAGGCAGTTCAAAAGCGTGGACTTGCCCGCGCCGTTCGGCCCGATGATGGCGTGCACCGTGTTTTCGGCAACGCTCAGGTTCACGTCACCCAGCGCCTGCAACCCGCCGAAGCGTTTGTTGACACCCTTGACTTCAAGGATTCCCATTTCTCATGTCCTCCTTACTCGGCCACGTGCTGGGCGGGGTTGGGGCGGTGTTCGGGGTCCTTGCGGCGCGGCCCGTCGGGCACCCGCTTGCGCTTGAAGAGCCGTGCAATGCGCTGCATCCCCTCGACCAGACCGCCGGGCAGGAAGATGACGACCAGCATGAACAGGATGCCCAGCGTCAGATGCCAGCCCTTGCCCACGAAGGGGTGGAACACGGCGACGATGAAATCTTCCATCCCGTCGGGCATGAAGGCGAACCAGCCATGCAGGACGCTGTCGTTGATCTTCGAGAAGATGTTCTCGAAATACTTGATGAAGCCTGCGCCAAGGACCGGCCCCATCAGGGTGCCCGCACCGCCGAGGATGGTCATCAGAACGACCTCACCGCTTGCCGTCCACTGCATCCGTTCGGCCCCGGCCAGCGGGTCCATCGCGGCCAGAAGACCACCGGCCAGACCGGCATAGATGCCCGAGATGACAAAGGCGGCCAGGGTGTAGGGGCGAGAGTTCAGGCCGGTATAGTTCATCCGGGTCTGGTTGGTCTTGATCGCACGCAGCATCATCCCGAAGGGCGAGCGGAAGATCCGCAAGCTGACATAGAAGGCGATGATCGCGATCACGGCGCAGAAGTAGTAGCCGTAGTTGAAGGTGAAGAGCCAGTTGCCCAGTTCAAGCTGGTAGGAGTCCCGCATCACCAGCCCGAAGAAATGGGGGCTGGTGGGGTCGCCCGGCCCGGCCAGGATCTGCTTGTCGGTGCCATAGACCTGCAGGCCAGTTTCACCGTTGGTGATGGGGGTGAGCACCGAATAGGCCAGCTTGTAGGACATCTCGGCAAAGGCCAGCGTCAGGATCGAGAAGTAGATCCCCGACCGGCGCAGCGAGACGAACCCGATCAGCAGGGCGAACAGCGCCGAGACGACCATGGCCAGCAGCAGCCCGGGCAGGACGTTGTAGCCCAAGAGCTTGTACATCCACACCACGGTGTAGGAGCCCACGCCAAGGAAGGCCGCGTGCCCGAAGGAGAGATACCCGGTCAGCCCGAACAGGATGTTGAAGCCGATGGCGAAGATCCCGAAGATTGCAAAGCGTTGCATCAGGTCGGGGTAGCCTGCGTTGAACTGCGCAAGGCTGGAGGTTTCCGGGAAGGGTTGCAGCAGGATCGGCGTCGCCAGCGTCAGGCAGATGACGATCAGAAGGAAGCGGGTGTCTTTGGAACTCAGTCCGAACATGGGATTAGTCCTCCATCACGCCCTTGCGGCCCATCAGGCCCCGCGGCCGGGTGAGCAGGATGACGATTGCGACGACGTAGATGATGACCTGGTCGATGCCGGGGATGATGCTTTTCACCTCGTTCATCGAGGCAAAGCTTTGCAGGATGCCCAGCAGGAACCCGGCCAGCACGGCGCCCGGAAGGCTGCCCATGCCGCCAACGACGACCACCACGAAGCTGAGGACAAGGAATTCCATCCCCATGTGGTAGTTGGGCGCAAGGATCGGGGTATACATAACCCCGGCAAGCCCTGCCACGGCCGCGGCCAGCCCGAACATGATGGTGAAACGGCGGTCGATGTTGATGCCCAGCAGCCCCACGGTTTCCCGGTCGGCCATGCCTGCGCGCACGACCATCCCGAAGGTGGTGAACTGCAGGAAGGCAAAGACGCTCGCGATGATCAGCAGCGAGAACAGGAAATAGACCATCCGCCAGTACGGATAGATGATCACGTTCGGATCGAAGCCGAGGATCACGCCGAAGTCGAACGACCCGGCAAAGGCGCCCGGGGCCGCGGTCTGGATCGGGTTGGCGCCGAAGAAATACTTGATGATCTCCTGCAACACGATGGCAAGGCCGAAGGTCACGAGGATCTGGTCCGCATGCGGGCGCTTGTAGAAGTGCTTGATGAGGCCGCGTTCCATCGCAAAGCCCAGCCCGATCATCACCGGGATGGCCAGAAGGATTGCCAGCGGCACCGACCACGAGATCACGGCCGCGCCCAGATCGGGGCCAAGCCAGTTCTCGACATAGGGCACCTGCACCTTGAGCGGATTGCCGAGAAAGTCGGTCCGCGTGGGATCGATTTCCTCGTAAGACAGGCCCAGCAGCCGGTTCATGACCACGGCGCAAAAGGCGCCGATCATGAACAGCGCGCCATGGGCGAAGTTCACCACGCCGAGCGTGCCGAAGATGAGTGTAAGCCCGAGCGCGATCAGCGCATAGGCAGAGCCCTTGTCGAGCCCGTTCAGGATTTGAAGAATGATGGCTTCCATCGTCCCGCCTGTGAGGTTGAGGGATCCGCCGGCGTTCGCGCGCGGGAAGGGACCGGCCGTGCGAACGCACAGCCGGTCTGGCGTGTCAGGTCAGGCTTATGCGCCGTCGTTGCACTCGCCGAGGCTGGCAGCGCCGCCGCCGAACATCGGGTGATCGGACGCGTATTCGACCTGGGCACGCGGCGTGACTTCGACCACTTCGAGGATGTCGAACTTGGTCGAGGGGTTGTCCTTGCCCTTCATGACCAGCACGTCCTTGAAGCACTGGTGGTCGTCGGCACGGTAGAGAACCGGACCGTTGCCCATGCCGTCGAATTCGAAGCCTTCCAGAGCCTCGGCAACCGCGCAGGGGTTGAACGACCCCGCCCGCGCCACGGCATCGGCGTAAAGCAGCGTCTGCACATAGCAGGTATGGGCGGAGTTGGACGGCGGACGGCCGTATTTTTCGCCGAAGGACTTGACGAAGGCCTTGGTGCCCGGATCCTGCAACTGCCAGTTCCAGTTCATCGAGCCATAGACGCCCTTGATGTTCTCGCCCGCGCCTTCGGCCATCAGTTCGGAGTAAAGCGGCACGACGATTTCGAACTGCTTGCCGTTGACGATCTTGTCGCGCAGGCCGAACTGAACGGCCTGGGTGATCGAGTTGATCATGTCGCCGCCGTAGTGGTTCAGGATCAGCACGTCGGCGCCCGACTGCAGAACCGGCGTGATGTAGGACGAGAAGTCGCCGGCGCCGACCGGGGTCAGCACGTTGTTGACGGTTTCCCAGCCCAGCGCCTCGGTCGAGGCCTGGATCGACTCCTGCTGGGTGTAACCCCAGGTGTAGTCGGCGGTCAGGTGATAGGCGCGACGCTCGGTCCCGTAGGCTTTTTCAAGCACCGGGCCAAGGGCGGCACCGGACATGTAGGCGTTGAAGAAGTGGCGGAAACCGTTCTTCTTGCGGTCCTTGCCGGTGGTGTCGTTCGAATGGGTCAGACCGGCCATGAAGATGATCCCGGCCTCCTGGCAGAGACCCTGAACGGCGATGGCCACGCCCGAGGACGAACCGCCGTTGATCATCACGACGCCGTCTTTCTCGATCATCGACTTTGCGGACGCGCGGGCCGCGTCAGACTTGGTCTGGGTGTCGCCGGTGACGAATTCCACCTTCTTGCCAAGGATGCCGGAGCCGTCCAGCACCTTGGAGCTGAAGGTGTTCAGCATGCCGCCGTCACCCATGCCGTTGATATGTTCGACGGCCAGTTCCTGCGCGCGCAGTTCGTCAAGGCCTTCATCGGCATAGGGCCCGGTCTGGGGCACGTTGAAGCCGAATTTGACCGTGCTGCCGGTCGGCTCGTTGGTGAAGGCCGAGGCGGACGAGGTGAAGATGGTCGGCAGGGCGAGCCCCGCGCCGGTGACCGCACCGGTCTTGAGCACGCCGCGGCGCGTCAGGTTCGAGATTGTCATGGACATCCTCCCGTGATGCTACAATGGCGCCCGTGCCTCCTCGCGCGGACGCCTGCTTTACAAAGCACGGTCATTATCGGGGGTGCGGCGAAAACTCTGCAACAACGGCTTTTCAAACAAAGATTTTTTTGTAAAGGATTACACATGGTGTCGCAGCCGGCTGTAAATAAATTGTCTCGCAGGTGCAGAAAGCCCTTGTCATGAAAAAGCTTTTCTCATGCCACGAAGTTCGCTGATCGGCAGCCGTATCCGGGAACGGCGAACGGTCATGGGCATTCGCCAGGCCGATCTGGCACGCAGGGCGGGTATCTCGCCGTCCTACCTCAACCTCATTGAACATAATCGTCGCAGAATCGGCGGGAAACTGTTGGTGGAGATCGCCCGCCATCTGGATGTGGAGGCCAGCGCGCTGACCGAAGGCGCCGGGGCGACGCTGATCGGCACGCTGCGCGAAGCCGCGGCCGGACAGGATCTGGCAGAGCCGGAATACAACCGTGTCGAGGAGTTTGCCGGCCGCTTTCCCGGCTGGGCGGGCCTTCTGGCCGACCGCCATCGCCGGGTGCGGGAACTGGAGCGGATGGTCGAGATGCTGACCGACCGGATGGCCCATGACCCGTTTCTGTCGGCCTCCCTGCACGAGGTGATCTCGGCGGTGACGTCGATCCGCTCCACCGCGTCGATCCTTGCCGATACCGAGGACATCGACCCAAGCTGGCAGCGGCGGTTTCACCGAAACCTGTCGGACGACAGTCAGCGCCTTGCCGACTCCGCACAGGCGCTGGTGGCTTATCTGGACGAAAGCGGGGAGGAGGCCGGGTCCCAATCCACACCACAGGACGAGGTAGAGGCGTTCCTGCGCCGCCACGACTTTCACCTGCCCGATCTGGAACGCAGCCTGCCGCGCGCGCCTGAACGCATCGTCAGCGAAGGGGGCGACCTGCGCTCCACCGCGGCGCGCGAACTGGCAATCCGGTTTCTGCGGCGCTATCGCCGGGATGCCGAACTGATGCCCCTTGCGCGCTTTGCCGAGGCCGCGCGGACGCTGAACCTCGACCCCGGTCGGCTGGCGCAGCAGTTCGGGGTCGATCCCGCCGCGGTCTTCCGGCGTCTGGCCAGCCTGCCGGAGCGGGAAACCGGTGGGCCCGTGGGCCTTGTCATCTGCGACGGGTCGGGCACGCTGACCTTTCGCAAGCCGGTCGATGGGTTTTCACTGCCGCGCTTCGGTTCTGCCTGTCCGCTATGGCCGCTTTACCAGGCGCTGTCGCGGCCGATGACCCCGCTTAGAACCGTGGTGGAACTCGGGGGGCCGGTTCCGGCGCGCTTCTTGACCTATGCGCTTTGCCAGCCGGCCCTGTCAGCAGGGTTCGACGGCCCTCAGGTTCTTGAGGCGGCGATGCTGATCCTGCCGGAGACCACGGTCGACATGCCAAGGGAAACACCGCAGGCCGTGGGCTCCTCCTGCCGGATTTGTCCGCGGCACGATTGTGTCGCGCGGCGTGAACCGTCGATCCTGTCCAACGGGTTTTGACAGCGATGGTAATTGAGGGGATATTCGTGCGACAAGCAGGGCGAATGCCCGCGTGGGAGGGGTACTGAGTATGGGCAAGCAGGTCCTTTTGATCGAGGATGAGCCCAATATCATCGAGGCGATCCGCTTCATCCTTCAAAGGGAAGGATGGGCCGTGGACACGCATTCCGACGGCAAGACCGCGTTCAGCCGCGTGAACGAGACGCGGCCTGATATCGTGATCCTCGACGTGATGCTGCCGGGCCGGTCCGGCTTTGACATCCTGCGGGATATCCGCGCCGATCACAGCCTTGCCGGACTGCCGGTGCTGATGCTGACCGCCAAGGGCCAGGTGAAGGACCGCGAGATGGCCGAACGGATCGGGGCCAGCCGCTTCATGGCCAAGCCCTTCTCCAATACCGAGGTTCTGGCATCGGTCCGTGAACTGACGGAGTCCTGAACCGATGGGCCGGCCGCCGATGTTCCTTGCCCGTCAGGGATACCGGCGGCGGCGTCTGGCGGATGTGTCGCGGCTGTTGCCGATCCTTGGGTTGGCGCTCTTCCTGTTCCCAGTGCTCGATGCCGAGGATGGGCTGACGGCGGCGATGCTGCTTTATCTTTTCGCGGCATGGTTCGGGCTGATCGTGATCTCGCTTTTCGTGGCACGCAGGCTATGCGCCGATGGCGAACGCTGTGATGACCCGGACGGGACGGAGGGGCAGGGATGATCCCCTTCGACCTGCTGGTCGCGATCTGCCTGATGTATGTCGTGTTCCTGTTCGGGGTGGCCTTCGTGGCCGAACGCCGGGCGGGCCGTGGGCGCGGGGGCTGGCTGCGCTCGCCCCTGGTCTATACCCTGTCGCTGTCGGTCTATTGCACGGCGTGGACGTTTTACGGCGCGGTGGGGTATGCGGCGCGGTCGGGGCTGGAATTCGTCGCGATCTATCTGGGGCCGACGCTGATCCTGATCGGCTGGTGGTGGACGCTGCGAAAGCTGGTGCGGATCGGCAAGACCCAGCGGATCACCTCGGTCGCCGATCTGATCTCGTCGCGCTATGGCAAGTCCAACGCGTTGGGGGTGATCGTCACGTTGATCGCGGTGATCGGCACGACGCCCTATATCGCGCTTCAGCTGCAGTCGGTCACGCTGTCCTTCGCCGTCTTCGCACCCAAGGGCACGACACCGTGGGAGATTTCCGACCTCAATTCCACGGCGCTGTCGGTTGCGGCGGGGCTGGCCGTCTTTACGGTCCTGTTCGGCACCCGCAATCTGGATGCGAACGAACGCCACCACGGCGTCGTCACCGCCATCGCGGTGGAGGCGGTGGTAAAGCTGGTGGCACTTCTGGCCGTGGGCGTCTTCGTCGTCTGGGGCATTGCGGGCGGGCCGGGGCCGATGCTTGACCGGATCGATGCCTCCCCCCTGTCGGGCATGCCGATTGCGCCGGGGCGCTGGATGGGCATGACCTTCCTTGCCGCGGCCGCGATCTTCACCCTGCCGCGCATGTTTCAGGTGATGGTGGTGGAGAACGCCGATGAAAGCCACCTTGCCACGGCCTCCTGGGCCTTTCCCGCCTACCTGTTCCTGATGAGCCTGTTCGTCGTGCCCATCGCCGTGGTGGGTTTGGCCGAGATGCCCGCCGGCGCCAATCCCGACCTCTTCGTTCTGACCCTGCCATTGGCGCAGGGGCGCGACGGGCTGGCGACGCTGGCTTTCCTTGGGGGGTTTTCGTCCGCGACATCGATGGTGATCGTGGCCGCCATCGCCCTGTCGACCATGGTGTCGAACCACATGGTGATGCCGCTCTTCCTGAAGATGACGCAGACCGGGGCCACGATGTCGGGGGATGTGCGCACGCTGGTTCTGCGGGCGCGGCGGATCTCCATCGGTGCGGTGCTGTTTCTGGGCTATCTCTATTTCCGGCTGACCGGCGGGTCAGAGGCGCTGGCCGCGATCGGACTGATCTCTTTCGCCGGTGTGGCGCAGGTGCTGCCGGCGCTTCTGGGGGGCATCCTCTGGCGCGGGGCGACCCGCAGCGGGGCCTTTGCCGGTCTGGTCGTGGGCTTTGTCGTCTGGGCCTATACTCTGTTCCTGCCAAGCTTTGGCGACGGCGCGGTGATGAGCGCCCGCCTGTTGTCCGAGGGCCCGTGGGGCATCGGCTGGCTGCGGCCGCAGGTGCTGTTCGGAATGGATGGTCTGGATCCGCTGGTCCATGCGGTCGTCTTTTCCATGGCGGCCAATGTGGTGGCCTTTCTGGGCGTGTCGCTGACCACGTTCCCCAGCCCGATGGAACGGCTTCAGGCGGCGCAATTCGTCAACGTGTTCGATCATTCCTCGGCCGGGCAGGGGTGGAGCACGGGCCGGGCCGAGGCCGAAGACCTGCTGTTGATGACCCAGCGGATCCTTGGGCCGGAGGATGCGCAAGGGCTGTTCCAGCGCGCCGCGGCCGAGCAGGGCAAGCAGGGCTACCTGCCCGACATCACCCCGGAATTCCTGCAGGGGCTGGAGCGGGAACTGGCCGGGTCCGTCGGTGCGGCGACGGCCCATGCCATGGTCGGGCAGATCGTCGGGCGGTCCTCGGTCTCGGTCGAGGATCTGATGGCGGTTGCCGACGAGACCGCGCAGATGATGGAATATTCCAGCCAGCTTGAGGCCAAGTCCGAGGAACTGGCCCGCACCGCGCGGCAATTGCGCGAGGCCAACGAGAAACTGACAGAACTCAGCGTCCAGAAAGACGCGTTCCTCAGCCAGATCAGCCACGAATTGCGCACGCCCATGACCTCGATCCGGGCGTTTTCCGAGATCCTGATGGAAGGCGACGCCCTGTCGACAGAGGATCTGCGCAAGTATTCCCGCATCATCCACGAGGAAAGCCTGCGCCTGACCCGTCTTCTGGACGATCTGCTGGACCTGTCGGTTCTGGAAAATGGCGAAGTCTCGCTGCACATGCAGGCGGTCAGCCTTGAGGATCTGCTGGAACGCGCCGTCGCCACGACCGGGCGTCGCACCGGGCAGGGTGGTCTTGTGATCCATCGCGACCCGATGGCGGAAAAGGTCACGGTCTGGACCGATGGCGACCGGCTGAGCCAGGTGTTCATCAACCTGATTGCCAACGCGTCCAAATACTGCGATGCCGAGGCGCCGGAGCTGACCATCCGGGTGCATCAGCGGGACGGATGGGTGACGGTCGATTTCATCGACAACGGCACCGGCATCCCCGAACGCAGCCAGACCATCATTTTCGAAAAGTTCGCGCGGCTGTCCGATCCGCGGTCGGCAGGCGGGGCGGGGCTGGGTCTTGCGATCTGTCGGGAGATCATGGCCCGTCTGGACGGCTCGATCATCTATCTGCCGGGGCAAGGCGGGGCGGCCTTCCGGGTCACGCTGCCGATCGGCACGGCCAAGGCGGCCTGAGCCGCGGAAGGCAAGATACCGGAAACCAATTCTAAAGGGCTTCGTGCAAGACATGACCCAAAGGACGTGACCCGGGGTCGACATGGGCAACGAAGCACACAGCGCGATTCTCAGAAGAATACTTGAGGCCGCGGCGGCGGAAGACTCCGCAGGCAAGGGCCGCAAGTCGCGCGGTGGCCATGGCAAGCCGGAGGTCTCCATCCTCCGGCTGGAAGCCGCGCGCATGGCGCGCGAGGCTTTCGGCATCACCGCGATCATCGACTCCCTTGAGGTGTTGAACCCGACGCTTGAGGAGCTGGAGGCAGAGGTCAGCGAAGAGGGCGGTCTGCCGGTTCTGCTGAACGGCCCGGACGGGCGTATGGGCCTTGCCGTCTATACGCCGGAACTGGCCTTGGCGCTGCTGGAATGGCGCCTTCTGGCCTTTCTTGGCAGCGAAGAGCCATCGCACCGCCCCCTGACGGCGACGGATGGCGCCGTGCTTGCCGATTTTCTTGATCCGCTGCTTGCGCGGTTCGGCACCGCGCTGGAGGAGGAGACCGGGGCGGAGTGGCCCTGCGGCTATTCCCAGGGCACCCGGATCGACGATCCCCGCCACGTGCAGCTGACCCTTGCCGATGTGCCCTATCGCGGCTTCCGCGTGGGCCTGAAGCTTGGGCCGGGCACGCGCGGCGGCAAGTTCTTCCTCGCCCTGCCCGAGATCGTCAAGAAAGATGCGCTTGCCGGTGACGGGCATGCCCATGCGGTCAAGTGGTCGGATTCGCTCAAGACCGGCGTACTGGGGGCGGAACTGACGATTCAGGGCGTCCTGATGCGCACCCGCGTGAATGCGGCCACCGTTTCGCGCTGGAAGGTGGGCGACACCGTCGCGCTGCCCGCCGATGCGTTGAGCAGTATCAAGCTGGAAGGACCGGGCGGTGTATTCGTCGCCGAGGGCCGGCTTGGCCAGATGAAGGGCGACCGCGCGGTGAAGATCGACGGCGCCGGCGGTGACGATGGCGACGATGCGGGGATGATGCAACTGCCCGCGGCCGCCGCGGCGGAACCGATGGACATGGCCCTGCCAGAGCCCGATTTCGGATCGGATTTCCCGGCGCTGGACGATGGCGAGGGGTTGGAGTTGGACACCGGGATGGACCTGCCGATGGACGGGTTCCCGGCGATGGACGGCGATGGCGAAGACTTCGACTTTGCCGCGATGGCCCCGCTGGACGATCAGGCCAGCTGACACAGCGAAATCTCGAAACAGGGACAGCCGTCAAGGGATCGGGTGCGACCGCGCTTGCCCATGTCGGACCAAAAGAAAAGGGCGCCACGGCGCCCTTTCCCATTCAAGAAACATGGCCCCGGTCCTGTCAGGCTGCGGCGGTGCCCCGATAGGCGCCAGCGCCTGTCGGGCCGGAGGTGTGGAAGTGCCGCACAAGCTCTTGCAGGGTCTGGCCCTCGCTGGCCAGCGTGTCGCTGGCGGTGGTGGTTTCCGCGAACATTGCGGCGTTTTGCTGCGTGACCTGATCCAGTTGGCCGACGGCGGTGTTGATCTCATCGAGCCCCACCGACTGTTCCCCGGCAAGAACCGCGATCCGGCTGACCTGAGACGTGGCTTCCTCGACCGCGGTCAGGATACCGTCAAGCGCATCGCCGGTTCGCCCGACAAGGCCCACGCCCTGCTTGACCTTGTCGCCCGAGGCCGAAATCAGGCTTCCGATTTCCCGCGCGGCCTCTGCCGTGCGTTGGGCCAGTGCCCGCACTTCCGAGGCGACAACGCCGAAACCGCTGCCTGCACCACCGGCGCGCGCGGCCTCCACCCCTGCGTTAAGCGCCAAAAGGTTGGTCTGGAACGCGATGTCGTCGATCACATGAATGATGCGGGAAATCTGTTCGGCGGAGTCGTCGATATCGTTCATCGCCCGCACGGTTTCCCGGACGATGTCGGTGCCGGATTTCGCGCGGGCGATCGCGTCCTTGCCGATCCGGTCGGCCTCCCGCGCGCCCTCGGCCGTTGTCGAGACGGAAGAGGTGAGATCCTGCAGCGCCGCGGCGGTTTCCTCCAGCGTGGCCGCCGCGTTCTCGGTGCGCCGAGACAGGTCATGGGCCGCGCCGTTGATGCCGCCGACATTGACGGCGATGGTGGCGGCCGCCTCGGTGATGTCGGTGATCAGTTGCGACAGGCTGCGGACCGTTTCGTTATAGTCGTCGCGCAGACCGTTATAGCCCTCGCCCAGATCCTCGTCGATATGTCCTGCCAGATCGCCCGCGGACAGCCGGCGCAGGCCGGAGGCCAGTATCTCGACCACATGCTCCTGCCGCTCGTGCTGGGCCTCGGCCTGTTCCCTCATGCGCTTGGCCTCGGCCAGGCTGTCGCGGAACATGACCATGCCGTTCTGCAAATCGCCCAACTCGCCCTTTCCGCGCAGCTTGCGCGAGAACCGCACATCAAGGTTGCCGTCGGTCAGCAGTTTCATCTTGTCGACAAGGTCCATCAGCGCGCTGGTGATCTGCGACCCGAAGAAGAAGGCAAGGCCCAACCCCACCACAAGCGCAACCAGACCCGCGCCCAGCGCCATCATGCGCATCTGCCCGGCAATGGCCAGGTAGGCCGTCTTGGGCACCATGACGTGCAAAAGCCCCGTGATCTGCCCCGAGAAATCGGTGATCGGGAACGCCGCGGCGGCCATGCTGACATCGCCGATCTTGCGTTCGTAAGGGGACAACCCGGCATCGGCTGCCGCCATCGCTTCGCGGCTGGTCAGCAGCGGTTCGGCCTCGATATTGGCGACCGCGCGTTGAACCTCGGCGTCATCTTCGCTGAAGCCGGTGATCGCCCGGTCGGGCAGGACGTAGAACTCGATCCGCGTGTCGGTATCGCCGACAAGCGTCTTGAAAAACGCCTCGTCGACCTTCAGGCCGATTTCAACGGTACCGACATGGGTGCCGTCATAGGCAATCGGGCTGAGGCCCCGGATGCCCAGCCCCGCCCGCCCGCGTTCCAGCCCGGCCAGCGGCTTCTTTTCGCGGTTGGCCTGAACGACGGTGTGGCGAAAGCCGGACAGGTCATCCCCGAACTTGGACGGCTTGTGCACCCGGAACAGCGAATGCGCGTTGGGTTCGTGAAACTGGAACTGCGCGATCCCGTAGGTCGCTTTCATGTTGGCAAAGCCCGGCACGAACAGCTCTGCCAGCCGGTCGCGGTTGCCGGTGGCCGTCGCCTCCTGCACATCCGGTTCAGAGGCGATCAGCGCGGCCATGGTGACCGCGCTGTGAATGCGATCCTTGAGCGCGGTCTCGAAGCGCAGGTTGAAATCCTGAAGTTCCTTTTGCGTGCCCCGGTCGATCAGGTTCTGCATCCCGATCAGCATCGGCGTCAGGACAAGAAGCGCGGACACCAGCACGCCGCCAGCGATTGCAAGAACGATTTTCGTGCGGATAGACATGGGCTGTCTCCGGTCAAAGGCTTTTCGGCGGATGATCGGTCCATGTCGTTACGGGATTCTTATGGAAAAACGGGAAATCGTTCCGCTTTTCTGTAAATGGCGGGGGTCAGCGCAGGGCGGGCAGACTGGCGCGCAGGGCGTCCATGCCGCCGGGCTGCCAGCCGAGGGCGCGCATCCGGTCGGTGCGCATCGCGCTGACAGGGGCATTGCTTCGGGGCGGTGGCGGTGTCGGCAGCCCCTCGGCCCGGGCCAGCAGCGTCAGCAGGTCGTGGCGGTCGAGCAGGATATCGGACAGGTTGAACACCTGCCCGGTCACACAGTCGGGCCGGGCGCTGCGGATCAACCGCGCGGCATCGGCCAGATCGGCCCCGTGCACCTCGGTCGCGCGACGTGGCTCAACGGGCCGGCCGGCCCGGAAATCGTCGAAGAGGTCGGCCCATTTGTGCCTTTGGCCCGGTCCCGGCGGACCATAGACGCCCGTGGCGCGCAGGCTGGCGGTCACGAAATCCGTGGTGGCGAGGGCGGCCAGCGCCTGCTCTGCTTGCCATTTGACCTGCCCGTACAGCGTGTCGGGCCGCGGTTCCATCTCTTCGGACATCGGCGTGCCGGGGGGATAGGTGCCATAGACGGCGCGGCTGGACAGAAACAGCAGATGCGTAACGCCCGCTGCCTTGGCGGCCTCGAACAGCGCGAGCGAGCCGTCCAGATTGGCGCGCGTGAACCCCGCGGGGTCATCGCCCTCTCCGCCGCGATAGCGCCCCGGCAAATGGGCAAAGGCACAGTGGATCACCGCGTCATGGCCGGAAAGATCGGGCCGGTCGCCAAGCGCATAGGGGCGGTGGGCGACGGGGGCGGAGAAGAAGCCGGGCGCGGGCGGTGTCCGGCCAAGAACCGTGACATCCTCCCCCCGCGACAGCGCCTCTTCCACGAAGAACCGGCCGACAAGGCCGGTTGCACCGGTGATGGCAAGGCTCATGCGGCGGCGGGCTGGGGCAGGGCGGCAAGGTCGGGGATGCCCTCGCCACTTTCATAGGCACGCCACAGGTCGATCAGCGGCCGCAGCCGGTCGGCCTTGGCGTGATCCTGCCACGGTTTCTCATACTGGAAATGCAGGACCCGGATGTCGGACCACGACCACAGATCCGGCATGTTGAACCAGGCATATTGCAGCATGTTGTAGAACACCGGCAGCCCGTGCCAGTCGGGGAAAAAGTCCTGCAAGAAGGTCTGGTCCGTCCGCCGCCAGAACGCGCCCGGGGCGTCAAGCCGTTCCAGCATCGCGTCGAACGTGCCGCGGTTGGGGCGCGCGGTGAAGACACCGGAATTCATCCGGTGGAAATCGGCGAGCCCTTCATAGACATTCGGCGCGGCGCAGAATTCGGGATAGGCGAACAGCCGGTCGATGTTCTGCAGAACCAGCGTATCGGCGTCGAGGAACACGACCCGGTCATAGTCCAACTGCCAAAGGCGCAGCTTGCAGAAGTTGTCGAGCGGGGTGTGAAAGGCCGGTTTCTCGCCCTTGGTGAACGGGGCAAGGCCGTGCAGCCGGTCGCGCGCATGCGCCTGATTGAACGCGTCTGACGTTGGCAGAAGATCGGTTTCGACCAGACGCGCCCCCAGATCGGCCAGCGGGGCAAGCGCCTCGCCCGGGACGCCGCCGGTATGCAGGACGCACAGATCAGCCGCCGTTTCGGTCAAACGCAGCGACCGCAACAGCGCCTTGGCCCCCAACGCGAAATCCGCGTTGGTGACCAGGGTAACGTAGGCCTCCGGTACACCCGGAGGCCCTGATGGGGTCAGTCCTGTGCTCACGACACCGACTTGAGCCGTTTGCCCTCGGGGTCATGTTCGACCAGCGGCGCGATTTCCTTGGTCCAGGCGGAATGCGCCGGAACGCGGGAGCGGTCGATGCGGTGGGCGTATTTCTTGGCGATCTCGACGACCTCTTCAAGCAGGCCTTCCTGCAGGGTGATCGGGTTCAGACCCAGATCAAGGAAGTGGTCGTTCTTGACGATCAACTCGTTTTCCGCGGCTTCTTTCCGCGGGTTCGGCAGATAGGCGATCTCGGCCCCGGTCATCTTGGCCACCAGTTCGGCGAGGTCGCGCACGCGGTGCGTCTCGGTCATCTGGTTGAAGATCTTCACCCGGTCGCCGGCGGCGGGCGGGTCCTGCACCGCAAGTGCCACGCAGCGCACGGTGTCCTGAATGTGGATGAAGGCGCGGGTCTGCCCGCCGGTGCCGTGCACGGTCAGCGGATAGCCGATGGCCGCCTGCGCAAGGAACCGGTTCAGAACGGTGCCATAGTCGCCGTCATAGTCGAAGCGGTTGATCAGTTGTTCATGGCGCTTGGTCTGGTCGGTATTGGTGCCCCAGACGATGCCCTGATGCAGGTCGGTGATCCGCAGCCCGTCGTTCTGGGCGTAGAACTGGAACATGATCTGATCCAGCGACTTGGTCATGTGATAGACCGAGCCGGGCTTGGTCGGATACAGGATCTCCATCCCCTTGGGGCCGTTGGGCGTGTCGATCTGCACGTCCAGATAACCTTCGGGGATCGGGGCGCCGACCGTCGAGTAGCCGTAGACGCCCGTCGTGCCCAGATGCAGCAGATGCGCGTCAATGCCGGTTTCCACCAGCGCGACCAGCAGGTTGTGCGTGGCGTTGATGTTGTTGTCGACGGTGTAGATCTTGTGCCGTTCGGTGATCATCGAATAGGGCGCGGCGCGCTGTTCGGCGAAATGCACGATGGCGTCGGGCTTTTCCTCGGCCAGCCAGTCGCGCAGGCGATAGTATTCCTTGGCCAGGTCGATCAGGTGGAAGTGGATCTTCTCGCCCGAGACCTGTTTCCAGATCCGGCAGCGTTCCTGGATCGAGTCCATCGGCGTCAGCGACTGCACGCCCAGCTCTGTGTCGATCCAGCGGCGGCTGAGATTGTCGATGATGTGGACCTCGTGGCCCTCGTTGGACAAATGAAGCGAGGTGGGCCAGCCACAGAAGCCGTCGCCCCCGAGAACTGCAATTTTCATCGACATCTCCTTTCGGATTCATGGGTCTGGCGCATCCGGTCGCGCCGATGGCGTGTCGGTTAGCGGAAGCCGGATGTAAATGTCATTTGAAACTTTTGTGTCAGGTTCCGCGCCCGGCAAGGATACGCCGAAAAGGCGAGCGTTTCTCTAGTCTATGGTCCTCCTGCGACCGAGTGCCCCGCCTTGGAACGGTTCCAAAAAAAGTTGTTTTACAGAGTAATTATATATCGTATGTATACATTTGAATACGAGAGTCGCGCATCGGCGCGCGACGGGAGGGACAGACATGCGCATATGGGGTCTTGGCACGGCATTGCTACTGGCCGTGGCCGGGTTGACGGGCGCGGAACCGATGGCGGCGCAAGAGGCGCCGCAGATATCGGAAAGCACCGCGGATCATTCCAAGTTCAAGGAGTTGCAGAAAGAGTTCGCCAGCGGTCCGGAAGTGACCGAGGCGTGCCTGTCCTGCCACACCGAGGCCGCGACGCAGGTCAAGCACTCGGTCCACTGGAAATGGGAATTCGAGAATCCCACCACCGGGCAGATCCTTGGCAAAAGCCATGTGCTGAACTCGTTCTGCGGTAACGTGGCCTCGAACGAGGCGCGCTGTACCTCGTGCCATGTCGGCTATGGCTGGGATGACATGAGCAGCCCGCCGCCGCAGGAAGATGCCGCGGTCGACTGCCTTGTCTGCCATGATACCTCTGGCCAGTACGGCAAGCTTGCCACCGGGGCCGGCCATCCGATGATGTCCACCAAGGGCAAGTCGGTGACCGGGGCCGATGCGTGGGTCGTTGACCTGAAGAAGGCCGCGCAAAGCGTGGGTGAACCCACCCGCCAGAACTGCGGCACCTGCCATTTCTATGGTGGCGGCGGCGACAACGTGAAGCACGGCGACCTGTCCTCGGCGCTGTATCACCCCACCAAGGATGTCGACGTTCACATGGCCGAGGACGGCCTGAACTTCACCTGCGAAACCTGCCATCACAGCGACAAGCACGTCTTTGCCGGGTCGCGCTATGATGTGCATGCGACCGACCCCGAGGGCACCGGAAAGCCCGGCATGATGCGCAACGACGTGGCCACCTGCGAAAGCTGCCACGGCAACGCGCCGCATGACGCTCTGACGGTGACCGGCATCAAGCTGAACGACCACACGGACCGTGTGGCCTGCCAGACCTGCCACATCCCCGAATTCGCCCGCGGCGGCGTGGCGACGAAAACCCGCTGGGACTGGTCCACCGCCGGCAAGATGGACGAACACGGCCATCCGTTGCACCTGAACGAATACACCCAGGGCAACGGCAAGGAACTGCACACCTATCTCGCCACCAAGGGCGATTTCGAATACGGCGAGGATGTCGTTCCCTACTATTCGTGGTTCAACGGGCAGGTAACCTACACCGCGGACGACGAAACCATCGACCCCAGCAAGGTGGTCGAGATGAACAAGATCGCCGGATCGTCCGAGGACGGTCGCTCGCGCATCTGGCCGTTCAAGCGGATGGAAGGGCGGCAGGCCTATGATGCGGGTCTGAACCACCTTGTCTATTCCAACGTCTGGGGGCCGACGACCGACACCGCCTTCTGGACCAACTTCAAGTGGGACAAGGCGATCGAGGCGGGGATGAAGGCCGCGGGCAAGGAGTATTCCGGCGAATACGGCTTTGTTGACACCTATATGTACTGGCCGATCACCCACATGGTGGCACCCGCCGACAAGGCGCTGGAGTGTCAGGAATGCCATGCGGACGGCGGCCGTCTGGCCAATCTGGCGGGCTTCTACATGCCCGGGTCGCAACCCAAGAGCGTCGGCGCGATCCTCGGCATGCTCGTCTTCTTCGCGATGTTCGCGGGCGTCGCCCTGCACACGCTGATCCGCCTGTTCACCCGCACCAACGGAGGTTCCCATGATTGACGCAAGTCCTGCACCCGATCCGAACCGGGGCCTCACGCCGTGCCCGGACTGCAATGAACGCGAGGTGATGATCTACCCCAAGTTCGAGCGGCTCTGGCACTGGTCGCAAGCGGGCTCGATCATGGCGCTGATGTTCACGGGCCTCGCCATGAACGGGTTCCACAACCTGATCAGCTTTGAGATGGCGGTGAAGATCCACACGCTGGTGGCACTGGCACTGCTGCTTCTGTGGGTGTTCGCGACCTTCTGGCTGTTCACCACGGGCAACTACAAGGTGTTCCTTCCGCGTATCTTTGGCCTGTTTCAGGTGGCACGCTATTACGCCTACGGGGTCTTTAAGGGCGAACACCATCCCTATCAGAAAAGCCTTGCCCAGCGGCTCAACCCGCTTCAGGCGCTGGCCTATTCGGTGCTGAAGACCGTGGTCTTCCCGCTGGTCTGGGGGACGGGCATCATCTACCTGACCTATAATTTCTGGGAGACGCTGCCCAACGCGCCGTTCTGGCTGGAGGTCGTGGCCAACCTGCATCTTGCGGTGGCGTGGTTCGTGGCGGGCTTTGTCATCCTGCACATCTATCTTCTGACCATCGGGCACTCCTTCTTCCAGGGGGTGCGCCCGATGATCCGCGGGACGGAAAAGGTGGCCCTGACGCCCGAGCAAGAGGCCTATCTGGAACGGCACGAAACATGGCGGCTGGTCGACTGACCAGCCAGCCCCGCGGCCGGTCCACCACGCTCTGCTAATGGAAAAGGCGCCCGAAACCGGGCGCCTTTCTCTTTCCGTGAGTGAAATCTGTCAGGTCAGCGGCCCCAGCTGCGAACCGCCCCGCAATCCATATGCACGAAGTTGGAGCGGGAGTAGCGCCCGACGCCGCCTGCGTTGCAGGCCCCGGCCGCGCCGGCGATCTGGCTGACCGTGCGGCTTTTCAGACGGACATCGGCCGCTTGGCCTTTCATATGCAGCGAATTCTTGGCCACGCCGCGAGAGCGGGAGCGCAGCATCGCGTTCGTCTGCGGCGAGCGATAGCCAGACAGAAGCATATAGGGTTCGTTTACGTCCATCAGGCTGTGTGCTGCGGCCAGGATGTCGATGTTGCGGACATCCATCGAGACCACCGAATCGGTACGCCAATCGCGCATGAAAGCGTTGATCTCCTTCACCGCTTCCTTGATGTACTCGCCCTCGATCCAGTAGATCGTGTCGATGCTTTCGCCGGTCCGCCCCGAATACATGCGTATCCGTCGGACGTCACCGGCGCCCCGCAAGACGCCAAAGGCATTCGCGAAGGTGGGTGCTGCCGCGACGGTGCTGGCGGCAAAGGCTGCCAATACGCCACGACGAGAAATACCGGTACCGGTGATTTTCATGAGCTCTCTGCCTGCCCCATGCATAGCAATGCCGCGATTTCGCAGCGTTTTTTCCGCCCGGCGGCGCGCCGAACGTGATTTTTCATGCCATATTCACCGTGATGCGCCAAGAAGCGATTCGAAGCAGGTGCGCCCGAAACCCCGAAACTGGCGGGATTTTGCCTATCTGGCGGGAACTTCATGGCTTTTCACCGGGCGAGGACGTTTTGCAACACTCTGCCGCGCGTCGGAAATTCTCCGGGGTTTGTGAGTGGACAGGCCAGCGCCATTACCGGATGCTTAACTTTGTTGCGCGACTAAGTACCCATGAGGAAACAGTTTATGCGTCTTTGCCGACTTCGCAGGTCTGGCTTGGCCATGGCCTTGCTGGTGAGCATTTCGTCTTTCGCCGCCCCGTCCGTGGCGGAAGAAATCGCCAATGCCGGGTTTCGGCAGGCCATCGCCGAAGCGGCGGCATCCGATACGGGGATCGCGGCCTTCTACCGGGCGCGCGACTTTGCACCTTTCTGGACAGCGGCGGAGAGCGCATCGCGGCGAACCGCACTTCTGCGCGCGCTGGCGCAGGCGCCGAAACATGGGCTGCCTGCATCGCGCTATGACCCCGACGATCTGATCGCACTGTTCCGCGACGCGCGGACCCAACGCGATGCCGGCCGGGCAGAGGTCGCGGCGGCGCGCATGTTCGTGTCCTACGCGCGCGATCTGCAAAGTGGCATCCTGGTCCCCGGAGAGGTGGTGCCCGGTATCAAGCGCCAGGTTACGCGGCCGTCTGCGACGCAACTTTTGACGGCGTTCGAAACGGCACCCTCGGCGGCCGGGTTCTTCCGGACCCTTGCGCCCGAAACCCCCGAATATGCCCGCCTGCTGAGAGAGAAGCTGCGGCTTGAAACCGTGATCGCATCCGGCGGCTGGGGGCCAGAGGTCCGCTCTGGCAAACTCTCGCCGGGTCGTCCGGGGCCGGGGTTCTTGCCCTGCGCAACCGGCTGATCGGAATGGGATATCTGGGCCGAACCGCATCGGCCGGCTATGACGATGCGCTTCAGGCTGCGGTTCAAAGCTTTCAGTACGAACATGGCCTGACGCCCGACGGCGTGGCCGGGCCCGGCACGCTGGACGAAATCAACGTGTCTGCCGAAGACCGGCTGAAGCAGGTTCTCGTCGCGATGGAACGTGAACGCTGGCTGGGCGACGACCGCGGCGGACGGCATGTTCTGGTGAACATCACCGATTTCCATGCCCGCATCATCGAAGATGGGCAGGTCGTTTTCGAAACCCGCTCTGTCGTGGGGAAAAAGCGGCCCGATCACCGGACGCCGGAATTCTCCGACGTGATGGAGCACATGATCATCAACCCAAGCTGGCATGTGCCGCGCTCTATCGTGGTCAAGGAATACCTGCCGCAGATGCAGGCCAACCCGGAGGCCGCCCGCCATATCCAGTTGATCGACGCGCGGGCCGTGTGGTCAGTCGCGGTGCGGTTGATTTCAGCGAATACAACGCGCGCAACTTCCCGTTCGACATGAAGCAGCCGCCCTCGACCCGCAACGCGCTGGGGCTGGTGAAGTTCATGTTCCCCAACCCCTACAACATCTATCTGCATGACACGCCGTCGAAATCGCTGTTCAACCGAGAGGTGCGGGCGTTCAGTCATGGCTGTATTCGCCTGGGCGATCCATTCGATTTCGCCTATGCGCTTCTGTCCGAACAGACCGACGACCCCCGCGGGTTTTTCCGGCAACGGCTGAACAGCGGACGGGAAACCAAGGTGCTTCTTGAAAAGCCGCTTCCGGTGCACATCATCTATCGCACGGCGGTCAGCGGGCCGGATGGGCGGATGCAGTATCGGCGCGACGTCTACGGCCGCGATGCCGCTATTTTCGACGCGCTGTCGGCGGCCGGGGTGGAACTGCCCGATATTCGCAGCTAGACCCGACCCGACCGGGGCAGTGCGCGCGGCAAAGGCCGGGCCGGTGACCGGATCGGACAGGGGGCAGGAATGTCGTTTACAGTAGGCCAGATTGCCAACGCGCTTGGGGCAGAGGTTGCAGGCGACCCCGATCTCACGATCCTGCGGGCGGCCGAACCGGCCGAGGCAGGGCCAGACGACCTCGCCCTGGCAATGGACCCCAAATACGGTGACGGGCTGGCCGCGGGCAATGCCCACGCGGCGATTCTGTGGGCCGGGGCCGACTGGCGGGCGCTGGGGCTGAGCGCCGCGATTTTCGTGCCGCGACCCCGCTATGCCATGTCCGGTCTGACAACGCTGATGGATCCGGGGCCCGAGATCGCCGCGGGCGTGCATCCCTCGGCCGTGATCGACCCCACGGCACAGATCGGGGATGGCGCCCGGATCGGCCCCTTCGTGATGATCGGTCCGCGGGCGGTGGTCGGTGCCAATGCCCGGATCGCTGCACATGTGGTCGTGGCCGAGGACGCGCGCATCGGCAAAGACGCGCTGCTGCTGCACGGGGTCAAGATCGGGGCGCGGGTCACCATCGGCGACCGCTTCATCGCCCAGCCCGGCGCGGTGATCGGTTCGGACGGCTTTTCCTTTGTCACGCCAGAGAAATCCGCGGTGGAAAATGTGCGCGATACGCTGGGCGATGCGGGCGATGCGGCCAAGCAAAGCTGGACGCGCATCCATTCGCTGGGCGCCGTGACCATCGGCGACGATGTCGAGATCGGTGCCAATACCTGTATCGACCGGGGCACCATCCGCGACACGGCCATCGGATCGGGCACGAAGCTCGATAACCTTGTACATGTGGGCCACAACGTGTCCATCGGGCGCGACTGTCTGCTGTGCGGACAGGTCGGCATCGCCGGATCGGCCCGGATCGGTGACCGGGTGGTGATGGCCGGGCAATGCGGGGTGAACGACAACATCTTCGTGGGCGACGACGTGATCGCCGGCGGGGCCAGCAAGATCTTTACCAACGCACCCAAGGGCCGGGTTCTGCTGGGCTATCCCGCGATGAAGATGGAGGCCCATGTGGAAGCCTACAAAGGACTGCGCCGGCTTCCGCGGCTTTTCGCCCAAGTTGCCGCGCTGCAAAAAGCGGTTTCAAAGGATCCCGATAGCGACTAAACCCCCGCCAGAAAGAACAAGGCAAAGAGGCCCTCCCCATGTCTGACAGCGTCAAGGACAAGGTCATCGAAATCATCGCCGAACAGGCCGTGCTGGAGCCGTCGGACGTCAAGATGGACAACACCCTCGACGATCTGGGCATCGACAGCCTTGGCCTCGTGGAATCGATCTTCGCCATCGAGGAAGCCTTTGACATCCAGGTGCCCTTCAACGCGAACGACCCCTCCGAAAGCGATTTCGACATCTCCTCGGTCGCGGCCATCGTGAAGGCGGTCGAGGGTCTGGTGTCCGAACAGACCGCATGAAGCGTGTCGTCATCACCGGGCAGGGCACGATCAATGCCCTTGGCCATTCCGTGTCCGAAACGCTGGATGCGTTCCGGGAAGGGCGTTGTGGCATCGGGCCGCTGGACATCCGCGATATCGACCGCCTGTCGATCAAGATCGGCGGGCAGGTCCGCGGCTATGAGCCCGAGGCCCATTTCAACCGCCAGCAGATCGCGCTTTACGACCGCTTCACCCAGTTCACGCTGATGGCCGCCCGAGAGGCGATTGCCCAGGCCGGTCTGGAATTCTGCGGCGAGATCAGCCAGGAGGCAGGCGTTGTCCTTGGTACCTCGGGCGGCGGCATGAACACGCTGGATGAGAATTACCGCACCGTCTACGAGGACGGGAAGAACCGCGTTCATCCCTTCGTCGTGCCGAAGCTGATGAACAACGCCGCGGCCAGCCATGTGTCGATGACCTACAACCTCAAGGGGCCGAGCTTCACGGTGGCCACTGCCTGTGCGTCGTCGAACCACGCGATGGGGCAGGCGTTCCAGTTGATCCGCTCGGGGGCCACGCGGGTCATGGTCACCGGCGGATCGGAATCGATGCTGTGCTTCGGCGGGATCAAGGCATGGGAAGGGTTGCGCGTGATGTCGCGCGACGCCTGCCGCCCGTTCTCGGCCAATCGCAACGGCATGGTGCAGGGCGAAGGGGCCGCGATCTTCGTGTTCGAGGAATATGAACACGCCCGCGCGCGGGGCGCGGAGATTCTGGCAGAGGTCGTGGGCTTTGCGATGACGGCGGATGCGTCCGACATCGTCATGCCGTCCCGGCAGGGGGCGGCGCGGGCAATTTCCGGCGCCTTGCGCGATGCGGGGCTTGGTCCGGCCGATGTGGACTACATCAACGCCCACGGAACCGGGACCGCCGCCAATGACAAGACCGAATGCGCGGCAGTGGCCGATGTCTTCGGCCCGCACGCGGACGACCTGATGATCTCCTCGACCAAGTCGATGCACGGGCATCTGATCGGCGGCACCGGGGCGGTGGAGCTTCTGGCCTGCGTGATGGCGTTGCGGGATGGTGTCATCGCGCCGACCATCGGGTACGAGGAACCGGACCCGGAATGCACGCTTGACGTCGTCCCGAACGAGGCGCGGCAGGCCGATGTGTCCGTGGTGCTTTCCAACGCCTTCGCTTTCGGCGGCCTCAACGCGGTCCTTGCGCTCCGCAAGGTCTGATCCGCGATCCATCCGACATCATTGCCGAAAACGAAAAACGCCGCCCGTCGGGGCGGCGTTCGAAACGGTTGTGAAACGGGGCGTCAGCGCGCCTGCAATTCACTGACCAGGTCATAGGCCGCGGTGAAGCCCGACAGCGAAAGCGGGATGGTCACCTGGGATACCTTGTTTTCGCCGGTCAGTATCACGATGGAAATCTTGGCTTCCCGGCCTGCTTTCATGGCCCGGATTTCGCTCGCTTCCAGCGGGAAGCGCGCAAAGCAGCCGCGCGTCGTGCAAAAGTTGAAGCGGTAGCGTTTGGGGTCTGCGGTGTCGATGGCCAGCCGCAGGTCCTCGCTCAACAGCGTGTTCAGCGGCGTGCCGATTTCCACCAGTGCCGCACTGGGCGCATCGGCGGGAAGCGGGATCAGTTCAGCGGAACTGACCGGGCCGCCATTGTCGTCGACGATGACCTGCCGCATGTTGCAGTCTTCGCGCCCCTCGGGGAATTTCACGCAGAAGACCTGCCACTTCTGAAAGGTGTCCTTGATGTAGGCTTCAGCTTTGGGCTGCTGGTCCTCGGCCGGGGCCGCATCGGTTTCCTGTGCCAGCGCCGGGCCACCCAGCGCAAGCAGCGCCGCCAAGCCGAGCGGGATGAGAAGATCACGCATCGATTGCCTGCCTTTCCTCGGTTTCTTTTCCCGTGCCTTAGCATGGGTGTCCGCCTGTGTCAGACAAAAAACCGGGCGCTGCGTCCTGTTCACGCGCGTATGATTGCGCCCATGAAAAAAGGGCTGCAGCGCAGCCCTTTTCCGTGTCTTTCTCCCTGTCGGACCGGCCGACTTATTCGTAGTGGGGACGCTAGGCCGTTTCCAGGAAGTCGTCAACAGTCAATGGGATAAGACGGCGCACGGGCCGGGCCGTCGGCAAGAAAAAGGGCCGCATCACGAGGATGCGGCCAAGTCCATCAGGGAGGAAGACCCGCCCGTGCAAGAAACACGGTCAACGGGATGACTTGAAATTGACATGTAATCGTTAAAATTGTGTTGTCAAAAATGAAATTGTCTCAGGGAATGTGAAATGCCGAAAGGTCTGTTTGTCGGTGGGGCGGGTCCGGAGTATTCGGTTCCGCAAGAGCTTCGGCTCGATTATGCCAATCGTCACGGTCTGATCGCGGGCGCCACGGGGACGGGCAAGACGGTCACGCTCCAGATCCTGGCAGAGGGGTTTTCGGCCGCGGGTGTTCCGGTGTTTCTGTCGGACGTGAAGGGCGATCTTTCGGGTCTGGCGGCGGCTGGCCGCGCCGATTTCAAATTGCATGACGCGTTTCAGGCGCGCGCGGCCCGGATCGGGTTGACCGACTATCGCTATGCGGCGTTCCCCGTCACCTTCTGGGACTTGTTCGGGGTCAAGGGTCACCCCGTGCGCACAACCGTTGCAGAGATGGGGCCGCTTTTGCTGTCGCGGCTTCTGGACCTGAACGACGTGCAGGAGGGCGTGCTGAACATCGCCTTCCGTCTGGCCGATGAAGAGGGGTTGCCGCTGCTCGATCTTGCGGATCTGCGCGCGATGCTGGCCTGGGTCGGGCAGAACCGGGCGTCGCTCTCGCTGCGATACGGCAATGTCTCTCCGGCATCGATCGGGGCAATCCAGCGCCGGTTGCTGGTTCTGGAAAACCAGGGCGGCAGCGGGCTTTTCGGCGAACCCGCGCTGGAGTTGTCGGACCTCATGCGGCTGGCCCCGGACGGGCTCGGGCAGATCAACATCTTGGCCGCCGACGCGCTGATGGGATCGCCGCGGCTTTACGCGACCTTCCTGTTGTGGCTGCTGTCAGAGTTGTTCGAAGAATTGCCAGAAGTCGGCGATCCGGACAAACCGAAGCTGGTCTTCTTTTTCGACGAAGCGCATCTTTTGTTTGACGACGCGCCCAAGGCCCTGATCGACAAGGTCGAGCAGGTGGCCCGGCTGATCCGGTCGAAAGGGGTCGGCGTGTATTTCATCACCCAGAATCCCGACGATGTGCCCGACGACATTCTCGGCCAGCTTGGCAACCGCGTTCAGCATGCCTTGCGCGCCTTCACCGCGCGGGACCGCCGGGCGCTTTTGCGGGCGGCGGAGACCTATCGCGAGAACCCCGATTTCGACACAGCCGACGCCATCCGCGATGTCGGTGTGGGCGAGGCGGTGACCTCTCTGCTGGAGGACAAGGGCGTTCCGGGTATCGCGGCGCGCACCCTGATCCGGCCGCCGTCCTCGCAACTGGGGCCGTTGGAGGATACAGCACGGGCACAAATCCTTGCCGCGTCCGATCTTTCCGCCAAATACGGGCAGGCCATCGATCGGGACTCCGCCCATGAAATGCTGGCCCGGCGGGCCGAGACCGCAGCCCTGTTGGCCGCGGAGTCCGAGGCGCGCGAAGACCAGGCGGATGTGTCAGAGCGGGCATATCGCGCCGGGCGGCGCTACTCTGGCAGTCGGGTGGGGCGATCCACCGCCCGCAGCCACCGGGCCAAACCCGACAGCATCGGTGCCGCCCTTGGCGAGGCGCTGATCAAGGAGCTTTCGGGCACGACCGGCAAAAGGCTGGTGCGCGGCGTTCTGGGCAGCCTGTTCAAGGGGCGATAGCCGCCCTCATTTCTGGGGCAGGAGCTTCGTCACCCCCACCGCCGCCGCGCGGGCCAGATCTAGGTCAAGCGTCATGGGGATATACTCTCCCCGCCGCCAAAGTTCCCCCAGATCGTCATAGTACCGGCTCAGCGGATGGCCCGATTGCCCGGTCGAGATGATGAAGACGGAACTGTCGGGATCGGCGAAGTCATAGACGCCGCGATATCCGGCACCGAAGACATTGGCGAAGGGCGCCGGATCCGTTCCCTTGGTCAGGCCGCGGTTCAAGGTATTGTCGCCGCCTGATGTCGACTGACGGATGTTGACGAACCATTTCAGAACTGGAACCTCGCCCAGCACCGGATGGTCGTGCCGCGCCTCATGCGCCTCGCCCCAGCGCAGCGAACTGAGCGACGGGCCATAGGTTTCCGACAGCCACAACAGCGCCTTGTCCAGCGACCGGCGGGAGATCTCGGTGCAGGTCTCGATCACGGCGGATTGCCGGATATCGCACCACGCCGCCGCGCCGTCGACATTTCTGAAAACCCGTTCGATGAACAAGGGCTCGACATGGGTGAACGCGTCGGCCAGCGGCCCAAGATCGTCGCGGATCAGTTCGTTCTGCAACTCCCGTATCCAGGCGGCATAGATCAGCGGTTCGGGCAGATGTTCGTTCATCTCGCCGTTCCACTCCGCCAGCAGTTCCAGCGCCTGCTGCCGCCGCCGTTCCGGCGTGCCCCGTTCGGCCGGCTCGCCCGTGAACCAAAGATCGCGCCCGATCAGCGGCAACAGCGCCCGCGCGGTGAACGACACCGTGTCAAGCTGCGCCTCGATGAAGCTTTCGCGGGTATGCACCTCGCGCGACTCCATCAGCCGGCGCCAACGCTGAATGCGCTGCGTGTCGCCCCAGTGATAGCTGACATGGAGCGGAAAGGGGCGCTCCACCAGCTTGTTGTTGGTGTTGCCAAGAATACCGCTTTCGGGCGCGATGACGCTGGGGTTGGCGGCCGCGTTCAGCGCACCGTGCCAGCGGTTTTCGGTCTTCCAGCCGGGCACGGGCAGGCGGCCCTGACTCTGGTTCCCGGCCAGACGCCGGGGCATGGTGCCGGCCATCTGCAGGGCGATCGTGTCCTTGTCGGCCAGCATGACATTGACCGACGGTGCCACATGGTCGCGCGTGGCCTCGATCGCTTCGGACACGCTGCCGGCACGCATCAGTTTCAGGATCGACTGGATCGAGGTATCGGCCCCGTCCAGCAGGGTCCAGCCCAGCGCGGCGACATGGCCGGGCGGTGTGACGCTGGCCAGGTCAAAGTGACTGCCCGGAAGGACGGGCCCGTTTTCCGTCCAGCGCATGGTGATCGTGACCGGGTCCTCGCCTGCCACCTTCAGGATGCTGCGCCGCGTCTCGAAAGGTTTATAGCCGTCGGGCGTCAGGTATTCCTGCGGGTTGTCCGGGTTCAGCCGCTCTAGAAACACGTCCTGATCATCCATGTAGGACGCGGTCAGCCCCCAACCGAGTTTCGCGCTGCGGCCCGCAAAGATCGCGGGGATACCCGGAATGGTGCCGCCGATGACCCCGCCCGACGACAATTCCAGCCGCGCCAGATACCAGATCGACGGGGCCGACAGCCCCAGATGCGGATCGTTTGCCAAAAGCGTTCCACCCGCGGCCGAACGCCGGGGCGCCGCCGCCCAAGAGTTCGATGCCCCCGACAGTGACAACTGGGCGAGCGGTGTGAACGTGGTTCCCGCAAGCCGGTGCACGGGCGCGGTATCGGGCAGAACGCCCGGTGCAAGTTCGGCATAGTCGGGCAGGTCCATCAGCCCCGTGCCCGGTGCATCGGGCAGCAGGTCGCGCACGCGGGCCTCGTCCAGCAACAGCGACACCCGGGCGCGCAGCACCTCGATGTCCAGCTGGTCCGACATCTGCAGCGACATCAGTTTCATGATCGCGATGGAGTCCGCAGGTTGCCAATAGGCGACCTCTGGCGGGAACAGGAAGAATTCGGGGGCGCCGCGGCCCCGCGCATCGCGGTTGACCGTGGCGATCCATGCGTTGACGCCGCGGGCATAGGCCTCCAGCGCCGCAAGCGTCTCGGGCTCCAGCGCATTCACCGAACTGCGCGACAGGCCGTAGATATCAAGCCGGCGCAGGAATTCATCGACCCGCAGCGTCCGGGTCCCGAACAGTTCCGACAGCCGGCCCTGTGCGGTGCGCCGCAGCACGGTCATCTGCCACAGGCGGTCCTGGGCATGGACAAAGCCAAGGGCGAAGAACACGTCCTCGTCGGTCTCTCCCAACAGGTGGGGGACATTGGCGTTGTCTCGGACGATCTCGACCGGCGCCGAAAGGCCGGCCACGCGGTGTGTTGCATCGAAGTCCGGCAGAGAGCGGGAGGCGAGGAAATACACCCCGGCCAGCGCGATCAGAACCACCAGCGCCGTGCCGATGAAAAGCCGGAGCAACCATCGAAAGAGTATGGACATCCGCGACCCGTTGTTGACGCACCGGACAGGATCGTTAGGTAACGGGTAATTCAGGATCATGCAATGCGGGGGAGGGACCATGGCAAAGGTTGCGTTTCTGGGGCTGGGGGTCATGGGGTATCCGATGGCGGGCTATCTGGCGGCCAAGGGCCATGACGTGACGGTCTATAACCGCACCGCGTCGAAGGCCGAGGCATGGGTCGCGCAGCATGGCGGTGCGATGGCGTCGACCCCTGCTGCCGCGGCGGAGGGCGCGGAATTCGTGATGGCCTGTGTGGGCAACGATGACGACCTGCGCGCCGTCTGCACGGGCGATGAGGGCGCCTTTGCCGGCATGGCCCCGGGTTCCGTGTTCGTCGACCATACGACCGTCTCGGCCATGGTGACGCGCGAGATGGCCGCCGAGGGCGCTGACCGCGGCGTGGCCTTTGTCGATGCGCCGGTCTCTGGCGGTCAGGCCGGGGCCGAGAACGGGCAGCTTGTGGTGATGTGCGGCGGCGATCAGGCCGCCTATGACCGGGCAGAGCCGGTGATCGACGCCTATGCCAAGATGTGCAAGCGGATGGGCGATACCGGTGCCGGGCAACTGACCAAGATGGTCAACCAGATCTGCATCGCCGGGCTGGTGCAGGGCCTGTCGGAAGGTCTGCATTTTGCCGAGAAGGCGGGGCTTGACGGCCGGGCCGTGGTTGAGGTCATCGGCGGGGGCGCCGCCGGAAGCTGGCAGATGATGAACCGCTACAAGACCATGCTTGACGATGAGTTCGAGCATGGCTTTGCCGTAAACTGGATGCGCAAGGACCTGGCCATCTGCCTTGCCACGGCGGACGAAAACGGCGCAAGCCTGCCCGTCACCGCCCTTGTCGACCAGTTCTACAAGGATGTGCAGAAACTGGGCGGTGGTCGTTGGGACACATCGAGTCTGATCAAGCGTCTGCGCGCGATGGGATAAGGGCGATCAACGCCCTGTTCGGTCTAAGATCCCACAACGGGTCCGGGGGCAGCGCCCCCGGTTTCCTTGCCTCAGGGAATGATGCGGGAGTATTTCGTCCCTTCCAGCGACGCACCCAGTATCAGGCCCTGTTGCCCGAAGATCAGCGCGACAACCGGATCCAGCGCGGTCACCGTGTCGGCCGAAATCGAGCCGCCATCCTTGGGAACCGCGTATTTCAGGTCTGCGCCGGCCGACCATCCCATCCCGGCGCGGAAGGCACGCAGCGCATCGGGTGTCATGAAGAACAGCGCATGGGCGTATTGCTGTGCCCCGATCTGGAAGCCGAAGCTCGCCTGCGTCGCGGAGTAATAATCGACCGTGACACGGTCGATCCGCAGTGCCCCGCGCCCGTATGCCCCGCCGACGCCGAACCCGGCCTCCGTGATCAGCGGCATCCACAGGATGCCCTGCGCCTTGGCGGCCAGTTCCCGGCTGCCGGGGTATTTGCTGAACAGGAAATCGCGGGTCTGGTCCACCCGCATGTCGATGGTGGCCGCGCCGACGCTGCCGATCCCGTTGCCGCAGCCAGCCAGCGCGGCTGTCGATCCCGCGGCCAAAAGGAAATTACGCCGGGACACTGCGCCCGGTCTTTGGTTATCCTGCATCGCTCCATGCCTCATGGGTTGTGGCTCTTTCAGCCGTTTCCCCCAAGTATAGACATCGACGCGCCCGCTGTCATCCAGAGAGGTGCGGGCCGGCAATTCATTGCGCGGCCCGTCTGGCCCCTTAGCCCGCGCGCAGGACCTTTGCCGCCTCGGGGGCGAAATAGGTCAGGATCCCGTCGCAGCCCGCGCGCTTGAAGCTCATCAGGCTTTCCAGCATCACCTTTTCCCGGTCGAGCCAGCCGTTCTGCGCCGCGGCCATCAGCATCGCGTATTCGCCCGACACCTGGTAGGCATAGGTCGGCACGCCGAATTCGTCCTTCACACGGCGGCAGATATCCAGATAGGGCATGCCCGGTTTGACCATGATCATGTCCGCGCCTTCCATCAGGTCGCGTTCGACCAGACGCATCGCCTCATCCGAATTGGCCGGATCCATCTGATAGGTCTTCTTGTCGCCCTTCAGCGCACCCGATGCCCCCACCGCATCGCGGAACGGCCCGTAAAAGGCAGACGCGTATTTCGCGGTGTAGGACATGATCGTCACGTCCTGATAGCCGTTCTCTTCCAGCGCGGTGCGCATCGCGCCGATGCGGCCGTCCATCATGTCGGACGGGCCCAGAATATCCGCCCCGGCCTCGGCCTGGGCCAGCGCCATCTTGACCAGCGCCTCGACGGTTTCGTCGTTCACGATGATCCCGTCGCGCACGATGCCGTCATGCCCGTTGGCGTTATAGGGGTCGAGCGCGATGTCGGTCATCACCGCGATGTCCGGCACCGCGGCCTTGATCGCGCGGATCGTCTTGTTCGACAGGTTCTCGGGGTTCCAGGCCTCTTCGCACAGCTCCGTCTTCAGAGACGGGTCGGTGTAGGGAAACAGGCAGATCGCCGGAATGCCAAGGTTTGCCGCCTCTTCCGCCGCCTTCACCGCCAGATCGACCGACCGGCGCACCACGCCGGGCATCGAGGGCACCGGTTCCTCGATATTCTCGCCGGCGCGGATGAAGATCGGCCAGATCAGGTCGTCCACGGTCAGCGTGTTTTCCCGCACGAGACCGCGCAGCGGCGCGGTGCGGCGGGTGCGGCGCAGGCGGGTAGTGGGGAAGGGGGCAACGGTGGGACGCATGACAAGGTCTCCTTCAAACTTTTCTGCGACTGGGTTACACGGATCGAACCGCATCTCAAGAGCGGGAATCGTCCCAGCGGGATCCGCAAGCCGGGGAGTCAGCAGCCTTGGGCCTGAACCAGCAGATATTCGAGTTGATCGATATGCGGTCCTTTTCCAACCTGTGGTACTGGATCGCCCTGGCGGTGCTGTGGTCGACCGCCAGCCACTGGATCCTCGGCGTGCCCTATGACCTTGTGCAGCGGGCGCGGCGCCATGGCGGCCAGGCGGCGCAGGATGTCGCCGATCTGGTGCAGATCAATGCGCGTCGCTACCTGATGATCCTGCGTGTCTCGGGCCTGTGGATGGCGGGCATGACGGGGTTCGGCCTGTCGGTTCTGGCTGTCCTCGGCTTCGGCTACGGGTTGGAGCTTTGTCAGGCGGTCTTCCTGCTAGTGGCCCCCTTGGCCCTGGTCGCCCTGCGGACGATCCGGACCGCGCGCCGCTTAGAACGCGACGGGCCGGAGGGCGAGGCCCTTTACCGCCTGTTGCGCTGGCATCGGCTGGGCGTTCAGGTGACCGGCGTGGTGGCGATTTTCGTCACGGCGATCTGGGGCACGTGGCAGAACATGTCCGTCGCCGTTCTTGGCGGTTGACAAGCGCGCGCCCTCGCTTACCAAGCGCGGCCATGTCCCAGCCCCTTCACATCACCGCCGGCGCTGCGCCGGAAGGCTTCGACGCCCGTCTTCTGGCCCGCGAACTGGCCCGTACCGGGCAGCCGGTCGTCCATGTCGCCCGCGATGACAAGCGTTTGGCCGCGATGCACGCCGCCCTGGCGTTTTTCGCGCCCGACGCCGTCGTTCTGGATTTTCCCGGCTGGGACTGTCTGCCCTTTGACCGTGTGTCGCCCAACCCGGATATCGAGGCGACGCGGATGGCCACGCTGGCCGCGCTGGCCGCGGGTATGCCGGGGCCGTTCATCCTTCTGACCACGCTTAACGCCGCGACCCAGCGGGTGCCTGCGCGCGATGTTCTGCGCGGCGCGTCCTTTGCCGCAAAGGTCGGCGGGCAGATCGACGAAGACGCGTTGAAGACCTTCCTTGTCCGCATGGGTTTTACCCAGGCGCCGACGGTGATGGAACCGGGCGACTATGCGGTGCGCGGCGGTATCATCGATATCTACCCGCCGGGAGAGGCCGGACCAGTGCGGCTGGATCTGTTCGGCGACGTGCTGGACGGGGCGCGCCGGTTCGACCCGGCCACCCAGCGCACGATCGAGAAGCTGAAGACCGTCGAGCTTGCCCCGGTGTCCGAGGTCATTCTGGACGAGGCCGCGATCACCCGCTTTCGTCAGAACTATCGCATCGAGTTCGGCGCGGCGGGCACCGACGACCCGTTGTATGAGGCCGTCAGCGCCGGGCGCAAACATGCGGGCGTGGAACATTGGCTGCCGTTCTTCCATGAGCGGCTGGAGACGCTTTTCGACTACCTTCCCGACGCGTCGATCTACCTTGACGATCAGGTGACGCCCGCGCGGCTGAGCCGCTGGGACCAGATCGAGGATCAGTACCAGACCCGGGCCGAGGCGATGGCGCAGAAGGGCCGCATCGACAGCGTCTACAAACCCTGCCCGCCGGGGCTGATGTACCTTGATGACGCCGCATGGGAACAGGCCATCGGCGGCCATCGCGTCGTGCAACTGGCGCCTCTGCCACAGGGCACCGGGCCGGGCGTGATCGACGCGGGCGGGCGGATCGGGCGCAACTTCGCACCGGAGCGTAAACTGGAACAGGTCAGTCTTTTCAGTTCGCTGAAGGATCATGTTCAGAAAAAACGCGAAGATGGTGCCGTCGTCATTGCCTCCTACTCCGAAGGGGCGCGGGAACGCCTGAAGGGATTGATGGAGGACGAGGGCGTCACCGATGCCCGTCTGGCCGCAGATATCCGCGATATTCCCGAACGTTCTGGGCTGTTCCTCACCGTCTGGGCGCTGGAACACGGGTTCGAGGGGCCGGGCCTGACCGTGATATCCGAGCAGGACGTCCTGGGCGACCGGCTGATCCGCGCGCCCAAGAAACGCCCCAAGGCCGAAAACTTCCTGACCGAAACCCAGACCCTGTCACCGGGCGATCTGGTGGTGCATGTCGAACATGGGGTCGGGCGCTATACCGGGCTTGAGACGATCACCGCTGCGGGTGCCCCCCATGAATGCCTGGCGCTGGAATATGCGGGCGGGGATCGGCTCTACCTGCCGGTGGAGAATATCGAACTCCTCAGCCGATATGGGCATGAGGAAGGGCTGCTCGACAAGCTCGGCGGGGGCGCATGGCAGGCCAAGAAGGCCAAGCTGAAACAGCGCATCCGCGAGATCGCCGACAAGCTGATCCGCGTGGCTGCCGAACGGGCCCTGCGCAAGGCGCCGATGCTGGAGCCGAACCATCACATGTGGGAGGCGTTCAGCGCCCGTTTCCCGTACCAGGAGACCGACGATCAACTCTCCGCGATCGAGGACGTGCTGACCGACATGGCCAGCGGCACACCGATGGACCGCCTGATCTGTGGCGATGTGGGGTTCGGAAAGACCGAGGTCGCGATGCGCGCGGCCTTTGTCGCGGCGATGTCAGGTGTGCAGGTGGCGGTGATTGCGCCGACGACCCTGCTGGCACGCCAGCATGCCAAGAGTTTCCGGGAGCGGTTCCGCGGGTTTCCGTTGGAAGTCAGGCAATTGTCGCGCTTCGTCAATGCAAAGGATGCGGCGAAGACCCGGGCGGGGATTGCCGAGGGGACGGTCGATATCTGCATCGGTACCCATGCGCTTTTGGCCAAGAATATCAAGTTTCAAAACCTCGGTCTTCTCATCATAGATGAAGAGCAGCATTTCGGCGTGTCCCACAAGGAACGGCTGAAGCAGATGCGCTCTGACATCCATGTCCTGACGCTGACGGCGACGCCGATCCCGCGGACCTTGCAGATGAGCCTGACGGGTGTGCGCGATCTGTCGATCATCGGCACGCCGCCCGTCGACCGGCTGTCGATCCGGACCTATGTCAGCGAGTTCGACGCGGTGACGGTGCGCGAGGCGCTCTTGCGCGAACACTACCGGGGCGGGCAAAGCTTCTTTGTCGTGCCGCGCATCAAGGACCTGCCCGAGATGGAGGAGTTCCTGCGCGACCATGTGCCGGAGGTGTCCTTTGTCGTGGCCCACGGCCAGATGGCGGCGGGTGAACTCGACGACCGGATGAACGCCTTTTACGACGGGAAATACGATGTGCTGCTGGCCACGACCATCGTGGAATCCGGTCTCGATATCCCGACCGCTAACACGATGATCGTGCACCGGGCCGACATGTTCGGCCTTGCGCAGCTTTATCAGATCCGCGGACGGGTGGGGCGGTCGAAGACCCGGGCCTATGCCTATCTGACCACGAAACCCCGCGCGCCGCTGACCCCACAGGCCCAGAAACGGCTGCGCGTGCTTGGCAGCCTCGACACGCTCGGCGCGGGGTTCACACTGGCCAGCCAGGATCTGGACATCCGCGGCGCCGGCAACCTGGTGGGCGAGGAACAGTCCGGCCATGTGCGCGAGGTCGGGTTCGAGCTTTACCAATCCATGCTGGAAGAGGCGATTGCCAAGATCCGGGCGGGAGAGATGGAGGGGCTGACCGAGGCCGACGACGAATGGTCGCCGCAGATCAACCTTGGCGTGCCTGTGCTGATCCCCGACACGTTTGTGCCCGACCTCGACGTGCGGCTTGGGCTTTACCGGCGCCTCTCCGGCCTGACGACCAAAGTGGAACTGGAAGGGTTCGCTGCGGAATTGATCGACCGGTTCGGCAAGTTGCCGAAAGAGGTCAACACCCTGCTTCTGGTCGTGCGCATCAAGGCGATGTGCAAGCGGGCCAAGATCGCGCGGCTCGATGGCGGGCCCAAGGGCGCGACCGTGCAGTTCCACAACGACAAGTTCCCCAATCCGCAGGGGCTGGTGGAGTTCATTCAGGCCCAGCAGGGGATGGCCAAGGTCAAGGACAACAAGATCATCCTGCGTCGCGACTGGACGAACGACAAGGACAAGATCAAGGGCGCCTTCGCCATCGCCCGCGATCTGGCCGAGAAGGTAAAGGCGGGCGCGCGCTGAGCGTTCAGCGATCCGGCACCCGCCGCATCAGGATCAGCGCCGCAGTCACCGCAAGAAACGCCCCGGTGGCCAGCGGCCGCGGTGTCCCGTCGAAGGCCTGACCGACCGGCGCGGCCAGCACGACGGACCCCACCGTCGCCAGCGCCCCGATGACCGAGGCCGCCATGCCCGCGATATGGCCCAAGGGCTCCATCGCCAGCGCGTTCAGGTTGCCCACCGTCAGGCCAAGCATCCCGAACAGCGTGATCGACCAGACAACGTAGGCCGGAAATTCCAGCCACTCCGGCCAAAGCCCGGCCCACAGCATCCCGCACATCACCGCGGACAGCACGACCTGAACGCTGAGCGTGGTGCGAATGAGAAATCGCATCCCCAGATGGCCGACCAGCATCGCATTGGTGAAACTGGCACTGCCCGCAATGACGGCGATGAACGCGAACCAGAGCGGAAAGCTATCGCCGCGCCCGAAATGGATGTCGAAGATCTGCTGAACCGACGAGAGGGTCATGAACAGCACCGAGAAGATCAGCGTCTGCACCAGAGTGGCCGTCCGGGCGATTGGGTTGGACACGACCTCTCTCAGGGCACGCCAAAGCGGCCCAACCCGCAGCGGGCGGCGGCGGTCCGGCGGCAGGGTTTCGGGTTGGCGGATGGCGTACCAGGCGATGGAAACCAGCGAAAACAGCAGGAAGGCGCCAAAGATGCCTCGCCAGCCCACGAAATGGATGATGATCGCCCCGATCGACGGCGCGATGGCGGGCAAAAGCGTGAAGATCATCATCACGAAAGAAACGATCTTGGCCATGTCCCGGCCGGCGTAAAGGTCGCGCACGACGGCAAGCGCGACCACACGCGGGGCCGCGGCGCCAAGCCCCTGGATCACCCGGCCAAGCAGGACGAGTTCGAGAGAGGACGCCGTTCCCGCAAGCGAGGCGCCGACGAGGTACAGCGCGGCCCCGCCAAGGATCACGCGCTTGCGCCCGAAACTGTCAGACAGCGGCCCGGCAATGAATGTGCCGACGCCGATGCCCAGCACGAAGCTGGTGATGATGAATTGGGCGTGGTTGAGGTTGTCGGGCGTCAGTTCCGCCCCGATCCGGGGCAGGGCGGGCAGCATCGCATCGATGGAAAAGGCCACGGTCGCGAACAGAAGGGCGCACATGGCGATGAATTCGGTGCGCGATAGCCGTCGGTCTTCCATGTGATCTGCCCTTTCTCCGCCATCGCTCGTGGTCCCCTATTGCGCCAGAACGCAGGCCGGTGCCAGTGGGGAAAGCCTGTCCGCCGATTTCGGTTCTGTGCGATTGCGCAGGGGCGTGGTGCACGCGGCCCTATTGGACCGGCGCGTCGGGGGCCGTGCCGGACAGCTCTGCGATGACGTCGCGCCAAAGCGTGGTGGGTTGCGCACCGACAACCACGTGCCGGTCGGCCACGATGAAGGTCGGGACCCCGGTGATCCCGCGCTGCCGGGCATGGGCGTCGCGATTGCGGATCAGGTCGGCATCCGCATCGCTTGCCAGCAGCCGGGCGATCATCTCGCCGTCCATCTCGGCCCGCTCGGCGACGGATGTCAGAACCGCCGGGTCGCCGATATCCTGACCCTTGTGGAAATACGCCTCGAACAGGAAAGAGACGACAGGTTGTTGCCGCCCCTCGATCCCGGCCCAATGGATCAGCCGATGGGCGTCCAGCGTGTTCGGCGTGCGGCTGATCGCGGCGAAATCGATCTCCAGCCCGGCCTCGCGCGCCTTTTCGTCGATCTCGGCATAGACCTTGGCGGCGTTTTCCTTTCCGCCGAACTTGGTCTCCAGATATGTCCGCCGGTCCATCCCGCCTTTCGGCATGTCGGGGTTCAACTGGAAAGGATGCCATTCGATGGTGAAAGGATGGTCGGGCCGGTCCATCAGGGCGATGTCCAGCAGGCGCTTGCCGATATGGCACCACGGGCAGATCGGGTCGGCGAAGATATCAAGCCGGACCATGCGCGGCCTCATAGGTTTCGCGGATCAGGCGGCGGTTGAGCTTGCCGTTGGGGTTTTTCGGCAATGCGTCGAGATGCACGTAAAGCCGCGGCTGTTTGTACCGGGCCAGACGTTCGGCCGCAAAGGCCCGCAGCGCCTCGTTGTCGGTTGCCTCCCCGGTGTAGAAGGCGGCGATGACGGTCGTGTCGGCCTTGACCGCGATCTCGGTCGCTGCGACCTCGTGAACTGCGGGATGGTCGTGCAGGGCGCGCTCGATCTCCAGCGGGGAGACGCGGACGCCGCCGGCGTTCAGCATGTCGTCGCCGCGGCCCAGATAGGTGATGGCGTCGTCTTCGGCCATCTCTACCATGTCGCCGGTCAGGAACCATTCGCCGTGGAACCTGTCGGCGCTCTCGTCCTCCGCCTTCAGATAGCCCAGCATCATGCCCGGATCGCGGCGGGATACCGCAAGCTGCCCGGGCTGGCCACGGTCAACCGGTGTCAGGTCCTCGCCCAGAACGGCGATGCGCCGGCCCGTTTGGGGATAGCCAGAGGCGGGCAGGGGCGCGGGCCGGGTGGGGCTGCCCGAGATGAACGTGGAACATTCCGACATGCCCAGCGCCTCGTAAACCTTGGTGCCGGTGGCCTCTGCCCATGCGCTTCGGGTGGCCTCTGGCATCTTCTCGCCGGCGGACAGGCCGTGGCGCAGTTTGGGCAGCACCAGATGGGGGTGGTCGCGCAGCATCTGGCGATAGACGCCCGGCGCCGCAGCGAAAAGTGTCGCGTCGAAGCGTTTCAGCATCAGCGGCAATTGCGCGGGCAGCACGCCCGGCGCCGGGATCAGCGCGGTGGCCCCGATGGACCACGGGTCTAACAGTCCGGTGCCCAGCGTATAGGTCCAGTTGAAGGCCCCGGCATGCAGCAGGCGGTCGTCCGCGGTCAGGCCGTACCAGCCCTCCCACATCATGCGGCGGGCCCAGACGGCACGATGGGCATGGATCACCCCGCGCGGCCGGCCGGAGGTGCCGGAGGTATAGACAACATAGGCCGGCCGGTCTGGGTCGCCGAGGTCAAAGCCTGTTGGCGCATGGTCGTACATCGCACGCTGGGCGTGGACATCCAGAACCGGGGCCGCGCATCCCTCCGGCAAGGCCACGTTGGGCCCGGCAAGGATCGCCGCAGGTTCGACCTCTGCGGCAAGGGCGGTCACCTCGGGCACCGTCAGCATCGCCGAGGTCGGCACCGGGACGAGACCCGCCGCGATGGCGCCCAGAAACCCGATTGGAAACTCCACCCCGTTGCCCAGCCGCAGCAGGATGCGAGAGCCGGGCGGCAGCCCCATGGCGCCCAGACCCGCGGCCAGGCCCAGAACCGCCGACTTCAGCCGCGCATAACTCCACCGTTCGGCGCCGTGGGGGCCGACGATGGCCAGCGCAACCTTTTCTGGGGTCGCGTCGGCCGCGGCCAGTACATAGGCCGCAAGGTTGAAGGGGGCGGGACAGGGGGCCGGGGGGCCTTGATCAAAGAGGGCTTGCATGGGCGCGTGCTAGCCCCGCGGCCTTGCGGTTGCAAGGGGCAGGCACTATGACGGAAAGTCATGGCAGAGGACAGCGAACACAGCCTGATCCGCATCGCGCGGGCAGAGGGTGAGCCGGAACCGGCCGAGCCTTTGGACCTTGGCCAGCGCGTGCGCGAGTTGCGGACCGAAAAGGGCTTGACGCTGGAACAGGCCGCGAAAGAGGCCGGGCTGGCGCGATCGACGTTGTCCAAGATCGAAAACGACCTGATGTCGCCCACCTATGACGCGCTGAAGAAACTGGCGACCGGTCTGGGCGTGTCGGTGCCGCAGCTTTTCACCCCCACGCGCAATGCCCGGGCCGGGGGCCGGATGGCCGTCACCCGAACGGGCGAGGGCGCGGCCCATGCCACGGCGACCTATGAGCACGAATTGATGGCCGGGGCGCTGGCCCGCAAGCGGATGATGCCCTATCGCACCCGCGTGCGCGCCCGGGACGTGGCGGAATTCGACGGATGGGTCCGCCATGAGGGCGAGGAGTTCATGTACGTCCTGACCGGCGTCGTGCGGCTTTACACCGAGTTCTACGCCGCCGTGGAAATGCGCCGCGGCGACAGCGCCTATTACGACGCCACGATGGGCCACAACGTCGTTTCGGTCAGTGACGACGATGCGACGGTTCTGTGGGTGACTGCGCTGGAGTAAGATCGACGCCGGGCTTGCCGGTGTTCCGGGTGCAGCTAATTCAACAGCCACGAACGCGGGCACAGAACCCGCGCGCCTGACCGGCCAAAGGTCGGCCAACGGAACCTGTGTCCATGAAAGGGAGAACCCATGAAGTATCTTGCGCTGTCATGCGCGGTCGCTTTGGCCGCTGGTCCGGCCCGCGCCGAGGACGTCCCCTATGACGTCGGGGGTGTATCCTTCACCGGCTACTTCGCGGCTGCCGCGGACCCCAAGGGGCTTGTCCTGATCGTCCATGACTGGGACGGCATGACCGACTATGAACGCAAGCGCGCAGACATGCTGGCAGAGCTTGGCTATGACGCCTTTGCGCTGGACATGTTCGGGGACGGCACGCCCACGGCCACTGTCGACGACCGGCGCGCGGCTACAGGGGCGCTTTACAGGGATCGCGCACGGATGCGGGCCCTGATCAAGGCGGGCAGCGATCAGGCACGGGCCCTGTCCTCGGCCCAGGGGATGATCACGGCAGGCTATTGCTTCGGCGGCGCCGTAACGCTGGAGATGGCCCGCAGCGACATGGCCGACGATGCGGTGGGCTTTGCCAGTTTTCACGGCGGTCTGTCCACACCAGAGGGCCAAGGCTGGGACGGGGGCGAACCGCCGCTGCTGATCCTGCATGGCGGTGCGGATTCGTCGGTGAAGATGACCGATGTGGCAGGGCTGGTCGGGGAACTGGAAGCGGCCGGAACGCCCTATGAGATCGAGATCTATTCCGGCGCGCCCCATGCCTTTACGGTCTTCGGATCGGACCGCTATCGCGAGGTCGCGGACCGGCAAAGCTGGGACGCCTTCACCGGCTTTCTGAAGGAGCGCCTGGGTGGGTGAGATACGGTTTGGTGGGGCCGCTCACTCCGGCTCCGCCCACCAGATATCGGGCAGGAACCCGGTCCAGTCGCCATAGATCGGCAGGGTTTCGGGATAGTGCAGCCGCTTGCGATAGGCGAGGCGCGACACCGGCGAATACCAGATCGGGATCACGTAGCGCCCGGTGGTCAGCACCCGGTCGAGCGCGCGGGTGGCCGCGATGAAATCGTCATGTGTCTCTGCCGTCAGGATCGCGTCGATCATCGCATCGGCGGCGGGGCTGGCCATGCCCATCCAGTTGCGGGTGCCGGGCTCGGTGACACCCTCCGCGCCCCAGTAAAGCCGCTGCTCATTGCCGGGGGACAGGGACAGGGCGCGGATATAGAACGTCATGTCGAAGTCATAGGCATCGGTGCGCTGGGTATATTGCGCGCTGTCGACCAGCGTGATCCGGGGTGCTATGCCCAGCCGCTTCAGCCCCTCGACAAAGATGTCCACGATCTTTTGCCGTTCGGTTTCGCCCTGCCTCAGCAGGATGTCAAAGGTGAAGGGCGCGCCTTGGGCATTGCGCAGCACACCGTCGCTGGCCACCGTCCAGCCCGCTGCCTCAAGCTGTGCAAACGCCTTGCGCAGGTTCTTGCGGTTGGAGGGGCGACCGTCGGACACGGGCAGGGCATAGCCCTCCATCGCGCCGGGCAGCAGGCTGTCGGCATAGGGGGCCAGCAGGGCGCGCACCCGCCCCTCCGCCGGGCCGTCGCGCATGCCAAGCGCCGAGTTCGAAAAATACGACCTGATGCGTGGCTGGGTGCCGCCGGTCAGGGTGGCGTTGATGAACTCGAAGTTGAAGGCATGGATCAGCGCGTCCCGCACCCGCCAGTCGGCGAAGACGGGGCGGCGGGTGTTCATCACCAGCCCGTGGATGCCCGAGGGACGCTGATGCGGGATTTCCGCCTTGACGATGTCGCCCGACGCGACCGCCGGAAAATCATAGGCGCTGTCCCACTTTGCGGCGTTGGCTTCGCGGTAGACATCGGTGACCCCACCCCGAAACGCCTCGAACAGGACATCGCCGTCGCCGAAATACTCATACCGGATTTCGTCAAGATTGTTCTGCCCACGATTGAAGGGCAGATCCCGACCCCAGTAGTCGGGATCGCGCCTGAGCGTAAGATAACGGCCGGGTTCATAGTCCGCGATGACATAGGGGCCGGTGCCGATCGGGGCCTCCAGCCCGCTTTGCGCGAAATCCCGCCCCTCCCACTGCGCCTTTTTCAGGATCGGGCGCAGGCCGAGGATCAGCGGCAGTTCGCGGTCGGCGGTGTTGAAGGTGAAGCGCACGCTGCGCGGGCCGGTGGCCGTGGCCGTCGCCACCTTTGCCCATGCACCGCGATAGCGTGGATGGCCCTGTTCGCCGAGCGTCCGGAACGACCAAAGGACGTCCTCGACCGTCACCGGCGTGCCGTCCGAAAACGCGGCCTCCGCCCGCAGGGTGAATTCAACCCAGTCTCGATTCGGCCCGTCGACACGGATTCGGCCAGCAGACCGTAGAGCGTGAAAGGCTCATCCCACGAACGGCCCATCAGGCTTTCGTACCCGTAAAGGCGAAGGCCCCACGGTGCGTTACCCTTAAGGATGAAGGGGTTGAGGCTATCGAAGCCGCCAGTCTCCCCCAGCGTGATCCGTCCGCCCTTGGGCGCGTCAGGGTTGACGTAGGGAAGGGACACAAAATCCGGTGGCAGGGCAGGGCTGCCATACATAGCGATGCCATGGGTGGGTTCGGCCTGTGCGAATCCCGTGAACAAGAGGCCCGTCAGCGCGGCCCGCAAAGCGCGGGCCGGGGCGGAGAATATCAGTCTCATATCGGCAACAGTCCTGCGGCCTCGTTGTTTTCTTGGCCGCGAGCCTAGGGCCGAGGCGCTGGTTTTTCAAACTTTTAGCTTGGACCTCGGCCCCCGAACGCGTATAACTAAGACACTGCTCGATAGGTTTCTTGCCTGTATGAAACCTGCCTCAATAACTTAACGCCCGCCTTGTGCGGGCGTTTTTTTCTGCCCCGTCCGGGGGCCCGTCTTTCCCATCTCGGCATTTGAAATTTCCGTGTCAGACGCGCGGAAGGCATGGCCAACGCCGCGCTGCGGCGTATTGTATTCTCAACAAGCCGAAATGCAGGAGGTGCGAGATGTCGCTTGCCGGGAAAACCGCCGTTATCACCGGGTCGAATTCAGGGATCGGGTTGGGTGTGGCCCATGAACTGGCGAAGGCGGGGGCCAATGTCGTCCTCAACTCCTTCACGGACCGGGACGAAGACCACAAGCTGGCCGAAGACATGGCCAAGGAACACGGTGTCTCGGCCCGCTACATCAAGGCTGACATGTCCAAGGGGGACGAGTGCCGCGCGCTGATCGAGAAGGCCGGGGTTTGCGATATCCTGGTGAACAATGCCGGGATCCAGCATGTCGCCGCCATCGACGAGTTTCCCGTTGAGAAATGGGACGCAATCATCGCGATCAACCTGTCCTCGGCCTTTCATACAACCGCGGCCGCGCTGCCGGTGATGCGCAAGGCGGGGTGGGGCCGGGTGGTCAACATCGCGTCTGCCCACGGGCTGACGGCCTCTCCCTACAAGTCGGCCTATGTTTCGGCCAAGCACGGCATCGTTGGCATGACCAAGACCGTTGCCCTTGAGACCGCGCGGGAGCCGATCACCGCGAACGCGATCTGCCCGGGCTATGTGCTGACCCCGCTGGTAGAGGCGCAAATCCCCGATACGATGGAAAAATACGGGATGGAGCGTGACGAGGTGATCGAGAAGGTTTTGCTGGAACGGCAGCCCTCGAAACAATTCGCCACGGTCGAGGAACTGGGCGGCACGGTGGTGTTCCTGTGCTCTCCTGCGGCGGACCAGATCACCGGCACCACGATCAGCGTCGATGGCGGCTGGACCGCGTTGTGAGCGAGGAAGACCGTGAAGCCGGGCGCGACCGGTTGGAGATCGACAACATGTATCTCTGCGGGTCGCGCTTTACGCGGGTCAATCTTGGGCGTGGGCAGGTGCGGGATTCGGTGCTTGAGGGGTTTCGCCTTGACGACGTGAATGCCGCCGGTTTGCAGATTGAAAATGCAAACCTGAAAGGCGCGCGCTTTCACGATGTCTGCCTTGCCGATGCAACGATCGACCACGCCGATCTCACGGGGCTCGCGATCAGCAACGCCAATATCACCGACATGACGATCGACGGGATCAGGGTAAGCGATCTGATCGCGCTTTGGGACAGATCGAAGGGCAGCGAATGACCGGCCGCAAGACCTCTGTCAAACGGATCAGCCTGGCGCTTCAGGGTGGGGGTGCGCATGGCGCCTTCACCTGGGGCGTGCTGGACCGGATCCTTCAGGACGAGGAGATCGAGATCGCGGCGGTCTCCGGCACCTCGGCCGGGGCCTTGAACGGTGCGGCGCTGAAGGCGGGGCTGTTGGCCGGGGGGCGAGAGGCCGCGCGCGAAAACCTGGACTGGTTGTGGGAACAGGTCGGCGCCATTGGCGATATGCGCATCGCGAACTGGCTGGCCACGGTGACGCCCGGGTCTGGGACGATCAGCCGGTTGATGGAATACTCGCTGCCGTTTTCGTTCACCGAGGCGGCCTCGCGCATGATCAGCCCCTATGCCTATGGCCCGTTCTACCGCAACCCGCTGGAGCGGATCGTTGCGCAGTTCCACTATGATCAGGTGTGCCACCGCAGCGGGCCGGCCTTTTATGTCGGGGCCACCAATGTGACGACCGGCAAGATCCAGATTTTCCATGGCGACAAGATCACGACCGATGCGATCCTGGCCTCGGCCTGTCTGCCGACGCTGTTTCAGGCGGTGGAGACGACGAACCCCGAGACCGGGGAAATCTCTGCCTATTGGGACGGCGGCTATGCGGCCAACCCGGCGCTCTTTCCGCTGTTCGACCCGGATCTGCCCAAGGATATCGTGATCGTCCATATCAACCCGCTGGACCGGCCCGGCGTGCCGGTGACGGCGCAGGACATCCAGAACCGGATCAACGAGATCAGCTTCAATTCCTCGCTGCTGCGGGAATTGCAGGGGCTGAAGATGGTAAAGGACCTGATCGCGTCAGGGCAGTTGGAACGCGGGTCGATGAAGGAAATCCTCGTCCACATGATCGCCGATGACGACATGATGCGCGACCTGAGCGTGGCGACCAAGATCGTCGCAAGCCCCGTGATCCTGTACCGGTTGAAAGAGGCCGGGCGCGCCGCCGGCGACAGGTTCCTGCAAGAGATCAAGCCGCGTCTTACGCGAGAAAGCACGCTGGATCTGGACACGCTCTGCTATCGAACCGCGCAGGCGGGGTGAAAAAGGGTCTATCCGGCCTGTCACCGAGATGGGGAGAGGCGGCGCGGCAAGGCCGATCAGGGGCGGGGCCCTGACCCCGCCTCAGGCACTCTTCTTGCGATCCGCTTTCAGGCGCGCGGCCTCTTGCAACGCACCGGGGGCGGGCACGACCTTTTCGTCCGGTGCGACAAGACCGGCCGAGATCACCAGCTTGGCCGCATCTTCCACGCTCATGTCCAGTTCGATCACGTCGGCCTTCGGCACGAACAACAAAAAGCCCGAGGTCGGGTTTGGCGTGGTCGGCAGAAAGACGGCCATCATCTGGTCGTCGCGGGGGATGCGTCGGTTGATCTCGCCCCGGGCCCGGGTAGAGATAAAGGCCACGGCCCAGATGCCCTTGCGCGGATACTCCACAAGGCACGCCTTGTCGAAGCTCGTTTCGGTCTGGTGAAAGACCGTCTCGGCGATCTGCTTCAGCCCGTTATAGACCGACCGGATCACCGGCATGCGGTCAACCACGCGCTCGCCCCAGCCGATGAAGGACCGGCCGACCATGCCCTTGGCGATCCAGCCCACGATCAGCGTGAACAGCAGGAAGAAGATGACGCCGAGGCCGCGGATATCGATGCCGATATACTGTTCCGGCTGGAACCTGTCGGGCACGATGGGCAGCACGACGCCGTCGATCCAGCCCGTCACGGTCCAGATCAGCCAGACGGTCAGGCCGACCGGCGCGATGACCACCATGCCCGCGAGGAAATTGTTGCGCAGGCGCGCGAAAATACCGCGCGCAGCGCTGCGTTGATGCGCTTCATTCGCTGCAATGTCATGATCGAAATGATCGTCGTCTTGATGCATTTTGCCCGGTTCCCTTCTGCCGACCATAGCTAGGCGGAGGACCCTGCTGCTACAATAGCGCACAGGGGCGGTAGGGGTGATTTTCGCAGCGCGCGGCCCAGTGCACAGGCGTTCCGGCGGAAAGCTGCCCGCGGCTTGGGCGTTTCGGCGCCGGGCCATTTGCCGGGTGGGTCAGAGCGCGGCGGCAATCGCGGCCGCAAGCCGGGCATTGTTTCGCACAAGGGCAATATTTGCGGTCAGGGACCGACCCTCGGTCAGGTCATAGATTCGTGCCAGTAGGGCGGGGGTGACATCCTTTGCGCTGACGCCAGCGGTGTCGCGGATCGCCTGTTCGATCAGGGGTGCAATCTCGCTTTCGGAAATCTCGTCGGTTTCCGGAATCGGGTTGGCCACAAGCTGACCGCCGCCGAGGCCAAGCGCGGCCCGCATGCGATGCGCCGCTGCGATCTGCCCGGGTGTGTCCATGCGCAAGGGAACTGCCAAACCGGAACGGCGTGACCAGAAGGCCGGGAAGTCATCGGTCCGGTAGCCGATGACCGGCACGCCGAGGGTTTCCAGCACTTCAAGCGTCTTCGGCAGATCGAGGATCGCCTTGGCCCCGGCGGCAACGACTGTGACGGGCGTTCGGGCCAGTTCGTGCAGATCGGCAGAGATGTCGAAGCTGTCCTCCGCCCCGCGATGCACGCCGCCGATGCCGCCCGTGGCAAAGACATCGATCCCTGCCAGATGCGCGCAGATCATCGTCGCGGCGACAGTGGTGGCCCCGGTCCATCCACCGGCGACGGCAGCGGCAAGATCCGCGCGGCTGAGCTTGGCCACAGTATCGGCCCGGGCGAGGCGTTCAAGATCGTCCGGGGGTAACCCGATACGGACTGCTCCGCCCATGACGGCGATGGTCGCAGGCACAGCCCCGGCGGCGCGCACCTCGTCCTCCACCATGCGGGCGGTTTCAAGGTTGTCCGGCCACGGCATCCCGTGGGTGATGATGGTGCTTTCCAGCGCGACGACCGGCCGCCCGTCGCGCTGTGCCGCGCTGACCTCGTCTGACAGCATCATCGGGGCGGACATCAGGCCGGCACCGTCGAGATATGCTTTGCCGCGGCCCGAAGCGCCGCGGTCAGCGCCTCGTCACGCGAGGCCCCGGCCCGTTCGGCCACGATATGGGCCGCCATCAGCGTATCGCCCGCACCGGTGACATGGGCCACGGCCACCGGCGGCGGGGTTTGCGAGATGCAACCATCCGCGGTGGCAAATACGGTCGGCCGCCCGCCATCGGTCACGATGGCCCGTGCAACGCCGGACGCAATCAGCGTGCGGGCCGCCTCTGACGCATCGCCGAACGCCCGGCCGGCAATCAGCCCTGCCTCGGCCCGGTTGACATAGACGGTCGCGCGCGGATGCCCCATCAGATGGGCGATCCGTTCTGCCTTGCCGGGGCTTGCGGGCGAGATGCGCAGATCGGCGGCGGCAAAGGCGGGGTGCTGCGCGATGTCGGACAGAAGCGCCGGCGGCAGATTGCCGTCGATGGCGACGATCCCGTCAAAGGGGGCGTCCGTCCGCCCCAGGGGGCCGTCGATCAGGGGGGCCAGGATGGCGGGCCCCGCCGCCTCCAACCCGGCGGCATCGGCGATTGCAGCCACCAGGCCCTGCTCTGCCTCGACGGCCATGTAGATATCGGTGGGATGGTCCGGCGACCGGAACACATGGCGGGTATCGACCCCCATCGCGGAACAGGCGGCCAGCAATGCATCGCCTTCCACATCGCGCCCGACTGCGCCGAGCACCGCGGGGTTCAGCCCACTGCGCGCCAGAACGACGGCCACGTTCAACGCAACCCCGCCGGGTCGGCGCGTGATCCGGCCGGGCACGTCATCGCCGAGACCCATCACGCGGTTGGCGCGGCCAATCACGTCCCAGAGAATAGCACCGACGCATAAAATGTCAGGAGCAGCGTTCATGGCGGCAGTGTTTAACCCGGTCAGGGAAGGGCGCAAGCGAAAGCGGCGCGGCGGATCGTTCCAAGTTTCGGGGCAGGGGGCTTGTATCCTGTTGCGAAAGGCTGTAATGGCACCGCCACTTCGACAGGTGGGGTTGGGCCATGCGGGGAGACATCCCGTATCGGTCCGCCGGTTGGGCAACTGCCCTTGATACCCCGCCAGAGGCGCAAACCGGAAAGGAAACGACATGGCGCTCCCCGAGTTTTCCATGCGTCAGCTGCTTGAAGCTGGCGTGCACTTCGGCCACCAGACCCAACGGTGGAACCCCCGCATGGGTCCCTATATCTACGGTGACCGCAACGGCATTCACATTCTCGACCTGACGCAGACCGTCCCGATGCTGGATCAGGCGCTGAACGTGATCCGCGAAACCGTGGCCAAGGGCGGGCGCATCCTGTTCGTTGGCACCAAGCGCCAGGCGCAAAAGCCGATCGCAGACGCCGCTGAACGCTGTGCGCAGTACTACATGAACCACCGCTGGCTGGGTGGCACGCTGACGAACTGGAAGACCGTCTCCCAGTCGATCAAGCGTCTGAACGAAATCGACGAGCAGATGGCCGGCGGTGCCGAAGGCCTGACCAAGAAAGAACGCCTTGGCATGGAGCGGGAGCAGGCCAAACTGCAAGCGTCCCTCGGCGGTATCCGCGAAATGGGCGGCCTGCCGGACCTGCTGTTCATCATCGACGTGAACAAGGAAGACCTCGCCATCGCCGAAGCCCGCAAACTGGGTATCCCGGTCGTGGCCGTTGTCGACACCAACTGCTCGCCCGAGGGTGTGGACTATGTCATCCCCGGCAACGACGACGCCGCGCGCGCCATTGGCCTGTACTGCGATCTGGCCAGCCGTGCCGCACTTGACGGCATGACCGCTCAGATGGATGCCGCGGGCGTTGACCTTGGCGCGCTGGAGGAAACCCCGGCCGAGGAACTGCTGGCAGAGGCCGGGGCAACCACCGAAGAGGCCTGAGCGCCTCCAGCCTTGTCACCGAATTGACATGGGGTGCGGATAAAGCGCGCCCCATCCCATTTGAAATCGAGGAGAGCCGACAATGGCAATCACCGCTGCTTTGGTGAAGGAACTGCGCGACAAGACCGGCGCGGGCATGATGGACGCCAAGAAGGCGCTGACCGAAACCGATGGCGACATGGAAGCGGCCGTCGATTGGCTGCGCACCAAGGGTCTGGCCAAGGCCGCCAAGAAATCGGGCCGCACCGCGGCCGAGGGCCTTGTTGCCGTCGTTGTCGATGGTGGCAAGGGCGTCGCGGTCGAGGTGAACTCGGAAACCGACTTCGTCGCCAAGAATGGCGAGTTCCAGGAGATGGTGTCCGGCATCGCCAAGGCGGCGCTCGGCGTCGACGATATCGAGGCGCTGAAGGCTGCCGATCTGGGTGGCAAGACCGTCGCCGACACGCTGACCGACAAGATCGCGACCATCGGCGAGAACATGACCCTGCGCCGCATGGCCGCGCTTGAGGGCGATCAGGTCGTGTACTACGTCCACAACGCAGCCGCGCCCGGAATGGGCAAGATCGGCGTGCTGGTGGCGATGACCGGCGGCGACGAGGCCTTCGGCAAGCAGGTCGCCATGCACGTGGCCGCCGCCGACCCGCGTCCGCAGGCTCTGAACGCTGACGCACTCGACCCCGCCGTCGTCGAGAAGGAACGTCAGGTCCAGATGGACATCGCCCGTGAAAGCGGCAAACCCGAGCAGGTCATCGAGAAGATGATCGAGGGCCGGATGAAGAAATTCCTCTCGGAAATCACCCTGCTGAACCAAGCCTTCGTGGTAAACCCGGATGTGACCGTCGAACAGGCCGCCAAGGACGCCGGCGCGACGATCACCGGCTTTGTCCGGCTTGAGGTGGGCGAGGGGATCGAAAAGGAAGAAGAAGACTTCGCCGCCGAGGTTGCCAAGGCTGCCCAAGGCTGAGCCCTTCGGCCATTCCCAAATCATTTCGGCGCCGCCTTCGGGCGGCGCCGTCATTTTGTCTTTCGGCCATGGCGATGTCAGTAGGGGTCTTCCTCATGCCGCATCGTCATTTCCGGTTTCGGCGCAGTCAGCAGCGGTTTGTCGAGCGTAATGTCCCGGTCGTTGATCGGCAGGGATGATGCGCGCACCACCCGGTTCTGACCCAGTGCCTTGGCTGCGAAGAGCGCCTCTTCCGCGCGTTCGGCGGCGCCGTCGATATTGGTTTCCTTGGCCTGCACCATGCTGACACCGAAGGACGCCGTGATCCGGGGTTCGTTCGACCCGATGGTCTCTGGGTTCAGGGATTCCACCAGGGCCCGCAGACGCTCCGCCGCGACCATCAGGCCATCCTCGTTCGGCACCGGCAGCACCGCAAGGAACTGTGTGCCGCCCCAACGCGCAAGAATGTCGCCGTGGCGCAGGCTGCTTGACGTCCCGCGGGCAATGTCGCGCATGACCTGGTTGCCGAGTTCGTAGCCGTGGATCTCGCTGAACGTTTCGAAATTGTCGAGGTCGAACAGGATGACCCCTTGGTGATCGGTGACTTGCTTGAACGATTCAGACAGACCCTGGCGCGTTCTCAGCCGGATCAGCGGGTCATTCCGGATTGCCCGTTTCAGGGCGGAACTCCATCCCTCCATCGCATGGCCGATGATCAGGACCAGCGCCAGCATGATCCATCCGATCAGGGCAAAGGCCAGTTGCAGACCGAACAGATCCTCGGGGTTGATCTGGGCGTTGCGCACGTAAAACGCACCCGAAATCCACGGAACGAGGATGGCCCCGACCACAAGCGTACGCGTGAAGAAACCGTAAGGGGCATGCGAGAAAAGCGGACGCATCAGCGCGGCGTTGCGCAGCGCATAGGTCATCGCGGCCGAACCGAACATCATCGCCGCAAGCGAGAACTGCGAGAGATCGCCGGTCCAAAGGATAAGCTGGAAGGAAAGGGACAGGAGGTTGAACAGGGTTCCCGCCGTGGCAATGCCGAGGAACAGAAGCGCCACGGACCGCACCTGCCGGGCCAGATTGAAACTCATATGCAGGGAGACAAGCGCGATCGCCGTGCCGATCGAGAACGTGCTGTTGAAGCCCGCAGCACTTTTCCAGTTCAGAAAGATCGGCGCGTTGAGAACCTGGAACCAACCGGGGATGAACACTTCGGACAGCTTTTGCAGCGACACAAGGACGATGGTGCCGCTGACAAGGGGCCATATCCATGTTCCGCGCCTGATCCATTCGTGGAAGATCAGACCGAGGCCAAGCGCGGCGTAGCCGAATGCCGAAATGGGGTGGAGCGAGGCCGACGCGCCTTCGCCCGAGATCAGGAAGTTGTGAACGGTTCCGGCTGCAACGACGACAAGGATGGCAAGGCCGAAGATCTGCAGCGCATGTGGCGACGGAATCGGAGGGGAAGACTGGGACATAGCGGGTCATGCCTGTGCATTTTCGTTTGCGGCATGTTTGCACTGGCCGGTAACGAAGCCCCTATGGCACCGTGCGGTGCCCGTTGCGTGTAAACGGGCTCGCAACACATCATGCTATGGGACGCGCAGGCCGGAGTGTGGCGGGTAAAAGAAGGGACCTCGCCGCCGACTATGCGCAGCAAGGTCCCAGCCCGGAAACCCGGATCGGCCAGACCGCCTACGAAATGGCGAGGTTCGATCTGGCCGCTGCTCCATGGCCTTAGGCCACCACTCACGGAACACGTCTAATGTGCCTTTTTGGGTGCCGTTGCGTAAGTCAGGAAATCCCAACTCCGTAGTAAGGAAATCCTAACCATGCTCGCGCGCGGTCACGGCACCTAAGGCTTCGTCCAGTAGATTTGATTTTGAAACCAAGCCTTTAGGACGGCTTGTGTGGTCGTGTCGACATCCAGGGCTTCCCGCGCAAGGCGAAGATGTTTCTCCACCGTCGCCTGTGTCACGCCCAGAATGGTTCCGATGTCCTGCGTGGTCTTCCCTTCGCCGACCCATTCCAGAACCTCCCGCTGGCGCGGGGTCAAGGTGGGGCGCTTGCTGCCATAGGGAAGGTTCTGAACCTTCAGATGCATGACCTCGTTCATGACGAGCAATTCCTGCCCGTAGCTGTCCCAGATCGAGTCGACGGCATCCTGATCAAGGTCGGGGCGACCGACCAGCCCGATGGCTCCCTTGGACCGTGCCGAGACGTCGCGGAAACTGATTGTTATGCCGGCCACGATGCCCATGGACTTGTTGAACTCGATCACGCTTTCCTCGTCCGGTGAAAGCACGCCGTTGGCACGCAGATCCTGCAAGACCCGCCAACTGCAGACGCCTTCGTTTTCAGCAGCCCATCTGACCATCGGCGCCGTTTTGTAGAGTTCCCGGTCGATGAAGGCCTGAACATAGTCGGAGCAGTGATTGGACAACACGACGAGGTCTTCGTTCGCACCAAAGGAGTTGGCCGTTCTGAACCGGGTGAAGCCATACAAAAGCCGATGAAAGCCGTACTCGCTCATCTTCCTTATATGGAGCGACCAAAGCTCTTCAATCGTTCGGGCGCCAAGCAGGGCGTTCAGATAAGCAAGGCTCATGTCGACTCCGTGATAAAGCACGAAACGCCGGTCTTGAGACGTGGCATCATGTTTTGATTCCGCGTCCGCGCGAAGTGGTTCGATCGGGACGGCAGAAAAGGCGAGTGGTCGTTGATTAATAGAAGCGAAACATCGCGAGAACAAGCGCTTGCTTCGGCGGTGTTCCGATATCGGAGGCTGCGCAGCGGATGCATGAGCATCCGGGCGGAAGTGTCTGTGAGGGAATGATTTCAGCGAGGCCTCAGGTGGAGCACGCACACTGGCCATGCGCCGAAAGAAGCGCAAGCACCGTCACGAAGGATGGTCCTCGCAACGATCTTTATTTCCCATAATACCGATTACCAGCACTAGCCCAGGGCGTAACCTGCACCGCGGACGGTTCTGACCGGATCGGTTCCGCCATGTTGGCAAAGTGCCTTGCGCAACCGTCCGATATGCACGTCGACCGTCCGTGTATCGACGTAGATGTCCCGGCCCCAAACGCGGTCAAGCAGTTGTTCCCGGCTCCACACGCGGCCCGGTTTTTCCATGAACGTGGACAAAAGACGGAACTCGGTCGGCCCAAGCTTCAGCGGTTTGTCGTCGCGGAAGACCTTGTGCGTTTCGGCGTCCAATACGATGTCTTCGAATTCCAGACGCTCGCCCACGGCGGCCGGCCGCGTGCGCCGCAGATGTGCCCGCACCCGCGCCATGAGTTCGATGACGGAATACGGCTTTACCACATAGTCGTCGGCGCCGGTCTCAAGCCCCCGCACGCGGTCGACCTCTTCGGACCGGGCTGACAGCATGATGACCGGAACGGCCCGCGTTTCGCTGCGGGTCTTGAGCCTCCGGCACACTTCGATGCCGGAGACGGAAGGCAACATCCAGTCGAGCACGATCAGGTCCGGCACCTGCTCCTCGGCGAGAAGCAACGCCTCCTCGCCGTTTTCGGCCTTGGCCACACGGAAGCCCTCGGCCTGCAGGTTGTAGGCCAGAACCTCCCTCTGCGCCGGTTCGTCCTCGACGATCAGAACAGTGGGTTGCTCGACATGCATCAGCTATGGCCCCCCGTGGAGTCGACGGAGGTGCGATCCGCCTTGGGCCGCTCCTCCTCGGGCATCTTGCCGGTCGCAAGATAGATCACCTGCTCGGCGATGGAGGTCACGTGGTCGCCCATCCGCTCGATGTTCTTGGCGATGAAATGCAGATGCATGCAGGCCGTGATGTGGCGCGGGTCTTCCATCATGTAGGTCAGGAACGCGCGGAACAGCGCGTTGTACATCTGGTCGACTTCGTGATCGCGCTGACGCACATCCTCGGCCAGTTCGACGTCGCGCTGGATATAGGCGTCCAGCGCATCCTTCAGCATCATTTCGACGGCCTTCGCCATGCGCCGGATCGCGCCCGACGATCCTTCGATCGGCGTCATCTGCAGCAGGACGCCGGTCCGCTTGGCCATGTTCTTGGAGTAATCGCCGATCCGTTCGAGGTTGGCCGAGATCTTCATCACCGAAAGAACGGTCCGCAGATCGCTGGCAATGGGTTGCCGCTGCGCCAGAAGCCGTGCGGCCTCTTCGTTGACCTGTTCCTCAAGCGCGTCGATGGCCTTGTCGCCCAGCCGCACACGCTCTGCCAGCTCCTCGTCGCGGTTTTCCAGCGAGTTCGCGGCTTCCAGGATCGCCGCCTCCACCAGACCGCCCATCTTCATGATAAGCGCCTGAATGGCCTCCAGATCGCTGTCGTAAGAGCGGACGATATGGGGGTCTTTCATGGATTCCGTCATGGAAACTCCTCCCTCAGCCGATCCGGCCGGTAATATAGCTTTCGGTCCGCGGATCCTGAGGATTGGTGAAGATCTGGCCGGTGTCGCCATATTCCACGAGATTCCCGAGGTGGAAGAAGGCGGTCTTCTGGCTGACCCGCGCGGCCTGTTGCATCGAATGGGTGACGATAACCACCGAATACTGTTCACGCAACTCGTCGATCAATTCTTCAACCTGCGCCGTCGCGATGGGGTCAAGGGCCGAGCACGGCTCATCCATCAACAGCACTTCCGGCTCGGTCGCCACGGCCCGGGCGATGCACAGACGCTGCTGCTGGCCGCCGGAAAGCCCGGTGCCCGGCGCCTGAAGCCGGTCTTTCACCTCGTCCCAGATCGCGCCGCGGCGAAGCGACTTTTCCACGATCTCGTCAAGTTCGGCCTTGTCCCTGGCCAGCCCGTGAATGCGGGGGCCATAGGCGATGTTGTCGTAGATCGATTTCGGGAACGGGTTGGGCTTCTGGAACACCATGCCGACCTTGGCGCGCAACTGCACCGGGTCCACCTTGGCGTCGTAGATGTCTTCGCCGTCCAGCTTGATGTCGCCCTCGACGCGGCAGACATCGATGGTGTCGTTCATCCGGTTCAGGCAGCGCAGGAAGGTGGACTTCCCGCAGCCCGACGGGCCGATGAAGGCGGTGACCGTCTTGTCCTCGATCTCGATATTCACGTCCTTGATGGCATGCGTGTCGCCATAAAAGACCTGGCAGTCCCGGGCGGAGATCTTGATATCCTTTGTCATTGTTTTTCTCTCCGTCATCTTGGGGGAATCGTACATGTTCTTCTTCCCTTCACTCGTCTACCAACGGCGCTCGAAGCGGCGGCGCAGGATGATCGCGATGATGTTCATGGTCATCAGGAAAAGCAGCAGGATGATGATGCCGCCCCAGGCACGTTCATAGAAGGCCGGGTCGGCCCGCTTGGCCCATTCATAGATTTGCGCCGGCATGGCCGAGTTCGGGTCAAGAAAGCCCGACGCAACGCCGCCGGGATAGTTCGAGGCGATAAAGCCAACCATCCCGATCAGAAGCAGCGGTGCGGTTTCGCCAAGCGCCTGTGCCAGCCCGATGATCGTGCCGGTCAGGATGCCCGGCATCGCCAGCGGCAGGACATGGTGGAACACCGCCTGGGTCTTCGAGGCCCCTACCCCGAGCGCCGCATCGCGGATCGACGGCGGCACCGCCTTCAGCGACGCGCGGGTCGAGATGATGATCGTGGGAAGCGTCATCAGCGTGAGCACCAGACCGCCGACCAGCGGGGCCGACTGCGGCAGATGCGCGAACTGGATGAACACCGCCAGACCGAGGATACCGAACACGATGGAGGGCACCGCGGCGAGGTTGGAGATATTGACCTCGATGAAATCGGTGAACCGGTTCTGTGCGGCGAATTCTTCCAGGTAGATCGAGGCCGCCACGCCGATTGGCAGCGACAGGAAAAGCACCACCAGCATCATGAACAGCGACCCCAGCATCGACACGCCGATGCCTGCCTGTTCCGGCCGTGCGTCCGATGCGTCGGCGCCGGTGATGAAGGCCATGTTGAACGCCTTCTTGACGACACCGACGTCGGTCAACTTGTCGACCAGGTCGAGATGTTCCGCATCCAGGTTCTTGTCGCGGGCCAGCGACTCGCGCGTCACCCGGCCTTTGAGGTACCCGTCTACGCGCGAGGCGGCGAGGATCTTCACCTCCACCGTCTTGCCGATCAGATCGGGGTTGGCGATCACCATGTCACGCAGCGTCGACCGGGCGCCGGAGGAGAAAAGCTTGTCCAACGGCGAGGAGAAGCCCCCCGTCCCCTTGTCATCAAGTGCGGTGTCGATGCCATTGGCGTCGATCTGCGTAATCAGCGCCTCCCGCAGAAGGGGGCTGTAGGCAAAGGTCTTGGCCTTCTTGATGTCGTCGAGGTTGCGGTTCCCGTTGGGGTCGAGCACGTCTTGCTTGAACTCGACCGGCAGGTAGAAGGCCGTCTGCTGGAAAGCGCCGACCCCGTTGCTGATGATCGCGGTCAAGAGCCAGACCAGGAAGAACAGACCCGTGGCCACCGCGGCCATGCCGTACAACTTGAATCGGAATTCGGCCGCGTTGCGCTTTTTCGTCCGTTCGTCCAGTTCCAGCAACGACCCGCCCTTGTGCGGCTGCGCCGGGGAGTTTGCGGTTGCGTCGGTCATTCGTACTGCTCCCGGTATTTGCGCACGATGTAAAGCGCGAAGACGTTGAGCCCGAGGGTGATGACAAAGAGGGTCATGCCAAGCGCGAAGGCCACGAGAGCCTCGGGGCTGGCAAAGTCGGCATCCCCGGTCAGCTGGCTGACGATCTTGGCGGTCACCGTGGTCATGGCGTCAAAGGGGTTCAGGCTCAGCCGCGCCGCGGCCCCTGCCCCCAGCACCACGATCATGGTCTCACCGATGGCACGCGACGCGGCCAGAAGGATGGCCCCCACGATACCCGGCAGGGCGGCGGGCAGGACAACCTGCTTGACCGTTTCAGACTTGGTCGCGCCCAACCCGAGAGAGCCGTCGCGCATCGCCTGTGGCACCGCGTTGATGATGTCGTCGGACAAGGAACTGACAAAGGGGATCAGCATGATGCCCATGACAAGGCCTGCGGTCATCACCGCCGTCCCCGCCTGCATGATGCCAACGCCGTCGGCGCCGAATGCCTTCAGCAGCAATGGGCCGACCGTCAGAAGGGCGAAGAGACCGTAGACGATGGTCGGGATACCCGCCAGAACCTCGATCATGGGCTTCGCGAAGGCCCGTACCGCCGGCGAGGCGTATTCCGACAGGTAGATGGCGGCGAACAGACCGATGGGAACGGCCACCGCCAGCGCGATGATCGAGATATAGAGCGTCCCCCACAAGAGCGGCAGCATGCCGAGTTCCGACCCGCCGCCGAAGCTTGGGCTCCACGTCAGGCCAAGGAAGAAGTCCGTCGCCGGGTAAAGCCGGAAGAATTCGATCGTGTTGAAGATCAGCGAAAGGACAATGCCGATCGTGGTCAGGATCGCGATGGTCGCCGCGAAGATCAGGATATAGCGGATCACCGTCTCGACCACGTTGCGCGCGCGAAACTGTGCGTTTGTTCGCAGGAACGCCAGTGCGAAACCGGCCGATGCGACGCCCAGAACGGCCACGGTCATCAGCAGACGTCCGGTGGCGGCGAGACTGCGGTATTCCTGCGCGGCACGCAGCACCGGTGCCCCGACATCGGAACCGAGCGCGACGCCAACCTTACCGAGCCGGTCGCGCACATCGGTAAATTCCGTGCGGATGCTATTGGCATAGTCCGGGGTCATCTCCCCCTGCGCCACGGCAAGGTCAAGACCCTCTGCCACGCGGCGCACGTCGGCCATCATGAGCCCCAGAGTGGAGCTTTGGGAAATCGCTTCTTCGGGGAAATGTTCGGAAACCCTGGAATCGACGTAGAGCGGCTGGACCAGAAGCCAGATGCCCATAACCAGAAACGCCGGGATCACCACCATCAAAGAGATGTGGGAACCGTAATAAGAAGGTAGGGAGTGAAGGCCGCGGCTGTCGCCACCGCCAGACTTGAGCGCCCTGTTCCGTCCAACGAAATATCCGGCCACCGCGAGGGCAATCACGATAAGCACGATCCAGAGAACAGGCATGTTCCCCCCTGTCGAAAGAAAAATCCACCCAAAGGAAGGGTAAGGGGCGGCAGATGCGCCGCCCCCCGAACCACTTGGTTTAGTGCGCCATGGTCTCTTCGTTGGCGACCATCGCCTGCGTCGCGGCCAGTTCCGGGTCGGAAACCAGGCCGTACTGCGACAGCGGGCCATTCGGGCCGGCAATCTCGTCAGAGACGAAGAACTCGGCATATTCCTTCAGGCCGGGGATCACGCCGATATGCGCCTTCTTGATGTAGAAGTAGAGCGGACGCGACACCGGGTATTCGCCAGAGGCGATGGACTCGGTCGAGGGCATGACACCCGACATGGTGGCCACTTTCAGCTTGTCGGTGTTGTTCTCGTAGAACGCCAGGCCGAACACGCCGATGCCGTTGGGGTTGGTGTCGATACGGGCGAGCGTTTCGGTGTAGTCACCGTCGATGTCAACCGACTTGCCGTCGGTGCGGACGGCCATGCAGGATTTTGCAGCGGCTTTCTTGTCACCACCATTGGCGGCCATGAACACGTCGAAATCGCCGGTTTCCTCGCAGCCGGTCACCAGAACCTTCTCTTCGAAGACTTCACGGGTGCCGTGCTTGGTGCCGGGGATGAAGGCAGCGATTTCAACGGCCGGCAGATCGGCATTGGCATCGGCCCAGGTCATGTTCGGGTTATCGACGATTGCGCCATCGACGACGATCTGCGCAGCGAGCGCCTTGTAGATGTCGGCCGGCTCGAACGCAGTGAACGAAGGGCCATTCAACTGGCTGGCGAACACGATGCCGTCATAGCCGATGCGAACCTGGATGATGTCGGTCACGCCGGCTTCGGCACAGGCCTTGACTTCCTTGTCCTTGATGGCGCGGGAAGCGTTGGCGATGTCGATGGTGTTCTCACCGACGCCTTCGCAGAAGCGCTTCAGGCCGGCAGAGGAACCACCGGATTCCACGACCGGGGTCGGGAAGTCGAAGTTTTCACCGAAAGCTTCGGCGACGATGGAGGCATAGGGCAGAACGGTCGACGAACCGGCAATCTGCACGTTGTCACGGGCCATGGCGGCCGACGCCGACACGGCTGCGATCGCCAGAGCCGAGGCGGTCAGTTTCGCAAAGGACATGGATAGCTCCTGATTGTGTTTTGCGGTCGCTTCAACAGCGCGACCTCAAGCGCGTGCTAGTGAAACGCCGCCACGCTTTTGTGACATCCACGTAACACGTTTATGACAACCCGCCGGGCAATGGAAAATTGGCTAACATGGCAAGGCGAAAGTCGCCCCATGGGTGTCAGATCACGGGTAACATCACCGAAAACGTGCTGCCTTTTCCCGGTTCGCTGTCGATCCTGAACCGGCCGCGATGGCGGTTGACGATATGCTTGACGATCGCGAGGCCAAGCCCGGTTCCGCCCATCTCGCGCGATCGGTGACTGTCGACGCGGTAAAACCGTTCCGTCAGGCGCGGAATGTGCACCGGATCGAAGCCGTCGCCGTAGTCCCGCACATCGATCCGCACGCCGGGGCCCCGAAACGCAAGTTCACGCTCGCTGAGCGTCACGGTGATATCGACCGCGCCGCCGCTGCCCCCGTATTTCACGCCATTTTCGATAAGGTTGTGAAAGACTTGGGTCAACTGGTCGGACTCACCGAGGACATGCACGGGGCTGTCGGCGCCGTGCAGGTTGATCGCGATCCCGGAATCCGATGCCATCTTACGGAGCGCCTGCACGGAGATTCGCAGGATTTCCGAAACGTCGATGCGGCGATCCGGGCGCACGCGCTCCTCCGACTCCACACGGCTGAGCGACAGAAGGTCGCTGACCAGCCGGTTCATGCGCACGGCCTCACGCTCCATGATGTCCAGAAACCGCACTTGCGCATCGGTATCGTCGCGCGCCGGCCCCTTCAGCGTTTCGATAAAGCCCAGCATGGCGGTCAGCGGCGTTTTCAGTTCGTGGCTGACATTTGCAACGAAATCCCGCCGAATCTGTTCCATCTGTTCCCGTTCGGTGACGTCGGTCACCGCCACCATGACACCGTCGGCACCGTTATCGCCAATGGGTGACGCCACCGCTTCGTAGGTCGCCTCCCGCACCCGGTCGGTCGTCAGATAGCGTACCCGGCGCGATTGACGAAGCCGGAGCGCTTCTTCGACGCAATCCAGAAGTGCGGGCTGTCGAATGAACGTGACATAATTTCGCCCCACACCGCCCTTGCCGAAAAGATCTTCTGCAAGCGTGTTGATTGCAATTAGGCGCCCGTTTCTGCCGATCAGCAGAATCGGCATCGGAACACCGAAAATAAGAGAAATGGAAAGGCTGTCGACCATCGTTCCGCCCCGTTGTCGCGGCTGCAACAGCCCATACAGGCGCGAAAATTGCAAGTGGCACCAACGTCAACGTTGCTTTGCACGCAACCTGGGGTAAATGTAAAATTGGTTGCATTTCCCTCTAAACCTGTCCTAAAAGTCAGGTTGACAGCATCAGGGGCGTGCGGATTCGAACAGGCTCGGTCAAGGGGACGAAACACCGTGGAACAATTCAGTCCGTTCCTTGTGGCAAAGATGGAGGTTGTCGCTCCCGAACACGGTCTGGCGCTGTTGATCGGCTTTCAAACCGATCAGAACGCAGACATCGGCACCCGGTTTTCGGCAGAGCGCTGCGAAAACGTGCCCTTTGCGCTGCTTCACGCGGCGCTGTCCTGCGTTCCAAACGCCGAATATGTCGTATCACCGCTGTTTGGCGAAGACTTCGATGCGATGGACTTGGCAATTGAACTGGCGAATGTTGGGTACAAGGGGCGTTACCTTGTCATGACGCCGTTCTTGCCCGATCCGGCAATCATCCTTTGCGAGATTCGCGCGAACTGTCCGGGTGTCGCGGTCGAACTGATCCCCGCGTCCCGCCACTAGGCCTGCGTCGCCGCGCGCACCGCACCGGAAATCCCCTCGATCAGTGCGTCAACAGGTTCGACCCCGACCGACAGGCGGAAGAAGCCGTCCGTTATGCCAAGTGCATTGCGTGCCTCCGGGTCCATTCGGCGATGGGATGACGAGACCGGATGGGACAGGGTCGACGCGATGTCGCCCAGCGTTGGCGCGAAAGCGATGTCGCAGGCCTGCGTGAACCGGTTCGCCTCGCGCCGCCCGCCCTCCAGCTCAAAGCTGAGCATGTTGCCGAAACGACCGTTCAGAAGAGCCCCTGCCCGGTTATGGTCGGGATGATCCGGGCGCCCCGGATAGATCACGCGGCGCACCCCCGGAAGCGATGCAAGATGATCGGCAAGACGCGCCGCGTTATCCTCGGCCCGATCATAGCGGAGATCGAAGGACAGCAACCCCCGTTCAGCCAGCCAGCAATCGAAAGGACTGGGCGTCAGTCCCCAGGTCGTGGCCGCCGCGCGCATCGACGCGTTCAGTTCAGGGTCGGCCGCGACAACATACCCAAGCGTGGCATCGGCGTGCCCGGCCAACAGCTTCGTGACCGAATGAACGACGAAATCGGCGCCGTTTTCGAAAGGTCGAAACCCGCGCGGCGTGGTGAAGGTATTGTCGACCGCCAGCAAGATGCCTCGCGACCGGGCAAGCGCCGCGATCCCCTCGACATCGGCGACACGCAGCGTGGGGTTCGACACGACCTCGATCAGGATCAGCCGTGTCTCAGGCCGCAGCGCCCGTTCGATGCAGGCGACATCGGTCGGGTCCGCAAGGGTGCACGCGATCCCGAAGCGCTGAAGTTCGCTGGACAGCATCCGCACGCTTTGTCCGTAAAGCTGATCGCCGCCGATCACATGGTCGCCTGCCTTCAGCACCCCAAGCATGATCGCCGCGATGGCCGCCATGCCAGAGCCCGTGACGATCCCTCCGGCGGCGCCTTCCATCCGGTCGATCATCTGGGCAAGCACGTCGGCATTGGGATGGCCTTCGCGGGCATAGACATGGCCCGGTGCATCGCCGGCATACTGCGCGTCCAGCGCATCGGGATCGCGCGTGGCGTAGACCACCGAGGGCTGCAAGGGCGTTGCAACCGGGCGGGTCAGGCCCGGATCGGGCCAGGGCATCCGGCGAGCGGGAGTATAGGGGGCGTCAGTCATGGCCGGATGTCACAGCCGCACCAGACCGCTGCGATACCGGCGCATGTTGTCCTGATAATGCAACGCGGACTTTCGCAACCCTTCAATGGCCTCTTCGCCAAGGCTTCGCACGACCTTGCCCGGCGCGCCCATCACCAGACTGCCATCGGGTATCTCCTTGCCCTCGGTGACCAGAGCCCCCGCACCGATCAGGCAGTTCTTTCCGATCTTCGCGCCGTTCAGCACCGTGGCGCCCATGCCGATCAGGGAGTTCTCGCCGATGATGCAGCCATGCAGCATCGCCTTGTGCCCGATCGTGCAGCCCGGACCGATCACAAGCGGAAAGCCCATGTCGGTGTGGCAGACCACGTTTTCCTGAACATTGGTCCCCTGCCCGACCGTGATCGGTTCGTTGTCCCCGCGCAGCGTACAGCCGAACCAGACCGAGGTTGCGCTTTCAAGGATCACCCGGCCGATCAGGTTGGCATCGGGCGCGACCCAATAGTCCCCGTCGCTGGGGAAGGTCGGTTCGAGTCCGTCCAGAGCATAGATGGGCATGTCACAACGCCTCGAATTCGGCCTGCAGGGCGCGCACATGCTCGGTCAGTCCGGGCTGTTGGCTGCGCCGCAGGCGGGTTGCGGTCAGGATGGTCTTGAGCCTTTCCTCGGTGGCGTCGAGGTCGTCATTGACCAGCACGAAGTCGTAGCCGTCCCAATGGCTGATCTCGTCCCAGCTCTTCTGCATCCGTTTCGATATCGTCTCGGGTTTGTCCTGGCCGCGGGTTTCAAGCCGCCGGCGCAGTTCGGCAATGGACGGCGGAAGCAGGAAGATCGACATCGTATGCTGGCCGAGCGAGGAGTTGCGCACCTGTTGCGCCCCCTGCCAGTCGATGTCGAACAGCACGTCGCGCCCGGCCTCGATCGCCTGCCGCACGGGCCCTTCGGGGGAGCCGTAGAAATTGCCGAAGACAAAGGCATGTTCCAGCATCGCGCCCTTCGCCACCTCTGACTTGAACGCGCCTTCCGACAGGAAGTGATAGTCCTCGCCATCGACTTCGCCTTCACGAGGGGTGCGGGTCGTGGCCGAGACCGAGAACACGATATCAGGGTCCCAGTCGCGCAGCCGTCGCGCCAGCGTGGATTTCCCGGCGCCGGAGGGCGAGGAGAGGATGATCAGAAGTCCGCGGCGTTTCGACATGTCCTACTCCACATTCTGGACCTGTTCGCGCATCTGATCGATGGCCGCCTTCAGGTCAAGACCGATGCGGGTCAGCCCCGAGGACTGCGCCTTCGAACAGAGCGTGTTCGCCTCACGGTTGAATTCCTGCATGAGAAAGTCAAGCTTGCGGCCAAGCGGTTCGTCCGAAGCCAGCAGCGTTCGAGCGGCCTCGACATGGGCGCCCAGCCGGTCGAGTTCTTCGCGCACATCCGACTTGACCGCGATCAGGGCCAGCTCCTGTGCCACGCGGTCCGGGTCTGCACCGCTGCTGTTGTCCAGAACGCGCGCCAGATTGGCCCGCAGGGTTTCGGCCACATGGTCCTGTCGCGCCTCGGCTTCGGCCTCTGCCGCCTTGGTCAGGGCCTGCACATTGTCCAGTTGTCCTCCAAGGATCTTGATCAGCGCCGCGCCCTCTGACCGGCGCATGGCGACAAACGCGTCCAGCAAACGCTCCAGATCGGCAAGCAGGGCCTTGCGCAGCGCGACCTCGGTCTCGGCGGGGGTTTGCGCCTCGGTCACCCCGCGGATCGAGAGGATTTCCGTCGCGCTGGTCGGCCGAAGTGCGATGCCCTTGGCGCGGGCCGCTTCCTCCACCGCATGGATCTGGGTCAATGCAGCATCCAGTGCCGCCGGATCGAGCCCCGCCCCGGACACCGCCCCGGGATCGCGTGCGATCTTCAGGCCCAGTGTGACGCTCCCCCGCGCAAGGCGAGCCTGCAGCGCGCTGCGTGCCGCTTGCTCCAGCCCGCCGATCCAGTCGGGCAGGCGCATCCGCATATCAAGGCCTTTGCCGTTGACCCCGCGCAGTTCCCAAATCCAGGTGTAGCCTGCCCCCTGCCCGCCCGTTGTGGCGAACGCGGTCATCGAATGTGCCATGGCCTGAATTAACCTTTCGTAAAGAAACTGCCCCGTCTCGGGCGAAACTGTGGCATTCTTTTGTCATCGGAGACGGTTTCGACTATCATCTTGACGCAAGCGCGGCAATGTTCGGACACCACTCCACGAGTTTGGCGAATGTAAGCTGGGTGGGACCAGGGGAAGGCGGAGAAGGGCATGGCAGATATTGAGAAGAGCCCCCGTGCAGCGGTCATTTCCATCGCTGGATATCGGAAAAGCGGCGAGCTTGCGGCACTTGACGAGGTCGAGGCCTATTGGTCGAGCCTGCGTGAAACGAACGGGTCGCTGCCGACACGCGCACAACTGGAACCCCGCGGCTTTGCCCGCGCACTTTCGAATTGCTTCGTGGCAGAGGCCATCGCCCCGCATCACCTGCGGCTGCGTCTGGCCGGTCAGCATCTGCACGAGCTGATGGGGATGGAAATGCGCGGGATGCCGCTGTCGGCGTTGGTCCTGCCCGAGTCCCGGCCGCAACTGCAAAAGACGATTGGCGAATTGCTGAGCGATATGGATGCGCCGGTGCGCTTGCGCCTGATTTCGCCGCGCAGCTATGGCCGTCAGGCGCTGTTCGCCGGCATGTTGCTGCTGCCGCTGGCGCCCGAGGCCGGGTCGCCGCAGCGGGTGCTGGGCGCGATTGCCACGGTCGGAACGGTTGGCTGGACGCCGCGCCGTTTCCAGATCCTCGGCGTGGGAGAGGAACAGGTGCGCCCCGAACGTCAGGAACGCCCTGCCCTGCGGGTGATCGAAGGCGGCGTCGTCGAAAACGCCTGAAACGGCTGATAGATACGAAAAAGAAGGCGCCATTTGGCGCCTTCTTCTGTTTGAAACGGTCGCTTAATGCGCCTATTGAGCGGCCGCCGCCGCGGCCTGCTCGTGCCGGTTGGCCAATTCCTCGGCGACGAGGAAGGCCAGTTCCAGCGACTGGGACGCATTCAGACGCGGGTCGCACGCCGTGTGATAGCGAGAGGACAGGTCCTCGTCCGTCACGGCCCGCACGCCGCCGGTGCATTCGGTCACGTCCTTGCCCGTCATCTCGAAATGCACGCCGCCGGGGATCGTCCCTTCCGCGTTGTGGACGGCAAAGAACTCCTGCACCTCGCGCAGAACAGAATCGAACGGCCGTGTCTTGTAGCCGCTGGCCGACTTGATGGTGTTACCGTGCATCGGATCGCAGGTCCAAAGCACTTCGGCCCCCATGTCGCGCACCACCTTGATCAGGCGCGGCAGATGTTCGCCCACGGTGCCCGCCCCGAACCGGGTGATCAGCGTCAGACGGCCCGGCACGTTTTGCGGGTTCAGCGCCTCGATCAGCGTCTTGAGGTCGTCGTCCGAAATCGTCGGCCCGCATTTCAACCCAATCGGATTCATCACCCCGCGGCAGAAGGCGACATGCGCCCCGTCGACCTGGCGGGTCCGGTCGCCGATCCAGATCATGTGGCCCGACCCGGCCACCCAGTTGCCAGACGTCGAATCGACCCGCGTCAGCGCCTCTTCGTATTCCAGAAGCAGTGCTTCGTGAGAGGTGAAGAAATCCACCTGCGACATGCCCTGCATGGTGTCCGCGTTCACACCTGCGGCCGTCATGAAGCCGAGCGTGTCGCTGATCCGGTTGGCCATGTCGCGATAGCGCTCTGCCTCATCGCTGTCGGTGAAACCCAGCGTCCAGCTATGCACCCGATGGATGTCGGCGAAGCCGCCCTTGGAAAACGCGCGCAGCAGGTTCAGCGAGGCGGCGGCCTGGGTATAGGCCTGCAGCATCCGGTTCGGATCGGGGATCCGCGCCTCTGGCGTGAACTCGAACCCGTTGACGATATCACCGCGATAGCTGGGCAGTTCTTCGCCGCCGACCGTTTCCATCGGAGCTGAGCGCGGCTTGGCGAACTGGCCTGCCATCCGTCCGACCTTCACCACCGGCAGCTTTGCGCCGTAGGTCAGAACCACGGCCATCTGCAGCAGAACCTTGAACGTGTCCCTGATGGTGTCGGCGCTGAATTCCGAGAAGCTCTCGGCGCAATCGCCGCCTTGCAGCAGGAACGCCTCGCCCCGCGCGGCCTTGCCAAGCTTGGTGGTCAGGTTCCGGGTCTCGCCGGCAAAGACGAGCGGCGGGTATTTCGCAAGCTGGGCCTCGACGGCTTCAAGCGCCGCCTGATCCGTATAATCGGGCATTTGCACCCGGGGTCGGGATCGCCAGTCGGTCTTTTGCCACGTCGTCATCGTCCTCGCTCCGCGTATTGGGCCGGTGGGCGCCTTATAGGCACAAGCGCGAGGCGCTGCTACCGGAAAAGGGCGCCGCCCGCGCACGCCCCTTGATCCGTCCCGCCAAAGCTGTATTCGATTTCCTGACCATAAGCGTGGAGGGACACGTGGTCGCGCAGCCGGAACCGACGGACCTTGTCGACGTGGTCGCCGATGGCAGGCGTCCGCAAGAGCTTGTCTTCGTTCTTCTGGAAAAGTTCACGATGCTGAGCTTTGCGAGCGCCATCGAACCGTTCCGCATTGCCAACCGGATGTCGGGAAAGACGCTTTATCGCTGGCGGCTGGCCGGTGAAGCTGGCACTTGGGCCAGTTGTTCCAACGGGGCCACCGTGCGGCTGGACATGGGGCTGGACGAACTTGGCCGCGACGAGATGATCGTGCTGTGCGGCGGGATGGACATACAGGCGGCGACGACCAAGCGCCTTGTCGGCTGGCTGCGGCGCGAGGCCCGCAAGGGCCTGACCGTGGCAGGGCTGTGCACTGCCGCCTATGCGCTGGCGCGCGCCGGGTTGCTCGACGGTCGGCGCGCGACCATTCACTGGGAAAATCAGGACAGTTTCGCAGAGGACTTCCCAGAGATCGAACTGACGAAATCGGTGTTCGTCATCGACGGCAACCGGATTACAACCGCGGGCGGCACCGCGTCGATCGACCTTGCCCTGACCCTGATCGCCGAGACCCACGGCGAGGAACTTGCCAACGCCGTGGCCGATCAACTGATCTATTCCGCCATCCGGACCGATCAGGATACGCTCCGGCTGTCGATCCCCACGCGCATCGGCGTGCGCCATCCAAAGCTCTCCCATGTCATTCAGGTAATGGAGAAGAACCTGGAAGATCCGATTTCGCCGGCGGTCCTGGCGCGCGATGTGGGCATGTCCACCCGGCAGCTTGAACGGTTGTTCCGCAGATACCTGAACCAGTCGCCCAAACGCTATTACATGGAGCTTCGCCTTGTGAAGGCGCGTAACCTGCTGATGCAGACGGATATGAGCGTGATCAATGTGGCGCTGGCCTGCGGGTTCGCCTCGCCCAGCCATTTTTCTAAATGCTACCGGGCGCACTATGACACGACGCCGTATCGTGAACGCGGCAGTCGCAGCGGACGCGTGGTCGAATAGCCGTCCGAAACGATCACGGTGGGCCTCAGCCGGGCGACAGGCGGTAGACCGTTCCGTTCGTGACCGACAAGAACCAGATCGTGCCGTCCGGGGCCTCTCTGACATCCCGAACGCGCCCGGTTTCTGGACCTTCTATCCGCTCTTCCGAAAAGCCCGTGTCGGGGTCGAGCCGTGACAGGAAACCGAACTTCAGGCTGCCCGAAAAGATGTCATCACGCCATTCCGGCCACAACTTGCCGGAGTAGATCATCATCCCCGAGGGCGCGATCGACGGATCCCAATAATGGACGGGCTGTTCCATACCCGGTTTCGCCGTGCCTTCACCGATCTTGGCGCCCGAGTAGTGCCGCCCATACGAAATCACCGGCCAACCATAGTTGGCGCCCTTTCGAATTAGGTTCACCTCGTCCCCGCCGCGGGCGCCGTGCTCATTCACCCAAAGCCGCCCTTGCAGATCCAGCGCCGCCCCTTGCGGGTTGCGGTGTCCGAAGCTCCAGATTTCAGGCCGGGCCCCGGCTTGCCCGACGAAAGGGTTGTCGGCCGGGACCGATCCGTCGCGATTGAGGCGAATGATCGTTCCGTTGTGCGTTCCAAGGTCTTGCGCTGCGGGCCTGTCGCCCCGTTCGCCGATCGTGAGGAAGATATGCCCATCGGGGCCTTCGACGACCCGGCTTCCGAAATGGCGGCCACCGCGGGAACCCGGTGCCATCTCGAAAATCCGCCGGAATCCTTCAAGGCGGGTGCCGTCTTGGGACAACCGCCCGACACCCAGCGCCGTACCCTGACCTGTGCTCTGCTGAACCGCGTGGCTGAGAAAGACCTCTCGGCTTTGCGCGAAATCACGGGGCACCATGACATCCAAGAGACCACCCTGCCCGACCGCCGCCACCTTCGGCACGCCATTGATGGTATGCACCTGTCCGTCTGAAATCCGCAGGAGCCGGCCGCCCCGCTCCGTCACAAGAATGCTGCCGCCGGGCAGAAAGGCGATCGACCACGGTTCGGAAAGGCCGCTGGCGATGGCAACGACTTTCAAGGCGCCGGTGGAGCTTTCAAGCGCGGCCGAGGGTGAAGCCAGAGACAGAAGGCCGGCAAGGAGAAAGGCCCCAAGGCGAAGCGGGCGGAGTTTGCTGAGATGCGACATGACCATGCGATTGGACGTAGTGCATTTGCCCGATCTTCCAACGGTTGGGACCTGACCCGCCGACGGGCGCAAGCGCCCTTTCTTTTTGAAGGCGTGCCGCATAATCTCGCCTCCGGAATGGCTTTCCAAAACGGGAGTTCAAGCATGAAGAACCTTCTTACGGCGACCGCGGCCATCGGCCTGCTGGCCGGATCCGCCTGTGCCGAAGACATCAAGATCGGTGTGCTGCTCGGTTTCACCGGCCCTATCGAGTCCATGGCCCCCGCAATGGGCGCGGGCGCCGAACTTGCGATTGCCGAGGTCAGCGGCAAGCTGCTCGGCGGGTCGACCGTGACCGCGGTGCGCGGCGACTCCACCTGTATCGACAGTTCTGCTGCAACCGCCGCTGCGGAACGGCTGATCACCTCTGACGGGGTGAAGGGTATCGTCGGCGCGGCCTGTTCGGGGGTGACCGGTGCGGTTCTGCAAAACGTGGCCCGCCCCAACGGGATGGTCATGATTTCGCCGTCCGCGACGTCCCCCGCATTGTCGGAAGCCGAGGATGACGGCCTGTTCTTCCGCACGGCGCCCTCTGACGCCCGCCAGGGTGTGGTGATGGCAGATCTGCTGCTGGGAAGCGGCGTGAAAGAGGTCGCGCTGACCTATACCAACAACGACTACGGCAAGGGGCTGGCGACGAGCTTCGAAAACGCCTTTACCGATATGGGCGGCACGGTCACGATTTCGGCTGCACATGAAGACGACAAGGCCGATTATTCGGCCGAGGTCGGCGCGCTGGCCGCAGCGGGCGGCGAGTTGCTGGTTGTCGCGGGCTATGCCGACCGGGGCGGCGCGGGCATCGTGCGCTCCGCGCTCGACCTTGGTGCTTACGACCGGTTCCACTTCCCCGATGGGATGGTGTCCTCGGCCACGACCGACAATTTCGGCACCGAGATCGACGGCTCTACCGGACAGTTGCCCGGCACCGACAGCCCCGGGGCGGAGAAATACGCAGAATTCGTCGGCGACAAGTTCGACGCCACGGCGATCTTCTCGGCCGAAAGCTATGACGCGGCGGCGCTGATCCTCTTGGCGATGCAGGCGGCCGGGTCCTCTGACCCGCAGGTCTACAAAGACAAGATCATGGATGTCGTCAACGCGCCGGGAGAGCCGATCTATCCCGGCGAACTGGCCAAGGCGCTGGATATCCTCGCCGCGGGCGGTGACATCGACTATGTCGGCGCGACGGCGGCCGAGTTCATCGGTGGCGGCGAAAGCGCGGGCAACTATCGCGTTGTCGAAGTCAAGGACGGCGAATTCGCGACCATCGGCTATCGCTGATCCGCATCAACCTGACCAAAAAGACAGGCGGCCCGGGCCTTTCCCGGACCGCCGGTTTCGATTAGTCACGCGCGCCAGTCGTGCGAGGAATGAGACGTGATCCAGGTAGAGAACCTGCACAAGCATTTCGGAGGCTTCCACGCGGTGGACGGAACCTCCATCGAGATCGCGACGGGCTCCATCACCGGGCTCATCGGCCCGAATGGTGCGGGAAAGTCGACCCTGTTCAATGTCATAGCGGGTGTCCTGCCGCCGACATCCGGCCGTGTGACGATGGACGGGGAAGACATAACCGGCCTGCCCCCGCATGAATTGTTCCACAAGGGACTGCTACGCACCTTCCAGATTGCGCACGAATTCAGTTCGATGACGGTGCGCGAAAACCTGATGATGGTGCCCGCGGGTCAGTCCGGCGAAACGCTCTGGCATGCGTGGTTCCGCCGTGGGCAGGTGGCGCGGGAGGAGCGCGCCCTTGCCCGAAAAGCCGATGAAGTGCTGGAGTTCCTGACCATCGATCACCTGGCCGACGAAAGGGCCGGCAACCTTTCGGGCGGGCAGAAGAAACTGCTGGAACTCGGCCGGACCATGATGGTCGATGCCAAGATCGTGTTTCTGGACGAGGTCGGGGCGGGCGTGAACCGAACGCTTCTGAACACCATCGGCGATGCCATCGTGCGGCTGAACAAGGAACGCGGCTATACGTTTTGCGTGATCGAACATGACATGGATTTCATCGGGCGCCTTTGCGACCCGGTGATCGTCATGGCCGAGGGCAAGGTGCTGTCGATCGGCAAGGCGGACGAGATCATGCAGGACGAGGCGGTGATCGAGGCGTATCTGGGCACCGGGCTGAAGAACAAGATCAAGGCTGGCGCCGGGGGATGATCGGCCGGGTTGCCCGTGTTGGCATCGGATTCTGATCAAATTGAGCAGGGAAAAAGGACGGGACGCGCGCGGATGGCAGAGCCGTTTCTGATCGGAGACCATATGACCGGTGGCTATGGCGGGGCGGATATCCTGCATGGCTGCACCGTTGCGGTCGACAAGGGTGAGATCGCCGTCATCGTGGGCCCCAACGGGGCGGGAAAGTCGACGGCGATGAAGGCCGTCTTCGGGATGCTGGACATCCATCGCGGCGCGGTTCGGCTGGACGGGGTCGACATCAGCCATCTGAGCCCTCAGGCGCGGGTTTCCCGTGGCATGGCCTTCGTGCCCCAGACCAACAACATCTTCACCTCGATGACGGTCGAGGAAAACCTTGAAATGGGGGCGTTTTTGCGCCGCGACGACATTTCGCCCACGATTGAAGAGGTCTATCGCCTGTTCCCGATCCTGCGGGACAAGCGGCGCCAACCCGCCGGGGAGTTGTCGGGCGGCCAGCGTCAGCAGGTGGCCGTGGGCCGGGCCCTGATGACCCAACCCACCGTGCTGATGCTGGATGAGCCGACCGCCGGTGTGTCCCCGATCGTGATGGATGAGCTGTTCGACCGCATCATCGAAATCGCGCGAACCGGCATTTCTATCCTGATGGTGGAACAGAACGCCCGGCAGGCGCTGGAGATCGCGGACAAGGGCTATGTTCTGGTCCAGGGCCGCAACGCCTATACCGATACGGGCAAGGCCCTGTTGGCGGATGCGGAAGTTCGCCGAACGTTTCTTGGAGGCTGACATGCGCAGACTGATGATCATGCTCCTGACGCTATGCCCGGCGCCTTTGCTCGCGCTGGAACTGGATTGCGTCGCGGAACTGGCCTGCGTGACCGGCGCAGAGGCCGGATGCCAGAAGACCGAGGTTCCCTACGCGCTGAAGGTCGGGCGCAAGACAGGGGCCAAGGTGGTCATGCAGACCGAAGACGAAGAGCGGTTCTATGAATTCACCCGCCTCAAGAACGCCGATGGCCTGTTGTTGCAGGCAAGCGGCGGCGCTTTGGGTGATGATCAGGGGGCCGGCGCGCTGAGCGTGTTCGACGATTTCCGTTTCGTCCTGACCCGGCACAACCGGATCGTTCTGGGCGAGGATCAGACCGAGGTGATCGCGGTCTCCATCCACGGGACATGCAAGGAGCCGACACCGTGAGCCGTCACGCCGTGCCCATCGCGAAGGATCGTGCGCCCGCCGAGCTTAAGTTCACTACTGGTGGAAGGATGCGTCAATGGACTTCGTGAACGCCCTTGTCGTCCTTGCCAATTTCGTCCTGATCCCGGCCACGGCCTATGGGGCGCAACTCGCCCTTGGTGCGCTGGGCGTCACTCTGATTTACGGCATCCTTCGGTTTTCCAATTTCGCCCATGGCGACATGATGGCGTTTGGCACCATGGTCACGATCCTCGTCACTTGGGGGTTGCAGGCGATGGGTGCGTCGCTCGGTCCACTTCCCACGGCACTTCTGGCCCTGCCGGTCGGGATCGTCGCCACGGCCCTTTTGATGCTGGGAACCGACCGGGTCGTGTTCCGCTTCTATCGCGAACAACGGGTCAAACCCGTCATCCTCGTGATCGTATCAATGGGGGTGATGTTCATCCTGAACGGCGTGGTGCGCATCATCATCGGCCCCGACGAACGCCGTTTTGCCGATGGCGAGCGGTTCATCGTCACCGCGCGTGAGTTCAAGGAAATGACCGGGCTGGCCGAGGGGCTGGCGATCCGAACGACGCAGGGCCTGACCGTTCTGACGGCCGTGATCGTGGTGGCGGCGCTCTTCTGGTTCCTGACCTACACCCGAACCGGAAAATCCATGCGCGCCTTTTCCGACAACGAGGATCTCGCCCTTCTGTCCGGAATTAATCCCGAACGCGTGGTGGCGATCACATGGATCATCGTGGCAGCCTTGGCAACCATCGCAGGTGTGCTCTACGGGCTCGACCAGAGCTTCAAGCCCTTCACCTATTTCCAGCTTTTGCTGCCACTCTTCGCGGCGGCCATCGTGGGCGGCCTCGGCAGCCCGCTGGGCGCGATCGCGGGTGGGTTTCTGATCGCCTTTTCCGAGGTGACGATTACCTACGCCTGGAAGAAGGTGCTGACCTATGTCTTGCCCGAGGGGCTCGAACCGTCCGGCCTCGTCCAGTTGCTGAGCACCGACTACAAATTCGCGGTCAGCTTCGTGATCCTCGTCATCGTGTTGCTGATCCGGCCGACGGGCCTGTTCCAGGGGAAATCGGTATGACTATGCGCGATCTCTTGCTGTTCGTCGTCGTCGGGGTGCTGATCGCAGCAACCGGCATGCTTCAAAGCTGGAACGCAGCGCTTTTCATCCTGAACTACGGCCTGATCTCGGCGATCATGGCGCTGGGTGTAAACATGCAATGGGGCTATGCTGGCCTTTTCAATGTCGGTGTCATGGGGTTCACCGCGCTTGGCGGACTTGCCGCGGTCATCGTGTCCATGCCGCCGGTGGGTGAGGCATGGTCGGCCGGCGGTCTGGGCATGCTGGCGGCCCTGACAGTCGGACTTTGCGTAATTGCCGGTGCCATCGCGATCTGGAAACGCTTGCCCAAGGGACGAATGCGTGGGTTGGCCGTGTTCGGCTGGCTGCTTATGGGCTATTTTCTGTACCGCAAATTCTTCGACCCGGCGGTCGATGCGATCGAGGCGGTCAACCCGGCTGCCACGGGCTATCTCGGCGGGCTGGGTCTTCCGGTCCTGCTTAGTTGGCCTGTCGGCGGACTTCTGGCCGCGGGTGCGGCATGGATCATTGGCAAAACGGCACTCGGGCTACGCTCCGACTACCTGGCCATTGCGACCCTCGGCATTGCCGAGATCGTCATTGCCATTCTGAAGAACGAGGACTGGCTGAGCCGCGGCGTCAAGAACGTGATCGGAATTCCCCGCCCGGTGCCTTACGAGGTTGATCTGCAACAGGACCCCGCTTTTGTGGAGCGGGCCGCAAGTTTCGGGCTGGACCCCGTCACCGCCTCCACGCTGTTCGTGAAACTCTGCTATGCTGGGCTTTTCGCCGCCGTACTGATCATCTTGATCTGGTTGACGGAAAAGGCGCTGAACTCACCTTGGGGCCGGATGATGCGGGCGATCCGTGACAACGAAGTCGCGGCAGAAGCGATGGGCAAGGATGTGAAGGCACGCCACCTGGAGGTCTTCATTCTCGGCTCGGCCATCTGCGGGCTGGCGGGGGCGATGATGGTCACCTATGACAGCCAGCTTACCCCGGGCAGTTATCAGCCGCTGCGCTTTACCTTCCTGATCTGGGTGATGGTGATCGTCGGCGGATCGGGCAACAACTGGGGCGCGGTGCTGGGCGGGTTCCTAATCTGGTTCCTGTGGGTGCAGGTCGAACCGGCCGGGGCGTGGATCATGGGGGTTGTAACCTCCGGCATGGCAGACGACTCGGCACTTCGCGCCCATCTGCTCGACAGTGTCGCACATATGAGACTGTTCACCATGGGGGTGGTCCTACTGCTCGTCCTTCGTTTCAGCCCTAGGGGGCTGATCCCGGAACGCTAGGGCAAGCATTGAGAGGGCTGTCCGACGTCCTGATCCTCGTGCCGGCGGCCGGTCAGTCCCGGCGCATGGGCGGACGTGACAAGCTTCTTGAAACCATCGAAGGTGAATCCCTGCTCCGGCGCCAAGTCCGACGGGCCGTATCTACGGGCGGCAGGGTTCTTGTCACCCTGCCCCGTGGCTCAGGCTCGGAACGGGCGGCGCAGCTTGTTGGGTTGAACCTGATGCCGCCACTTCAAATCGATGCCTCCGAAGGGATGGGGGCATCATTGCGTGCCGGCGCGGCGGCGGCGGAGGCCGTCGGAGCCGTGGGCTTGATGGTTCTTCTGCCCGATATGCCAGACATAGATACGTTTGATATCAATCGGTTGCTACAGGAGTTCCTTGAGGACCCTGAAAACTGTGTGCGGGCGACGACGGAAGACGGCAAGGTCGGCCACCCCGTTGTGTTTCCGGCCAGAACCTTCGGTTTGCTAAGAACCGTCCGTGGTGACAAAGGCGGCCGCTCCGTTCTCAGCAGCGAAGCTGTCAGGGATATCCCGCTCAGCGGACGGAAAGCCGTGATCGATCTTGATACTCCGGAAGCATGGGCGGAATGGCGACAAACGCGCAAGGCCTGATGTCGTGCGCCGTCCGCGCTCCTTCGAAACCGCGTTAGGACAACGCCCCCGAGACGCGCATTGTTCGCGCGAAGAAATAAAACAGGACCGCCATCGCACTGGCCGTGCTGATCATGAAGACACCAAAAGGACCAGCGACAGCACCAAGTGGTGGTGTCGCGAAAACGATCAGCCAAGTTGCGGTCGCCAGCATTGAAAGTGCAGACAGTCCAAGGATCAAAGGTGCCACACCAAGCCGGAGAAACAATAGAACGGCTCCCGCCAAACCGAACCAGACGCCCACAGCCCAAGCCGCATCCACCAAGGCCGGAACTGACGTGAAATACTCAGCCTGTGACTGCGTGAAGAGCTTAAGATAAGGTGCCACGCTGTACTGGGTCATCACATAGTCCGCGCACCCGGCTAGGTTCCAGAGAACTGCGAGGATCGCCACAGGCATCAGATGCCATGGTTCTGCCGCTTCTGACATTGGCACATTTTCCACTCTAGGGAAGATGCGATCATGGTGCCCGCAAGCAACCGCCCTGTCCAGATGGTGCGACGTTTTGTGTGTCCGTCCGGTGTCCCGGTTTGCTGAGCCTACAGACACGCACCAAGGGCGCGTCTCGGCCAAGGGTGCCAAATAAACGCATGTTCACCGACTGTCGGTGCGTACGGGCCAATCCGCGAGAGCCCCGAAGAGCAAACACAAGCAGCGGCAATACTCCCGGTCGCTTAGCGGCGGTTCGGCCGGCAGTTCAGCTTGCTCTGCAACGGCCATCAAGGCGCCGTTTCCCCAACGCGGATGGGCTTTCCGAAAGCGCTTGGAATAGGTATCGGCCGCTTCGGCGCGAGCCAGCATAAGCATAAGGGCGCCCTGCCGCCTTGACGCTGGCAGAGCATATATGGCGCGCGCCGCCGCGACCGCATCGCCATGGGTGATGGGCTTCATCCGCTTGCCTCTATCAATCTAAACTGCCGACGGCAGGGTAAGCTCGGCATAGTGAACAGCGAAACGGATGATCCCACCGGAAAATTCGCCTCCTTCCGGTGACAAATCAATCGGCATGTCCGTGTATTCTGTCAGCGGCGTTCCGAGGACCCCTCTGGCATGTGAATTCAGCGAAAGTCCCAGGTCACTTCCAAATCGATCATCGCAACCCGCCGCACCGAGGCTCCATGAGGTAAGCGTTCCGGTGATCTCGGAAATCACCCGGACCGTAACCCCGAACACCATGGAATGAGCGGGAACGACCTGGCTGGTCGACTGACGTCCCCCGGCCGCGATGGGCTGATCAAATTCGAGCACCCGGAACCTGAGCGCCGCGCCGGAGACTGGACCGGACGCGGCCGCAACTTCGTTCCATCGAACCCCATCGAAACGCACCTCGCCATTGATATCCAGAACCCAGGCACACCAACCCACACGCGGTTCGACAAAAACCCATCCACCGTTGTCCCAAAGGGCAAGCTTTCCGTCTTTGCCCTCCCACGCTGCGGTTGCATTTTCGGCGATCGCCCATGCATGACCCTCCGACGCCTCAAGCGGAGGAATACTCAAAGACAGCGATTGCAGCCGCAACTGAACCAACGCATCAAGGCGGATGAGTGCTTCGTTGACGGTAACGTGTTTCTGCGCTTGCGCTGCCTCCAGAAGAGGAATCTCAAGGTTCGCTGTTTCAGTCATCTATCTCGATCCTCCGATAGGGTCCGGGTCCGACCTGATCCGAAATCTGGGCAACTTCGATTGAAAATGGCGAAGCGATGCCGTCTTCGACTTGCATCGCAAGGGAATAGAACCATGCGGGCGTTTCCACCGTGTCCGTTCGCGTGACCGTTTCGTCGGCACCAAGCACCCGAACGTGGTAGCTTTCTCGTTGTTCGCCCAAGGGCACTTCCATTGAGGCCCAAGAGTCTCCGTTGCTCCGAGTCCGCCTGATCCAGCGGAGGTTCAGATTTCCGGCCTGATCCCGGTCGGCTCGCAAATGACATGGAGCATAGGGGCGCAATCCGGTACCATCGAAAGCCACGACATGGTGACGAAACGAAAGGTCGTCGTACCCTTGATCATGAGGGCCGACCCGGTAGTGGCGCGGAAGCGAGAGTGCCGCCTGTGGTACCGAGATCTGAACCGGGGCGTCGTCCAGAAGAACGAAAAGGCTGCCGGCAGGCCACGGGGTGGCTGCCTCTGCGTCCGTCCCGGCCTGGCCTCTTAGCCGCAAGCTCAGGTCATAGGTTTGTGGGCCGACGAGTTCCGCAGTCGCGAATTGAAAGACCTCCCATCCCTGCGGCGACCCGTCGCCGATAGCGGCCGTGTTGGCCCCGACCAGAAGATCCAACTCCGACACGGAACCGAGTTCGCCTGACGAAAGACGTACACGAACGCTTGCTCCTCGATCCCAGCGCGAGGGTGCCACCGGGAGGAGAGGGTTTTCCGTGACGCCAATGACAGCGGCATGGTCAACTGAAGTGTTGAAGCGATAGCCATAATCGGCAGCCGCACTATAGACAGCGACGCCGCCGGACCATGGCGTTGAGGTCGCAGCCAGGTAAGGTGCGTGAGGTACCTCGTCTCCCGACAAAAGGGGAAGATCCAGAAATAGAGAATAGACAGGTAGAACCGGACGGAACGGTTCCTGTGCAACATGGTCGCCGTGGTCGCCATGCTGCCATAGCGAAGTCTGTTCGACTCGAACTGCCTCAACCCGACGCAGTTCGGTATGTTCGATGCGATCGATCCGATATTCGCCTTCCGGCAATCGGATCACGTTGCCCGCAGCAATCGAGAGACTCGATGGCGGCAAAGCAAATCTTGCGCAGTCTCGTGCGACCTGCGCTTGCGCAAGCCACCTGTTCACGATGCCATGACCTTCGCCCCCGCTCAGAACCAGCGGGAACTCGCATGTTGCCACGGTGTGCCCATCGCAGTCGGGCAGGCATGCCTCAACCGATCGTGTTTCATACACACCGTAGGATTCGATGTAACTCAGCCGTACGCGACCTCCTGCCTCGTCGACCGGGTTTCGCGTGTATTCAACCTGGCCAGAAAGTTCTTCCGTTACCGCAAGGTTTGACTGATCGACGTCGACGGGCTTTTGAAGCGACCTGTTGAAAAGAACGATCTGTCCTTCCCGCTCAACGACCTCGGCCCCATAGGCCAGCATCAAAGGTTGGAGGGTGGCCCGAGGTGTTTCTGCGTCGGGTGCCGAATACCCGCGGACCAAACCGTACAGTTCCGAGACATCGACCTCTTGGACACCGGATGAGCAGCAGATCTCTTTCGCGACAGAGGCAAGGGATTGAGCGGAAGCACGTCCATTCAACCAATGCCCCACTTGGTAGTTGGGTGCGTCAGACCACAGTGCATTGTTGTTGGGAAATTGTGGGAAGGGCCGCGCATCCCACGCCCAAACATGCGCCCGGGACAGGTCTATCATCGGCTCACCGTAGATATCGGAAACCGGATTGACCTCGGGATCGGACCAGTATGTCAGCACGGCACGCAAATACTGATGCTGTATCAGGTCATCACGCCCCCCTGTCGAAAACGGCGCTAGCGCGCTTTCCGACGATTTGAGGTCGTGAAAGAGGTTCGGCGCATTGCTTCCCTTGTCGACCGCGGGACAGCCGAGTTCAGTAAACCAGATCGGTTTTGAGCGTGGAGTCCACTCTGTCGTGTTCGGGTTCCGAACGCCGGCTATCCGGTTATGATGAGAGCGGCCCCACCAGTTCCGTATGTCCTTGAAACGCCAGACCCACGGTTCGCCGTGCTCACCGTCGGAAATCTGCACCCGGTTCTGGGAAACGCGATCGGCCTCTGATGGGTAATACCAGTCGTATCCTTCTCCACCCTCGATGTTGCTTCGAAGGTAGGTGAGGCTATAGATCGTACCGTACTCGGCGTCAGCGTGATTGCCTCCATCTCGCCAATCGGAAAGTGGCACATAGTTGTCGATGCCGATGAAATCGATATTGCTGTCGGCCCATAGCGGATCAAGGTGGAAATACAGGTCGCCGGGCGCGTCGGCAGGCTGATAGCCGTAATACTCACTCCAATCCGCGGCGTAGCCGATCTTGCATCCGACGCCCAGGATAGACCGGACATCTGCCGCCAGTTTCCGCAATGCCTCAACCGCTGGGAAGCTTTGCGCCTGGCCGCGGATCGTTGTGAGCCCGCGTAGTTCCGATCCGATACAAAACCCTTCAACGCCGCCCGCCGCCGCGCAAAGATGCGCGTAGTGCAGGATGAAGCGGCGATAGCCCCAGTCCTCTGAACCGGAATAGGAAACTGTGTCACCTGAAACCGCGAAGTCAGTGACTTGCGTCGTTCCGAAGAACGCGGCCACTTCGTCTTCCGCAAGTGACGTTCCATCCGGTGACAAAGGCTGGTCCGGCGCTTTGCTTAGGGTTATGCGACCGCGCCATGGGAAATGCGCTTGACCTGCTCCGTCCGAATAGGGATCGGGCAACGTATTCCCGGGCAGTTGGTCCATAAGAATGAACGGATAGAATACAGCATCCTGACCGCCGCGATGAAGTTCGCGGATCGCTTCGACAACGCTTGCATCGGTTGGCGTGCCGCCGTAGACGACACCGTCGTTCAAGCGTGGGACCGCCTGTGCCTGCGTTCTTGCAAGTCCTGAAACCTGCCAAGGCATTGGCACACCATCATGGTCTTTCTGCTCAACCTTCGGTCGGATCGCGGCAAACGGCGCGCGCAGATCACCAGAAAACCAGCTCACGACAAGAGAGACCGAACGTGTATGGGGCAGGACCCCGCGAAGATCCTCCAATGAGGTCAGAAAATCGGTCTGCCCGCTCGGGGAATTCACGTTGGCCGATTTCGCGTGGCCAAGCCCGAAATCGAAATGAACGGGCGTTGTTGCCAGCGCATATTCGCCTGTGCCGGGTATCAGCGACACCCCCTGAACGAGCGACTGGAGATCGTCTGCTCCGCCTTTAGCAGGCCGGGTGACTTCGAACGAAAACTGCGGCACCCGGTTTCCGAAACGCCCGAGTTCAAGTTCCTCGAAAACAACATAAGCGATCCCCCGGTAGGCGGGCGCATGCCCTGCCCCTTCAACCGCTTCGATCAACGGGTCCGGCTGTTGATCTTCACCCCCCTCGTAGACCCGCATCGAAACTGTATCCCGGGCAATCTCGGTGCCATCGGCCCAGATACGGCCCACCGATGAAATCGCTCCCTCACACAGGGCGATGGCGAGGTTTACGGAATAGCTGTAGGCCCGTGTCTCGTCCCGCCCCGGGGCGATGCCCTTCCCGGAACCGCTTTGTGAGACCGTGACATTCTCCCTGAAGCGAGACGCCCAGATCACCTGACCGGATACTCGTGTCCTCCCCCACACTCTTTCAACGGGCGCTCCTTCGCTCGCTCCTGTCAGGCGAAATCGATCCACCCGTCCGGACTCCACAGCTTGGGAACCTGCGCCCAGCAAGTGCTGGTCAAGGCTGCGCCCGACCGTCGCGCCCAAGGCCCGGCCAAGAACTGCTGTCGAGAGCCCCATAGCCGAACCACCAAGAACGGAACCGGCCGCAGCCCCCGCTGCGGACAACATGATTGTCGCCATACTCTACGTCCTTTCGGGGAATGCGAAGCGCGCCACGATACGGCGGGCCCAAGGGGCGGTCAGCGGACTCTCGACAACGCCATGCCCGGAATAGGCATGAACAAAGCTGTGCCCGGACCCAAGGCGCCCCTGCACACCCAAGTGCTTTGCAATACCGCCATCACGCATTCGGAAGAGGATCACATCGCCCTCTGCGGCAGCACTTGTTTTCTTTGGCACCAGATGAAGCTGCGCCGCGCGCAGCAGGACCTCGTCTCTTTGCGGTTCCGACCAGTCAGGGGTGTAGACTGGAATGGATTGCGGTTCGGCCCCGTAAAGTGCCCGCCAGACACCACGCAAAAGGCCGAGACAATCAGCCCCGGCCCCGCGTTTCGATCCCTGATGATGATAGGGTGTTCCGATCCAGCGTCGCGCCTCATCAAGCGCGCGCTTGCCGATATCAGTCATGACTTGAGCTTGCCCCCGTCATTCACGCCGGAGCGTGTCGGGACGCTCATGAGCCAGTCCTCGCCGGGAATATGTGGGAACCCCCGAAAGTTCTGAAAATTCATGAACTTGGTCCGGCAGGTTTCACTCCGTTTGTCACATCCCGCAATCAGGCGAACCTGATCGCCGACCTCCATAGGCGCACGGATTTCCGACCAGAGTTCAACGGTACGGATCCCATCCAAGACCCGGTCCGCCTTAATGGCTCCCGTCAACCCCTCGGCGGGGCCGGACAAGATGTCAACGCGGCCATGCTCGAACCAGCCATCCTCGAACCCGGACAGGTTCTCGAAATGCAGGCTGCGGCTGGCTTCCACCGAATGAACTACCGCCTCTGTTGAAAAGCCGCTCTGCCCGATGTCGAATCCGCACGACATGTCGCCCAAGCCGGCAGAACAGCGCCTTTGATAAACGCGACCGTTTGCTTGGTTCAATCGTTCTGAAAGCCCACGCAACTCGGCTTCGAACACGTCCCCATGTCGGGAAATCTCACCGATGAATCCTTTGAAAACAAGGGCTCGCATCGAAACGTCTGCCCAGTTTACCAGCCAGGTATCAAGACTGGCGCCATCATAGCGCCCGGCAGCGATATCCTCGGCCTTGATGGCGTCAGAGCTTAGCACGCCCGCGGCCGCGGTATTGTCGACCGACAACCCGGTCGTTTGCGACAAGGCACGTGCACTCAGTCCCGTGTCGGCCCGAAACGTGATACCGTCGAATTCAAGGGCCCGGTCATGATCGGTGAACCCGAGTACAACGCCATCCCGGCGCGTAATGGCCCAAGCCCGTGCAAGGGTTGTCGTCCCGCTTGCCAAATGCGCTTGCAACTGCGGCGATACACCCATCAGACCCTCAGCTCCACCACTGGAACGGAGGGCATCTCTCCGGCTTGGAAGCTGGCCGCGGACACATGGATCCGGTCGGTGTTGAAACGAACCGGAACGTCGAATTCGAAACCCGCCGTGACCGGTTCCCCCTCGGCTGGTGCTATAGCCAATGTGATGAGCCCGGTGGCATAGTCCACGTCGTACCCAACGCTTTCCATCAGGGCCAAGCCACCTACGCCAACCTTCACCGTTGACGGGACCGGCTTCACGATCGGGCGAACGTAGGAATGACTGCCTGAAACATAGGTCTTGCAAAGCTGAAATGCGCGAGACGCACCGTCGCCTGACCCAAGGACCTGATCATCGAATGCGATTTCTTCTTTGGGAAGACAGGACTTGTAGTCGACCCAGTCCTTCCAGCGAAACCCGTACAACTCTCCTCGGCGTGCTTCGAAGAAGGCCAGTACCTCCTCGACATCTTCGAGGGAGCGAATGGAGAGGCCCGCGTCGTAGCGCCTGCGCGCATGTTCCCAGGGTGTGTTGCGTTCCTCGAACCCGTTCGCAAGCGTCACGATCTCCGTCCTGCGCTCGGGTCCGCCTGCTGAACCGAAACTCAGGGGCGCGGGAAACCGCACTTCATGAAATGCCATCGGCTCTACTCCATCAACGATTACGTTGCCCACGCGCGATCAGGCGGCCCATATCCGCAGCGATCTGGCTCTGGCTCCGGGCAAAGCCCGAAACATCAGGGGTCGTGATGTTCATCACCACCTGAACGGGCCGCCCCCCGTTCCCGTCGCTTCGAACGCCAAGCCGGCCGTCGGCGCCGCGCGTAAGAGGCAGGATCGCTTCCGGTCCCGCCTCCCCCATAAGCCCGGTTGCGCCGGCCATGGCGAAATGGGTTGGGCGGTTGACGATGCCGCCATTGGCAAACGGGATCACTCGCCCTCGGGTGAATGCCCCACCGCTGGCATGTGGGATCGCAGCACTCATCAGGGTTTCAAGCCCGCTGGCAACCAGACCGCCCAAATGGCTCTGGACCGGTGTGACCGTTGCCGAGTAGGCCGCGTTCAGTATCGAGCCTGCGACGTCGCCCAGTACGTCCGAAAGCCTTCGGCCATCGAACACAAGATCTTCGAACGCGTTTCTGAGCCCCCGTCCAACCGAACGCGACAAGGTTCCCACCTCCCGGTTCGTCAGTGTCAGACTCTCTCGCATGTTTTCCAGTTCGCGGCCGAAAACCGCGGCTGTTTCATGTGCGCCTGAAAGCGTGTCCTCCAGCGCTTCAATCTGCGCTTCGAACGTGTCGAAATCCTCTGCGCTGACCATCGCTTACCCCTCTGTTCCGGGCTCGTCGGGAAAGGCGCGCGCCAACTCCTCAAGTTTCGCGCGCCCCATCGTTGCAGTCCTGCCCGAAACCCCGAGCATCAGCATCAACTCGGCGGGTGTCAGTTCCCAGAACTCCCTTGGCCTAAGTCCAAGTTCCCTGAACCCGGCACGCATCAATGCCGGCCAGTCAAACCTGCTCATCTGGAAACTCCGGGATCGTGAATGCCCGTGCCAGCAGTTGCGCGGCCGCCTGCGCCGCCACGACGGCACCGCCGGGAATGTCTGCACGGGCCAAGTCATTGGAGGAGCCCTGCCAACCGCCCCCCCGCAAGCCCGCCAGCAGCAGGGCCAGCACGTCTCGCGTCGAAAAACGCCCACCCTCGTACCTTTCGATTAGTTCGACAAGTGTTTCGGCACCCAGGGCGGCCTCAAGTTCGGCCAAGGCCCCAAGGGTCAGCTTCAGAACGCGCCGCTCGCCATTGATCACAAGCGCAACCTCGCCTGCATAGGGGTTCGTCATGGCAACGCCGTGAAGCTGAGCACACCGGCAGACGCCAGCGTCAGTTCATAGCTCGCCTCGCCGTTGTGATTGCCGGAATACTCCAGCGATCCGATCTGGAACGGCCCCTCGACAGTTCCGAAATCGGGAATGATGACCTGATAGCGCGGCATTTGCGCGTTGAAAAACACCTGTCGAACACGGGCATCTGTCGAAGCATCCTTGAAGATGCCGGAACCGGATATCGTTGCCGATTTGACCCCGGCGCCTGCCAGAAGTTCGCGCCACCCGCCCTCGCTTTCAATGCTGGTGATATCCACCTGTTCCGCGTTGAAGCTGATCCGTGTTGCCCGCATCCCTGCGATGGTCTCGAAATCGCCCTGTCCGGTTGTATCGAGCTTGATCAGCAGGTCTCGTCCATTCTGAGCCGCCATTGCGTTCTCCCTATCTTCAGATCAGTTGTCTTCGATCCGCGCCGAGAAACGCAGATCCACGCGCCGGCGGTCGTCGAAACCGACCCGCCGGGCCTTTGCACGGTCGAACCAGAGACCGATCAGGCGTCCGCGGGACAGCGTGAGCATGTCACCGGTCAAGGCGTCCGAAATCGCGGCGGCGGCGGCCTTGACGGTTGCAAAACCCTCCGCATCGGAGACGACGGAAATCGTCACGCGGTGCAGCGCCCCGGAACCGGTCTTGTCGGATGCGTCGCGAACCTCTTCCGGCCCGAGGCTGACATAGGTCGTGGGCAGCTCACCTTGGGGGGGCATGTCGAATATCGCGTCACCGACAAGCGCGTTCAGAGTCTGATCCGTCGTCAGCCGCTGATAGATCGCAGCCTGCAAGGCAGCTGCAGCGCCATAGCTCATATCGAGATCTCCTCGTCAGCAAGGCAGGACAGGTAGCGGCCCCTGGCGTTGAGTTCGGCAACAGACCGGATAACGAAGGCGCGGTTTCCTTCCCTGAAACGTTGCCCCGGCTCGGGTCGTGACGGTGCGCCGACCGGCGCACTGCGAACGACGATCCGGAAAGACTGGCGCGCAACGGTGATCTCGGGGCCCGCACGTTTGGTACTGTGCAACGCTGTCACCTCTGCCCAGAGCGACCCCAAGGCTTCCCACGTCACCACAAAGCCACCCGACCCGTCAGGGACCCGCTGGGCGCTTTCAAGGTGCAAGCGTCGGTTGAGAAAGGGCGTCCGCTTCATCTTTGGCCCCCGCCTATGCGAATGTGGCGCCAGCGATCCGCAAGGGCCGAGACGCCAAACGGAATGCCCGTCTCGGCCGCAGACGATTCAGCGCGATGTTCGTAGTAATGCGCGGCCAACAAGAACACCGCATGGCCCAGGTCTTCGGGTACTGACGCCCACGCGCTGCCGAACCCGGCGTCGAAATCGATCTCAGCGGAGCCCCCAACCGGAAGCGAGGGCAGAAATCCGCCGCGCCAAAAAAGACAAGGAGCATGGGCGTCCCGTTCCAGGCGGTATCGTTCGGGCGCGATTTCGTTGTTTCCGGACACAGGGTCGACCAGTCGCAAGGCCGAAATCGACGAAACCGGTGCCACGGGAAGTTCCTGGCGCTCAAGACCGCGCCACGCGCTGACAACCCAGGTGAAAGAGCGCGAAAGAAGAACCTTCGACGTTCTCCCCTCGATGGCTGAAATCGCTGTCCGCAGCAGCGCTTCGACCAGCGCGTCTTCACTGCCGTCGTCGGCGAAGCCCGTTCCAAGGCGCAAATGCTCCTTGAACCGTAGCAAGGGTAGCGCCTCCGTGGCCACGGTGGTCCGCTCAATAAGCATCATGTCGAGTTGTCTCCGCTTGCCCCCCGCGCTGGGGATGACGCGCGCCGGACCGGACGTCCCTGACGGAGGGAACAGCTGGACCGTCCAACAGATATCCGGCGCGCGTCACGCCGCGTCCGCTCCATGCGGCGCGGCATTCGACCCGGGTCCCTGGGTTAGGACACCGAGAACTTCAGCAGCTTGATGGCATCGAAGTCGCTTACATCGCCGCCGACGCGCTTGGTCGCGTAGAACAGGACATGCGGCTTGGCCGAGAACGGATCGCGCAACACCCGCAGGTCAGGGCGTTCGGCCACGGTGTATCCCGACTGGAAATCACCGAAGGCAATTGCGGCCGCATCAGGGGCGATGTCCGGCATGTCCTCGGCAATCAGCACCGGGTAGCCAAGCAGCCGCGGCGGCTCTCCGGCGGCAAGACCGTCGGTCCACAGGAAGCGACCGTCGGCGTCCTTCATCTTCCGGATCGTGCCCGCGGTCTTCGAGTTCATCACGAAGCTCGCATTCGCGCGATACTGGGCACCAAGCGAGTAGACGAGGTCGAGAATGGCATCGGCCGGGGCAATCGCGTCGAAGTCGCCATCGGTGCCCGTGGCCACGTAGCCAAGGCTCCCCCATGCCCAGGAGGTCTCCGGAATCTGCGGATGCGTCAGGATACCCTTGGGCTTGTCGACACCGTCACCGTTGATGAAGGCCGCAGCCTCGGCGCGGGAAAAGCGATCTGCAATGCGCGCGGCCAGCCAACCCTCGATATCGAAGGCGCTGTCATCCAGCAGGCGTTGGCTCGCCTTCGGCATGGCGCTGAGTTCGTGCAGCGGGATAGTCACGCGTTCGATTTGGGGGGTGTCGGTTTCCACCTGGTTGGCCATTTCCGACGACCAGCCGGACCCGATGTCGGAGTGATCGACAAGCACGTCAAAACTCGTCGCCTCGACCGTCACGACCTGAGCGACCGAGCGGATCGAAGCCGTGGACTTGAGAACCGACTTGATCGCCTCGGCGGTCTCGGGATCGACAAGGTAGCCGCCATCCGCAGCCACGGCCGAGGACATCGCCTTGCCTTCCAGCTCAAGCCCGCGAAGCGCATCGTCGTCCCCGTTCCGAAGATAGGCCGCGAACGCCTTCTTGTGCGGCAGTTCGATATCGGCGGCATGGGACAGCGCCGGGCGCGCCGCGTTCAGTTGAGATTTCCGGTCCAGCATGGTCAGTCGCTCTTCCTGTTGTTGCAACCTGGATTTGATGTCGGCCTGAAAGCCGTTGAACTCACTCAGAAAACCACTCAGTGCCTGCTTCACTTCCGCCGCGGGTGCGTGACCCCCGTCAGCTTTGGTCTCGGTCTCGTTCATGTCTCTTTCCCTTGAGAAATCGGTCCTGACGCGCCTTCGGGCTCATCCCTCGGCCAGCACGCGGCGGGCCCCGTCGAAAGCATCCGCCATCTCACGCAGGAGCGCCTCGGCCATGTCCTCAGCCTTGGCGCCCACGCGCGCATCGGGAAGCATCGGGAACGTGACAAGCGACACTTCCCAAAGCTCCAGTTCCGCAAGCAGCCTCCGCCCGCTTGCATCCTTTGATGAACGCTTGGTGCGGTACCCGATGGACAGCCCGTCGATGGCGCCCGCCGTCACAAGCGCGGCTGCCTCTCGTCCGCGGGCCACATCCGTCAGGATCCGGCCCTTCACGAACAGGCCCCGCTCGTCTTCTCGCACCTCGTCCCAAATTCCGATCGGTTCTGCCGGGTCGTGCTGCCAAAGCATTTTCACACGCCGCCCATCGGCCGACATCTGCCTCAGGCAAGCTGCATAGGCGCCCGACTGGACGACATCCCCGCCCCCGTCGACCGCGCCGAACAACGACGCATAACCTTGGATCTGTGCCCCTTCACGCAGCGCAAGCGGACCGTCGGGCTGACAGAACTTTCGTTCCAGCCCGGGCCCGTGGTCGAATTTTGCCATGGAAGACTCCTTGTTGTGCTAGCCTTCGGAAATCGCCGTCAGGATCGACGCCACGCCTTCGGCCAGAATGACGGCGACAATCCCGTAGACTGTCAGCCACATGCGCCGCTCGATCTGGTCGAGCATCTCTTCGATCCGCTTCAGCCGGTATTCGAGAGCAGTCCAGCGCTCATCCATGACCCTTTCGCTGGCCTCGATGCGCGCATGGGCCACCTCGAATGGCGCATACAGAAATCTTGATCCGGATCTTTCAGGTGCCACTTGTCCAACCTTCATCTTTCCTCCGGTCGCTTGGGCAGACCCAGGAGCCTCCGCTTCTCGTCTTCAGTCAGAAAGTCCGCCTCTGCGATCCGCCGCCAGTGGGTGTCTCGCTCGGCCGCCAGGGCCGGAACCTGGTCGAGGTCCGGCCGCAGGCTCACCCCGTCGCCACTGAAGCGGCCGAGGAAATCGGAAATCGCCGTTGCGACCTTCGACACGAGGGGCACGATCGTCAGGCGATAGAAGGCGCGGTTGGCCTCCTGATAGTTCGCGTAAGTGGCGTCCCCTGGTATGCCCAACAGCATCGGTGGCACACCGAACGCCGTGGCTATCTCTCGCGCCGCCGCTTCCTTCGTCTTCTGGAATTCCATGTCGCTGGGCGAGAACCCCATCGGCTTCCAGTCCAGACCGCCTTCAAGAAGCATCGGCCGGCCGGCATTCGCAGCACCCTGGTGATAGCTGAGCATCTCATCCTGAAGCCGGGTGTATTGCTCGTCGCTCAAGGTCGAATGACCATCGGTTCCGTGATAGACGATGGCACCCGACGGCCGCGCCGCATTGTCCAAAAGCGCCTTCGACCAGCGGGACGCCGAGTTGTGCACATCAAGCGCCGTGGCCGCCGCCTGCATCGGCGACAGACCGTAGTGGTCGTTCTGGGGATGGAAGGTCTTGATGTGACAGATCGGTGGCAAGAGGCTCGTCATGTCGAACCGATGCTTCCGGCCGCCCACGGCATATTCATAGGCGATGGGCCAGCCATCGGCGCCGGGGACGATGTTCATCCGGTCCGAACGCAGAACATGGAGTTCGAAGGGCAAACCGCTGTCGCCGCCCACGGCTTCGAGATACCCGTTCCCCGACAGCAGAAGCTGGCCATACAGGGCCTCGAAAAGATCGGCCTTGCCCTGTGCCGGATTGGGGCGCCGGATGAGATCGACAATCGGATGGGTGTCGTATCGGGCGTCCTGATCTTCGCAGACAAGCGGCAGGGCCGACGCGGCCTCGGCAATCAGCTTGACGGCGCGAAACCCAACCGGATTGCTGGTAAAGCCGGTGCGTGTCAGGGACACGGTGTCCCGTGGGCTCCACGCGACACGCCCGGCGCCGGACCACGCAATAACCGGGCCGGTTGCCGACGCCTTGGCCTCGGGCGCGGCGTTGTCCGGTCGGTTGAAGAAGCTGAATTTCATACGCAAGGATCCTCCGTTTTTGGCTTTCGCAAGCCGCCCTCACGGCACGCGAAAAGAACCCGCTCCCTGCGGGTGCGTCAGGGCGTTCGGTCGGCGCCCAGACGGGTGATCGGTCTCAGTTCAAAGGCCGCGAACGCGGGGCCGGCGCCATTTGGCGGCCGGTGCGATCAGCAGGTCGTGAATTGCCCATACAAGGGCATCGACCCGGTCCGGGCTTCCCTTGCCCTCGTATCCATGGGCCGTCATCCGGCACATCTGATCTTCAAGCCGCTCAAGGCCCCGCAGATGCCGAACCCTCCCCTGTTCGTACAAGGCAGCCACCGGTTCGGCGCGGGCGACCTTGCCCCGGGTGGCACGAACGGCGCGAAACGGAACCATCGGGTCGATCTGCCGGATTAGCGTCTCGACAAGATCGCCACCCTGGTTCACCTCGGCCACCAGACGGTCCGCGCCATGGGTTTCCATCGCCGTGATCGCCGCTTCCGCCCATGCCGTGGGGGCCGCACCTTGCAGGCTCGCATCGGCAAGTACGACGGCCCGCCATTCCTGCGGCGATCCGCGGATCTGGGCGCCCGCCACGATAATCCCGCATTCGTCCGAGCCGGAATGGCCGGAGACCGGCGGATCGATGGCGACCACGATCCGGTCAAGCGGCGGTGGCTTGTCGATCCGAACCGTCTCGATCGCGCCAAGCGTCCAAAGGGCACCTTCGGACTCCTCAAGAAACTCGCCCTGCAACTCCTGCCGTCCCAGCCGCGTCCCGGCATAGCGCGCACGGACCGCTTCCATGAAGGACGGCGCCAGGTTGGCTCGGTTCGCTTCGGTCGGGGCATGCGTGACCACCGTCCCGTCATTCTCCAGAATCGACCGCAGCAACGGGATGTTTCGCGGCGTCGTCGTAATGCACTGACGCGGAGAGTCGCCCAGACGAAGGCTGAACTGAAGGTTGTCCCATGTCTCCTCCGCCTTCTTCCACTTTGCCAACTCGTCCACCCAGGCCGCTTCGAACTGCGGCCCCCGAAGCGAGTCCGGGTCATGGGCCGAAAACACCTTGGCATGCGCCTCGTTCGGCCAGACAAGGCGCCGTCTCGATTCCTCCCAACGCGGGCGCCGGTCGGGCGGAGAACAGGCCATGATGCCGCTTTCCCCGAAGATCATCACTTCGCGAACCTGATCGATGGTCTCGCCCACCAGTGCGACACGGCTGGCCCGCCCGGGATCCGTCGGACGGGGCCCTTCCACCTGCGACCGGATCCATTCTGAACCGGCCCGCGTCTTGCCGGCACCCCGCCCGCCAAGGATCACCCAGCTTCGCCAATCCCCTTCGGGCGGCAATTGGTGCGGCAGCGCCCAGAATTCGAAAACATAAGGTAACGCCAGAATTTGAGCGTCATCCAGATCGCTCAGGAAGGAGGTCTGATAGTCGAGTGGAACGGAGGCGATCCAGTCTGCTCCCGATCTCAGCCCGCGCAGCGGCGAGGTCGAGCGTGTAGCTTGCGGCGCCGCCAGATTCTGCGTTGAGTTTCTTTTCAACTCTCAACCTTTCCTCGAAAGCCGTCTGCGACGCCTTGCTTAGATCGGACAGCGCCCCGCGAAGCATCCGGGCCCGATCCGACTTGCCTTCCTCGATCTCCTCGATGATTTCATGAAGGGCGCGTATGGCCCGCCTGTAATGTTCCTCGGCTTCCTGTAGGACCGCCCATGCCGCAGCCTCACCGCCAGCCTTGGCGCTTGTGTCTGTCATTGCCTGAATGTCCTGCCCACCACGCGCAGACAAAAATAAAGCGGCCCCGGAATCGCTTCCGTGCCGCTTTACCCATGTCTTCCAGCTTGGCACAATGTATACGTCAGACCGTGCGGAGAGTCAAGAAGTTTATTCTTAACAATGGGTTAAGGCGAAAGTTGCCCTAGTCGCTCCGGCCTTGTGCTTCGATCCTGCGCCACTCGGCGACGTTGTCATTGTGCTCTCGCAACGTGGTCGCAAAGGCATGTCCACCGCTGCCATCTGCCACAAAATAAAGGAAATTCGTGTCTTCCGGATTAAGCGCCGCCTCGATCGAGGCGCGCCCGGGGTTGGCGATGGGCGTGGGCGGAAGACCATCGATGACATAGGTGTTCCAAGGCGTGTTGGAGCGCAGCTCGCTCTGACGCAACCCGCGGCCAAGGATCCCCTGCCCCTTTGTCAGCCCATAAATGACCGTCGGATCGGTTTGCAGACGCATCCCATTCTTCAGGCGATTCACAAAGACGCTTGCAACCCGTCGCCGCTCCTCCGGAACACCGGTTTCCTTCTCGACAATAGAGGCAAGGATCAGGGCTTCGGCCTTGGTCGTGATCGGCAACCCATCCGCCCGCCGCTCCCACAGGACATCCAGAACCGCAGTCTGGCGGGCCTGCATCTCGGAAATCAGGTCGTTCCGGTCGGTGCCCGCGGTCACCTCATAGCTGTCAGGCAGCAAGGTCCCCTCGGCGGGCAACCCGTCAATGTCGCCCGACAGGAAATCGGCCGCTGTCAGGGAGTCGACAACCTGCCAACTCGTGACACCCTCAGCCAGCGTAACCCGATAGCGCAGGTCCGGTTCGGTCTTGACGGATTCATAGTCGGACGGTGCGGCCTCGTCCCGTGGGTCGAAAGAGGACATCTCGACATAACGGCCCGTGGCCGGGTCCAGTTCGCGAACCTCGATCTCTGCACTTACGATCCCGATGCGCAGGTTGACCTCTGTCCCGCAGGTGGACCGCCCGCCGCGCGTGATGGTATCGACGATCTCTTCCATCGACGCGTGGGGCCCGATAAGAAAGCTCCCCGCTTTCAGCAGGTCCGCTTTCTCACTGTAGTTCGCGCCAAGGCGAAAGATCGTCGGACTGCCAATTGCACCCTGGGTGTCAAGCTGCCGGGAAACGCGTGTCATCGTCGATCCCGGTTCCACCCGCAGGCAGATCGGTGCGTCCAACGGCCCGGGATCGGCATATTGCCGCTGCGCCCAGATCACCAGCCCCGCGGCCAACAGCAACACGACGATGAACAACGTGATCGCGTTGGACGCCACCGACCGCCACATCAGACTTCACAGCGCCCCATGACGAGCGTCGCATTCGTCCCGCCGAACCCGAAGGAGTTTGACAGAACGACATCGATGCTCCGCTTGACGGCCGCCTTGGGCGCAAGATCGATCTTCGTGCCTTCCGGCGGGTTGTCGAGGTTGAGCGTCGGCGGCGCAACCTGATCGCGCATCGCCAGGATGCAGAAGATCGCTTCGACTGCCCCGGCCGCGCCCAGAAGGTGACCGATGGACGACTTGGTCGAGGACATGGTCGTCGCCGCCGCCGTGTCGCCCAACAGACGCTCCACCGCGCCCAGTTCTATCGTATCGGCCATGGTCGACGTGCCATGGGCATTGATATAGTCGATATCCGCCACCGTCCGTCCGGCATTCTTCAGGGCCGCTTGCATCGATCGATAGCCACCTTCGCCATCCTCCGACGGGGCCGTGATGTGATACGCGTCGCCCGACAGCCCATAGCCCAGAATCTCGCCATAGATCTTGGCGCCGCGGGCTTTCGCGTGTTCATACTCTTCCAGAACCACAACGCCCGCGCCTTCACCCATGACAAAGCCGTCGCGGTCCGCATCCCATGGGCGAGAGGCCGATTGCGGGTCGTTCCCCCGCTTGGTCGACAGCGCCTTGCAGGCATTGAACCCGGCGATCCCGATTTCCGAGATCGGGCTTTCTGCACCGCCGGCGACCATGACATCCGCATCTCCGAAACGGATCAGGCGGGAGGCATCGCCAATGGCATGCGCGCCGGTCGAACAGGCCGTCACCACGGCATGGTTGGGCCCCTTGAAGCCGAAGCGGATGGACACCTGCCCCGAGACGAGGTTGATCAGGGCGCCCGGAATGAAGAACGGGGAAACGCGCCGGGGCCCCTTTTCCTTGATCAGCAACGCGGTATCGGCAATCACGTTCAGCCCGCCGATGCCCGATCCGATGATGACGCCCGTCCGTTCGCGCTCTTCGTCGGTCTTGGGTTCCCAGCCGGAGTCGCGCACCGCTTCGGTGGCGGCCGCCATACCGTACAGGATGAAATCGTCGACCTTGCGCCGCTCTTTCGGTTCCATCCAGTCATCGGGATTGAAGGTGCCGTCGGTGCCGTCACCGAACGGGATCTCTGCGGCATAGGTGGTGGCCACGCGCGAGGCGTCGAACCGCGTGATCGACCCGATTCCGGACTGACCGTCGATCAGTCTTTTCCAGGTTTCCTCGGCTCCGCATGCAAGCGGCGAAACCATTCCCAAACCCGTGACAACCACTCGACGCATATCAAGCCCCTCCTTGCGCGCAACCTTGCCCGTTCAGGCGTTTCTATTACTGCGGTTTGCCCGGCAGGGGCAAGTGAGGCACGACCGCGCCGGCAGCTTTCCCTTGGGCAAACCGGCCGGGAAAGAGAGCGGCGTGCAAGAGTTCCTTAAGCCAACGCAACGATTGTATCGTCCAATTCGGGATCTTCTTGAAGCGTCACATGTCCTTCGCACCGGCCTTCAGGGCCCTCATCATGTCCGGTCTCGTCCTGCTTTTCGCAGGTGCCCCCGCGCGGGCAAGTGATGAATGCCCGCTGCACGACTGGCTGCTGTGGATCTATACGCAGGGGGAATCCCTCGTCGATGCGCCAGATGCCCCGGAAACACAAAGACAAGCCATGATCTTGTCACGCGTGGTCGCCGGTGCGGATGAACAGCGTCTGGCCCGCCTGATGGGAATGGTGGGCCTCGAAGAGGACATGCCCATCGTCTCCGGCTACATCGGCATGCTGCGCGGACGACTGATCAGCATCAACGATCCCGAAACATATGGCAAAACCGCGAAGCCTGACGCGGAAATAGCGTCGGCGCAGTCCGCCCTCATGCGCAACTTCATTCAGAATCTGAAATGCGAAAAGGATCCCGACTGGAAGGCAGAGGTCGAAGAACCGGTGACGGTTGCCGCCCATGTCCGGGTGAGCGGCGAACGCAATGTCATGGATGTCGAGAACATTGTCGTCGTCGCCGTCGTGCTGGCGTCAGCCATTGCGCTGATCTTCCCGATCGTGTGGCTGGTCCGCCGGGTTTCCAAGCATTTCGACCGGCGCAATTCCGTTCGTCATCCCTGCCGGATGCGCGCGGTCTTGCACATCGATGACGTAATACACGAGACGATGGCCGTCGACATCAGCAGACATGGCGCCAAGCTCGACCTCAGAGATACCTTGGGCGCGCAAAAGCGCTACACGCTCGAAATCGGAGAGCTTTCGCTACCGGGCAAGATTACGTGGTCCAATCCGCACTATGTCGGTTTTGTCTTCGCCCATGCCATCGACCAGGACGCGTTCGACGAATTGCTGGAAAAACACCAGTGGGAACCGGTTGAGAGTGGCGCGCCGGACGGTGCCCCGGCTGCGCAAGAACCGCCTTCCGGACAGTCCTAGAACCGCGCGCATACGATCTTGGATGCCCAGAAAGCAGAACGGCGCCCCGTGGGCGCCGCTCGATAACCGATAGGCAGATCGCCTCAGGCGGCGTCCTTGATGAACTTCACCGCGTCGCCGAAGGTCTGGATCGTCTCGGCCGCATCGTCCGGAATCTCGATGCCGAATTCTTCTTCGAAAGCCATGACCAGTTCGACGGTATCAAGGCTGTCGGCGCCCAGATCATCGATGAACGATGCAGTATCCGTCACCTTGTCTTCCTCGACCCCAAGGTGCTCGACAACGATCTTCTTAACGCGATCAGCGATGTCGCTCATTTTCGTTCCTCATAGTTTGCTCAGGCAGCGTGCCCGTCTTCTTGCTGTTGGCCACGAATGGCCGTCTTGGTGACCCGCGGGCGTGCGGGCAAATCAAGCGCGGGGAGCCCCCGGCAAATGGTGCGCCGCCTATATCACATCGTTTACGTTAGGCAAACGATTTACGGTCGCACGTCCGGTGGCATCGTCAGACCATCGCCATACCGCCATTAACATGCAGTGAGGCCCCCGTGACATAGGCCGCCTCCTCGCTGGCAAGATAGGCAACGGCGGCGGCAACATCGGCCGCGGTTCCCATCCGCCCCATGGGCACCGCGCCCAGGATTGCGGACTTCTGATCCTCGGTCAGCTTGTCGGTCATCGCCGTTTCGATGAAGCCCGGCGCGACGCAGTTCACCGTGATTCCACGGTTGGCCACTTCATGGGCCAGCGACTTTGAAAATCCGACCAGCCCGGCCTTGGCGGCGCAATAGTTCGCCTGCCCCGGATTGCCGGTGGTTCCGACGACCGAGGTGATATTGACGATCCGCCCCCAGCGCGCTTTCATCATGCCGCGCATTGCCCCGCGGCACAGGCGCATCGCCGCGGTCAGGTTGACGTCCAGCACCGCCTGCCAGTCTTCATCCTTCAGCCGCATCAGCAGCATGTCGCGGGTGATGCCGGCGTTGTTGACGAGGATGCTCAAACCGCCCATCGCGTCTGCGGCCGCCTTCGGAAGCGCCTCGACCGCCTCGGGGTCGGACAGGTTGCAGGGCAGGACATGCGCCCGGTCGCCAAGCTCATCCGCCAGGGCCTGAAGCGGCGCCTCACGCGTGCCCGACAGGCCCACCGTCGCGCCCTGCCCGTGCAGCGCCCGCGCGATCTCTCCGCCGATTCCGCCCGACGCGCCGGTCACAAGGGCCGTCTTGCCACTCAAATCGAACATCTCAGTCTCCTTCGTTCAAGCTGTCCGCAGCGGCCGTCACCTCGTCGGGTGTGCCGACCTGACGCGCCGACAAAGACTTGTCGATCCGGCGCACGATCCCCGAAAGCGTCTTGCCTGCCCCGATTTCCCAGACTTCGGTTACGCCCTGCTTGGCCATCCATAGCACCGATTCCCGCCACCGGACGGAGCCCGTCACCTGATCGACCAGAAGCGACCGGATTTCCGCCGGGTCGGTTTCGCCGCGGGCGCGCACATTGGCCACGACCGGCACCAGCGGCTCTTCGATCTCGACAGCCACCAGCGCCTCGGCCATGACCCGCGCTGCCGGTTCCATCAGTTTGCAATGGAAGGGGGCGGACACCGGCAGCATGACGGCCCGCTTTGCGCCCTTCGCCTTGGCAAGCTCCACCGCGCGCTCCACGGCGGCCGTGTGCCCGGAAATCACCACCTGCCCCGGGTCATTGTCGTTCGCGGCCTGCACCACCTCGCCCTTCGCGGCTTCGGACACCAGGCTGCTGACCGTGGCAAGGTCAAGCCCGAGGATCGCGGCCATCGCACCTGCGCCCACCGGCACGGCCGACTGCATCGCCTCGCCCCGCTTGCGCAACAGCCGCGCGGTATCGGCCAGACTGATCGCACCGGCCGCGCACAGGGCCGAATACTCACCCAGCGAATGCCCAGCCACGAAACCGGCGGCCTTCACGGTCACGCCCTCGGCCCCCAGTGCCGCCATCGCGGCAAGAGATGTCGCCATCAGCGCCGGTTGTGCATTGCGCGTCAGCGTCAGTTCCGCCTGATCGCCATCCCAGATCAGCGCCGACAGTTTTTCGTCAAGCGCATCGTCCACTTCCTCATAGACGGCACGGGCCTGCGGATAGGCGTCGGCCAGGGCCTTGCCCATGCCGATGGTCTGCGCCCCCTGCCCGGGAAATACAAATGCCCGCATCTTCGTTACCCCCTCATACCGGATTGGACTGTGGTCTATCCCGTCGACCGGGCGTTCACAAGCGGGCCGCGGCGACCGGACGTCTCACCCCCCGGCGCGTTCGAGGAATTGCAACGCAGACCGGTCCTCGACCTCCGCGGCCTCGATATTGGCGACGTTGCGCCGCACCCGCGCCGCGTGCCGCCTGGCCGCAACCGTCTGGTTGGACCCGCGTGCGATCTTGGCGGCCAGCTCCTCCTCTGACCGGGTGTAATAGTGGTTCAACTGGAGATGGTCGGCGGAATAGAACGACCGCTCGAACCGTCCCTTCAGACTGGCCCGCTCCCGCCGGTCGTTCCACGTCACGCCCTGCCCTTCGATCTCATAGCTATGGACCTTCAGCGCGGTGACCCGCGTGGCATCGACGATGGTCTTGAAATTCGTCACGCCCCGCACCCCGCTCATCGGGTCTGCGGCGCGGCGGGTATAGTTCGCCAGAACGCCGCCCTCTGGCGGGATGCCGTGACCGTTCCGCCCGAAATTATGCCAGGGCAGAGAAATGCTCGGCACGTCGCCAAGATGCGCCAGCGCGTCGGTTAGGCTGTCGGCGCCCTTCGGCACAAGGAACTCATCGGCATCGATACAGGCCATCCAGCGGAACCGCCCGCCGAAGTTCCGCAGCGCATGGGCATAGGCCAGCACCTGATTGTGGATCTCGCGCCCCGAACCTGCGTCCTTCAGCTTCTGGTTCCAGGGCAGCACCGTCAGCCGGTCGCCCAGTTCCGCTTTCATCCGCGGGATCGTCGCGTCCGTGCATCCATTGTCATAGACGACCACATGTCCTGCACCGGCGATCCGGTGAAAACGGGCCCATTCACCGATATGCCGTTCCTCGTTCCGGACGATCAGCACCAATGCCAGATCCGCCCGGCCCGGATCGGGCGCAGGCGGTTCAAAGGCCAGTTTGGTGATCGGCCTGCGTTTGAAGAACATGACACGCCCCCGGACAAGATCGGGCCGACCCTATCCGGGAGACTGCTGTCAGGCCAGATGCATCAGCTCTCGCTGTCGTCGACCTGCATGGCTTCGATCGAGATTTCGACATTGACGTCATCGCTGACAGCCGGCGCATAGGCCCCCATCCCGAAGCCCGACCGTTTCAGCGTCGTCGTGGCGTGGAAGCCAAGCCAGGGCTTGTCCTCCATCGGATGCGTCCCCGCCTGCGTCAGTTCGGCCTCCAGCACGACCGGCTTCGTGATCCCGTTGACCGTCAAATCGCCGGTGATCAGGGCGGTGCTGTCGCCGGTCACCTCGATGCCGGTCGAGGCAAAGCTGATCATTTCATTCTCTTCCGCCCCGAAGAAGTCGTCGGTCATGAAATGGGTATAGCGCGCCTCCCACCCGGTGAACATCTCGCGGGTCGGGATCGAAACCTCGACGGTGGAGGCTTCCGGTTCGTCCGGATCGAACGAAATTTCGCCTTCCCAGCCAGAGAAGATGCCCCACGTCGTCGAGAACCCCAGGTGCTGGTAAGAGAACAGAACCTGGCTGTGCCCGGAATCCAGAACATAGGTCTCCGGCTCCGCGGCGGCGGGCAGCGTCCCGGCCCCAAGCGCGGTGGCACAGGCGGCGGCGATGGCAAAGCGTTTCATGGTCGTGTGTCCTTTCATCTGGCTCAAACCTCGTGGGAAAGACATCGTCGCAACGGTCTTCCGGACAATTGCAAGCCACCCAACAGGACCTGTTCGGATGCGAACAGCCGGGCATGGAACCATCGCCGGACTTGCATTCCGGGCCCGGCTCTGTATAACGCGCGAACCCTTCCGAAAGACGTGAAACGGTGCAGCCTCTCGTGGGCGGGATGGAAGGTGTCGAATGGCCCCGCACTTTGAAGCGCACCCGAAAACAGAACTGGAGTGAACATGCCGCTTTACGAGCATGTCTTCATTGCGCGCCAGGACCTCTCCAACGCGCAGGCCGAGGGCCTTGTCGAACATTTCTCCACGGTGCTTGCGGATAACGGCGGCAAGGTCGTCGATTCCGAGTACTGGGGCGTCAAGACGATGGCCTACAAGATCAACAAGAACCGCAAGGGCCACTATGCCTTCCTGCGCACCGACTCCCCCGCACCCGCCGTGCAGGAGATGGAGCGCCTGATGCGGCTGCATGACGACGTGATGCGCGTGCTGACCATCAAGGTCGATGACCACGCCGAAGGCCCGTCGATCCAGATGCAGAAGCGCGACGACCGCGACCGCGGCGACCGTCGCGAGCGTCGTTGATCAACAGCCTGAGACAAGGAGCCTAAAACATGGCCGCAAAACCGTTTTTCCGCCGCCGCAAGGTCTGTCCCTTCTCGGGTGAGAACGCACCCAAGATCGACTACAAGGACACCAAGCTGCTGCAGCGCTACATCTCTGAGCGTGGCAAGATCGTGCCTTCGCGCATCACTGCCGTCTCGGCCAAGAAGCAGCGTGAACTGTCCCGCGCGATCAAGCGCGCCCGCTTCCTCGCCCTGCTGCCCTACGCCGTGAAGTAAGGAGAGGTCTGATGCAAGTTATCCTTCTGGAACGCGTGGCCAAGCTTGGCCAGATGGGCGAAGTGGTCTCCGTCAAGGACGGCTACGCCCGCAACTTCCTTTTGCCGCAGGGCAAGGCGATGCGTGCGAACGATGCCAACATCGCCCGGTTCGAGGCCGAGAAGGCGCAGCTTGAGGCGCGCAACCTCGAAACCAAGAAAGAGGCCGAGGCGCTGGGCGCCAAGCTCGACGGGCAGCAATTCGTCGTGATTCGCTCTGCCTCCGACGCCGGTGCGCTTTATGGCTCTGTCACCACCCGTGACGTTGCCGATGCCGCTACCGCCGACGGGTTCACGGTCGACCGCAAGCAGGTCGCCCTGACCGGCCCGATCAAGGACCTGGGTCTGCACGACGTGACCGTCACCCTGCACCCCGAGGTCGATGTGACCATTCAGGTCAACGTCGCCCGCTCGACCGAAGAGGCCGAGCTGCAAGCGTCCGGCAAATCGATCCAGGACCTCGCCGCCGAACAGGAAGCTGCCGCCGAATTCGAAATCGCGGAGCTTTTCGACGACATCGGCAGCGCGGCCGACGACGACGACAACCTCGTCGATACGATCGAGGATCGTGCCGACCGCGAAGAGGCCCCCCGCGAAGGCTGAGGCCCCTACCGCGTTTCGTGATTGTCCGAAAGGGCCGTTCCTTGCCGGGGCGGCCCTTTTCCTTTGTCGGTTGGCCGCTGGCCCGCGTTCGATATTGCGTTGCCGTCTACACGGGCGTAGCATTGTCGTGCCGATACGGCACCATTCCCAAAACCTGAGAAATCGAACCGGCGATGAACGCATGCGCGTCATGCGCATCTGTTCCGCGTTCCTGCCGGCCGAATCCGGAAAGGAGTCTTCCATGACCGATCTGATCGCCCGTGCGCGCGCCTTTGCAGAGGCGCAGCACGCGGGACAAACCCGCAAAGGGGCCGAGGCCGCGCCCTACATTACCCATGTTGCCGAGGTGGCCGAGATGGTCCAACGCTTCGGCGGACCGCCCGAGGCCGTCGCCGCCGCATTGCTGCATGACGTTGTGGAAGATTGCCCGCCGACCGACATCAAAGACATCGCCGACCGGTTCGGCGCAACCGTTGCTGCCATCGTCGCCGAAGTCACCGACGACAAGACCCTTCCCAAGGCAGAGCGCAAGCGGCTTCAGGTCGTCAATGCCGCCCGAAAGTCGCCCCAAGCGGCCCTGATCAAGATCGCGGACAAGACCAGCAATGTTCGTGCAATCGAACAGGCCCCGCCGACCGACTGGTCCACCGCGCGAAAGCTCGCCTATCTCGACTGGGCCGAACAGGTCGTCACCGCCCTGCCCCACCGACCGGTTGCGGCCATGACGGCATTCACCCGCGCGCTGGATGACACCCGCGCCGCCCTGACATGAAAAGGGCCGCCCTGAACGGACGGCCCAAACGCTTGCATATCTGGATGCGTGCTTATTCGTCTTCCAGCGCCTCGATGGCTTTTTCAAGGTCGTCCTTGCTGACTTCCTTCTCCGTCACCTCGGCCAGTTCGAAGATATAGTCGACGACCTTGTCTTCGAAGATCGGCGCGCGCAGTTGCTGCTGCATCTGCGGGTTCTGCTTGACGAATTCGAAGAACTGCCGCTCCTGCCCCGGATACTGGCGCGCCTGTGCCATCACCGCCTGGGTCAGTTCCTGATCGGTGACATTGACCTCGGCCTTGCGCCCGATCTCGGCCAGCAGAAGGCCCAGCTTCACGCGGCGCTCGGCAAGCTTCTGGTGTTCGTCGGTCGGCGTGATCTCACCATGGTCGTGCCCGGTGTCTTCGGGATGCTCGTCATGGTAAAGCTGATGCGCGATCTGCTTGGCCTCGGCCTCGACCAGGCTCGGCGGCAGGTCGAACGACACGGTGTCATCCAGAACATCCAGAAGCGCGCGTTTGACGATGGCGCGCGATGCGCCGGCATATTCGGCCTCCAGCCGCTCGGCCACCTGGGCCTTCAGTGCGGCAAGGTCGTCGGCCCCGAACTGCTTGGCCAGTTCATCGTCGATCTCGGCCGGTTTCGGCGCCTTGACGGCCTTGACCGTCACATCGAAGGTCGCGGCCTTGCCCTTCAGGTGGTCTGCGCCGTAATCGTCGGGGAAGGACACCTCGACGGTCTTTTCCTCTTCGGCTTTCACGCCGATCAACTGATCCTCGAAGCCAGGGATGAAGCTGGCAGAGCCGAGAACGAGCGGGTAGTCCTCCGCCGATCCGCCCTCGAACGGCTCTCCGTCGATCTTGCCGACGAAGTCGATGATCACCTGATCCTCTTCCTTCGCCTTCGATCCCTTGCGCCGGTCTTCATAGGTCGTGGCCGTCCCGGCCAGCTTGCCAAGCGCTTCCTCGATTTCGGCATCGCCGGCCTTGACGACCATCTTCTCCAGCGTGATCGCCTTCAGGTCGGGCTCGGTGATCTCGGGCAGCGCCTCATAGGTCATTTCGACCACGACGTCGTCGCCTTCCTTCCAGTCCTCGCCCTGCATCGTGACCTGCGGCTGCATCGCGGGGCGGTCGCCGGTTTCATCGAAATGGCTGCTCATCGCGCCGTCGATGGTTTCCTGCATGACCTCGCCAAGCACGCGCTGGCCGAACTGCTTTCTCAGCAGGGGCATGGGCACCTTGCCCTTGCGAAAGCCCTTCATCTCGACCTCGGGCTGTGCCTCGGCCAGCTTTTCGTTGACCTTCTCGTCAAGTTCTGCAGCGGTCACGGTGATCGTGTAGCCCCGCTTCAGGCCGTCATTCAGGGTCTCGGTGACCTGCATTGCGTATCGTCCTTCTCATTCGTTCTTGGTGCGGGTGGAGGGACTTGAACCCCCACGCCTTGCGGCGCCAGAACCTAAATCTGGTGCGTCTACCAGTTCCGCCACACCCGCAAAATCACCGGGGCAGCCCATGACGCCAAGGGCCGCCCCGTGAATTTCGGCATCTTCTATCAAACGCCAACTGCGGATGCGAGGGGAAAAACACCCAAAAGGGTTAAGGTCCTGCGCGTCCTGTCCGCCTGTGCCGGACCGGGTTACACCTCCCCTTGGGCAAGCGCCTGCAAGACGCCGGGCAACGCCTCTGGCAGGTCTTCGGCGATCAGCCCGGCGCCGAAACGGCGCGCGGCTTCGGCATGCAGCCATGCCGCATTCCGCGCCGCCGGATAGGGCGACAGCCCCCGCGCCAGAAGCCCCGCGATCATCCCCGCCAGCACATCCCCCGCGCCTGCCGTCGCCAGCCACGGCACGGCCCGGTCATAGAGCGCGGCATGGATCGACGCCTGACCATCCGGCGCGGCGATCACCGTGTCCGGCCCCTTCATCAGAACGATGCATCCGGCCAACCGGGCGGCCTCCCGCGCCGCATCGACCCGTGAATAGGCCGGCCCGTGTTGCGCCGGTTCGGCCAACCGCGCGGCGATGTCCGGAAACAGCCTTGCGAACTCTCCCCCATGGGGTGTCAGCACGCAAAGCGGATGCAGGGCCGAAAACAGCGCCTTGTCCCCCGCCACCAGGGTCAGCGCATCGGCATCCAGAACGGTGGGCCGTCCCGCGGCCAAAACGGTGGCCACCAGCTCCCCCTCCCGGTCCGACAGGCCCATGCCCGGCCCCACGCACAGCGCGTTCAGCCGCGGGTCCTGCAGCAACGCGGCAAGCGTTTCGGCTTCGTCACAGCGGCGCAACATGACGGCCGTCACATGGCAGGCGCACTCCATCAGGGCCGCCCCGGGTACCGCGAGCGTCACCAGACCCGCCCCGATCCGCAACGCCCCCCGGGCGGCAAGCCGCGCCGCACCGGTACGCCCGGCCCCGCCCGAGATCACAAGCGCATGGCCATGGCTGTACTTGTGCCCGTCCCCGGGTCGTTTCAGGACGGCGGTTGAGGGGCGCTCGACCGTTCGGAGACTCTCCGTCGCCCGCCCCGCAGGATCCTCGCGCTCTTCCGGGGGCGGTAACCCGATATCAACGAGTCTGAGCTTGCCACAAAGCCCCGCCCCGTCGGGCTGCCATCCGGCATCCGGTTGCAGAAAATGGCCGATCTTTGCCCTGTGAAACGTCACCGTCAGCGCCGCCGGCATGGCCGTGCCAAGGACCCGCCCGCTGTCGCTGCACATGCCCGACGGCAGATCGACCGCCACCGTCGGCGGCCCCGCGCCGTCCCCCCAAAGCCGCGCATAGGCGAGGAACGACCGAAGCGGGGGCGCGTCCGCGACCGGGCGGCTGAGCCCCGTGCCAAACAGGGCATCGATGAAAACCGCCGCCCCCAATGCGATCAGATCGTCCACGGATGCCATGTCGGCGGCGGCACCAACCGGCCCAAGCTCTTCCCAAAGCACACAATTCCGGCGTGCATCCAGCGGCAACCGCTCAGCCGCGCCGAACATGAACACATGCACTTGCCAGCCGCGCGCCTTCAGCAGGCGCGCAATGACGAACCCGTCGCCACCATTGTTGCCGGGCCCGCACAGAACCACCGCCACCGCAGGGGCCGCCCTCAACTCCGGCCATTCGTCCAGAATCGCGTCCACCACGCCGCGCCCGGCACGCTCCATCAGGCTCAGACCAGAGACCGCGCCCGACTCGATTGCGCTTCGTTCGGCGGCGCGCATCTGTGCCGCAGTCAATAATTCACCCATCTGATTGCCTCGGCGTTTCATTTCTGCTCAATACTCTGGCAGAGCGCTCATGTGACAGGCAAAGACCAGCTTCGCGCGAAGACGGGTCTTCTGCCCGAACTCTATGCAATTGTAGCCGGCATGGGGAAGTGCTCTGTCCCGTTTGACAATCACGGCGAGGAGGCCCTGCATGAAAAAGATCGAGGCGATCATCAAGCCCTTCAAGCTCGACGAGGTCAAAGAGGCCCTGCAAGAAGCAGGTGTCCAAGGCCTTAGTGTGATCGAGGTAAAGGGCTTCGGCCGCCAGAAGGGGCATACGGAGCTCTACAGGGGCGCCGAATACGTCGTCGATTTTCTGCCCAAGGTGAAAATCGAGGTCGTGCTGCCCGACGATCAGGTCGATACTGCTGTCGACGCAATCGTGAATGCCGCCAAGACCGAGAAGATCGGCGACGGCAAGATCTTCGTTTCCCCGGTGGAGCAGGCGATCCGCATCCGTACCGGCGAAACCGGCGAAGACGCACTCTAAGCCAAGCAAGACATTGTCAGGCCGGGCCAACCGGCAACCCAGGGACCATACCTAAGAAAAGGGGATGAAGGTCACATGAGCAAAGACGCAGTTCTCAAGACCATCAAGGACGAGGATGTCGCCTATGTCGATATCCGTTTCACCGATCCGCGCGGCAAGCTGCAGCACGTGACGGTGATGGCCGACCAGGTGGACGAGGATTTCCTTGAAGAAGGCTTCATGTTCGACGGCTCGTCGATCGCCGGCTGGAAGTCGATCGAAGCATCGGACATGAAACTGATGCCCGACACCGAAAGCGCCTATATCGATCCGTTCTACGCCGAAAAGACGCTGTGCGTGCACTGCTCGATCGTCGAGCCCGACACCGGCGAAGCCTATGACCGCGATCCGCGCGGCACCGCCGAGAAAGCCGAGGCCTACCTGAAATCCAGCGGAATCGGCGACGTCGCCTATTTCGGCCCCGAGGCCGAATTCTTCCTGTTCGACGACGTCAAATACGCCGTTTCCCCGAACAAGGTGGCCTATGAGATCGACGCCGACGGCGCCGCCTGGAACACCGACGCCGAGTTCGAAATGGGCAATACCGGCCACCGTCCCGACTTCAAGGGCGGCTACTTCCCGGTGAACCCCTCCGATGACGGGCAGGACATCCGTTCGGAAATGCTCTCGACGATGAAGCGTCTGGGCATGAACGTGGACAAGCACCACCACGAGGTGGCCACCACCCAGCACGAGCTTGGCCTGATCTTCGACAGCCTGACCAAGCAGGGCGACAACCTTCAGAAATACAAGTATGTCATCCACAACGTGGCGCTGGCCTACGGCCGCTCGGCGACCTTCATGCCGAAGCCGATCCAGGGCGACAACGGCTCGGGCATGCATGTGAACATGTCGATCTGGAAGGACGGCAAACCGCTGTTTGCCGGCGACAAGTATGCCGACCTGTCCCAGGAAGCGCTCTACTACATCGGGGGCCTGCTGAAGCACGCCAAGACGCTGAACGCCTTCACCAACCCGTCCACCAACTCCTACAAGCGCCTGATCCCCGGCTTCGAAGCCCCGGTTCTGCGCGCCTACTCGGCCCGCAACCGCTCGGGCTGCGTGCGGATCCCGTGGACCGAAAGCCCGAAGGCCAAGCGCGTCGAGGCCCGCTTCCCCGACCCGTCGGCGAACCCTTACCTGTGCTTCTCGGCCCTGCTGATGGCCGGTCTCGACGGGATCAAGAACAAGATCGATCCGGGCGAGGCGATGGACAAGAACCTCTACGACCTGCCGCCGGAAGAGCTGGAAGGCATCCCGACCGTCTGCGGCTCGCTGCGCGAAGCCCTGGAGGCGCTGGAAGCCGACCACGACTTCCTGCTGGCTGGCGACGTGTTCACCAAGGACCAGATCGGCGGCTATCTCGACCTCAAGTGGGAAGAGGTCTACGCCTTCGAACACTGCCCGCACCCGGTCGAATACAAGATGTATTACAGCTGCTGATCGACAGCGGAACCGGAACGATAGAGAGGCGCCTGCGGGCGCCTCTTTTTTTGTCTTGGCAAGGCACGCCAAGGCGCCGCCATGTCTGGTGTGAGAGAATGACCGCTTGTGCCAGCGGTGCCTTTGACGTCAGGGAACCGGGCATGGAGCGAAGGACGGTAGGCCCGCCCGCGTTATCGCCGGGCCGCCCGCACGGCGCGGTGCGCCGTTAAAGCGTGCGCGACAAACGGATCGCAGACGCACTTGGAACGATAAAGCGTGCAGGCTGGTCCGTTGGTGCGCCGCGCCTCGACCCCGCGATCGCCCCGCTCTCTTGAAGGTTCCGGCCACACCGGCAAGGGTCACAAAACAATAAAAGAAAACGCGGCCCCCAAAGGGCCGCGCTCCAACTCTGTAAGCGATCGGTCTTGTGCGTCAGGCGCGCAGCTTGCCGATCAGCTTCCACACCGCCGGGATCAGCAGTGCGGCCAGCGCCAGTTTCAGCGCGTCGCCGATCAGGTAGGGCGTCAGGCCCCAGTTGAGCGTCTGCGCCCAACCGGTGGTGAACTGGTTCAGCCACAGCACACCCGGCACATAGATCAGCGCGTTGCCGACCAACAGCGCCGCCGCCATCCCGAGGACCGAGCGGTCAAGCCCGCGCCGCGCCGCAAACCCCAGCGCCAGCGTCGCCAGCACGTAGCCCACAAGATACCCGCCGGTGCCGCCCATCATGTAGGACAGGCCGTTCACCTCGGCCGTGGACGAGGCGAACACGTCAAAGCCAAGCGCGCCCACCAGCATGTAGCCGAGGATCGTCACCAGACCCAGCCGCGGGCCATAGGCCGCGCCCAGCGTCAGCACCGCGAAGGTGCCCAGCGTGATCGGCACGGGCGAGGGCCACATCGGCACCCGGATCTTGGCCGCGACCGTCAGCAGGGCGATCCCGGCGACGACCAGCAGCGCCTGCTTCACGCGCCGGGCGGTGCCATGATCGGCAAGCAGATTTTCGGCAAGCACCTTGTCGGTGAGGGTATGGGCCATGGTTCGGTTACTCCCGTTGCATTCGTTCAGCCGGTTTTGCCCCAGCCCCCGCCAGCGCGCAAGCCCCCTCACCCCGCCGGCGCAAAGTCAGACCGCATGACATAGTCCTTTCGCGGGCCGCTGACCTGCCAAACGCTCGTCCACCGGGGCCACTGCGCGAAATCATAGCGCACGTGATATCGGTCCGGCGCGCAATCATGCATCGCCTCGGGGCGGTCACCGGGGCCGATGGCATGAAAGAACCGGCCATCGTTGAAGAACACCTCTACCCCGCCCGGACCCTGCCGCCAGAGATACTGCCGCTCTGCCGTCATCGGCGCCTGCCCCGGCAGGCAAAGCACGCCGCGCTCGACATACATCAGCCCGCCGTCGCCCGGCGAAAAGCACGCCCGCCCATCGAACCGAGCGTTCTGGCCGGCATATGCGTCGCGGATCTCTCGCGTCAGGGTCCAGTCGCCGACAAACTCTTCCAGATCCGGCATGATCGCGCGCTCCTTGCCCCGTCCTCCGCCAAGCGCTATCAGACCCTGCATTCCCGTTCCAAGCCAAGGCTCGCCGATGATCCCCCGTTATGCCCGCCCCGAGATGACCGCGATCTGGGACCCCGCCACCAAGTTCCGCATCTGGTACGAGATCGAGGCCCATGCCTGCGACGCACAGGCCGCCCTTGGCGTGATCCCCAAGGAAAACGCCGAAGCCGTGTGGAAAGCCAAGGATGTGGAGTTCGACGTCGCCCGCATCGACGAGATCGAGGCCGTCACCAAGCATGACGTCATCGCCTTCCTGACCCATCTGGCCGAACATGTCGGCAGTGACGAGGCCCGCTTTGTCCATCAGGGCATGACCTCGTCCGACGTGCTGGATACCTGCCTGAACGTTCAGCTTGCCCGCGCCGCCGACATCCTGCTGGCCGACATGGACAAGCTGCTGGCCGCACTGAAGCGCCGCGCCTATGAGCACAAGGACACGGTGCGCATCGGCCGCAGCCACGGCATCCATGCCGAACCCACCACGATGGGCCTGACCTTCGCGCGCTTTTATGCCGAGATGGACCGCAACAAGGCCCGCCTTATGGCCGCGCGGGCGGAAATCGCCACTGGCGCCATTTCCGGCGCGGTCGGAACCTTCGCCAATATCGACCCCGCCGTCGAAGAGCATGTCTGCAAGATGATGGGCCTGACGCCGGAACCGATTTCCACGCAGGTGATCCCCCGTGACCGGCACGCGATGTTCTTCGCCACCCTCGGCGTGATCGCCAGCAGCATCGAGAATGTCGCGATCGAGATTCGCCACATGCAGCGGACCGAGGTTCTGGAAGGGGAGGAATTCTTCTCTGCCGGGCAAAAGGGCTCCTCCGCCATGCCGCACAAGCGCAACCCGGTGCTGACCGAGAACCTGACCGGTCTGGCCCGGCTGGTGCGCGCCACCGTGATCCCGGCGCTGGAAAACGTGGCGCTCTGGCATGAGCGCGACATCTCGCATTCCTCTGTGGAACGCGGCATCGGGCCGGATGCGACCGTCACGCTCGATTTCGCGCTGAACCGGCTGGCGGGCGTGATCGACAAGATGGTCGTCTACCCCGAGAACATGTTGAAGAACATGAACAAGTTCAAAGGCCTGGTGATGTCCCAGCGGGTGCTTCTGGCGCTGACGCAGGCCGGGGTCAGCCGCGAGGACTCCTATCGCCTTGTTCAGCGCAACGCGATGAAGGTCTGGGAAGAAGGCAAGGACTTCAAGGAAGAGCTTCTGGCAGATGCGGACGTCACCGCGGCCCTTTCGCCGGCAGAGATCGAGGAAAAGTTCGACCTTGGCTATCATACCAAGCATGTGGACACGATCTTTGCACGGGTCTTCGGCGAAACGGCGTAAAGAGCGGCTTGGGGCAGCTTCCGCAACCTGAAGTGGCGCAGGGCAGTTTGGAAATCCGGATTTCCGTGCTACCTTGTGTCGCACATGGACTAGGGAGATGCACCATGACCTTCAGGATGATCGTCTCGGCGGGCCTTCTGGCGCTTGCCCCGACACTGGCACTGGCCGAGGGATGCGGCTGGGAGAAGAAGATGAATGCCAGCCAGTGCGGCCAGGGCCAGACCTACGACACCGCCTCGGGAACCTGTGTGGATCAGGCCACAAGCTGAGGCTTCCCAACATCAATCAGCCTTGATGGCGCGGTGCTTCACCGCGCCTTTTTCTTGCCCGAAACCCCGAATATTTCGCCCGAATAGTTCAAATGCTACGGGTCGCACGAAGCCATGCTTACTGCGCCTTAACGATGATCGGTCCAACTACCCGCAAAAGCGAATGGAGCGCAAAGTGAACAGCCTGGCGCAGTTTTCAGACTTCGGGGATGCCGCCCTGCCCCCGCCTTCCGGACTGACCCGCCGGCAGAAGGCGGCGATCATCGTGCGGCTGGTCCTGAACGAGGGGATCGAGTTTCCGATCGGAGAGTTGCCCGCCCAGCATCAGGCCGGAATTACCGACGCAATCGCCGATATGCGCTATGTCGACGACAACACGCTGCAATCGGTGATCATGGAATTCATCGCCGAGCTGGAACAGTTCGGCCTGTCCTTTCCCGGTGGCATCGACGGCGCGCTGGCCCTTCTTGGCGATCATCTCAGCCCCGAGGCTTCGGCCTATATAAAGGCCAAGCACGGGCGCATGGGCGGGCCGGACCCATGGGCACTTCTGTCCGCACAGGATCCCGCGAAACTTGCCGAACTGCTTGTCGACGAAGCCCCGGAAATCGGGGCGGTCGCGCTTTCGAAGCTGCCCAGCGACGTGGCCGCCAAGATCCTTGGGAACATGCCGGGGGCACAAGCCCGCCGCGTGGCGCTTGCCATTTCGAAAACCGGCAGCGTGCCGCCCAGTGCGGTCGTGCGGATCGGCAAGGCGCTGGCCGACCGGATGTCGGACACCCCTGTCGTCGCCTTCGATACCGAACCGGAACTGCGCATGGGCCAGATCCTCGATGTCGCCACGTCTGCCACGCGCGACGATGTTCTGGAAGGGATTGCAGAAGAGGACGAGGAACTGGCCAAGCGCGTCCGCATGGCCGTCTTCACCTTCGCCGACATCGCAACACGGGTCGAACCGCGGGATATCCCGTCGATCACCCGCGCCGTGGAACAGTCGGTCCTGATCACCGCAATGGCGGGCGCCGATGCAAAGTCGCAGGCCGCGGTCGACTTCATCCTGAACAACATCTCGCAGCGCATGGCCGACCAGTTGCGCGACGAAGTCTCCGAACGGGAAAAACCGTCTCAGGAAGAGGCCGAAGAGGCGATGTCGCAGATCACCAGCAGCCTGCGCGGGATGGAAGCCGCGGGCGAGATCACGCTGAAATCCGGCGCCCCGGAAGAGTGATGCCCAAACCCCTTGGGGGTGACGGGCGGCGGGTACGGGCCCTTGCGCGGCTTGTGCCCGGCCCTGCACTTTCCTATCACGGCGCCAGTCGACACCCCGGCAGGCAGAGGCATGACGGCAGCCGATGAAAAGGCGCGCAAGCAAAGCAGCACTGATCGCGGACTGGATCGTGGACCGTGCCTTGCGGGGGCTGATCGGGCTGGCGTTGCTGCTGCCCTATGACCGGCGCGTCGGCTTTGTCGGATGGGTGACCCGGGCGGTGGTTGCACCGCTTGCCGGGTACCTGTCCCGGGCCGAGGCGAATCTTCACCTCATCCACCCCCGGATGCCGAAGGCCGTGCGGCGCCGCATCGCGCGCGCCGTGGCCGACAATGCCGGGCGCACCCTGATCGAGAACTATTCCACGCAAGATTTCCTGGCGCGCATGGCCGATGCCACCCCGCATGGCCCAGGTCTTGCCGCGCTGGAGGCTGCCCGCGCCGCCGGCCGCCCGGTGATTCTCGTCACCGGCCATTTCGGGAATTACGAGGCCGCCCGTGCGGCCCTTGTCGCACGGGGGTTCCGCATCGGCGGTCTTTACCGCCCAATGGCAAACCGCTTCTTCAACGCCCATTACAAGCGCACGATGGAGGCGTTCGGCGGCCCGGTCTTCCCCCAGGGCCGCAAGGGCACGGCCGGTTTCGTGCGCCATCTGAAAGCCGGCGGCATCCTGGTTCTGCTGACCGACCAGCACGACCGGCGCGGCCCCGTCCTGTCCTTCATGGGCCACCCGGCCCGCACCGCGCTATCGGCCGCCGAGCTGGCCCTGCGATACGGGGCCGATCTGATTCCCTTCTACGCCCGCAGGCTGCCCGACGGGTTGTCCTTTGATATCGAGATCGAGGCGCCGGTTCCCCATACCGATGCGGAACAGATGACACAGGCCCTGAATGATCGGCTGGAAGCCCGGGTCCGGGCGGCGCCAGAGCAGTGGTTCTGGATTCACAGGCGCTGGAAAGTCGGCAAGGGCGGATAAGGCCCGCGACTCAGCGCATTTGCAGGGCTGCGAGGATCCGCCCCGGCCCCCGTTCCTGCACGATGGCCACGACGGGTTCGTCGCCGTCGGTCTCGACATCGACCACCAGCGGCTCCGCCCCGTTCCAGCGGGTGACGGCCTGCCACTGGTTCACGATATTGGTGTAAAGCAGGGTCTTGCCGGCATTTTCCCCGCGCTTGATCTCGACCGATTTCTCGGGGATGTAGCTGACGATCTGCAAGATGACGTCTTCGTCGAACACCCTGTCAGAGGTCACCGTGACCTTCACGTCGTTTCCATCCCGATCCATGTGGATGCTGACGGGGCTTTCCAGTTTATGATTGGCTTCTATCGCCGCGGCCAGGTCCATCGGGCGATAGCCGACCACGTGATCCGTTCCGCCAACGACCATCTGCGGCGTATAGACCGTCTTTTTCCCCGCCACGCGGGCATAGGCCTTTTGGCGCACGGTGTTGGCCGGGTCGGCAAAGACATCCTTCCAGCCGATATAGTCCCAATAGTCGACATGCAGTGCCAGCGGGATCACGTCGGTCCGCTCGGCCAACTCGGCGATCAACTCATCGGCCGGCGGACAGGACGAACACCCCTGCGACGTGAACAGCTCCACCACCACCGGTCCCCCGTCGGCGCGGGCCAGACCCGCGGCGGCGAGCCACGCAACCGTCAGGACCGAGATGAATTTGCGCATGTGTTTCGCCCCCGTCTCCCCTTGTCCAACTTACCTACCGGAGCCGGTGCACACCTGCCAATCAAGGATTCGGGAGCCTGCCGCGCGCATTGGCCGCTTTTCTGTGAACTTTTGTGCACCGTAGTATACAAAAAACGTCGATGCCCCCTTGAACGCCTTCAAACGTTAGGGCATGAGCAAGCGTAAACAGATACGCGCCCCTTATCACGGAGACCGACCATCCATGCCGATCATTGTTGGACAGGACACCGCCAAGACCCGCAAAACGCTCACCGCGGGGGGCAGCACCGTCGCCTACTACTCGATTCCCGCGGCCGAGGCGGCGGGCCTTGGCAACTTCGCCCGCCTGCCCGCGGCGCTGAAGGTCGTGCTTGAAAACCTGCTGCGCTTCGAAGATGGCAAGACCGTCAGCGTCGACGACATCAAGGCGTTCTCGGAATGGGCCGACAACGGTGGCAAGGCCCTGCGGGAAATCGCCTATCGCCCGGCCCGGGTGCTGATGCAGGATTTCACCGGCGTGCCCGCGGTCGTTGACCTTGCCGCGATGCGCGACGGGATCGTGGCCCTTGGCGGCGACGCGCAAAAGATCAACCCGCTGAACCCGGTGGATCTGGTCATCGACCACAGCGTGATGATCGACGAATTCGGCAACCCGCGCGCCTTCCAGATGAACGTGGATCGCGAATACGAACGCAACATCGAACGCTACACCTTCCTGAAATGGGGTCAGAAGGCGTTCAACAACTTCCGCGTGGTCCCGCCCGGCACCGGCATCTGCCACCAGGTGAACCTGGAATACCTTGCGCAAACCGTCTGGACCGACACCGACCAGAATGGTGAGGAAGTGGCCTATCCCGACACGCTGGTCGGCACCGACAGCCACACCACCATGATCAACGGTCTTGGCGTTCTGGGCTGGGGCGTCGGCGGGATCGAGGCCGAGGCCGCGATGCTGGGCCAGCCCGTGTCGATGCTGATCCCCGAGGTCGTCGGCTTCAAGCTGACCGGAGAGATGGTAGAAGGCACCACCGCGACCGACCTTGTCCTGCGCGTCGTCAAGATGCTGCGCGACAAGGGCGTGGTCGGCAAGTTCGTCGAATTCTATGGCCCCGGCCTCGATCACCTGCCGCTGGCCGACCGTTCGACCATCGCGAACATGGCGCCCGAATACGGCGCGACCTGCGGCTTCTTCCCGGTGGATGACGAAACCATCCGCTATCTGCGCCAGTCGGGCCGGGACGAGGGGCGCATCGCGCTGGTCGAAGCCTATGCCAAGGAAAACGGGTTCTGGCGCGGGCCGGATTACGACCCGGTCTATTCCGACACGCTGGAGCTGGACATGGGCGATGTCGTGCCCGCCATCTCTGGCCCGAAACGCCCGCAGGATCACCTGCCCCTCGACCAGGCGGCGGAGTCCTTCTTCAACGTGGTCGCCGAATACCGGGGCGAGGATGAAAGCCCCGCAGCCCAGGACATGCTGGCAGAGGCCCCTGCCCCCGACGTGCTGTCCGACCCGCGCAAGACCGCGAAAGTCGACGGCGAAGAGTACGAGATTCGCGACGGCGCGGTCGTGATCGCCTCGATCACCTCCTGCACCAACACCTCCAACCCCTATGTGATGATCGGGGCCGGTCTGGTGGCGCGCAAGGCGCGCGCGCTGGGCCTGACCGCCAAGCCGTGGGTCAAGACCTCTCTCGCCCCCGGGTCGCAGGTCGTCAGCGCCTATCTTGAGGCCGCGGAACTGCAAGAGGACCTCGACGCGCTGGGCTTCAACCTCGTGGGTTACGGCTGCACCACCTGCATCGGCAACTCCGGCCCCTTGCAGGAGGAGATCTCCAAGGCCATCCACGACAACGACCTGATCGCGACCAGCGTGCTGTCGGGCAACCGCAACTTCGAGGGACGGATCAGCCCGGACGTGCGCGCCAACTACCTCGCCTCGCCGCCGCTGGTCGTCGCCTATGCCATCGCGGGCGACATGAATGTCGATCTTACCCGCGACCCCATTGGGCAGGACAAGGACGGCAACGATGTCTTCCTGAAAGACATCTGGCCGACCCAGAAAGAGGTCGCGGACCTTGTCGAGAAGACCGTCACGCGAGAGGCGTTCCAGGCGAAATATGCCGACGTCTTCAAGGGCGACGAAAAATGGCAGGCGGTGGAGACGACCGAGCAGGAGACCTATGACTGGCCCGAGGCGTCGACCTATGTCCGCAATCCCCCGTACTTCCAAGACATGGGGATGGAGCCGGGCGAGATCACCGATATCGAGGGCGCCCATGCCCTTGCCGTCCTCGGCGACATGGTCACCACCGACCACATCAGCCCCGCGGGGTCGTTCAAGGACACAACGCCTGCCGGCCGTTACCTGACCGAACGGCAGGTGCCCCAGCGGGAGTTCAACTCCTACGGCTCCCGCCGCGGCAACCACGAGGTGATGATGCGCGGCACCTTTGCCAATATCCGCATCCGGAACGAAATGCTGTCCGGCGTGGAAGGCGGCTATACCAAGGGGCCCGACGGCAACCAGACCTCGATCTTCGAGGCCGCGATGGCCTGGCAGGAAAAAGGCACCCCGCTTGTCGTGATCGGCGGCGAACAATACGGTGCCGGGTCCTCCCGCGACTGGGCGGCCAAGGGCACCGCGCTTCTGGGCGTCAAGGCGGTCATCGCCGAAAGCTTTGAGCGTATCCACCGCTCCAACCTCGTCGGCATGGGTGTCATCCCGTTCGAATTCACCGGCGAGGATACCCGCAAAACGCTGGAACTGACCGGGGAAGAAACCTTCTCGATCAGCGGCTTGGCGGGCGATCTGAAACCGCAGGACGAGGTGCCCTGCACCATCACCTATGCGGACGGGTCGACCAAGACGATCACGCTCAAATGCCGGATCGATACCGCGATCGAGAAGGAATATGTCGAACATGGCGGTGTGCTGCACTACGTGCTGCGCAACCTCGCCAAATCGGCCTGATCCCGCGAACGGCGAAAGAACTTTCTTGAACTGAAAGATGCACCCCTGCCACGGCGGGGGTGTATTGCTTTTGGGCAAGGCATCGCTAAGCTCTGATCCGTCGATCAAAGCTATGTCACGATATGCCATCGCAAACCGTTTCCTACCCGCCCACAGCGCTCGCGAAGAACGCGACTCACAAGGAAAAGGGCGCATGGGGAGAGGCGGTTGTCGCCGCGCAGCTTTTTTCCAGCGGGGTCGACTGGATCTTCATCCTCGAAAACTCCCGCGGCCAGGGCTTTGACATCATCGCGCTGGAGGACGGCGCGACGCAGCGCGTTCTGACCTTCATCGAAGTGAAGTACAACACGTCGCGATTAAGCGCGCGTCAGAAAGAAGGCGGCGAAGCCTATGCCATCGCATCCATTTGCGAGGCATCGTTCCTCGAAAAGTTCGGCTCTGCCACCGACACGTCCAGAATCATGCGCAGGGTTGGACCGCCCGGCAAATCCGGTCAGGCCATCGTCACCGAAAGCAGCGCGACGGAGATCAGAGACGCGGTCATGACCCTGTTGAACGACCGTCCCGGCAAGCTGTCACAGACTGAAATCGACGAACTTCTCGTTCAGATGGGCGTCAATACGCCGATCACGCCCAAACCGGCCCGGCCTGCATGGCTGGGGCAAAACTCCATTCCGGTTGTGGTGAACTACCGCGTCAGCAGGGTCATGCCGGGCGGAAATATCCTCGACAGTCTTTGGCCCTGATCTGTGCGGCCCCGCCCGACGGGGGTCGACGGGCGCGCAACAGGGCCCGGGGGGCCGGAACCGAAGCCCTCCGGCGTTTCCAATCGCAGAACGCTGTGTTCACAGGGAATGAAAGTTAACGACCTATGAACGCCTCTGCCGCCGCGGTATCGTCCTGACAGTGCCAGAGAAAAGACATAGTCAGGGCGACGGGTCGTTGCCCGCATTTGACAAACGGGCCTTTATTTTTCGACCGCCCCGCCATCGTGCCGGGCACCGGCCCCGCGGCTATTGAGCCGCAGCTTTTTCCAGCGCGGGCAGTATGATCCGCGTCAGCACATCGGCAGTGATCGGACCGGCATGGCGAAGGTGTATGACACCTTCGCCATCCACCACGAAGGTTTCCGGCGCGCCATAGACACCCCAGTCGATCTTGGTCCGCCCGGTCGTGTCTTCCCCCAGCGCGGTAAAGGGATTGCCCTCCCGCTCCAGGTACCCGGTCGCGCGGGCGGGGGTGTCGTCATAGTTGATGCCGTGGATCACGATGCCCTGCTCTGCCATCGCCAGAAGCTGCGGATGCTCCTGCCGGCAGGCCACGCACCATGTGCCCCAGAAATTGACCAGCTTGGCGCCCGGCTCCCGCAGCACGTCATCGGTCAACAGCGGCACATCGGCCAGCGGCGCCAGGGCCACCCCCGGCGCCGCCTGCCCGATCAGGGTAGAGGGCAGCGCATTGGGATCCTCCCGCTGCATGCCGATGAAGAACAGGGCCGCAAGCCCGGCAAAGATCACCGGCGGCAGGAACATCAGGGGCGAGAGTTTCTTCTTGTCAGCCATCGGATTTCCTGCGTGCTTCGATTTCATCGAGTTGCCGGCGCACCCGCCCGCCCCGCCACAGCGACATCAGGATCAGCCCGACCATCAGGACCAGCGACACCCCATAGGACGACAGCACCGCGGCGGCGTATTTTCCAAGCTCCGGAATCATCCCATCCGCTCCCGCGCGACAAGCGCCTGAATGCGCCGGGCCCGTATCTCGGTTCGCGTGCGAAACAGAACCAGCGTGATGAACAGCAGAACGAACCCCGCGATGCAAACCAGAAGCGGCAGGTAATAGACGTTGGCCACGTTCTCTTCCTTGTCGAGCGAGAGAGAGGCGCCCTGATGCAGCCCCTGGTTCCAGAAATTCACCGCATAGCGAGACAGAACCGCAAAGACCGAGCCCACGATGCACAAAACGCTGGTCAGGTCGGCGGCGGCGTCGGGGTTCTCGATCGCCTCCCACAAGGCCATGTAGCCAAGGTAGAACAGGAACAGGATCAGGAAGGAGGTCAGTCGCGGGTCCCACGCCCAGTAGGTGCCCCACATCGGCTCTCCCCAGATCGCCCCGGTCACCAGCGCGATCAGCGTCATGGTCACCCCCACCGGCGCCGCCGCGCGGGCGGCAAGGGCCGACACATGGTGACGGCGCACCAGCCAGATCAGCGAGGCCACCAGCATCATCAGCCACGCATTGATCGCCATCAGCGCGGCGGGCACGTGGATGTAGATGATCTTGACGGTCGAGCCGAAATTCACAGCCTCTGGCGTCAGGAAGAACCCCCAGACCAGACCCACGGCAATGCAGAGCGCCGTGGCCACCGCAAAGAACGGCAGGACCACGTCGGTGGTGCGCATGAATTTCTGCGGGTTGGCATATTCCCAAAGCGACATGAGCGTTTCCTAGTGACGTTTCCGGTGGGCCTCAAGTGACGAGCACGTGAGCCCCCTAGCGCAGGTTGATACGGATCGCCGCAGCCGCGGCAAAGGGCAAAAGCGCCAGCGTCGCCAGCGTGATCCCCGCCAGCATCAAAAGCGGCGTGGCGGTCGCCATCCCGTCGGTACCGCGCGTGACGGTTTCGGCCCCGAAGATCAGCGTGGGCACGTAAAGCGGCAGCACCAAGAGCGACAGAAGCAGCCCGCCGCGTTTCAGCCCCACGGTCAGCGCCGCGCCGAACGTGCCGATCATCGACAGCGCGGGCGTGCCAAGCGCAAGGCTGACCACCAGCCACAGGTATCCGGTGCTTTCAAGATGCAACAGAAGCCCCAAGCCCGGCGCGGCCAGCGTCAGCGGCAGCCCCGTGGTCACCCAATGCGCCGCCGCCTTCATCGCCACGACGCCTTCCAGCGGGATCGGGGACGTCGCCAGCAGGTCAAGCGAGCCGTCCTCGTAGTCCAGCGCGAAGATCCGGTCGAGCGACAGTAGGCAGGCCAGAAGCGCCCCAACCCACAGGATGCCCGGCGCGATGGCCGACAGGATGGCACTTTCGGGGCCGACACCGAAGGGCACCAGAACGACAAGGATCAGGAAGAACGCCAGCCCCAGCCCGAAGCCGCCCCCGGCCCGGATCGCAAGGCTGAGGTCGCGAAGGAACAATGCGATCACAGGAAGGCCTCGTCAAAATGATCCAGTTCGCGCGGGACGGCGCGAAACTGCGCGACATCCAGTTCCCGCGCCTCGAACCCCAGATCGATATGGGTCGCGATCAGCGCGGCCCCGCCCCCCGCCAGATGATCGGCCACCGCCCGCCCGAAGAGCGCAACCGAGGCCACGTCGAGCGACACGGTGGGTTCATCCAGCACCCAGATCGGCCGCCCGGTGACCACCAGCCGCGCCAACCCCAGCCGCCGCTTTTGCCCGGCCGACAGGTTCTGAGCCTGCCGGTGGCGCAGATCGGTCAGGTTGAACGCCTCCAGCGCAGCCTCGATCCCGTCATGGGCAAAGATGCTGGCCCAGAAGGCCAGGTTTTCCGCGACCGTCAGGGTGCCCTTCAACCCGTCCGCATGGGCGGCATAGGCCATCGTCTCTGGCGGGACGGACACGGTGCCCTTGACCGGCGGCTGAAGCCCCGCAAGCGTGCGCAAGAGCGTCGTCTTGCCGATCCCGTTGGGCCCGCGCAAAAGCAGCGCCTGCCCGGCGGCCAGCGTGAAGCGGACCCCTTCCAGAACGGGCACGCCGCCCCGGGCACAGGCCAGATTTTCAACGATCATTTCCATGGGGGCGAGGCATAGCGCAAAGCCGGGCGGGCGGAAAGCGGCAAGCGGCAAGCGGGAGCTCCCGCCCGGGACCGGCGCGGGGCAAGCCCGCCTGGTCCCGGTTGGGCCGGGCGCGCCCATGCGGGCGCGTGCCTCCGGCGGGGGTATTTAGGCCAAGAAGAAGGCAGGCGCAGACGCTGGTACGCCGACGTCAGGCAGCCGGGCCGACGGGGAGGAGCGCGACGGCCACCCGCCGCCCTTCGGACAGCAGCACGTTGTAGGCGCGCGCGGCCGAGGGCGAGGCCATGATTTCGACGCCGAGCCCCGCCTCCTCCAGCCGCGGCTGAAGGCGGTTGGGCAGCGGCGCAAGGCTGTTGCCGGTCCCGATCAGAAGCACGTCGATCCGGCCGGCCAGCGCCATCAGCGGGGCTTCGTCGCCGGTTCCGCCCCAGTGGAGAAGCCGGCCGTCGGCGACAAGAACCGTGCCTTCCTGCACCTCACCGCCGACGCGGAAGAAACCCGGCCCGTAGCCGTCCACCGGCAGGCCCTGCGGGATGTGCATCTCGGAAAGTTTCATGGGATCCTTTCAACTGTCGAACAGCGGCAATCCGGCAAGGATTGACAGCGCGATGATGGCATAGGCGAGCCACCGGTAAAACCGCTCCCGCGTTGGTGTGAACAGCCGCTGACCGATCAGCAGCGCCAGAACGTAGGGCACCGCCACCAGCAGGCTGAGCGCGAGCGCCCGGCCCGAGATCATGTCCCGCAGCAGGAGCGTTCCCAGCACGCCGATATCGAGGACCATCAGGAACAGGATGGTGTTGGCCCGCACCCGCGCGGCACCCGCCGTGCCGGCAAGGTAGAACAGCATCACGGGCGGCCCGGCCAGCCCGGTCAATCCGCCCAGCCCGCCCGCCGCCGCGCCGATCCCGGCCAGACCCGGCCGCGTGACGGTGCCGTGATAGCGCCAGCCCGACAGAAGCGCGATCAGCGTCACGCTGGCCACGCCCGCAATGCCCCAGCGGATCGGAATCGGGTCAAGCACGGCCAGAAGCGCGACGCCAAGGGGCGCGGCCAGAACCGCCGCGGCCGACAGAATCCCGACCTCGGGCAGGTCGGCCTGCCGCACCGCGCGGGGGCCAAGCGTGCCCCATGTCGCGATATCGGCCAAGGTCAGGACCACCAGCGCCTCGACCGGGGGCAAGGCCCTTGTGGCGACCGGCATCACGATCAGCGCCGTGCCGAAGCCGGTGAAACCGCGGACAAGGCCCGCGGCGAGATAAACGGCGATCAGGAAGGGCAGGCCCGGGACCGCAAGCGCGGCCCCGAACGCCTCAGGCATCGACGTTGGCGAATTGCGTGCCCGCGCCGCCGTCGCTGTCCTTGGACCAGTCGCGTTTCACACCCAGCATCAACAGGATGTTCGACGCCACGAAGACCGACGAATAGGTGCCCACGACCACGCCCCAGATCATCGCGAAGACGAAGCCGCGGATCACGTCGCCGCCCAGGATGAAGAGCGCGATCAGCGCCAGCAGCGTGGTGAACGAGGTCATAACCGTCCGGCTGAGGGTTTCGTTGATCGAGAGGTTCAGCACCTCTTTCAACTCCATCTTCTTGTACTTGCGCAGGTTTTCGCGGACCCGGTCGAACACGACCACGGTGTCGTTCAGCGAATAGCCGACGATGGTCAGAAGGGCCGCGATGATCGCGAGGTCGAACTTGATCTGGATCGCGGCAAACACCCCGATGGTCAGGACCACGTCGTGGATCAGCGCCGCGACAGCGCCAAGCGCGAACTGCCATTCGAAGCGCAGCCAGATATAGACCAGCACCGCCCCGATGGCGGCCAGCACCGCAAGAACCGCGGTCTGTACCAGCTCGCCCGACACTTTCGGCCCGACGCTTTCGACGGACGGGAAGGTGATGCTGGGATCGACCGTTTGCAACGCCTCCTCGACCGCGGCGATCATCTGGGCCTGCGCGCTTTCCTGCCCTTCCTGCGCCTGGATGCGGACCTGCGCGACATGCTTGTCCTCGCCAAAGCCGGGATCGAAGACCTCGGAAATCGTGACATCGCCAAGGTTCAGCGTCGACAGGACGTCGCGATAGGCGCCGACATCGACGGGTTGCGCGCTTTCGGTGCGGATCGTGGTACCGCCGCGGAAGTCGATCCCGAAGTTGAGCCCGAGGATCAGGAACAAAAGGATCGAGGCCACGACCGCGGTCACCGATCCACCGAAGGTGAATTTCGCGGCGGCGAAGAAGTTCCAGTTCGTTTCGGAGGGGACGAGTTTCAGACGCATTGGGCCCTCACACGACAAGAGTTTTGGGGCGGCGACGGTCCAGCCACATCACGATCATCAGCCGCGTCACGAAGATCGCGGTGAAGACCGAGGTGACGATCCCAAGGCCGAGCGTCACCGCAAAGCCCCGCACGGGACCGGCGCCCATGACATACAGGATCACCGCGGTGATGAAGGTGGTGATGTTGGCGTCGATGATCGCCGACAGCGCGCGTTCATAGCCCAGTTCGATGGCCCGGGATGGCCCGCGCGCGGATTTCAGTTCTTCCCGTATGCGTTCGAACACCAGCACGTTGGCGTCGACCGCCATCCCGATGGTCAGAACGATACCGGCGATACCCGGCAGGGTCAGCGTGGCCCCGATCAGCGACAGAAGCCCGAAGATCAGCCCCACATTGATCAGAAGCGCCGCATTGGCGAACAGCCCGAACCGGCCATAGCTGGCCCACATGAAGCCCAGAACGGCGACAAAGGCCACGACGCAGGCGATCTTGCCCGCCTCGATGCTGTCGGCGCCAAGTTCCGGCCCGATGGTGCGTTCTTCCAGAAAGACCAGTTCGGCGGGCAGCGCGCCGGCATTCAGCAGCACGGCAAGCTGGGACGCGGTTTCGGGCGTGAAGGTGCCGGTGATCTGCCCCGACCCGCCCAGGATCGGCTCCCGGATCACGGGGGCAGAGATCACCTCGTCATCCAGCACGATGGCAAAGGGCTGGCCGACGTTTTCGGTCGTGTATTGGCCGAACTTGCGCGCACCAGAGGCGTTGAAGCGGAAACTGACCGAGGGCAGACCGTTCTGGTCCTGATCGGCAAGCGCTTGGGTCAGGTCCTCTCCGCTGACCACCGCGGCCCGTTCGAGGATGTAATAGACCCCCTCGTCGTCCATGTCCGGCAGCAGCACATTGCCCGTGCCCGGATTGTCGTTGGGGTTGGAGGTGCGCGAAACCACCGGATGAAAGGTCAGCTTCGCAGTCGTCCCGATCAGGGCCTTCAATTCGTCGGCAGAGCCGATTCCCGGCACCTCGATCAGGATGCGGTCGTTGCCCTGTTTCTGGATCGTCGGTTCGCGGGTGCCGACCTCGTCCACCCGGCGGCGCACGACCTCCAGCGACTGCTTGATCGTGCGGGTGTCGGTCAGCAGTTTCTCTGCCTCCGACAGGGTGACTATCAGCGTATCGCCCTGCCCCCGCACCTCGATATCGGAACTGCCGACGCCGGTCAGGCTGGTGACCGGGCGGGCGAGCTTTCTGACCGCGGCGATCGCCGTCTGCATCCCCTCGGGCTGAGAGATCCGGATCCGCAATTCATCGGGCGGGCCGTCCTGCCGGCGGATCGTGCCGACCTCGGCCCGCACCTCGCGCAGGGCGTCGCGCACATCGGTCCACATGCCGTCGATCCGGCCGGCATAGACCTGATCGACCTTCACTTCGGCCAGAAGATGCGCGCCCCCCCGCAAATCGAGGCCCAGATTGACGATGCCCGAGGGCAGCCATGACGGCCATGCCCCGCGCTGGGCGACGAGGTCTGGGGTTTCCCCCTGGTTTTCGATCAGCTTGACGGCCTGGTTATGCCGCTCCACCCGTTCGTAAAACAGGTTGGGCGCGGCCAGTGCCAGCCCGATCAGAACGACGGCCCAGATCGTGACCCGTTTCCACAGCGCGATGTTCAGCATGGGGGCTTACGCCTTCTCCGCCGGCTCGGTCTTGTTGATCACCTGGGCAATGGTGCCGCGGATCACGCGAACCTTGACGCCCTCGGCGATCTCGACCTCGACTTCCTCGTCGTCCTTGACCTTCGACACCTTGCCGATCAGCCCGCCCTGGGTGACGACCTGATCGCCACGGCGCAGGCTGTCGACCATTGCCTTGTGCTCTTTCATCTTCTTCTGCTGGGGACGGATCAGCAGGAAATACATGATCGCGAAGATCAGGATCAGCGGAACGAACGAGCCGAAAGCGCCCATGGCGCCGCCACCGGCCGCTTGCGCGAACGCAGGTGTTGCAAACATGTGAAATTCCCCTCTTGGCGGGCGCGGAAACGGCCCGGTTCTCGGTTGGCGCGCACCCTATTGCGTGGCCTCTGGCTTGGCAAGGCGCGCGGCTTGCCGCTTCTAATGGCCGCGCGGGTCGGGCATAGCAAGGGCCATGTCGACTCGTTTTGGCTCTGCCCTCTGCCTCGCTCTCCTGCTTGTGATGGCGCATCTGCCCGCCCACGGGCAGGCCGTCCCGCTAAGCGATGCCGACCATGTGGCGTGGCGCGCGGTGGGGCGGGTCAACGTCGCGGGGCTGAAACGCCGGGTGATCTGCACCGGCACGCTGATCGCGCCCGACAAGGTGCTGACGGCGGCCCATTGCCTGTATGGGTTGGGCCGCGGGCTCTTGGCCTCGCCGGCGGATGTGCATTTCGTCGCCGGATGGCTGAAGGGCGGCTATGCGGCCCATCGCACCGGCGTCGCGATCCAGATCTTTCCCGGCTACACCCCCGGCAAAAGCACCACCCCCGAACGGCTGGCCGCCGACATGGCCATCGTCACGCTGGAGGCGCCGATTGCCTCTGCCGCCGCGCGCCCCATCGCCCCCGACCCCGACGCCCGGCCAAAGGGGCGCTGTCGATCATCGGCTACCGGCGCGACAGGCCCAATGCACTCAGCCGCCTGTCGGGCTGCAATATCCGCGCGGCAGAGCGGCGTCTTCTGGGCCTCGACTGCCCGGTGACCTTCGGCACCTCCGGCGCGCCGGTCTTGGCCGAGACGGACAAGGGCTGGCGGGTGATCGGTGTGGTCTCTGCCGGCAATAACGGCGACGGCCCGGTGCGCACCATCGCCGCCCGGCCAAGTGCTGCTTTCCTGAACGCGCCCTGAGGGGCGGGCGAAAAGTTTCGCATGCGAAACAGATTGATAGGGGGTTAACCGGAGGGCGTCGCAAGACGGCCCCCGGGCCAAACCCGCCCCCCCTGTGCCAAGGGCAGCGCCCGACCCTGGGAGGGCGCCGCGGCACACCCGAGCAAAGCGCTTTATCCCGAAAGCCCGAACGACCTGCCCGCAGCGAACGCCGCCGCCACAGCGCCCTCCCGCCCCAAGGGTCGGGCGCGGCCCGGGCTGGTCGCCCGCGCCAAGCGTGGGGGATCGCCCGCCCTCGCCCACCCACGCGGGCCCGGTGGCGCCGCAGCCCGGTCGCCCGATTGGCCGCACCTGTGCCCGGTTCACAGGGGCAGGGTGTTTGGGCAAGCTGTGGGGGACGTGACCACCGGGGGCGATGATGACCGGCAGACTGAAGACATTCCGGGATTGGTTGTCCTGCCTGTGGCGGCCGGATTTCGCGCGCTGCACGGGCTTCGGGCTGATCGTCCGCGCACTCGTCCTGCTTGTCGTCCTTGCGCTTCTCTCGATTCCGCTGCTTGCGCTCCTGTCACTCATCGTCCAGTTCGTGCTGGCGACCCTGCCGTATGAGGCGATCCGCAGCCTTCTGAACCTGCCCGAAACGGGCACCGTACTCGACAAGTTCAGCCCGTTTAAATCAGGGAAGGCCGAGGTCGATCAGTTCGAGGCGATCCGCAATATCGGCCTTGGCCTTGCCGCGTTGATCGGCGTGCCCTTCCTAATCTGGCGGTCCGTGGTGGCGCAGGCGCAGGCGGACACCGCGCAGCGGCAAGCGGATCTGGCCGAACAGGGGCTGATCACCGACCGGCTGACCAAGGCGGTGGAGGGGCTGGGGGCGATGAAGACCGTCAAGCGGCAGCGTCGGGATGACGACGGCATCCTGCTCTATGCCAAAGGCGGGGACGGCGAACCGGACACGGCCCAACCGCTGATCGAAGAAGTTACTGAACCCAATATCGAGGTCCGCATCGGCGCGATCTATGCTCTGGAACGCATCAGCAAGGACAGCGACCGCGACCATGCGAACATCATGGAAATCCTGTGCGCCTATATCCGGGAGAATGCCCCGGCGAAGGATACGAGGACGCCAGAGCAGGACGGGATCGCCCGGTGGAGGAGTTGCCCCAAAACGCCCCTGACGACAACCGGAACGCATACCTGAAGGCCATGGAGGACCGCACAGAGAAATTGAAGGCCTGGGCAAGAGACCTCGCCCCGCCCCGCAGTGATGTCCGGATCGCGCTGGAGGTTATCGGGCGGCGTGCGGCAAACCGGATCGTGTTGGAAAAGGCGGAAAACTACCGGCTCGACCTTCGGAAGGCCAACCTGCAAGGCGCCGAACTGAGGGGGGCACATCTGGAGGGGGCCGACCTCTGGGAGGCGCGTCTGGAGGGGGCCATCCTCAGTGGGGCGCATCTGGAGGGGGCCATCCTCAGTGGGGCGCATCTGGAGGGGGCCAGCCTCGGGGAGGCGCATCTGGAGGGGGCCTTCCTCGGGTGGGCGCATCTGGAGGGGGCAAACCTCGTGTGGGCGCGTCTGGAGGGGGCCAACCTCGTGTGGGCGCATCTGGAGGGGGCCAGCCTCGAGGGGGCGCGTCTGGAGGGGGCCGGCCTCGTGGTGGCGCGTCTGGAGGGGGCCTTCCTCGAGGGGGCGCGTCTGGACAATCGCACATCCTTCACGGCGGCTACTCTCCGAGGTGCCGCCGTGAAGGATGTGGATTTTACACCAATAGCACTCACACAGGATCAGATCGACTCCGCCTTCGGCGATGGCTCCACCAAACTCGGCAATCTGAAGCGCCCCGCGCACTGGCCCAGCGCCGACCTCAACGGGCACGAGTTCGAGGAAGAATGGCGCCGCTACCTCTCCAACCCCGCCTCTTACGTCCCTCCGCAAGATCGGGCATAACCCCCGCGACTCCGACACCACCCCGAGGATACTCCCATGCACGACATCCGCGCCATCCGCGAAGCCCCTGACGCGTTCGACGCCGCCCTTGGCCGCCGGGGGCTGGCGCCCGTGTCGCCGGATATCCTTGCCATAGATGCCGAGCGGCGGGCCAAGATCCTCGCCGCGGAAACCGCGCAGGCGGAGCAGAACAAGGCGTCCAAGGAAATCGGCAAGGCCAAGGCGTCGGGCGATGAGGCGGCGTTCGAACGGCTCCGCGCGCTGGTCGCCGACAAGAAGGCCGAGGTCGCCCGCCTGAATGACGAGGCCAAGGCCGAGGATGCCCGCCTGACCGACATGCTGATGGGCCTGCCCAACCTGCCGCTGGCGGATGTGCCCGACGGCGCGGACGAGGCCGACAATGTCGAACGCCACCGCTGGGGCGCGCCGCGCGAGTTCACCTTTGCGCCGAAGGAGCATTACGACCTGGCCGGCGTCAAACCGGGCATGGATTTCGAGACGGCGGCGAAGCTTTCCGGCGCGCGGTTCGTCGTGTTGAAGGGCGCGGTCGCGCGGCTGCACCGGGCGCTGGCGCAATTCATGCTGGACACCCATGTCACCGAGAACGGCCTGACCGAGGTCAACGCCCCCGTGCTGGTCCGCGAAGAGATGATGTACGGCACCGGGCAATTGCCGAAATTCGGCGAGGACAGTTACCTGACGCGCGAGGGCTGGTGGCTGATCCCGACATCGGAGGTCACGCTGACCAACACCGTCAATGACACGATTCTGGACGAGGCCGACCTGCCCCGCCGGATGACCGCCCATTCCCTGTGCTTCCGGTCAGAGGCTGGCAGCGCCGGGCGCGACACCGCCGGCATGCTGCGCCAGCACCAGTTCGAGAAGGTCGAGATGGTTTCCATCGTGCACCCCGAAAAGGGCCGCGAGGAACATGAGCGGATGACGAAATGCGCCGAGGGGATCCTTGAAAAACTCGGCCTGCCCTATCGCACCATGGTGCTGTGCACCGGCGACATGGGCTTTGGCGCGCAGATCACCCATGATCTGGAGGTCTGGCTGCCGGGGCAGAACACCTATCGCGAGATCTCCTCGGTCTCGCTGTGTGGCGATTTCCAGGCGCGGCGGATGAATGCGCGCTTCCGGCCACAGGGCGGCAAGCCGGAATTCGTGCATACCCTGAACGGCTCCGGCCTTGCCGTGGGGCGCTGCCTGATCGCGGTGCTGGAAAACGGGCAGGAAGAGGACGGATCGGTCACCCTGCCCGAGGCCCTGCACCCGTATCTGGGCGGCAAGACGCGCCTGACCGCAGAGGGGGAGTTGGCCTGATGGACCCGATCAAGGCGGTCTTCGTCTTCGTCGCGACGCTGTTTTTCGTGATCTCGGCGGTCTATCCGGGCGGGTTCACGGGGTTCGAACCCGACCAGTTCCCGGTGCCGCAGGACAACCCGCCGGTGCAGCCCGCGGGCTATGCCTTTGCGATCTGGGGGCTGATCTATGTCTGGCTGACGGTCTCGGCCGTGTTCGGCATGGTCAAGCGCGGGACGGACCCGGTGTGGGAACCCGCGCGCCTGCCGCTGATCCTGTCGGTCGGGCCGGGCGCGGCGTGGATCGGGGTGGCGCAGATGTCGCCGCTCTGGGCCTCGGTCCTTTTGTGGTGGATGCTGGCGATGGCGCTTTGGGCGCTGGCCCGCACGCCCTTCGTGGACCGGTGGTGGTATCAGGCGCCCTTGGCCGTCTATGCTGGCTGGCTGACCGCGGCAAGCTGGGTGTCGGTGGGCCTTTTGGGCGCGGGCTACGGGTTGGTTTTCGGAGAGGTCATCTGGGCGCTGATCGCATTGGCCGGGGCGCTGGTGACGGGTGCGCTGGTCCTGTTGTGGCTGGATCGGGCGCCGGAATACGGGGCCGCGCTGCTTTGGGCGCTGGTGGGCGTCGTGGTGGCCAACCTTCTTGCCGTGCCGGTGGTGTCGATTGCCGCGATTGCGGGCATCCTGCTGATCGGGCTGATGACGGTGCGCGCGGCGACCTGAGACAAGGCCCCTGCGCTGGGATATTCAAGTGTCGGCTTCAGTTTCGCCGTAGCCGAAAGCGCGGAATCGAGGGGCGTCAGCCCCGCCGCGCCATCGACGGGCCAACCCCACGGCCCGGCGATTTGGCAAAACCCGCGCAACGCCCAAATGTTCGACGGAAATGGCGTCATAAAGGACACCGATCCACCGTCGGATCGCCGCGCCCCGGCCCGTCGATGGCGCGGCTCCGCACAACGATCTGAAGAACGGCCTTGTCAGGCGGGCGACCGACCTTACCCGCCCGCCGGCCCCTTGCCCAGATGTTTACGCAGCCGCGAGGGCGTGGATTTCTTGCGGCCCTTGAAGGGGTTCTTGTCGCCCTGCCCGCGGAAGTTGAGCCGAATCGGCGTTCCGGGCATGTCGAAATCCTCTCGCAGGCCATTGATCAGATAGCGGCGATAGCTTTCGGGCAGTTTCTCGGGGATGGAGGCCATGACGACGAATCCGGGCGGCCGGGTCTTGGCCTGGGTCATATAGCGCAGCTTGATCCGCCGTCCGCCGGGCGCGGGGGGCGGGTGCATCTCGACCATACCGGCCAGCCAGCGGTTCAGCTTTGCGGTGGGCACGCGGCGGTTCCAGACCTTGTAGGCGGACAGGCACGCATCATGCAGCCGGTCGAGCCCCCGGCCCGTCAGTGCCGACACGGTGACCAGCGGCGCGCCGCGCAATTGCGGCAGCAGGCGGGCAAAGTCTTCTTTCAGCGCCTTCAGCTTGCCCTGCCGGTCGTCCTCCAGATCCCATTTGTTGATCGCCACGACGACGGCGCGGCCCTCGCGCTCTGCCAGGTCGGCGATCTTCAGGTCCTGCGCCTCGAACGGGATCTGGGCGTCCAGCAGGACCACCACGACCTCGGCGAATTTCACGGCGCGAATCCCGTCGGACACCGACAGCTTCTCGACCTTGTCCTGCACCTTGGCCTTTTTGCGCATCCCGGCGGTGTCATACAGGCGCACGGGCGTGCCCTGCCAATCCTTCGACACCGAAATGGAGTCGCGGGTGATCCCGGCCTCGGGGCCCGTCAGCAGGCGGTCCTCGCCCAGAATGGCGTTGATCAGGGTGGACTTGCCCGCATTGGGGCGGCCCATGACTGCGATCTGCAAGGGGCGCGCCGGGGTCGGCATGCGCAGGGTTTCGCCCTCGTCCTCGCCGTCATCCTCGATATCGACATCGGTTTCCGGCGCGGCCTCGGCATCGATCTCTGCCTCGGCATCCTCGATCAGGGGGGCAAGGGCGGTGTAAAGCTCCCCCAGCCCCTCGCCATGTTCGGCGGACAGGCGGATCGGTTCGCCAAGGCCCAGCCCGTAGGCCTCCAGCACACCGGCATCGGCGGCGCTGCCTTCGCCCTTGTTGGCGGCAAGGATCACATTGGCGGATTTCCGGCGCAGGATCCCGGCAAAGACCTCGTCATCGGGCAGAACGCCCGCGCGGGCATCGATCAGGAACAGGCAGGCATCGGCCATGCCGACGGCGCGTTCGGTCAGCGCCCGCATCCGGCCCTGAAGGCTTTCATCGGTGGCCTGTTCCAGACCGGCGGTATCGATCACGGTAAAGCGCAGATCGCCCAGCCGCGCCTCGCCCTCGCGCAGATCGCGGGTGACGCCGGGCTGGTCGTCGACCAGGGCCAGGCGCTTGCCGACCAGGCGGTTGAACAGCGTCGACTTGCCCACATTGGGGCGGCCGACGATGGCAAGGGTGAAACTCATTCGTGCCTCCAGCACGCAGCAAAGGCGATCCGCCTACACCAATCCGCGGTCAACGGAAAGCGTGGAGTTCCCCGCGCGCGGACACCACGTAAAGCGTGCCACCCGCCACGACCGGACGAGATGCCGCCCCGCCGGGCAGATCGACCTCGGCCAGCAGCGCGCCGCTTTCGGGGCTGAAGGCACGCAGGAACCCGTCGCTGGAGGCCACCCACAAACGCCCGCCGGCCAGGATCGGCCCGTAATGGGCATAGATCGCCTTGCGCCGATGCACCTTCTTCTTGGTGAAATAGGGCAGATCCATCGACCAGATGGTTTCCCCGTTGCGGGCGTCCAGCCGGATCAGCTTGTCCTCGTCCGACATCAGGAACACCGACCCGGCGACCGGCAGAACGCTGCCATAGGCGCCTTCCTCTGCGGTCCAGATGCGTTCCCCGTCGGTGGTAGAGACCGCAACGGCGCGGCCCGCCTGGTTGGCGGTATAGACGACCTTGCCCGCGATCACGGGATCGGCGGTGATGTCGTTCATGTTGGCATAGACAAAGCCCCGGCGCTGGCCCGCGACGGTGGCCGCCCAGACCCGCACCCCGCTTTGCCGGAGCGTCGCCACCAGTTCGGCCGAGGCGAACGGGAAGATGGCCAGCCGGTCGGACACCGCGGGAGAGGCCCCGCCGATCATGCCAGAGGGCGCAGGCGTTCCGGGCAGTTGCCACAGGACGCGGCCGTTCGATGCCTTGACTGCCCAGGCGCGATTGTCGCGGCTGACGATATAGACGATGCCGTCGCGATAGGTCGGCGCGCTTGTCACCGGCGCGTCGGTGCGCTGGGTCCACAGCTCCTTGCCCGTTTCGGGGTCGAGCGCGACGAGCGTGCCGAAACCGGTGGTCACGAACAGCCGCCCGTCACCGAAGGCCAGCCCCCGCCAGAGGCATCGCCCGTGCGTTCGCCGGGCAGGGTCAGATCCCGGTTCCACAGTTCAGCGCCGCCGGTCGAGACCGCAGTGACGCGGCTGCGCGAATCCATCGCGAAGACCCGCCCGCCCGCGATCACCGGGGTGGCCGTGATCCGGTGGCGGCGCTGGTCGCCGGCCCCGATCGACGTCGACCACAGGCGCGTGGGCAGCGCGGCCAGCGCATCATGGCCTGCAAGATGCATCGCGTTGCCGCCCAGTTGCGGCATGTCGGCGCGCGAGACCTGTTTCGGCAGCGTGATCTTGCGGCTCTGGGTCCGGGGCTCTGCCGCGGTGTCGGCGGTTTCGCCAAGCACGGCCTCGCGCACGCCGAAGCGTTCGCCCTCCAGAATATCCTCTTTCGGGCCGCAGGCGGTCAGCGTGGCCAGAACCGCCAGAATTCCAATCGTCCGGCCGTATGTCACAATACACGCCCCCACTGAAACGGCCATCGGCGCGGCCGCGATTTGCCCCGCGGCTCAGCCCGCATCCGGCTCTCCGCCAAGGGCCACGATCAACTGAGCCGCCCGCTGGCGCAAGCCCGGGCTCGCCTCGGCATCCTGGATCAGCGACTGAAGATATTCGATCGCCTTGTCGCCGTTGCCGGCGTCGATTTCGGCCAGCGCCATCTGTTCCAGCGCAAGCGGACGATAGGGCCGGCCCGGTTCGGCCAGCGGGGCCAGCATCGCCAGCCGCTCTTCCGGCTTGAAGGTGCGGCCTTCGATCATCACCAGCTTCAGTGCGGCCAACTGGGTATAGCGCACCGGCAGGGTTTCATCCTCGGCCACCGACCGCAGCGCCGCGGCACCGGAGGCGGGCATTTCCCCCGCTTTCAGCAGGGACAGAAGGGCCGCCGTCTCTCCCTCTGCCGACAGGGCGGTCAGCGCGTCGATCCGGGCGTCCCGGTCGGGTTTTTCAAGGGCTGCGTAGATCGCATCGCCCAACGCCTCTGCCCGCGCCTGATCGCGGGCGCGGGTCCACTCCCGATAGGATGTTCCGGCCACGACCAGCACGACCAGGGCGATCGCGATCCAGCCATAGCGGCGCATGAACGCGAACAGACGGTCGCGGCGCACCTCTTCGGTCACTTCCTCGATGAAACTGTCGGATTGAGTCATGGCTTCCCGTTCGGACGCTGCGTGAACATGCACCGCGAAATGCGCAGCACATCTCCGCTCTCTTACCGCAGGCGGCGCAGCCTTGCCAAGCCCGCGTGCACCCTGCCCGCGTCCACTTGCGATGCTTGTGTTTTTCACCTAATTTGAACCAATCGGTTTACCCAGCCGTCGCAACGATAAGATCCGTCCTGTGTCCGCCTGTGGCGACACCCGGAAAAAGCGGACCTGACAGGACGAGGTCCGACAGGAGTTTTGCGGAAAAGGTCGTAACGTTCATGCGTTGGATTTCAATGCTCACCGCCATGCTGGTGACGCTGTCGCTCTACCTGCTTTTGATGGAGCGGGAGAGCGTGATGGCCTTTGCCGGTGCCCAGCCCGCGGCAGAGCCCGACACCGCCGCCAAGGTCGATACCCTGCGCCGCGTGTCCGTCGTCGCCCAACGCAGCGTTGCGCGGCCGTTTGCGGCCCATGTTCTGGTGCGCGGCCAGACCGAAGCGGCGCGCGAGGTCGATGTCCGCGCCGAAACCGGCGGGCGCGTGATCTCGGAACCCTTGCGCAAGGGCGCAACCGTGGCCGAGGGCAGCGTTCTGTGCGAGCTTGATCCCGGCACGCGTGAGGCCAGCCTTGCCCAGGCCGAGGCCGCACTGGCCGAGGCGAAGGCCCGCCTGCCCGAGGCCGGTGCCGGTGTCACCCGGGCCGAGGCGCAACTGACCGAGGCGGAAATCAACGACCGCGCGGCCCGGCGCCTGTCGGAGGAAGGCTTTGCATCCGAAACCCGGGTTGCGGCCACGGCCTCGGCCGTATCGACGGCGAAGGCGGCGCTGGTCTCGGCCCAGGCCGGGCTGGAAGCCGCGCAAACCGCGATCCGCACCGCCGAAGCATCGGTTGCCGCGGCCCGGAAGGACATCGAACGGCTGACGATCCGCGCGCCCTTTGCGGGCGTTCTGGACAGCGACGCGGCGGAACTTGGCGCGCTCATGCAGCCCAGTTCGCTTTGCGCCACGGTGATCCAGCTTGACCCGATCCACCTTGTCGGCTACGTACCCGAAACCGAACTGGGCAAGATCCAGCCGGGCGCTCTGGCCACCGGGCGGCTGGCCTCTGGCCATACGGTTCAGGGCGTGGTCAGCTTCATCGGGCGCATGGCCGACACCGATACCCGCACTTTCCGGGTCGAGGTCGAAATCGACAACAGCGATGGCATGATCCGCGCCGGGCAAACCGCCGAAATCCTGATCGCCGCGCCGGCCCAAAACGCGCATCTGCTGCCGCAATCGGCGCTGACGCTGGACGATGCCGGGCGGCTGGGTGTCCGGCTGGCGGCCGATGGTGACGTGGCGCGCTTTGCCCCCGTCGAGGTGTTGAACGACACGCTGGAGGGCATCTGGGTCCAGGGCCTGCCGCAAGACGCCAACGTGATCGTCGTGGGGCAGGAATTCGTCTCTGACGGGGTGCCGATCCGGGTCACCCAGCGCGAGGGCCGGCAATGACGGGCATCGTCGACTGGGCCGCGTCGCGCGCGCGCATGATCGTGGCCCTTGTGATCCTGTCGCTTGTGGCCGGGGTTATGGCGTATGTGAACCTGCCCAAGGAAGGCGAGCCGGATATCGAGATCCCGGCGCTTTTCATCTCGGTCCCCTTCCCCGGCATTTCCGCCGAGGATGCCGAGAAGCTGTTGATCGAGACGATGGAGACGGAGCTTTCCGATCTCGACGGGCTGGACAAGATGGAGGCGACGGCGCGCGAGAACTATGCCGGTGTCGCGCTGGAATTCGAATTCGGCTGGGACAAGACCAAGATCATCGCCGATGTCCGCGACCGGATGAACACCGCCGAGGCCAAGTTTCCCGACGGGGCCGAGAAATACACGATCAACGAGATCAACTTCTCGGAATTCCCGATCATCATCGTGAACCTGTCGGGCCCGGTGCCCGAACGCACGCTGATGCAGGTGGCGCAGGATTTGCAGGACCGTCTGGAAGGGCTGGAACCTGTGCTGGACGTGGTGCTGGCCGGCCATCGCGACGAGATGGTCGAGGTCATCATCGACCCGCTGCGGCTGGAATCCTACAACGTCACCGCCGGCGAACTGGTCAACGTCGTGGTGCGCAACAACCAGTTGATCGCGGCAGGCGAAGTCGACGCACCGGGCGGCACCTTCTCGGTCAAGATCCCGTCGTCCTTCGACGAATCGCAGGACCTTTACAACCTGCCGGTCAAGACCAATGGCGACCGGGTGGTCACGCTGGGCGATGTGGCCGATATCCGCCTGACCTTCGAGGATCGGACCTCCACCGCGCGCTTCAACGGGGAGCCGACGATTGCGCTCCAGATCGTCAAGCGCAAGGGCTACAACATCATCGACACCTCGGCGCTGGTGAAGGAAGAGCTTGCCAAGGCCCAGGCCGAATGGCCCGCCGATCTGCGCGAGGCGGTGATTGTCGGCACCTCGAACGACCAGTCGACGACCGTGGCATCCATGGTGCGTCAGCTTGAAGGCTCGGTCCTGACCGCCATCGCGCTGGTGATGATCGTGGTGCTGGCCTTCCTTGGCACCCGGTCTGCATTGCTGGTGGGCTTTGCGATCCCGTCCTCCTTCCTGTTGTGCTTCGTGCTGCTGGGCGTGATGGATGTGGCGGTGTCCAACATCGTGATGTTCGGGCTGATCCTTGCGGTGGGCATGCTGGTCGACGGGGCCATCGTTGTGGTGGAATATGCCGACCGCCGGATATCCGAGGGCACCGGCCCGATGCACGCCTTTGCCGAGGCCGCCAAGCGGATGTTCTGGCCCATCGTCAGTTCGACCGCGACCACCCTGTGCGCCTTTCTGCCGATGCTGTTCTGGCCCGGGGTCCCCGGCGAATTCATGGGGCTTTTGCCGGTCACGCTGATCTTCGTTCTGTCGGCCAGCCTGATCGTTGCGCTGGTCTATCTGCCGGTCGTCGGCGGCGTGGCGGGGCGGTTTTCGCGCATCCTGTGGCGGGTCACGGCGCGGGTGCGGCCCCTGCCCGTGGTGCTGCGCGCGGGGCTGATGGCGGTGGCGCTGGGGCTTGTCTTCCTCGGCTCGATGCAGATGCTGAACCCGGCCTACCTGATCCCGGCCGGGGGCGACGGCGCAATGGCGATCCTGCCCGGCGTCGTGATCTTCACCCTTGGTCTGGTGGCCAGTTCCATCGCGGTCAACAGTTTCCGGACCTTGCGCAAGACGCCGGTGAAGGCCGGCTATCGCCGCACGCCCATCGGCCATCTGATCAAGTTCATCGCGGGCAACCCGATCATGCCGGTGCTGACCATCGCCGGGGTGCTGGCCTTTGTCTTTTCGGTCTTCACCTATTTCGGGCAGCACAACAACGGGGTGGAATTCTTCGTCGCTTCTGAGCCGGAACAGGCCATCGTCTATGTCCGCGCGCGGGGCAACCTGTCGCTGGAGGAAAAGGACGCGCTGGTGCGCGAGGCCGAAGATATAGTGCTGGCCGAACCGGGCATCCTGAACGCCTTTTCCTTTGCGGGCGACGGGGGGCTGAACCAGAATACCGGCGGCGCCTCGCCCCCGCTGGACACGATCGGCCAGATCCAGCTAGAGCTTGTCCGGTGGGAGGATCGATCCCACGACCCCTATCTTGACGGCGATCTGGTCCTTGAACGGATCGAGGCGCAGCTTTCGGAACTGCCCGGGATCGAGACCGAGATCCTGAACCTGTCCCGCGGGCCGGCCTCGGCCAAGCCCGTGCATCTGCGGATGAAGGGCGACGATTGGGACAGCGTGACCCAGGCCGCCGAAACCGTCATCGCGAAATTCGAGGCCACCGAGGGCCTGCGCGATATCGAGGACACGATGCCCCTGCCCGGGATCGACTGGCAGATCAATGTCGATGTCGAAAAGGCCGGGCGCTTCGGCGCCGACGTGGCCACCGTGGGCGAGATGGTCAAACTGGTGACCCGCGGCATCCTGCTCGACACGATGCGGGTGCCGACCTCGGACGAGGAAATCGACATCCGCGTGCGCCTGCCCGAACCCGACCGGGTGCTGGCCACGCTGGATACGCTGAAGGTGCGCACCGATCAAGGCCTTGTGCCGCTGTCGAACTTCATCACCCGGACGCCGGTGGAGAAACTCGGCCGCATCAACCGGGATGAGGGCAAGCGCTATTTCGACGTCAAGGCAGCGGTGGAAAGCGGGCTGGTCAATGAAAACGGCCAGCCGATCAACGACAACGAACGGATCGCCCGCCTGACCGAGTGGCTGGACACCGGCCCCCTGCCCGCCGGGATCGAATGGGAATGGACAGGCGATCAGGAGGACCAGAAGGAATCCGGTGCCTTCCTGTCCAAGGCCTTCGGCGCGGCGCTGGGGCTGATGTTCATCATCCTGCTGGCGCAGTTCAACAGCCTGTACAACGCGGTGCTGGTGCTGCTGGCGGTGGTGCTGTCGACCACGGGCGTGCTGATCGGGATGCTGGTGATGAACCAGCCGTTTTCGATCATCATGACCGGGACCGGCATCGTGGCGCTGGCCGGGATCGTGGTGAACAACAACATCGTGCTGATCGACACGTTCCAGGAATATGCCCGCTATATGCCGCGGATCGAGGCGATCATCCGCACGGTCGAGATGCGCCTGCGCCCCGTTCTGCTGACAACCGTCACGACGATGGCGGGCCTGTCGTCGATGATGCTGGGGGTCAGCTTCGACTTTCTCAATGGCGGCTATTCGGTCGACAGCCCCACGGCGCTGTGGTGGAAGCAACTGGCCACGGCGGTGGTCTTCGGCCTGGGCATCGCGACGATGCTGACGCTGGTCTTCACGCCCTCGCTGCTGGCCCTGCGGGAATGGTTCCGGGTGGGCGCCTATGGTTCGGCCCGGCGGCTGAGCGCCTTCATCGGCGGGCCGGACAGCCGCGCCAGCCGCGACATGGCCCTTGCCGAGGCCGCCCGACGGTTGGGATCGCCGGAATTGCTGTGGACGGAAGACGACCTTGCCGCCGGTGACGCAGAAACGCTGGAAGAGCGGATGCTGGACCGGCGGAGCCCGGGCGGGCCGCTGCGGGCGGCGGAGTAGCGCGATACTTAACCCACACAGAGCGCCAGAGAGTCCGACACCCATTATTTCGGCCTGAAACCGCAAGTGAGGAAACGGACGGCCGCAGTTGGCATGCTTTGCCAATATATGCCATCATCTGGCTGGATGGAGGTACCCATGGCAACAATGAACGTTTCGCTTCCGGACCCGATGAAGGATTGGGTCGAAGGCCAGACCAAGAGCGGACGCTACAGCAACGCCAGCGACTATGTCCGCGACCTGATCCGGCGCGACCAGGACCGCCAGATGGCCATTGCAGAGGTGCAGCAGTTGGTTGACCAAGGGCTTGCAAGCGGTCCTGCGCAAGACTTCGATATGGACGTTTTCCTGACGGGAAAGCGCAAGGACCATGTCGGAAAGCCCGAGTGAACGGTATCGCCTTTCACCAGCGGCACGGGCCGATCTGAACGGTATCTGGAACTATACGGCAAGGATGTGGTCGCCCGACCAAGCCGATGCCTATCTGCGCAATCTCGGCGAGACGTTTCTCATTCTGTGCCGTCATCCCGAAATCGCCAGAGAGCGAACCGAGATCGATCCGCCGGTCAGGCTGCATCCAACCCGGTCGCACCTGATCATCTATCGGATCGAAGACGACCACCTCGTGATCATCCGCGTCGTGCATGGGCGCCAAAACTGGCAGGTGTTTCTGAACGAGTAGCAGCGGCGTAAGGGGTGACTTTCCGCAACCCTTACGCCGCCTCGATATCCTCGTCCTCGCCGGCCTGCTGGCGTTGCCACATCGCGGCATAGCGGCCGCCGCGGGCCAGAAGGCCATCATGGGTGCCGCGTTCCACGACAAGGCCCCGTTCCAGCACCACGATCTCGTCGGCGTCGGCGATGGTGGACAGGCGGTGGGCGATGGCGATGACCGTGCGGCCCTCTCCCATCGCCTTCAGTTGCGCCTGAATCCCGGCCTCTGTCTCTGAATCGAGTGCCGATGTCGCCTCGTCCAGCAGCAGGACCGGCGGGTTCTTCAAAAGGGTCCGCGCAATGCCGACCCGCTGTTTTTCGCCGCCCGACAGCTTCAGCCCGCGTTCGCCCACCTGCGTTTCGTAGCCGTTGGGCAGACTGGCGATGAAGTCGTGGATCTTCGCGGCCTTGGCGGCCTCTTCGATCTCGGTCCGGGATGCCTCGGGCCGGCCATAGGCGATGTTGTAATAGATCGTGTCGTTGAACAGCACCGTGTCCTGGGGCACCACGCCGATCCGGGCATGCAGGGACTCTTGCGTCACGTCGCGCACATCCTGACCGTCGATCACCACAGCCCCGTCCGTCGCGTCATAAAAGCGGAACAACAGCCGCCCGATGGTGGACTTGCCCGCACCGGACGGGCCGACGATGGCGACCTTGCGGCCCGCAGGCACCGTCACGCTGACCCCGTGCAGGATCGGGCGTTCGGGGTCGTAGCCGAAATGGATGTCGCGAAACTCCACCGTGCCGCCGGTGACCTTCAGCGCGGGGGCGCCGGGCTTGTCCGTCACCTCGGCGGGTTGTTCCAGCAGGTCGAACATTTCGGACATGTCGATCAGGCTTTGCCGGATCTCGCGATAGACGGTGCCGAGGAAATTCAGCGGCATGGTGATCTGGATCATGTAGGCATTGACCATGACGAAGTCGCCGGTGGTCAGCTTGCCCGCCTGCACCCCCATCGCCGCCATGACCATCACCGCGATCAGGCCGCCGGTGATCAGGAAGGCCTGTCCGAAATTCAGCAGGGCGAGAGAGACCGAGGTCTTGATCGCGGCGTCCTCATAGCCCGCCATCGCCTCGTCATAGCGTTCGGCCTCTCGCCGTTCGGCGCCGAAGTATTTCACGGTTTCGAAGTTCAGCAGGCTGTCGATGGCCTTCTGGTTGGCGTCGGTGTCCTGCTGGTTCATCCGGCGGCGGATCTTTACCCGCCAGTCGGTGACCACGAAGGTGAACTTGATATAGGCCGCGATGACCGCAGCCACGACAGCCAGATACCAGATGTCGAAGGCCAGCGCGAAGATCACCCCCACCATTGTCAATTCGATGATCAGCGGGCCGATGCTGAACAGCAGGAAGCGCAGCAGGAACTCCACCCCCTTAACCCCACGTTCGATGATCCGCGACAGGCCGCCGGTCTTGCGCGTGATGTGGAAGCGCAGCGACAGGTTGTGGATATGGGTGAACGTCTCCAGCGCAAGCTGGCGAAGTGCCCGCTGCGCCACCTTGGCGAAGATCACGTCGCGCAGTTGCTGAAAGCCGTTGGTCATCAGCCGCGCCATGCCATAGGCGACGGTCAGGCCCACCGCACCCACCGCCAGCATGGCTGTCTCCGACGCGCCCTCCCCGGTCAGGGTATCGACCGCTGCTTTATAAAGCAGCGGCATCAGGACCGCGACGACCTTGGCCAGAACCAGCGCGGCCATGGCCAGAACCACCCGGCGCTTGGCCCAGGTCTGCCCCTCTGGCCAGAGATAGGGCGCCACCTTGCGGATGGTGCGCATCCCCTTTTCACGGTCGAGTTGCGAGAGGTCGGCAGTCGTGGGTCGTCTTCCGCGGCGCATGGATCGGGCTTCTTTCGGTAAATTCGGCGCACACTAATGCCGCATGTGCGAAAAGACCAGTGACCAGATCACCTTTGCCGCGTGGCCGGTTGCTAGCCGTCGGGTTGCGGCTGAACGATTTCCGTCGGCGGCGCATCCTTCGGCACATCGTCGTCATTGGACAGGAACCAGCGAACGACCATCAGCACGATCAGAACCTCCCCGCCAATGAGGATCCAGTTCATGGTTTTTCCCTTGGTCTTCCCGTCCGGCATGGCTGTCCCTCCCCGTGCGCAAGCACCGCGCTCCCTGCGCTTGCGGGACCCTACCAAGCCCGTTATCAGGGGGCCAGACATCCGTCAGCCGAGGCTTTCCATGACCGCCCGAATTCCGTCCGTCTGCGTCTTTTGCGGCTCCCGCGATGGTGGGCGCGCCCGATATTCCGAAGACGCGGAAACGCTGGGGCGCGCGATTGCCGGGGCGGGCTGGCGCGTCGTCTATGGCGCGGGCGATATCGGGCTGATGGGGCGCGTGGCCCGCAGTGCGCAACAGGCCGGCGGGCTGACCTTTGGCGTGATCCCCGTGCACCTGTTCGACCGGGAGGTCGGCAAGCGCGACCTGTCCACCTTCGTCGTCACCGAGAACATGCATGAGCGCAAGAAGGTCATGTTCATGAATTCCGACGCGATCGTGGTGCTGCCGGGCGGTGCGGGGTCACTGGACGAATTCTTCGAAGTGCTGACTTGGCGCCAGCTGGGTCTGCATGAAAAGCCGATCTTCCTGCTGTCCAGCGAAGGGTTCTGGACGCCGCTGACGGGCCTGATCGACCATTTCATCGCCGAGGGCTTCGCCGAACGGACGCTACGCGACTATTTCCGTGTGGTGGATGACGTCGACGCCTTGATGGATGCCCTGCGCGCCGCCCTGTCCTGACGCAGCGATTCCGCCGAATAGATTGCCAGCGCCGTCCAGATCAGGGCGAAGGCGAAGGCATGCCAGCCGGTGAAGGCCTCGCCAAACACCAGCGTCGCGACGAAGAACTGAAGCGTCGGGTTCACATACCCCACAAGGCCCAGCGTGGCATAGCCGATGCGCTTGGCCGCATAGGAAAACAGGATCAGCGGCGTGGCGGTCAGCGGGCCTGACAGCATCAGCAGCACACTGTCGGACAGGTCATGCCCGAAGGTGGCAAGGGTGCGGCCCGTCAGGCCCGGCCAGCCATGGCCATGCACCCCCCACAGCCAGACCAACGCCACGGGCGCCAGCAGAAACACCTCTGCCGTGACCGAGACGACAGGCCCCGCCGGCACGCCGCGCTTGGCCAGCCCGTAAAGCCCGAAGGTCACCGCCAGCGCCAGCGAAACCCACGGCGCGGCCCCCAGCCCCCATGTCAGGCCAGCGACCGCAAGGCAGGCCAGCCCCACCGCGCCCCATTTGACCGGGGAATGCCGCTCGCCAAGCAGCAGATAGCCAAGCGCGACGGCGACAAGCGGGAAGATGTAATAGCCAAGGCTTGCCTCTACCGCGCGGCCGATCTGGATGGAGTAGATGAAGAAGAACCAGTTGGTCGACACCATCAACGCGGCAAAGGCCACCAGCGCCAGCGCGCGGGGGCGCGTCAAAAGCCGGGCCAGTTCGCCCAACCGCCCCTGCCCCGCCAGCACCAGACCGAAGAACACCAGCGACCACAGCGTCCGGTGACCCAGCACTTCCTCTGGCGGGACATGGGCGAGCAGCTTGTAATACATCGACGACAGGCCCCAGATGACCGAGGCCCCGATCATCGCGAGAACGCCTTTGCGCGCCTCGTCCATCCCCGTTACCGGTCGGCCATGAAACGGGCGAGCCGGGCAAGCCCTTCCTCGATATCCTCGGTCGAGCGGGCATAGGAAAACCGCAAGGTCCCGGCCCCCCGGACCGGATCGAAATCCAGCCCCGGCGTGACCGCGACACCGGCCTTTTCAAGGATCTCCGCGGCAAAGGCGCGGCTGTCATCGGTCAGGTCCGACACATCGGCATAGACATAGAACGCCCCGTCGGGCGGCGCGATATTGGTGAATCCCGCCTTGGGCAGACCGTCCAGCATCAGGGCGCGGTTCCGGCGGTAGACGGCCATGTTGGCCTCCAGCTCCTCGCTGCAGTCCAGCGCGGCAAGGGCCACCACCTGGGACGCATGGGGCGCGCAGATGAACAGGTTCTGCACCAGACGTTCCACCCGGCGGATATGATCCTCTGGCACCACCATCCAGCCGACGCGCCAGCCGGTCATCGAGAAATACTTGGAAAACGAGTTGATGATGTAGACATCGTCGGTGACCTCCAGCGCGGTCACGGCTTTCCGCTCATACTCGATGCCATGATAGATCTCGTCCGAGATAAAGGCCGCACCCCGGGCCTGCGTCGCCCCGATCAGCGCGGCCAGCGCGTCCCGATCCAGCATGGTGCCAGAGGGGTTGGCGGGTGACGCCACAAGCAGCCCGTCCAGATCGTCCGGCAGATCCTCGGGCACCGGTTGCAGGCGGTGCTGGAGCGCGGTCTCGATCATCACGGTTTCAAGCCCCAGCGCCTGCAGGATCGCCTTGTAGGAGGGATAGCCGGGCGCGCCGATACCCACCCGCGCCCCGATGTCGAAAAGCGAGGTGAAGGCCAGCGTGAACCCGCCCGAGGACCCCGGCGTGATCACCACCCTGTCGGGGTTCAGATCGACCCCGTACCAGTCGTCGTACATCTTCGCGATGCGGGCACGCAGCGCCGGCAGGCCCAGCCCCACGGTATAGCCAAGGGGGTTGTCCTCCATCGCGCGGGCAAGGGCGGCGCGGGCGGCGGCGGGCGCCGGTGTGCCGGGCTGGCCGACCTCCATATGGATGATATGACGCCCTGCGGCTTCGGCGCGCGACGCGGCCTCCATCACGTCCATCACAATGAAGGGATCGACCTCACCGCGCCTTGATACCCGCATGCCCGCCTCCTTAAGGTGCTGCCATGCGGGCTTTCTTCCAGCGCAAAGGCACAAGGTCAATGGCACCCGTCCGGTCCCGCCCCTTCGCGTCCTTGGCGGGTACGCTGTTCCTGGCCGTTTCGCTGTTGCTGGCGCCCTTGCCGCTGCGCGCGCAGACCCTGATCCGCGATGCGGAGATCGAACATGCGCTGCGCGAACTGACCCGCCCCTTGGCCAATGCGGCAGGGGTCGGAACCTCTTCGCTGAAAATTCTGGTGCTGAACGACAGCGACATGAATGCCTTTGTCGCCAATGGCCAGACGATCATCATCCATTCCGGGCTGATCCTGCGGCTGGGCAGTGCTGCGGAATTGCAGGGGGTGATCGCGCACGAACTGGCCCATATCGCCAACGGTCATTTTGCCCGGCGCCTGTCCAACCTGCAAAACGCCCGCTCCGCCGCGGCGCTGGGGCTCGTCGCCTCTCTGGCCGTGGCGGCGGCGGGCGGGGAGAGGCCGCCGCGGGGCTGGCCATCGGCACCGGGTCGGCCGCGCAAAGGCGGTTTTTTACCCATACCCGGGCCGAGGAAGCCTCCGCCGACCAGGCGGGGGTTCGATACATGGCACGGGCCGGGGTTGCGCCGCAGGCGATGGTGGAGGTGCTTGACCGGTTTCGCGGGCAGGAATCGCTCAGCGCCGCGCGGCAGGATCCGTATGTGCGCACCCATCCCCTGACCGCGGACCGGCTGCGCGCGATGAAGGGGTTCGCCGCGGCCTATGCCGACAAGGCCAGGGACGATCCCGAGGCCGAATACTGGTTCGCCCGCGCCAAGGGCAAGCTGGGCGCCTTCCTGCAAAGCCCGCGCTATACCCTGCGCAAGGTCGGCAAGGATAGCTCCGGCATCGCGCATATGCGGCGCGCCATCGCCTATCACCGGCAGCCCAACCCCGACAAGGCCGCCGCCGAGATGCGCGCGTTGGAGGCCGAGCGCCCGAACGACCCCTATGTGCATGAGCTGAAGGGGCAGATCCTGCTGGAATCCCGGCGCTTTGCCCCCGCGGTCAAGGCCTATGCCCGCGCGGTGGACCTCGCCCCCGGAAATGCGCTGATCCTTGGCGGATATGGCCGCGCGCTTCTGGCACTCAACACCAAGGACGGCAACCGAAAGGCGCTGGCCGCGCTGGAAAAGGCCCGGGCGCGCGACCCCTATCAACCGCGGCTCTTGCGCGATCTGGCGGTCGCCTATGCCCGGGGCGGCAATAACGGCATGGCCTCTGTCGCGACGGCGGAACGCTATGCGGTCATGGGGCGGATGAAGGATGCCGCCATGCATGCGGAACGCGCGATGGGGATGGTGCCGCGCGGTTCCCCGGGCTGGCTGCGGGCGCAGGATGTTCTGGCCACCGCCGAAGCGGCGAAAAAGCGCGGATGAGATTTGCGCTGGTCTTCCTTCTCATGGCGCAGACGGCCCATGCGGGGCTGTTCGACGCGCGGGAGCGTGCGGCCCTGGGCCAGGAACTGCGCGCCTACCTGCTGAGCCATCCGGAGGTGATCGGCGAGGCGCTGGCCGGTGCGGAAGACCGCCGCTATCAGGCCCATGTGGACGACGATCTGGCCCTGCTGAACCGTCACGCCGCGGCGCTGTTTCACGACAACCGGGACTGGACCTTCGGCAATCCCGCGGGCGATGTCAGCATGGTGGTCTTCATCGACTACGGATGCGCGGCGTGCCAACGGGCGCTGGACGCCGCGCGCGAAGTGCTGGCATCGGACCCGGGCCTTCGCCTTGTGGTCAAGGACACGCCCAGCGGCCCCGACATGACCGCCGCGCGCTTTGCCGAGGCCGTGCGCCAGATCGCCCCGCCCGAAACCTACATGCAGGCGCAGGACGCGTTGTTCGCGGCCCCGGATTTCACGCCCGAGACGTTGAACGCCATCGCGCGGGCGCTGACCCTTGACCCGGCGGCGGTTACCGCGCGCATGGCGGCGCCCGAGACCGCGGCGCGACTGATGGCCAACCGGGCGCTGGCCGACGCGCTCGACCTTGGGCCGCCGTCCTATGTTCTGCCGCGCACGATGGTGCGCGGCGACGTCCCCGCCATCGCGCTGTCCCGTATCGTGGAATCCATGCGCCGCAAGAAGTGACCGGGCCGCCCCCATTTCCCCATTGGCCCCGCCCCCGTGATATGGTGGAAAGGACAGCGACCGCGCACGTAAAACGAAAGAGACCGACCCATGACCCGCATTTCCACCGCCGCGCTTCTGGCCCTCGGCCTCGCCACCTCGGCCCATGCCTTCGATATCACCGACATGACCGAGTCTGAACGCAGCGCCTTCCGCGCCGAGGTGCGGGCCTATCTGATGGACAACCCCGAGGTGCTGATGGAGGCCATCGGCGTTCTGGAAGAGCGCCAGGCCAAGCAACAGGCGGCCAGCGACGAAACCCTTGTCCAGACCAATGCCAACGCCTTGTTCGAGGATGGCTATTCCTGGGTCGGCGGCAATCTTGACGGCGACATCACCATGGTCGAATTCGTCGACTACAAATGCGGCTATTGCCGCAAGGCCCATGACGAGGTCGCCAAGCTGGTGAATACCGATGGCAACATCAAATTCATCCTGAAGGAATTCCCGATCCTGGGGCAGGAATCGGTGCTGTCCTCCCGCTTTGCCATCGCGACCAAGCAACTGGCCGGCGACGACACCTACAAGAAGGTGCATGACAAGCTGATCACCTTCCGTGGCACGATCAACGACGACAACCTGCGGCGTCTGGCAGAGTCCTTCGATCTGGATGCCGATGCCGTCATGGCGCAAATGGCCGCGCCAGAGGTCGATACGGTTCTGGCCGAAAACCGCGCGCTGGCGCAGCGCATGAACATATCCGGCACGCCGACCTTCGTTTTGGGCCCGAAAATGCTGCGGGGCTACGTGCCGCTGGACGGCATGCGCCAGATCGTGGCGGGCGTGCGGGCAGAGTGAAAACGAAAAAGGGGCGGCTGAGCCGCCCCTGTGAAGGTCGAACTTCCCAAAAGGCCGGCGCAGCGCCGGCCTTTCGTTATTCCGCAGCTTCCACTTCGGCCGCGGCCGCGGCGGCCTCGATCTCGGCGGCTTTCTTTTCCACCTGCGCGACGATGTGGTCCACCATCTCCTCGTTCGAGATGCGGTGGTCCTGCTTGCCCGCCAGATAGACCATGCCATTGCCCGCGCCGCCGCCGGTAAAGCCGACATCGGTCATCAGCGCCTCACCGGGGCCATTCACGACGCAGCCGATGATCGACAGGCTCATCGGGGTCTTGATGTGTTCCAGCCGTTTTTCCAGCGCCTCGACCGTCTTGATCACGTCAAAGCCCTGCCGGGCGCAAGACGGGCAGGAGATGATGTTCACGCCGCGATGGCGCAGGCCCAGCGATTTCAGGATCTCGTAGCCGACCTTGACCTCTTCCACCGGGTCTGCCGACAGCGACACGCGGATCGTGTCACCCACGCCCGACCAAAGCAGGTTGCCGAGGCCGATGGCCGACTTGATCGTGCCGGACACGAACCCGCCCGCCTCGGTGATACCAAGGTGGAGCGGCGCATCGGTCGCCTCGGCGATGCCCTGATAGGCGGCGGCGGCCAGGAACACGTCAGACGCCTTCACGCTGATCTTGAACTCGAAGAAGTCATTGTCTTCGAGGATGCGGATATGTTCGAGCGCGGATTCGACCATCGCCTCCGGGCAGGGTTCGCCGTATTTGTCGAGCAGGTGCTTTTCCAGCGACCCGGCATTCACCCCGATCCGCATCGAACAGCCGTGGTCGCGGGCGGCCTTGATGACCTCTTTGACCCGCTTCTCGTCCCCGATATTGCCGGGATTGATCCGCAGGCAGGAGGCGCCGGCCTCGGCCGCCTCGATCCCGCGCTTGTAGTGGAAATGGATGTCGGCGACGATCGGCACCGGGCTTTCGGCGACGATCTCTTTCAGCGCGCGCGAGGAATCCTCATCCGGCACGGAAATCCGCACGATGTCCGCCCCGGCCTCTGCGGCGCGCAGGACCTGACCGATCGTGCCCTTGATATCGGTCGTGACCGTGTTGGTCATGGTCTGGACCGAGATGGGCGCATCGCCCCCCACGGCCACGGGGCCAACATGAATCTGACGGGACTTGCGGCGTTCGATATGGCGCCAAGGGCGCGCAGCGTGGAGCGACATCGGAATAACCTGTTCGGGCGTTGGGTGTTTACGCCTTCTGGATAGTGGATTAACCGCCGCCACGCAACGCGCGCCGGTGTCGCCTCTCGCTATTGCGACCCGGCGTCGCCCTCCGTCAGGCCCTGTTCAAGCTGGGCGAGCGCCACGGCAAGGTCGGGATCGGCCTGAAGATCGGCAAGCTGGTACTTCTCGGTCAGCGCGTCGGCGGACAGTTCGACATTCTTGGCGACCTGTGCCCCCGCCAATGCGGGTCCATAGGTCTGGCCGTTGACCGCGAAATAGACCGACCCGGAATTGCCCGCGCGCAGGCGCGGCGCCTCTTCGGTTTCGGGCAGGACATAGCGTTCGCCCGCATCGAGTATCTTTTCCAAAAGAACGGTGCCATCCGCCGCCGAGACGCGAACCCAGGCCGGACGCACGGCCAGAATGGCGACCTCGGGCCGGGTGTTTTCGGCAACGACCCGAACCGATGTGTCGCGCGGCGGCGTTCCACCGGCCAGCGGGCGTTCGACATAGATGGTTTCGGCACCGGGCGCGGCGCGGGCGATCCGGCGTACCGGGTCCTCCGACACCAGAATGCCGATCTCGCCGGGGTCGAGCGTTGCAATCGGGCCGTCGCGGGCGACCATCACGGGTTTGTCCAGCGCCTGCGGGCGATAAAGCCGGTCCAGATCCTCGGTCGACGGCGGGGTCACCGACATGTCGGCGGTGACGACATCATTCACCTGGTCAAGCGGATCCACATCGACGATCAGCCCGGGTTGCTGATCGATCGGGGCCAGCTTGACCTGCTGGATTTCCTTCAGCACCGACCAGCCGCCATAGCCAAGCGCGGTGGTCAGGGCGAGCAGCACAAGGCTCGACCCGATGGCACCGGGTTCGATCCGCAGCGGGAAGTTTTCTTTCCGGGGTGCGAACAGCCCGTTGGGATCGGCAAACGGGTCGCGGCCCTTCGCCGTGCTTTTCGACGAGGTGGTCTTGGTGCCCGAGACGTTGGATTCGACGGTGTCGCTGGTCGCGAACGCGCCCTCTTCGCAGAAGCGGCGATAAGCCCATTCCGCGTCGAGCCCAAGGTATCGGGCATAGGACCGCACGTAACCCGCGATGAAGCCGGGCGTTTCGAACGCGGCCGGATCGGCGTTTTCGATGGCTGCGATGTATGTCGCCCGGATCTTGAGTTCACGCTGAACATCAAGCAGCGACTTCCCCAAGGTTGCACGTTCACCGCGCATGACATCGCCGAGCCGAAGCTCGAACTCGTCAAACCCCTTGGGGGTAGATACCTCTTGAGAGCCCTCAGCCGTGCCTCGCGGCTGCCTGCGCCTTATCATATGTACTGCCCCGTGCCTGCCTGTGTGTCCCCGGTTTAGGACGGCGACGCAAGGGAATCGCCGTCCTTCTTAAGAGATCGTATCACAAGCACGCGAGCCATGCACCCGCGGAAGCAGTGTTATGCGGTCAGTTCGGCGCGATTCAGCGCACACTGCGACCAGAGCTCGTCCATCGCGCGGATCAGGTGATCCATCTGCTCGGGCGAATGCACCGGCGACGGGGTAAAGCGCAGACGCTCCGTCCCGCGCGGCACGGTCGGGTAGTTGATCGGCTGAACATAGATGCCATAGCCCTCAAGCAGCATGTCCGAGATGCGCTTGGTGTGGACCGGATCGCCCACGATCAGCGGCACGATGTGGCTGCCGTGGTCGATGACCGGCATGCCCAGACCCTTGAACCGGGCCTTCATGACGCGTGCGCGGTCCTGGTGCTGTTCACGCAGGCTGCTGTCGGTCTTGAGGTGGCGCACCGATGCGGCCGCCCCGGCGGCCACGGTGGGCGGCAGCGAGGTGGAGAAGATGAAGCCCGGCGCGTAGGAGCGCACGGCGTCACACATTTTCGCCGACGACGCGATATAGCCGCCGAACACGCCATAGGCTTTGGCGAGGGTGCCGTTGATGATGTCGATGCGATGCATGAGGTTGTCACGCTCGCACACGCCGGCGCCGCGGGGGCCGTACATGCCGACGGCGTGCACCTCGTCGATATAGGTCAGCGCGCCGAATTCGTCGGCCAGGTCGCAGATTTCCTCGATCGGGCCAAAGTCGCCATCCATCGAGTAAACCGATTCAAAGGCGATGACGATCGGGCGGCCCTTCTCGATCTTCTCAAGGATTTCACGCAGATGGGCGACATCGTTGTGACGGAAGATGTGCTTTTCACAGCGTCCGCGGCGAATGCCCTGGATCATCGAGGCGTGGTTCAGTTCGTCCGAGACGATCACGAGGTTCGGGAACAGGACCGGAAGGGTGGAGAGGGTCGCGTCGTTGGCGTTATAGGCGGAGGTGAAGATAAGCCCCGCCTCTTTCTGGTGCAGGTCGGCGATCTCGGCCTCCAGCGCCTTGTGATAGACCGTGGTGCCAGAGATGTTGCGCGTGCCGCCGGACCCGGCGCCGGTGGCTTCCAGCGCTTCGTGCATCGCGCTGAGCACAACGGGGTGCTGGCCCATGCCCAGATAGTCGTTACCGCACCACACGGTGATATCCTGCTGCTCGCCATCCGGGCGGCTCCAGACCGCTTCGGGGAACGCGCCCTTGCGCCGCTCGATATCGATGAAGGTGCGATAGCGACCTTCTTCGTGCAGGCTGTTGATGGCGCCGTCCAGTGCTGCGGAATAGTCCAACGGGTCTCTCCTTCGTTTTCGGGCACTCCGGCCCTTTTGCCCTTCCACTTTGCCCGCTGTGCGGGTCCTGGTCCGGGCTACCCCCGCATTGACGGGGTTTTGGTTTTACCCTTCGACACCTGCCCCTGAACCCCGGTCCGGCCCGAGGGATGGTGCCGCTCTCGTTCTCCCTGTCCGTCTTTCATATTCGAAAAACGCCAGATGTCTAAGCGCGATGCTGACGAAATGTCCAATCCTTTGCGCCGGATTGCCGCATTTTCTGCGTCTGGCGTTCCGATCGGAAACCTTGTCCTTGCGGAACCGACAAACGTTCGAAACGCGGCCCGAATCCTTCGGGTGCCGTTCGCGCGCGTCGCGTGATCTGAACCATAGCGACGTTCTGCGCGCTTGAACATTGATTTCTGTCAATCTGGTTAGACAGATTGTCTGTAAACCCGCGTAGACACATCCCTAGCGGTCGGCCACGACCACCCGGCAATCGGTCGCCCCGGGATGGGCCCCGCAGGCCGACAGGGCCGATGCAGCCGCCCCCGCCCCCTTTTGCACGGCCCATTTCCCCGTCATGGGCGAGATCGCCAGCGCCTTTTCCCCGCCACCGCGGCCGTATTCCTTGCGCAGTCCCGCCGTCGCCGCGGCGCTGAGGGTCAGGGGCCGGTCCGTCCAGCCCTTCGGCACCACCTCGGCCGCGATCACGCAGGGCTTGCCCCCCTTGCGGACCGAATCGCACTGCGCCAGGGCGGCGCGGCGGGCCGAGGCCACATCGTGAAAGTTGGTCGCCGCAAGCGTGGCGTTGGACACCAGCCCCTCTGACGGGGCCACGGCGATGGCGGCGTAGTAGGCCTGCCGCTTCCCGGCGAAGACCAGCGCCTTGCGATCCTGTTCGGACAGGAAGTCATAGGGAACGATCCGGACCTCGACCTTCTTGGTCCCGAATACCAGCTTCCGGGCGGTCTTTCCGTCCACCGGCTCTGCCCCGGCCACGCTGGCAAGGCAAAGCGCAAGCGCGGCCCCTGCTGCTCCGATCCGTTTCATCGCATCCCTTCCGTTCTTTTCATCCCGGTCAAAGCCTACCCTGCCGGCATCCCCGTCGCCACCCCTCTGGACGGCCCGGTTCGGGCTGCTAGGCTTTCCCACAACCCGACACTGACGGAGCCCCCAAGATGACCCTCGATCCCGTGCTGAGCCGAATCGATGCCGATCTGCCGCAAGCCCTCGACCGGCTGATGGCGCTCTTGCGCATCCCCTCGATCTCGACCGACCCGATGCATGCCGCCGATTGCGCAAAGGCCGCGGACTGGCTGGCCGAGGATCTGCGGGCCATCGGCTTTGACGCCGCGCCCCATGTCACCCCCGGCCATCCGATGGTGGTGGGCAAGGGCGGCGACACCGGGCCGAACCTGCTGTTTTACGGCCATTACGACGTGCAGCCCGTCGATCCGCTGGACCTTTGGGATCGCGACCCGTTCGACCCGGCGCTGGAGGACACGCCGGCGGGCAAGGTGATCCGCGCCCGCGGCGCCTCTGACGACAAGGGCCAGTTGATGACCGTTGTGGAGGCCTGCCGGGCTTGGAAGGCGGTAAACGGCACCCTGCCCGCCCGCATCACCATGTTCTTCGAGGGGGAGGAGGAATCGGGCTCGCCCTCTCTCGTGCCGTTCCTGAAGGACAATGCGGGGATGCTGACCTCCGACATCGCGCTGATCTGCGACACGGGGCTGTTCGACGCGAAAACCCCCGCCATCGTCACCATGCTGCGCGGGCTTCTGGGGGAAGAGGTCACGATTACCGGCCCCGATCTGGACCTGCATTCGGGCATGTATGGCGGCGCGGCGATGAACCCGATCCGCGCGCTTGCCGGGATCATCGCGGCCCTGCATGACGACACGGGCCGGATCACCGTTCCCGGCTTTTATGACGGCGTGCCCGAATTGCCCAAGGCGGTGGCCGCCCAATGGCAGGGTCTGGGCTTCGATGCCGGCGAATTTCTTGGTGCCGTGGGGCTGTCGACCCCGGCGGGCGAGCAGGATCGCAGCGCGCTGGAAATGATCTGGTCGCGTCCCACCTGCGAGGTCAACGGGATCACCGGCGGCTATACCGGCGCGGGCTTCAAGACCGTGCTGCCGTCGAAGGCCAGCGCCAAGATCAGCTTCCGCCTTGTCGGCCAGCAGGACCCGCTAAAGATTCGCGAGGCCTTTCGCGCCATGGTCCGGGAGATGCTGCCGCCCGATTGCACCGCCGAATTCGCCGATCACGGCGCCTCCCCCGCCGCGCAGATGGCCATCGGCGACCCGGCCTTCGAAAAGGCGCGGCAGGCGCTGTCCGACGAATGGCCGAACCCCGCGGCCTATGTCGGCTGCGGCGGCTCGATCCCGGTGGCGGGCTATTTCAAGGAGGTACTGGGGATGGATTCGATGCTGATCGGCTTTGGCCGCGACAACGACGCGATTCACTCCCCGAACGAGAAATACGACGTGGAGAGTTTCCACAAGGGCATCCGAAGCTGGGCAAGGATCCTGGCGGCGCTGGCGGGCTGAGCCCCGGCGCGGGCCCGTGGAAACTCTACGCGGGCTCCGCCCGTTCGCCGCGCGAAGGCGCCCCCGGCGCCTTCACAAGAATCGCGGCTCACTCCACAAGGGCATCAGAAGCTGGGCGCGAATCCTGGCGTCGATGGCGGGCTGAGCCCAAGCGCGGGTCCGTTGATGCCAGATGCGAAGGTGCCTGATGCACCTTCGCAGGAAGCGCCGTTCTACAGGCTTTGATAACAGGCTTACGGGGTATGAAATCCCGCGAGCCCGCCGAAAGGTGTGGAGAGCACCGACCGGTGACCGCCTCAGTCTGCTTTCGCAACGCGGCGCTCCCCACGGATGAAAGGCCCGGAGGCTACTTTCCTTTACGCGACGCCAAACGGGCCATGCCTGCGACCCCGCAGACAAGAAGAAGACCAGAGGCAGGAACCGGGACGGTCGGCGCGGTCAAGGTCCCCGGCGCCTCGAACTTGGCGAAAAGCCAGTTGTACGGCGAAACCGAATGGTCAAAGTCAAGTTCCCCGGAGAAATCGGCAAAGCGCATCCAGGGGGCATCGCTGGTGTCATGACCGACTTGTTCGGCATAGAACCTGTCGATCGTCACGGTGTGTACCAGCCACAGAACCTCGGAGGTTCCGTCCGAGATTTCCGGGGTTGTGGGTTCGGCGTTCAGAACAGACATGATGGCATCTGCCGCGGCATCGGCGTCCGTCTCATTGCCCAGGAAGTGCGGGTCGCCGCCTCCATAGATGTCCAGATAGCTGCCGCCGACGAAATGCACATCATAAACGGATCCGTCGAACGAGAAATCCGTGATCCCAAGCGCATTTCCGGACATCGGGTTGTACAAGACGTCAGCCGAAGACGGCACGGCAAGTGCGGCAAATGCGGCAGCGGCAACCAGCCTGAAACGAAAGTCTTTTCTCATTATTTCCTCCTTGGGCGTTCATTCAGATTCGAATTGAACTGAACTGCATTTTTGGCCCGGCCCAGACCTCCTGCGGGAACGGGTTGACCCAAGGTAAGATACGCCTTGTCGAGACGTCCAGAAGATTCCTGAGAGAGGGGCGGCAGTTCACCTGTGGTCGTGAAGCAGGTGCGCGCTTTATCGGCTGACGACCATCCGGCCAACTTTGGCCATCAACAGAAGCCACGGCGCGCCATGCAGGCACAGATCGAAGAGATCGATGCCGCGGCGCAACTCTCCGGCCGCCAGCATCTTCAGCTTTTCCCAGATATGCGGCTCCGGCAGGAACGGGGCCAGCCCGATGCTCAGCGCCATGACCACGACCAGCGACAGGGGCAGTTCATCGAGAAAGCGGGACATGGATATTCCGGAAAACTTGGGGGGGAAAGTGGCGCGGTTGACGGGGCTCGAACCCGCGACCCCCGGCGTGACAGGCCGGTACTCTAACCAACTGAGCTACAACCGCGCATCGCATCGGGTTCGGTCTGGAAGGCGGTGGCGCGGTTGACGGGGCTCGAACCCGCGACCCCCGGCGTGACAGGCCGGTACTCTAACCAACTGAGCTACAACCGCAGCGCCTTCCGGGCTTGCCCGGCGTGAGGTGCCTTTTATGCGGCGGTGAAACCGGCGTCAAGCACCGACCGCCGCGAATTTCCGACCTTTCTCAATCCCCTTTCCATTGCGGGCCGTCCGCTCAGGACCACGGGCCCTTGCGTTCGGGCGCTCGCGCCGTTGCCCGCCCCGCCCAGGGACCGGCCGCCCCCTGTACCGGACCCCGCGCAGGCCGTGCCGCCGGCGTCGGCTTGCCGGCCATCGCCTCCAGCGCGGCAATGCGGTTTTCGGTGTTGGGGTGGGTGGAAAACAGGTTGTCGATCTTGTGCGCATGAAGCGGGTTGATGATGAACATATGCGCGGTGGCGGGGTTGCGCTCTGCCACGTGGTTGTCGATCCGCTCTGCCGCGGTCTGGATGCCGCGCAGGGCAGAGGCCAGCCACAGCGGATTGCCGCAGATCTCGGCCCCCACGCGGTCGGCCTCGTATTCCCGGGTGCGGCTGATCGCCATCTGCACCAGCCCCGCCGCCATCGGCGCCAGAATCGCCATCGCAAGCGTCCCGACAAACCCCATCTGGTTGTCGCGGTTGCCACCGAAGAACAGCGCGAAGTTCGCAATCGCGGAGATCGCCCCGGCGAAGGTCGCCGTCACGGTCATGATCGCGGTGTCGCGGTTCTTGATATGCGCCAGTTCATGGGCGACGACGCCGGCGATCTCTTCCCGGCTCAGACGTTGCAGCAGCCCCGTTGTGACGGCCACCGCCGCGTTTTCGGGGTTGCGGCCGGTGGCAAAGGCGTTCGGCTGGGGCTGATCGATGATATAGACCGCGGGCATCGGCATGTCGGCCCGGCGCACCAGCCCCGCCACCATGTCGTAAAGCCCGGTGCGGTCGCCGGGGCCGATGACCTGCGCATTATACATGCGCATCACCATCTTGTCGGATCCCCACCAGGTGAAGACGTTCATCCCCGCGGCAAAGACCAGCGCCAGCACCATGCCGGCACCACCACCGATCAGATAGCCAAGCCCCATGAACAGGGCTGTCATCGCCGCCATCAGCATTGCGGTTTTCATGTAGGACATGCCCAAGACCTCATTCTTTCACAGATACCTTGCAGGTGGGGACGTCGCCCCCCTTGCTTTGCCCTTCATATTGGGCGGCAGGGCTGCGCTGCCAAGAGTTTGGCCCCGACTGCCGTCGCTCTCATCCGCCCTGGAAGGCCCTTTCGCGGCATGTGCGTGTCGCCACGCGCGGATTGTCGGCTCAGGCGGAGGTGGTTGATGACGTCAGGCCCTGACCCCGCCGGTTTCAGCCCACTGTCGGCCCCGCATCGCAGCCCCGCCCCGCGGCGCGCATGATCGCAGCCACGCGCCCGAGACCGGGGTCGTTTGCGATTTCGGCAGGTCCCTTGCCCAGCCGCCTGCGCCAGTTCGGGTGGCTGTCGACGGTGCCGGGCAGGTTGGGCTGGTCGGCAAGGCCCAGCACATCCTCGGCCTGCACGGCCACCAACCGGGCGGGCGACTGCGCCAATAGCGCGTGCATCGCATCGGCGCCCGTGTCCCCAGCGTGCCCGGCAAGGGCCGCAACGTCCCGTCCGCGCGCGTCCTGCATCGCCGCGGCGCTGGCGACCTCGATATGGCCAAGCCGGACGTGCCAGCCGATATCGGCCCCGGCCGTCCATCCGGCGAAGGGCGGCAGGTCATGGGTGCCGAAACTGGCCAGCACCGCCTCGGGCCAATGCCCCGTATCGGGGGAGAACATCGCAAGGCGACAGCCCATGATCCCCGCCCCCGCAAGCGCTGCCTGCAGGCCGTCGGGCACCACGCCCAGATCCTCGCCCACCAAGGCGGCGCCGGCACCGGCGGCCTCGATCCGGGCGACGGCCAAGAGCGCCTCCCGCGGCATCGCGACATAGGCGCCGGGGCCGTCCTGCGGCACCCAGAAGGCGCGGTCGAACCCGAGAATATGGTCGATCCTCAGAAGCCCCGCGAATTTCAGTTGTGCGCGCAAGGTCTCTGCCAGCGGCCGGAACCCGCGTGCGGCCAAGGCTGCGGGGATCATCGGCGCCAGGTTCCACGCCTGCCCCTGCGGCGCGAAGGCATCGGGCGGCGCGCCAAGCGAGACGCCCTGCGCAAAAAGCCCCGGGTCGGCCCATGTCTCCGCCCCTGCGGGATGGGTGCCCACGGCGAGATCAAGGTAGAGCCCCTGTGCCATGCCCACAGCGCGCCCGGCCTCTGCCACCGCGGCCAGTTGCGCCTCGGCCCGGAATTGCAGCCAGGCGTGGAAGGCAACGTCTTGTAGATGCTCTGCCGCAAAACGGGCGACGGCCGCAGAGTCGGGGGAGTGCAGATCGGCGGGCCAGTCGGTCCAGTAGGGGCCGTGGCGATCCGCCAGTGCCTGATGGATCGCGAAGCGCTGCAAGTCTGGCCCACCGGCCTTCCGAAACGCGTCCAGCGCCACGGCGTCCTCGGGTGTCAGCGCCGCGAAGGCCGCCCTCAGGCAGGCCAGCCGCGCCGCGACGGCGGGTGGATACTCCACCAGTTCAGCCCCCGGCACGCGCCCCTCCCCCGCACAGGCGATATGCGCCACGCTGAACCGGCGGCGGCTGGAGGGCGAATAGGGGCTGATCGCGCCGGGGTCGGTCGGAAACCCCGCGTGGATCGGATTTATCCCGACGAACCCGGCGCCTTGCGCGCCGATACCGGACACCACGGCCCGCAGGTCGTCATAATCGCCCAAGCCCCCCGTCGCGGCATCGCGCAGGCCATAAAGCGGCAGGGTCACCCCCCAGCCACGGGACGGCAGCGGCAGCGATGCGGGGGCAGCCAAAAGCGTGGTCTCATGCCCCGCCATGGTCAGGCGATGCAGCCCAAGCGGCAGGGGCGGCAGGGCAAGGTCCTCCCCTGCCCGTCCCTCGGCGACGCTGCCGTCCTCCAGTTCCAGTCGCCAGTCGTCACCCGTCTTGGGGGCAAGCCGCGGCGCTGTTCCGGCCTCGATCACCAGCCAGTCCGGCAGGGGCCGGGCCGCCTCGGCGGCCTTCATGGCCTCCAACGTCTCGGCCGGTGGTGCGTCGGCCAAGCCCATCGCGGACAAGAGGCACCGGGTGACCTCTGGTGTGGTTTCGTGCCATGCGCCCGTCAGGTCGCGATAGCCCGGCAGGATCCCGGCATGCCGCGACAGCGCCGCCAGCGCATCGCTCACAGAACATGCTCCAGCACCAGAACGGCAACGGCGTGGGCGGGCATTTCAAGGTGGTCGGCCACCGGGATCGGCGGCTGACCGGGGCGCGATGTCTCGACATGCAGGCTCCATCCCTGCCCGGCGGGCGCCTCGGGGATGACCACCGTTGTTGCCTCGCCCGCGTTGAACACGGCGAACAGGGCATATTCCAGCGCACCATAGGCCGGCGTGCCAGAGGCCGTGCGCAACTCCACCGTCAGCAGGCGCAGATCCGGGTCTTCCCAATCGGCGCGACGCATAGGGTTGCCGTCGGCGCGCCGCCAGAACAGATCCTCGATATGGTCGATGGCCCGTTCGCGGGAATGCAGGAACATCTGCTGACGCAGGATCGGATGTTCCCGGCGGAAGGCGATCATCTCGGCGGTGAAGGCCAGAAATGCATCATCCACCGCCTGCCAGTCGATCCACGAGGTCGCGTTATCCTGGCAATAGGCGTTGTTGTTGCCCTGCTGCGAATTGCCCAACTCGTCACCGGCAAGGATCATCGGCGTCCCCTGGCTGAGCAGCAGCGTAGCCATCATGTTGCGCCGCCGCTGCGCCCGGGCCGCCCGGATCGCGCTGTCGGTGGTCGGCCCCTCGACCCCCATGTTGTCGGAGTAATTGGCGTTGTGACCGTCGCGCCCGCCCTCGCCATTGGCGTCGTTATGCTTTTGGTTGTAGCTGACGACATCGGTCAGCGTGAACCCGTCATGGGCGGTCAGGAAATTGACCGAACTGGTCGCGGGACGCCCCGAATGGTCGAATTGCGGGGCAGAGCCCACCAACCGCCCGGCCAGATCGGGCACACGGCCCGGTTCTTCCCGCCAGAACCGGCGCACACCGTCCCGGAACCTGTCATTCCATTCCAGAAACGGCGCGGGGAACGCCCCAAGCTGATACCCGCCGGGGCCGATATCCCAAGGCTCCGCGATCAGTTTGACGCGGGACAGGACCGGGTCCTGCCGCACGGCCTGAAAGAACGCGGCCCGCTGGTCAAAGCCCGCCTGGGTGCGCCCCAGCGTGGCGGCCAGATCGAAGCGGAAGCCGTCCACATGCATCACCTCCACCCAATAGCGCAGGCTGTCCATGATCAGCCGCAGCACCATCGGATGACCGGCATTGACCGTGTTTCCGGTGCCGGTGTCGTTGATGTAGTAACGCCGGTCCTCGGGCAGCAGGCGGTAATAGCTGGCATTGTCCAGCCCGCGGAAGGACAGCGTCGGGCCGAATTCGTTGCCCTCGCAGGTATGGTTGTAGACCACGTCGAGGATCACCTCGATCCCCGCGGCGTGCAGCCGCGAAACCATTCGCTGGAACTCGGCAATATCGCCGGTTTCCATATAGCGCGGCTCTGGCGCGAAGAAGCCGAGCGTCTGGTAGCCCCAGTAGTTGGTCAGCCCCTTTTCAACAAGGAACCGGTCGTTCAGGAACGCCTGCACCGGCAAAAGCTCGATCGCGGTGATGCCCAGCCGGTCGTAATGTTCCAGCATCGGGTCAGAGGCGAGCGCGCGGAAGGTGCCGGGCGACGGCACGCGCGGGTGCCGGGCGGTCAGACCCTTTACATGCGCCTCGTAGATCACGGTGTCGGTCAGCGCGGTGTCGGGCGCCCTGTCGTCCCCCCAGTCAAAGCTTGGGGCCACGACCACGGCGCGCGGCATGTAGGGCGCGCTGTCGCGCCGGTCAAAGCTGAGATCCTGCCGCGGCGTGTCGACCTCGTACCCCATCAGCGCATCATGCCAGACCGGATGGCCGGTCAGACGGCGGGCATAGGGATCAAGCAACAGCTTGTTGGGGTTGAAGCGGTGCCCCTGGTCGGGCCGGTAGGGGCCATAGGCGCGCAGCCCGTAATGCTGCCCGGGCACCAGCCCCTCGACATAACCGTGCCAGACATGGTGGGTGCGCTCGGGGAAATCGAGCCGGGCAACCTCCTCGCCCGTCCTGTCGTCGAACAGGCACAGCACCATGCGGCTTGCGTTTTCGGAAAAGACGGCAAAGTTGACGCCGTCGCCGTCGAAACTGGCACCCAGCGGATCGGGCCGCCCGGCGGTCATCATCGTGGGGATCGTCATGTTGCGGGCAGAATCCCCCGGTAAAGCGCGGCATACTCGGCCGCGGACTGGGCCCAGCCGAACGGGGCCCGCATGCCGTTGCGCTGAAGCTGCGCGTAGATTTTCGGTTGGTAATAAAGATCGCAGAACCGGTCGAGGGCCGCCGAAAGCGCCCCGGCCGAAACGGGCGCGAACTGCACGCCGGTAGCCACACCGGCATTCAGCGCCGCGGGGTTGGCGTCGATCACCGTATCGGCCAGCCCGCCGGTCCGGGCGACCACGGGCACGGTGCCGTATCTCAGCCCGTAAAGCTGCGTCAGGCCGCAGGGTTCGAACCGCGACGGCACGATGATCCCGTCGCCGCCCGCCATCATCCGGTGCGAGAGCGGTTCGTCATAGCCGATGCGCACCGCGACCTCGGGGTGGTTGTCGGCGGCCCGTAGCCAAGCCGCCTCCAGCCCTGCATCGCCGGACCCCAGCATCGCCAGACGCCCGCCCCGGGCCAGAAGCGTCGGCATCGCCTGCAACAGCAGGTCGAGCCCCTTTTGCGCCGTCATCCGCGAGACAACGATGCAAAGCGGCCCGTCGCCCTGCGGCAGGCCCATCTCCTCGACCAGGGCCTTCTTCGCCTTGATCTTGCCGCGAGGCTGTTTGAACGGGGAAATATGGGGGTCGGTCGCAGGGTCCCAGACCGTTTCGTCAATGCCGTTCAGCACGCCCACAAGGTCCCCCCCGCGGGAGCGGATCACGCCATCAAGCCCCTCACCGAAATCGGGGGTCGTCAATTCGCGGGCATAGGTCGGGCTGACGGTGGTCACCTTCCACGCATAGACCAGCCCGGCCTTGAGCGCGGAGATCTGGCCGTAGAACTCCATCCCGTCGGGCTGAAACGCCCAGACCGGCAGGGCAAGCGCCGACAGCCGATCCGCCGGCGTGATGCCCCGAAAGGCGATGTTGTGCACGGTCATCACCGTTGGGCGGTCCACCCCGCGGGCCTTCAAATAGACCGGCGTCAGCCCGGCCTGCCAGTCGTGGCAATGAACCACATCGGGTTGCCAGTCGCCGGCCCCCTCTGCCCCGATCTGCGCGCCCATCCACGAAAGCGCGGCAAAGCGGACATCGTTGTCGGGCCAGTCCTTGCCGACGAGATCGACATAAGGCCCGCCATCGCGGTTATAGAGATGCGGCGCATCGAGGATATAGACCGACAGCCCGCCTGCCTGCCCGGCCAACACCTGTGCCGGCCCGCCGAACAGGTCGGGCGCATCCCAGACCGTTTCGGTCGCACGCACCGCCGACAGAACCGCCGGGTAGCCCGGCAGCAGGACGCGCATGTCGACATCCTCCGTAGCCAGCGCGCCGGGCAAGGCGCCCACCACATCGGCCAGACCGCCGGTCTTGACCAGCGGCACGCATTCGGAGGCGACCGACAGGACGCGGATCATCCGGCGGCCCTCCGGTCCAGCATCTTCTGGGTGATCAGGGTGATCCCGTTGTCGCTTACGCGGAACCATTTGGCGTCTTCCTCCGGATCCTCGCCCACGACCAGACCTTGCGGAATGATCACGCCGCGGTCGATGACGACATTCTTCAGCCGGGCATGCCGCCCGACCTCCACGTAGGGCAGGACCACCGCATGATCGAGCACCGAGTAGGAGTTGGTGTGCACCTTGGTGAAAAGGAGCGAGTTGCGCACCTCTGTCCCCGAGATGATGCAGCCCCCCGACACCATGGACGACACGGCAGACCCGCGGCGGTCTTCCTCGTCATGGACGAATTTCGCGGGCGGCACCGATTCCGAATAGGTCCAGATCGGCCAGTTGGTGTCCCACAGGTTCAGGTCGGGCGTGAAGTCGGTCAGGTCGATATTGGCCTTCCAGAACGCATCCACCGTTCCGACGTCGCGCCAATAGGCGGGGGCGTCTTCGCGGTCCTTCACGCAGGAATCGGTGAAGCGGTGGGCCATCGCCTTGCCGGTCTTGACGATGTGGGGGATCAGGTCGCCGCCGAAATCGTGGCTGGAATTGGGGTCCTCGGCATCCCGGATCAGCAGATCGCGCAGGAATTTCCAGTCGAAGACGTAGATGCCCATCGAGGCCAGGCACATCGTCGGGTCGGACGGCATGGTCGGGGGATCGGCCGGCTTTTCGACGAAATCGGTGATCCGATCGGTTTCGTCCACGGCCATCACGCCAAAGGCGCTCGCCTCCTCCTTTGCAACGGTCAGGCAGCCCACGGTCACGTCCGCGCCGTTTGCCACATGCTGGCGCAGCATGATCTCGTAATCCATCTTGTAGATGTGGTCGCCCGCCAGGATCAGGACGTAGTCGACGCCGTAGCTGTCGACGATGTCGATATTCTGGGTCACCGCATCGGCCGTGCCCAGATACCATTTGTTCTCTGCCACCCGCTGCGATGCGGGCAGGATGTCGAGATATTCGTTCCGCTCCGCGCGGAAGAAGTTCCAGCCGCGCTGGCAATGGCGGATCAGGCTGTGGGCCTTGTATTGCGTCGCCACCGCCATCTTGCGGATGCCGGAATTCAGCGCGTTGGACAGGGCGAAATCGACGATCCGGGTCTTGCCGCCGAAATAGACCGCGGGCTTTGCGCGGCTGTCCGTCAATTCCCTAAGCCGGCTGCCCCTACCACCTGCAAGCACGAATGCCATGCTGCGGCTGGACAGCCGACTGTAACGCATTTCCATGAGAACTCCCCCTCTCGATCACGCCTCCTCCGGCATGAGATAAAGCACCGAAAGCGGCGGAAGCGTCACCTCGGCCGACGCGGGCATGGCCTGATGCGGGGTATCCGTGGCCGTGATGCCCCCCATATTGCCGCGATTGCCACCGCCATAGATCGCAGCATCGGTATTCAGCGTCTCGCGCCAGCGCCCGGCCCGCGGCAGGCCAAGGCGATAGCCGGGCCGTTCGACAGGGGTCAGGTTGGCGATGACGACCACCGGCGGATCGTCCGGCCCGCCCTTGCGCTGCCAGGCATAGACCGAGATGTCGCCGGCATTGGCCTCGATCCACTGAAAGCCGTCGCCCTCGCAATCCTTGACATGGAGCGCGGGTGTGGCCCGGTAGAAGGTGTTCAGATCGCGCACCAGCCGCTGAACCCCGGCATGCCACTGGGCGCCCAGAACGCCCCAGTCCAACTGCCCGGCCGCGTCCCATTCGGCGCGCTGGGCGAATTCCTGCCCCATGAACAGAAGCTTCTTGCCCGGATGGCCCCACATGAAGCCGTAATAGGCGCGCAGGTTGGCGAACTGCTCCCAATCGGGGCCGGGCATCTTCGACAGCATGCTGCCCTTGCCGTGCACGACCTCGTCATGGCTGATCGGCAGGATGAAGTTTTCCGAAAACGCGTAAAGCAGCCCGAAGGTCAACTGGTGGTGGTGGAACTTCCGGTGGACCGGTTCACGCGCGAAATAGTCGAGCGTGTCGTTCATCCAGCCCATGTTCCATTTGTAACCGAAGCCAAGGCCCCCGGTATCCACGGGCTGTGACACGCCGGGGAAAGACGTGCTTTCCTCGGCCACGGTCATGATCCCCGGCACCTCGCCATAGGTGACCGTGTTCATGGTCTGCAGCATGGCGATGGCTTCAAGGTTTTCGCGCCCGCCGTGGCGGTTGGGAATCCACTCCCCTTCCTTCCGGGAATAGTCGCGGTAGAGCATCGAGGCCACGGCATCCACGCGCAGCCCGTCGATATGGTATTCCTCCAGCCAGAAGAGCGCGTTGGAGTAGAGGAAGTTCGCAACCTCGGTCCGGCCGTAATTGTAGATCAGCGTGTTCCAGTCGTGGTGGAACCCCTCGCGCGGGTCGGCATGTTCGTAAAGCGCGGTGCCGTCAAACTGGCCCAGCCCGTGCGCATCGGTCGGGAAATGCGCTGGCACCCAGTCAAGGATCACGCCCAGCCCCTTGCGGTGGGCCGCGTCGATCAGGTCGCGGAATTCGTGCGGCGGCCCGTGGCGGATCGTGGGCGCAAACAACCCCACCGGCTGATAGCCCCATGAGCCGTCGAACGGGTGTTCGGAAAGCGGCAGAAACTCGATATGCGTGAAGCCCATGTCAGCGACATAGTCGACCAACTCCTCTGCCGCTTCCTTATAGGATAGCGGGCGGTTGCCCTCTTGCGCGATGCGCTTCCAGCTTCCCAGATGCACCTCGTAGACCGAGATCGGCGCGGTGCGGGCGTTGCACCCCGTGCGGCTGTCCATCCAGTCGGTGTCATGCCAGCCATAGCCGGAGATATCGCGCACCACGCTCGCCGTCCTCGGCGGATGTTCGGCGCCGAAACCCACCGGGTCAGCCTTCAGCGGCAGGACATTGCCGCCCTGCCCCAGGATCTCGTACTTGTAGCACTCACCCTCGACGATGCCGGGCAGGAACAACTCCCACACGCCGGTGGTGCCCCGCCGCCGCATCGGATGGCGCCGCCCGTCCCAGTTGTTGAACGGACCGACGACCGATACACGCAGCGCGTTCGGCGCCCAGACGGCGAAATGGGTGCCCTGCACCCCCTCATGCGTCAGGGTATGGGCACCCAGAACCTGCCACAGACGGCGATGGGTGCCTTCGCCCAGAAGGTATTCGTCCATCTCGCCGATGACCGGGCCAAAGCGGTAGGGATCTTCGAAATCCCAGGACGTGCCAGCGCCATCGGTCGCTGACAGCGTATAGGCCCCCTGCCCCGGAACCGGACCCGAAAACAGGTCCGGCGCGTCGGCATGGCGCGTCAGGGCGATACACTCCTTGCCGACGACCGCGTGCAGCGCTGCCAGCCCGGGCAGAAACGCCACCACATGGCGCACACCTTCCAAGACATGCGGCCCCAGAACCGCAAACGGGTCGTCATGGGTGCCCTCCTGCAGACGCCGCGCATCAGAGGGAGACGGAAAGGCCGTTTGGGTCGTCGGGGTCGCTGTCATGCCGCTAGCCTAGGCGGGCAGCCGAGGATTGCAACGGAGCTTGTGTCTCAGGTTCGGGCAAGGGGTCGATGTTCCAGACATCCGCCATATAGCCGCGGATCGTCCTGTCAGAGGAGAACCACCCCGACCGCGCCGTGTTGCAGGCCGCCATCCGACGCCAGGCGTCCGGATCGGCAAAGGCGGCATCGACACGGCGCTGGGCATCCCAGTAGGCCGTGAAGTCCGAACAGACGAGGAAATAGTCATGCCCGGTCAGGTTCGCGACCACGCCGCGGAACCGGTGCCGGTCACGCGGCGAAAAGACGCCCTGCGAGATTGCCTTGAGCGCGTCGGCAAGCCGCGGGTCGGCGGCGATGGCTTTGCGCGCGTGATCCTCGATCTCGCGGCGGGCCACGACCTCATCCGCGGTCATGCCGAACAGGAAGAAGTTGCGCGCGCCCACCCGTTCGCGGATTTCCACATTGGCGCCGTCCAGCGTGCCGATGGTCAGCGCCCCGTTCAGGGCGAATTTCATGTTGCCGGTGCCCGAGGCCTCTTTGCCCGCGGTCGAGATCTGCTCGCTGAGGTCGGAGGCCGGGATCAGGCGTTCGGCAAGGCTGACATTATAGTTCGGCAGGAACACGACTTTGAGGTACCGGTTGGTGTCGGGGTCGTTGTTGATCAGCGCGGCCACGTCGTTGATCAGGCGGATGATCTCTTTCGCGAAGACATAGCCCGGCGCGGCCTTGCCTGCGAAGATCTTCACCCGCGGGACCCAGTTGCCGTTGGGGTTGGCCTTGATGTCCTGCCAGAGCGCGATGGCCTCAAGGATGTTCAGATGCTGGCGCTTGTATTCGTGGATGCGCTTGATCTGGACGTCGAACATCGCCTCGGGGTCGACCTTGACGTCATGGGCGGTCGCCAGCCAGTTCGACAGGTCCACCTTGTTGTCGCGCTTGGCCGCGGCATAGGTGTCAAGGAAGGCCGGGTCGGTCAGGCTCGGCTCCAGCTTCTCAAGCTGTTCGAGATCGTCAACCCAGCCCTCGCCGATGGTGGCGGTGATCAGGCGGCTGAGCCGCGGATTGGCCGACAACACCCAGCGACGCGGCGTGACGCCGTTGGTCTCGTTCACGATGCGGTCGGGATGCAGGCGGTGAAGCTCGGCAAAGACGGTCTGCTTCATCAGTTCGGTATGCAGCGCCGACACGCCGTTGACCTTGTGCGCCATAACGAAGGCCAGTTCGCCCATCTTGACCTCGCCGTTTTCGCGCAGGGTCACCTTGCGGTCGGGCTGCTTGACGGCATGGGCGGCATCGATCCGCTCGATCAGTTGCATGTGGCGCGGCAGAAGACGGGTCATCAGGTCCTCTGACCAGCGTTCCAGCGCCTCGGGCATCAGGGTGTGGTTGGTGTAGGACAGACAGCCGCGCGCGGTCACGATGGCCTCGTCCAGCGGCATGCCGTTCTCGTCATGCAGAAGCCGCACCAGTTCCGGCCCGGCAATCGCGGGGTGGGTGTCGTTCAACTGGATCGCGGCCTTTTTCGGCAGATCGGCCAGGGCGCCGCCTTCCAGTTTCAGACGGCGCAGGATGTCGCGCAAGGACGCGGCGGTGAAGAAATACTCCTGCTTCAGCCGCAGTTCCTTGCCCTGTTCGGTGGTGTCGTCGGGGTAAAGGACCCGGCTGATCGTGCGGGCCAGCGCCTCCCCCTCCGCCGCGGCGGCGTATTCACCACGGTTGAAGCGTTCGAGGTCGAAGCCCTGCACCGGCTGCGCCGACCACAGGCGCAGCGTGTTCGCCCAGCGGCCATTCCAGCCGATGATCGGCGTGTCGAAGGCCGCGGCGATGACCGCCTGTTCGCCATGCCAGACGGATTTGCCGTTTTCCTCGACCACCTCGCCGCCGAAGGACATGCGGAACTGAACGTCGCGGCGCTGAAACTCCCAGGCGTGGTACTGGTTCAGCCAGTCTTCGGCGGTTTCGATCTGCCGCCCGTCGACGAAGGACTGGCGGAACAGCCCGTGTTCATAGCGGATGCCATAGCCCACGGCAGGACAGCCGATGGTCGACATCGATTCCATGAAACAGGCAGCCAGCCGGCCAAGGCCGCCATTGCCGAGGGCCGCATCCGGTTCGTCCAGCAGGACAGCCTCTGGCGAGAGACCCAGGTCCTTCAGCGCGGTGCAGGCCTGTTCGTTCAGGCGCAGGTTGACGATGGCGTCCTCCAGCAGGCGGCCGATCAGGAATTCCATCGACAGGTAGTAGACCCGCTTGGCCTTGGCCTTGCGCGTTGCATTGGCCGCGGCGAACCAGCGGTCCATCAGCCGGTCGCGCACCGCCAGCGACAGCGCGATGCGCCAGTCCTGAAGGGTTGCGTGCTCCGTATCGGTGCCAAGTTCGTAGGTCAGATGACGCATGATCGCGTCGCGCATGTCAGCGGCGGTCAAGGAAGCCTCCGGATGTGGTCAGGATACGCCAGGCGCGTTGCCTGAGGTATGGGCGAAAAACCTGTCCGGCTTCAAGCGCAAGCTTCACATGTGTGAATTGGGGCCCGGTGCCGACACAGGTGGCCGGGACCGGCGGTGCAATGGCGCGCGGCGTCGGGACCGGACGGGTCAGACAGCGACCAGACCCGCCGATCCAATGGCACAGTTTGAGGACTTGCCGGGTGAGATTGCCCGATGCTGGGCGCGAAAAACGCCGCGACCAAAGGGGCCGACCGCGGGTGCGTCGTCGCTCCGGTACGGTGCCCGCTGCTCCTTGGCACCTGCGGATAGTGTCCCCGTATCCGGCCCCGGTGCGGCGGGCCACCCGTTTCGCAGTGATGGTAATTCAGGCGATTTTCAGAACTGCGCGGCATCCGCAGGCAGGACGATGAAACGCCGCAGCCCGATGCGCGGGAACGTCGCAGCCGCCGCAGACGAATCAGGCGCCCCGGCGCGCGGAAATCCTGTGCCGGCCTTTTTCACCGCGCACGGAGCACCGCCGACACCGGGGCAAGCTCGAACGCCATCGAAGAGCTTTCCAGCGTCCAGGCGTAGAGCGCCTTGACCGTTTCGGCATAACTGTGCGCGACCACCACGGCGTGCCCGTCGCGTTTGGCCGGAAGTACGCCCGCATCCAGCATGTCGACCAGCCGGGCAGTGCTGAGCGGAACCTCGTCATCCAGGACAGAGACCCCGGCAAAGTCGACCCCGGCCTTTTGCGCAAGCTCCGCCGCCTGCCCCCCTGCACCACTGTCGGACAGCAGACCATGACCGGTCTGTTTCAGTCGTGCCACCAGTTGCGGGAGGGGCGCCCCAGCGTCCGGGCCCGAGAGGTCGAGAACCGCGACGGATCGATCAAGGGCGTCCGGCTGTCCCGCCCCCCCCAGCGTCACGACCTCGAACCCCGCCGCGCGGTAGGCCGCTGCCGCCTCGTCCGCATCGGGCCGCGCCGGGTCGATGGCGAACGTGACGGGGAATGGAAAGGCCAGCAGGATCGTCCGCCGCAGCCCCATCTCGCCGACATCGATCAGGACAATCGACACCAGCGCCCCGCCACTGTTTGGCGTGAACGGCACGGCGTTGCGCTCAAGGGCCGGGTCTTGCGCCGGCATGTCGGTCGCCACAGCGGGCGCAGCGTGTAACACGGGCGCATCGAAGGCACCGAACGCAGGCGCCGGGTCTGCGGGGGCTGCCGTCGGCTTCGTATCCGGCTCTTCGGTGCGGCTCTGGACTTCGGTCTCGGGGGTGGCCGGGCCAAGCACGGCGGGGCTGGGAAACACCGGATCCTCCGGTGCCATCTCGGGCGGGGCCTCTGCCACCTGAGGCGTCATCGGTTCACCGGCAAAGTCGGTCAGCGGCGCCGGGGCCGCGACAGGCGCGGTTTCAAGATCGGAGACACCGGCAAGATCGGCGATCCCGCCCGGGGCCGCCACGCGCGGCGCGCTGCGCGGCTCTTGCGCGGTTTCTGTCTGCGCCTTTGCGGGCTCCGCCGTCTGAACGCCAAAGGCCGACCCCGGGGGCAATTCGATATCCACGGTCGGACGCGCCGCCTGAACCCGCGGCGCGGTGGTCTGCGGGACCGGGGTTTCGCGGACGGGCGCCGGCGGGGAGACTGGCGCGGGATCGTCTGCGACGGCAGGGTCCTGCGCGGCGACGCTGGGTGCGGGGGGCGTTTCGGGGACGGTCAGAACCGGCTGGGGCTCTGGCACTTGGGGCGTTTCAGGTTCCGCCGCCGCGTCGTCAGCCACCACGGCGACAGGCGGGTCGCCCGTGTCAGGCGCGGGCAGCGGATTGGCCAGCGAGATCAGCACAAGGGTCACCATCGTCACCAGCGCGCCCCAGACGATGCCGCTTATCACGCCCTTGCCCATGTCCTGCTCCGACCTGCTGCTGTTGCCTCGTGCCGCTGCGGGGTCGCGCCCGCGCCGCCGCCCCTTGACCGGGGCGTGCCGCTCTGAGCATGTATAGCCCGACCGTGACCCGGGTTCACCCCCTTTCGCAAAGGTGTTCCGATGCTGCTCCTGATCGATAACTACGACAGTTTCACCTATAACCTAGTGCATTACCTAGGGGAGCTTGGCGCGGAAACGAAGGTGGTGCGCAACGACGCGCTGAACGTGCAGGAGGCGATGGCCCTGCGCCCCTCTGCAATCCTGTTGTCGCCCGGTCCCTGCGACCCGGCGCAGGCGGGCATCTGCCTTGCGCTGACCCGGGCTGCGGCAGAGACGGATATCCCGCTGATGGGTGTCTGCCTTGGCCATCAGACGATTGGCGAGGCGTTTGGCGGGCGGGTGGTGCGCGCGGGCGAAATCGTCCACGGCAAGATGGGCACCATCGCGCATGACGCCACCGGGGTGTTCGCCGGGTTGCCGTCGCCGTTTCAGGCGACGCGCTATCACTCCCTGATCGTCGAACGCGAAAGCCTGCCCGACTGCCTTGCGGTCAACGCCTGGCTGGACGACGGGACGATCATGGGCCTTTGCCACCGCGAAAAACCGATCCACGGGGTGCAGTTCCACCCCGAAAGCATCGCGTCCGAACATGGGCACCGATTGCTGAAGAACTTCCTCGATACCGTGAAGGAACCCGCATGAGCGACGATCTTAAACCGCTGATCGGGCTGGCCGCCGACCGCCCGCTGACCCGTGCCGAGGCAGAGGCCGCATTCGAGGCGCTGTTCGAGGGCGAGGCAACCCCCAGCCAGATCGGCGGCTTGTTGATGGCGCTTCGGACACGGGGTGAAACGGTGGACGAATTCGCCGCGGCCGCGGGCGTGATGCGCGCCAAGTGCAAAAAGGTCGAGGCGCCCGAGGGCGCGATGGACATCGTCGGCACCGGGGGCGACGGCAAGGGGACGCTGAACATCTCGACCGCGACGGCCTTTGTGGTGGCGGGCGCGGGCGTGCCGGTGGCCAAGCACGGCAACCGGAACCTGTCGTCCAAATCGGGCGCGGCGGATGCGATGGGCCAGATGGGCATCAACGTCATGATCGGCCCCGATGTCGTGGAAAAGGCGCTGAAGGAGGTCGGGATCGGCTTCATGATGGCGCCGATGCACCACCCGGCGATGGCCCATGTGATGCCGACGCGGATGGAACTGGGCACGCGGACGATCTTCAACATCCTCGGGCCGCTGACCAACCCTGCCGGTGTCAAACGGCAACTGACCGGCGCGTTTTCGCGCGACCTGATCCGACCGATGGCCGAAACACTCGGCGCGCTGGGGTCGGAGGCCGCATGGCTGGTGCATGGCGGGGACGGCACTGACGAGTTGTCCATCGCAGCCGTGTCCTATGTCGCCGAACTGTCTGGCGGCGCGGTGACCGAGCGCGAGGTGCATCCCGAAGAGGCTGGCCTGCCCGTGCATCCGTTCGAGGATTTGCTGGGCGGCACCCCGGAACACAACGCCCGCGCCTTTGCCGTGCTGCTGGACGGCGAGGTGTCGGCCTATCGTGATGCGGTTCTGCTGAATGCCGCCGCCGCGCTAGTCGTGGCTGGCAAGGCCGCGCGCCTGACCGAGGGCGTTGAGATGGCGCGCGAGAGCATCGACAGCGGTGCCGCGAAGGCCAAGGTCGAAGCTCTGGCCGCAATCACCTCGGAGGCCGGATGACCGACCCGGATGGTTCGGTGCTATCCCAACGGCTGGAGGCCATCGCGCGCGACACCGGGCTGACGGACGGGGTCAAGAAGGAACTGATCGCCGCCCTGTCCGCACAGGCGGAGGCAAAAGCGGGCCGCGAGGCCGAGCAGACGCGCTTTGCAGCCCAGCACCGGCGCGGACGGTGGAGCACGCCGCTGGCGGTGGCGCTGACGGGCCTCATCACCCTGTCGGGAAACTTTGCCTTCTACTATTGGCGGGCCGACCAGGCGGCCGTGCACCAGTCGGCCCAGGCGGATCAGGACGCCGCGAATGCCCGCCAGATCGCACAGGCCAATGCCGAGGCCGAGCGTCGATTGCAGCGGGACAAGTTCGAGGCAGAGCAGAACCAGGCCGCCCTGTCCTTCCAGTACGAAGTCATCAAGAGTGAACTGGCCAAACGCGAAAGCCCCGAGGCCCGCGCCAATGCCCTGCGCTTTCTGGTGCGCGTCGGCATTCTGGGGGAACCGCTGATCCTGAGCGAGATCGACACCATCATCGCCGAGGTTCAGGGCGGCGACGCGGACGCGCTGCCCCCCGTTGGTGGCGCCGGCACGGAATATTCGCACGACTATTCGCCCTGCAAGGACACGCGCTTCATCGACCGGGCCGGGCCGATGATGGTGGACCGGATGCGCAAGGTCGGCGGGCTGGACGGGATCGCCATCTCTCCCGATGCGCCGGCATGGATCGCGGCGCTGCGGGATGTGCTTGCGGACAACGGCGTCTGTGCCCCGGACCAGATCGGGATGGTCTTCGCGATTGCAGCGATCGAAACTTCCGGTTTTTCCCGGTTCGAGGTAACGGCCGAGCAAGCCCGCGACATATTCGAGCGGTTCTATGAAGGGCGCGAAGGGCTTGCCTCTGAGCTTTATCCCGAGGACGGTGCCGTCGAGAAATTCCGAAACCGCGGCCTGAACATGGTTTTCGGTCGGCCGAACTACGAATTTCTCGCCACGGCCCTTCAGCGCCCTGAATTGCTGGACGACCCCGACCTTCTGGCCCGTGACCCGGAGCTGTCCGCACGCGCGGTGGTTGCCACCTATCGGCGTTTGGGACTATTCAGCCGATGCCCGCCGGGAAATTGCGATGTCGATCACATCCTGCGACGGACGCTTGGGACGACAGCGATGTCCGGGCGCGTGCAGGACATGATCGCGGCAGCCACGAGATATCTGGAAGAAGCCCAATGACCGATACGATCCTCGACCGCATCAAGGCCTACAAGCTGGAAGAGGTGGCCGCCGACAAGGCCGCGAAGCCCCTGTCAGAGGTGGAGGCCGAGGCCCGCGCCGCAGCCCCGGTGCGGGGGTTTGCGGCCGCGCTGACGGCGAAGGCCGCCACCGGCTATGGCCTGATTGCCGAAATCAAGAAGGCCAGCCCCTCCAAGGGGTTGATCCGCGAAGAGTTCAACCCGCCCGAACTTGCCAAGGCGTATGAATCCGGCGGCGCCGCCTGTCTGTCGGTGCTGACCGACACGCCGTCCTTCCAGGGGGCCAAGGCGTATCTGACCGCGGCCCATGACGCCGTGGCGCTGCCCTGCCTGCGCAAGGATTTCATGTACGACATCTATCAGGTGGCCGAGGCGCGGGCGCTGGGCGCCGACTGCATCCTGATCATCATGGCAAGCGTTTCGGACGCGCAGGCGGCCGAGTTGGAAGATGCGGCCTTCGGCTGGGGCATGGACGTCCTGATCGAGGTGCACGACGCCGCGGAACTGGATCGCGCGCTGGCGCTGAAATCCCCGCTGATCGGGATAAACAACCGCAACCTCAAGACCTTCGAGACCACGCTTGAGACGACAAAGGCGCTTGCGCCCCGCGTGCCAGCCGACCGCCATGTGGTCAGTGAATCCGGCCTCTACACCCCCGCCGACCTGGCCGAGATGGCCGGGCATGGCGTGCGCCGCTTCCTGATCGGGGAAAGCCTGATGCGGCAGGCGGACGTCACCGCCGCGACGCGTGAGATCCTGTCCAACCCGCTGGTCGGCGCCGACTGATGGCGGACCTTACCCATTTCGATGCCGAGGGCCATGCCCATATGGTCGACGTCTCCGACAAGGCCGTGACGTCCCGCGTGGCCGTGGCCGAGGGATGGGTGAAAATGCGGCCCGAGACATTGGCGCTGGTGACCGAAGGCCGGGCGAAGAAGGGCGACGTTCTGGGCGTGGCGCGGCTGGCCGGGATCATGGGGGCGAAGAAGACCGCCGATCTGATCCCGCTGTGTCATCCCCTGCCCGTGACCAGGGTCGCGCTGGAGTTGGCCCCCGACACCGCCCTGCCCGGCGTGCGGATCACGGCCACGGTCAAGACCACCGGCCAGACCGGGGTCGAGATGGAGGCGCTGACCGCCGTCTCAACCGCCGCGCTGACGGTTTATGACATGCTGAAGGCCGCCGAGAAGGGGATGGAGATCGGCGGTATCAGCCTGACCCTGAAGGATGGCGGCAAGTCCGGCCGGTACGAGGCGCCCGCATGATCTCCGTCGACGCGGCGCTGGCGCAGCTTTTCGCGCTCGTCTCCCCCCTGCCGGTGGAGGATGTGCCCTTGGGCGAAGCTGCGGGCCGCGTTCTGGCCCGCCCCGTCGCCGCGCGCCGGGATCAGCCGCCCTTTGCCGCCTCGGCGATGGATGGCTATGCCGTGCGGTCGGAGGATGCGACCGTCGGCGCAACGTTGACCGTCATCGGAGAGGCGCGCGCGGGCGAAGGCTTCACCGGAACGGTGGGCGCGGGAGAGGCCGCCCGCATCTTCACCGGCGCGCCGGTTCCCCCCGGCGCCGACCGCGTCGTGATCCAGGAGGACGTGAACCGCGACGGCAACCGGATCACCCTGACCGACCGGCTGGACAAGGGGCCGCATATCCGGGCGATGGGCGCCGATTTCCGCGCCGGCGATACTATCTGCGCGCCCCGGCGCCTGCGTCCTGCCGATCTTGCGCTGGCCGCGGCGATGAACCTGCCCACCCTGCCCGTGCATCGCCGCCCCGATGTGGCCCTGATCGCGACCGGCGACGAACTGGTGATGCCGGGGGAGGATCCGGGGCCCGACCAGATCATCGCCTCCAACAGTTTCGGGCTGAAGGCGATGATCGAGGCCGAGGGCGGGATTGCGCGCCTTTTGCCGATCGCGCGGGACACGGTCGCCTCTCTGAAAACCGTCTTTGCGCTGGCGGAAGGGGCCGATCTGATCATCACCATCGGCGGTGCCTCGGTCGGCGACCACGATCTTGTGGCCCCGGTGGCGGCAGAGCTGGGGATGGAACAGTCCTTCTACAAGGTCGCCATGCGGCCCGGCAAACCGCTGATGGCGGGCCGCATGGGCACCGCGGCGATGGTGGGGCTGCCCGGCAACCCGGTGTCGGCGCTGATCTGCGGGCATGTCTTTTTGCTGCCCATGCTGCGGGCGATGCAGGGTCTGCCCGCCGAACCGGCCCCGTTGCGGCGCGGCGTTCTGGCCGCCGATGTGGCCGCCAACGGCCCGCGTGCCCATTACATGCGCGCCCGGATCACGCCAGAGGGTCTGGTGCCCTTCGAAAAACAGGACAGCGCGCTCCTGACAATCCTGACCGAAGCGCAGGCGCTGATCGTCCGCCCCCCCAGCGATGGCCCGCGCGGCCCTGGCGAGGCTGTGGATTACCTTCCGCTCTGATTGCGGCAACTTGACACAAAACGAGAACATGGATAGAACATGGGCGAACGGATCATGTTCGAGGGCCCTATGCTGACGCGCAAACAGCTCGACCTGCTGGAATTCATCCACAAGCGGATGCGACGGGACGGTGTCCCCCCATCCTTTGACGAGATGAAAGAGGCGCTGGACCTGCGGTCCAAATCCGGCATCCACCGCCTGATCACCGCGCTGGAGGAACGGGGTTTCATCCGCCGCCTCGCCCACCGCGCCCGCGCCATCGAGATCGTCAAACTGCCCGAGGCGCTGGAGGCCAAAGGCTTCCACCCCAGGGTGATCGACGGCGACGTAGCGCCGCCCCCGCCCGCCGGCGCGATGGAGGTCGAGGCCATCCACGCGCTGGAGGTGCCCGTCATGGGCCGGATCGCCGCGGGCACCCCGATCGAGGCGATCTCGGAAGTGTCGCAGCGTATTGCCGTGCCGGGAAACATGGTGTCGGGCAAGGGCCATCACTATGCGCTGGAGGTCAAGGGCGACTCGATGATCGAGGCCGGGATCAATGACGGCGACGTGGTGGTGATCCGCGAACAAAACACCGCCGAGAACGGGGAAATCGTCGTCGCCCTTGTCGATGGCTACGAGGCGACGCTGAAGCGCTTTCGCCGCAAGGGGGACATGATCGCGCTGGAGGCCGCGAACCCGGCCTTTGAAACCCGTATCTTGCGCAGGGATCAGGTGAAGGTTCAGGGCCGGTTGGTCGGGCTGATCCGCAGTTACTGAGACCACGGGCGCCGGCCTGCCACCTCTCTTGCGCCGACAATGCGCGGGCCCTCGGGCCCTGCCCAGATCGCGATGGCACCGGTCTTTTCAAGGTGACGTCGGTCGAACAGGATGCACCCCTCCGGCGGTGACGTGACGGTTTGGGGCACCACGACCCAGCCCATTTGACAGGCCGGGCCGATATGATCCTGCCAACCGCGGCCGGTGGTCAGCGTGATCCGGGTATCCCCCACCATCGCCCATCGCGCCGTCGGTGTGCCGCCCAATCCGGGTCGGGCGAAGGCGGTTTCCTGATCGGCGAGGTCGCCGTCGTTTTCCAGCCAGCTCAGCGCGACAAACCCCTCGCCCCGCGGTTTGGAAAGCGCCCGCCCCTCTGGCCCGATGACCCCGATCAACCCGCCGCTTTCTGCGATCAGCAAAGGGGGGCGGGCCGTCTGTGCCCAGATCACAAGCGCCGCAACCACCGGCGCTACCCCGCCCCATCGTGCGCGCCCCTGCCAGAGCAGAACCCAGACCGCCCCAAGCGCCAGCAGGGGCAAGACGAAGGGCCCCGGCGCGACCACCGGCCAGACCGCGCCCTCCAGCCCCGCGACCCAATCGGCCACCCCAAGGATCCATGCAATGCCCCAGCGCATCGGTTCCAGCCCCAGCCCCGCCAGCCCGAACGGGGCGAGGCAGGCCGCCACGACCGCCGCAGGGATCACCAGCGTGCCCATCAGCGGCACGCTCAGCAGATTGGCCAGCAATCCGTACTGGGCGACCTGGTTGAAATGGGCCGCGCCGAAGGGGGCCGTCGCCAGCCCCGCCACGACGGAGGACAACACCACCGCGAGCGGCGCGCGGAGGGCACGCGGTACGCGCTGAAAACGCTCCGGCAAATCCCGCAGCGCGCTGAACACCGCCACCAGCGCCGCAGTTGCGGCAAATGACATCTGGAACCCCGCCTGCGTCAGGCTTTCGGGCGCCAGCAGCAGAACGATCAGCGCGGCCACGGCCACCGCCCGCAAGGTCAGCGCCCGGCGATCCGCCAGAACCGCGCCCAGCACCACCGCCACCATGACAAAGGCGCGTTCCGTTGCGACATTGCCCCCCGACAGGGCCAGATAGGCCGACCCCGCCCCCAACGCACCAACAGCGGCGATCTTCTTGATCGGCGCGCGCAGGACAAGCCACGGGATCAGCGCCAGCCCGAACCGAAGACCGCCGAAGACCACCGCGGTCAGCAGGCCCATATGAAGACCGGAGATCGCCAGAAGATGCGCAAGATTGGCATCGCGCAGGTTTTCAACGGTACCCCTGGACATTGCGGAGCGGTCGCCGGTCAGGATCGCGGCGGCAAAGGCCCCCTGATCGCCGGGCAGACGGGCCCGCAGTGCGGCGGACAGGTGCATCCGAACCCGGTTGACCGGCAGCGACAGGCCACCCGCCAGGGCGGACATGGCCACGGCGGGGCCGCGGGCATAGCCGACCGCCCCCAATCGGTCGAACCACGCATGGCGGCGGAAGTCGAACCCGCCCGGTTCCGCCGGGGCCGCTGGCGGGGACAGATGGGCCATGGCGGCGACGCGCGTGCCGGGCACCGGTGCGTTCAGCCCCCACGGGCTGTGCAGCGACAGGCGGATGCGGGCGGGCGTTGCCCCGGGCGGGATACCCTCCAGCCAGACGCGGTCAAGGGTCAGGCGCGGCGCATCGGACAACGACCGGTCAAGGGCCAGAACCCGTCCCTCCACCGCCCCGTAGAACCGATGCTCAAGCTTGGGCGCGGCCACCAGATGGCTGCGGCCCCCGGCGAGCGCCAGCCCGAGCGCCACGAGGGCGATGCCTGCCAGAACGGGACCCCACCGGCCCGGCCACCGCGTCGCGGCAAGCCCGAGCAGAACCCCAAGCCCCGCGGCAGCGGCAAAGACCCAGACCGATGGTTCGACCCGAAGCGCGAAATAGAGCCCGATCCCGATCGCCAGCAGAACCGGGGCCCATGGAAACAGATGCCCCCTCTGGGCCTCCAGCGCGCGAAGCGGCCCCACCGCTTGTCCTCTCCGAACCGATCTCCTAGACAGGCGGCAACGTTATCTCCACCCAAGTGAACAAAAGGTTAACGCCCAATGACCCACGCGTCGGACGCCCCCGTGGTCACCCGTTTTGCCCCGTCGCCCACCGGCTTCCTGCATATTGGCGGGGCCCGCACGGCGCTTTTCAACTGGCTCTATGCCCGGGGCCGCGGCGGGAAATTCCTGCTGCGGATCGAGGATACCGACCGTGCGCGGTCGACCCCCGAAGCGACCGAGGCGATCCTGAAGGGCCTGACCTGGCTGGGCCTGGACTGGGACGGCGACGCGATCAGCCAGTTCGCCCGCGCCGACCGGCATGCGGAGGTCGCGCAGGAGATGCTGGCCAACGGCCACGCCTACAAGTGTTTCGCGACGCAGGACGAAATTGCCGCCTTCCGGGAACAGGCCAAGGCCGAGGGACGCTCCACCCTCTATCAAAGCTCGTGGCGAGAGGCCGATCCGGCGGACCATCCCGACGCGCCGTATGTTGTCCGCCTGAAAGCGCCCCGCGAGGGCGCCACGGTGATCGAGGATCAGGTGCAGGGCAATGTGACCGTTCAGAATGCGCAGCTTGACGACATGGTGTTGCTGCGGTCGGACGGAACGCCGACCTATATGCTGGCGGTGGTGGTGGATGACCACGACATGGGCGTGACCCATGTTATCCGCGGCGACGATCACCTGAACAACGCCGCGCGGCAGATGCAGATCTATCAGGCGATGGGCTGGGACGTGCCGGTCTGGGCGCATATCCCGCTGATCCACGGGCCGGACGGCAAGAAGCTGTCGAAACGCCACGGCGCGCTGGGGGTCGAGGAATACCAGGCCATGGGTTACCCGGCGGCGGCCGTGCGCAACTACCTTGCCCGGCTGGGCTGGTCCCACGGGGATGACGAGTTCTTCACCGATGCGCAGGCGCTGGACTGGTTCGGCTTTGACGGAATCGGCAAATCCCCTGCACGGTTCGATTTCAAGAAGCTCGAAAACCTGTCGGGCCAGCATATCGCCGCGATGGACGATGCTGCACTGCTGCAAGAACTGACCGAATTTCTGGCCGCAACCGGGCAACCCGACCTGACCGCTGCACAAAAAGATGGGCTTGAGCGCGCCGTGCCGATGATCAAGTCAAGCGCGAAGACATTCCCGCAACTTATTGAGAAGGCGCACTTCGTCTTGGCCACGCGTCCGATCGTGCCGGACGAAAAAGCGGCGAAGGCGCTGGATGATGTATCCCGTGGTATACTGGCTGAATTGACGCCGCAGTTGCAGCGTGCTAGCTGGTCCCGTGACGCGCTGGAAGCGGCGGTCAGTGAGGTTGCCGAAGCAAGGGACATGAAACTCGGCAAACTGGCAGGCCCCTTGCGCGCCGCACTGGCCGGGCGCACCGTATCGCCCAGCGTATTCGACATGATGCTCGTCATCGGCCGGGAGGAAACGCTCGCCCGCCTGACGGACGCCCAGGGCTGAGGCACGGTGCCGAAAGCCCAGCACGCCACTGGCCGGTGCCGTCCATGGGAACGCGGCGCCGGTTTTCCGAAAGAAGAGGGACTTTCATGGCTGACGGCAACAAGACTGCAACGCTGACCCTGGGAGATAAATCCATAGACCTTCCGGTGCTGACACCCAGCGCCGGCCCCGAGGTCGTGGATATCCGGAAGCTCTACTCCGGCATGGGGATCTTCACCCACGATCCGGGCTTCACCTCGACATCGTCCTGCGAAAGCTCGATCACGTTCATCGACGGCGACAAGGGGGAACTCCTCCATCGCGGTTATCCCATCGACCAGCTGGCCGAGAAATCCCACTTTCTGGAGGTCTGCTATCTGCTGCTGTACGGCGAACTGCCGACCGCGGCGCAGCTTGAAGACTTCGAGAACCGCGTCACGCGCCACACCATGGTGCATGAACAGATGCACCGCTTCTTCACCGGGTTCCGGCGCGATGCCCACCCGATGGCGGTCATGGTCGGTGTGGTGGGCGCAATGTCGGCCTTCTACCACGACTCCACCGATATCGCCGATCCGTGGCAGCGCGAGGTCGCCTCGATCCGCCTGATCGCGAAGATGCCGACGATTGCGGCGATGGCCTATAAATACACCATCGGCCAGCCCTTCGTGTATCCGCGCAACGACCTCGACTATGCGTCGAACTTCCTGCGCATGTGCTTTGCGGTTCCGGCCGAGGAATACGAGGTCGACCCGATCCTCACCCGCGCGATGGACCGGATCTTCACGCTGCACGCGGACCACGAACAGAACGCCTCTACCTCTACCGTGCGTCTGGCCTCCTCTTCGGGCGCCAACCCGTTCGCCTGTATCGCCGCGGGCATTGCCTGTCTTTGGGGCCCGGCCCATGGCGGTGCGAACCAGGCCTGTCTGGAAATGCTGCGCGAGATCGGCACGGTCGACCGCATCCCCGAATACGTCGCCAAGGCGAAGGACAAGAACGACCCGTTCCGCCTGATGGGTTTTGGCCACCGGGTCTACAAGAACTTCGACCCGCGCGCGAAGGTGATGAAGCAGTCCGCCGACGAGGTGCTGGACCTGCTGGGGGTCGAGAACAACGAGACGCTTCAGGTCGCCAAGGAGCTGGAGAAGATCGCGCTGGAGGACGAGTATTTCGTTTCCAAGAAACTCTACCCCAATGTCGATTTCTATTCCGGCATCATCCTTGACGCGATGGGCTTCCCCACCTCGATGTTCACCCCGATCTTCGCGCTGTCGCGCACGGTGGGCTGGATTTCGCAGTGGAAGGAAATGATCGCCGATCCGGGGATGAAGATCGGCCGCCCGCGCCAGCTTTATACGGGCGCGACGATGCGCGACTACGTCGACGTCGAGGATCGTTGAGACATCGGGCCGCCTTTGGGCGGCCCTTCTCATTCCGGGCCGTGCAACTCATGCGCTGCATGTCGGACAAAACATGTTAAACTGTTCTCATTTGAAGCGGGAGTGAGCGGCACTTGCGCCTTTCACTTTTCCAAGAGCGAATGGGAAATGACATGATGAGTATGAATTTGCGTGCCGCGCTGGGTGCGGTACTGGCCCTTTTGGCCCTGACTGGGCCAGCGGCCCATGCCGCGGATCTGAAAACCATGAAAATGCCATCGCGGTCCGGCCAATACACCGTCTCGTGGAGGGGCATGGCCGACAAGATCTACATCCGCTATACCGTTGTCCGGCACGAAGGCCTGTACCACGTCTGCGGCAACTACGCGATGACGGGCCATTCCCAAGGGACCTCCTTCCGAAAGGGCATACGCAGCATGTACATCACCCTGGATGACAAGGAGATTCTGCGGAACCTGATCTTCTTTACCCGCCATGCCTCTCGCGACGCGCTTGTCGGCGGCAAGGCGGCCTGCCGCAAGACCAAGACCAAGGCCACCGGCGGCGGTCACCAGATCGGCATCGGTTCGGGCAAGACGATCTTCAATGACTGATCCCCGCCCTGCGCGCTTCAACGCCCCTCGTACTGTGCCTTGCGCTTTTCAAGGAAGGCAACGACCCCTTCCTTGAAATCCCGGGTCGCCCCGCAGGCACCCTGCAATTCGGCCTCAAGCGAAAGCTGCGCCTCCAGATCGTTGTCGAAGGACGACCGGATCGCCCGTTTGACATGCTGATAGGCCACGGTCGGCCCGGTGGCCAGTTGCGTGGCGCGGGCCTGCCAGTGGGCCGTAAAACCGTCCTCCGGCACCGCCTCCCAGATCATGCCCCAGTCGGCGGCCTGCCGCGCGGGGATCGGTTCGGCAAACAGGGCGGCCGCCATCGCCCGGGCAAACCCCATCTGCCGCGGCAGCCAATAGGTGCCGCCCGCATCGGGGATCAGCCCGATCCGGGTGAAGGCTTGCAGGAACATCGCGGCTTCTGACGCGATCACCACGTCGCAGGCCAGCGCAAGATTGGCGCCCGCCCCCGCCGCCGGGCCGTTCACCGCCGCAATCGTCGGAATGGGGCAATCAAAGATCGCCCGCAGCATCGGTTCATATTCATCCCGCAGCGTCCGTTCGAGATCGATATTGCCGATATTCGCCTTGTCGCCCAGATCCTGCCCGGAACAGAAGGCCCGCCCCGCCCCGGTCAGCACCATGACCCGGGCTTCCTCTGCGGCGTGGCGCACGGCGTCGCGGATCTCCGCCCGCATCTGGGTGTCGAGGGCGTTCATGACCTCGGGACGGTTCAGCGTCACCGTGGCGATGTCGTCGGCAACGGTATAGTCGATGACCTTGTAGACCATGGGTACAGTTCCCTCCCGCTTTTGCCGCAGATTACAGGGATCGGCAGGAAGGGGAAGACCGACGCAGGGGAATGCGTCAGCCCTGCCCGCCCATGATTTCCTTCAGCCGCGCCTCTTCCTCGGCGCTCAGGGCCTGCGGCTCATTGCTGTCGCGCCCGCGGCGGGAGCGGATATAGAACACCCCCGCGATCAGGCCGAGCCCCAGCATCGCCGGACCGGCGACATAAAGCACGAGGTTGGAGCCCGTCGCCGCCGGCTTCAGCAGGACATATTCGCCGTAGCGATCCACCAGATAGCCGATGGCCTCGTCATCGGTATCCCCGGCGACCAGGCGTTCGCGCACCAGAACGCGCAGTTCCTTGGCCAGCGACGCGTTGGAATCGTCGATGCTTTCATTGCGGCAGACAAGGCAGCGCAAACCCTTGGAGAGTTCCCGTGCGCGCGCCTCCAGCGCCGGATCGTCTAGGATTTCGGACGGCTCCACCGCAAGCGCCGGCGCGGCAAGGCCAAGGGAAAGGGCAAGGATCAGGCGTTTCAGCATTCGTTTCACTCCGCAGGCACGGCCGAGGAACCGGCATGTTTCCGGGCGCCCGCGGCCACCCGCACCCGCCGGTCCGACAGGCTGAGAACCCCGCCAAGGGCCATGATGATCGCACCCGCCCAGATCCAGTTGGCGAAGGGTTTGATATAGGTCCGGACCGCCCAGCCGCCGTTCTGCTGCGGATCGCCGATCGCGATATAGACATCACGGAAGATGCCGTTGTCGATCGCCGCCTCGGTCGTGGGCATGCCCGCCACCGGGTACATCCGCTTTTCGGGATGGAGTGTCGCGATCTGCCGGTCGCCGCGCCAGACCGACATCGTGCCGGTCGTCGACATGTAGTTCGGGCCTTCCACGCGCTCGACCTTTTCCAGGACGAAACCGTAGTCGCCCACCTCGAACCGCTCACCAATCTGGGCGACGCGGATGTCCTCCTGGCTCCACGCCATCAGCGTGGCGATACCCAGCATGGTGATGCCAAGGCCGGAATGGGCCACTGCCTTGCCCCAGTCCGCCCGCGGCAGGCGGGTCAGTCGACGCGCCTTTTCACCCATCGCCCCGCGGCCCGCGCGCGTCCACAGATCGACCGCCGCCCCCGCGATCAGCCATGTGCCAAGGCCCATGCCGACCGGGCCAAGGGCGCTTTTGCCCGACTGCATCGCCCAGGCCAGCGCGCCAAGAGCCAGCGCAAGCCCAAGCGCCGGCAGAACGGCCAGCAGCGCCCGCCCCATCCGCGCCCGTTTCCACGGCAGGATCGACCCGATGGGCAACAGAACACCCAACGCCACCATGAAGGGCGTGAAGGCCATGTTGAAGAACGGCGCGCCGACCGACAGTTTGCGTGCAAAGGCCATCTCTGCCACCAAGGGCCAGATCGTGCCGACGAACACCACGAAGGCCGCAACCGCCAGCAGGATGTTGTTGAACACCAGCGCGGATTCGCGGCTTGCGACGCCGAAGACGCCCTTGGCCTCCATCGCGCTGGCCCGCGCGGCATAAAGCGTCAGCGCGCCCCCCATGAAGACGGCAAGGATGATCAGCAGGAATACCCCCCGCGTCGGATCGGTCGCGAAGGCATGGACAGAGGTGATGATGCCCGACCGGGTGATGAACGCCCCGATCAGCGAAAACCCGAAGGCCACGATGGCCAGAAGCACCGTCCAGCTTTTCAGCGCCTCGCGCTTTTCCACCACGATGGCCGAGTGCAAGAGCGCCGCCGCGATCAGCCACGGCATGAAGGACGCGTTTTCCACCGGGTCCCAGAACCAGAACCCGCCCCAGCCCAGTTCGTAATAGGCCCACCACGACCCCAGCGCGATACCGATGGTCAGGCAGATCCATGCCGCCAGCGTCCACGGCCGGACCCATCGCCCCCAGGCGGCATCCACCCGCCCCTCGATCAGCGCGGCGACGGCGAAGGAGAAGCAGATCGAAAGCCCCACATAGCCGAGATAGAGAAACGGCGGATGGAAGGCGAGACCGGGATCCTGCAACAGCGGGTTCAGATCCTGCCCGTCGAAGGGCGCCACCGCCAGCCGCTCAAACGGGTTGGAGGTGAACAGGATAAAGGCGAAAAACGCCGCCGCGATAGAGGACTGCACGGCCAGCACCCGCGCGCGCAGCGTCGGCGGCAACCCGCCCCCGAACCACGCAGCCAGCGCACCGAACAGCGTCACGATCAGAACCCACAGCAGCATGGAGCCTTCATGGTTCCCCCAGACGCCCGACACCTTGTAAAGCATCGGTTTCAGCGTGTGAGAGTTCTCGACCACCACCAGCAGCGAGAAATCGGACGTCACGAAAGCATAGGTCAGCGCCGCGAAGCTGAACGCCGTCAGCATGAACTGCGTCATCGCGGCAGGTTCGGCCATGGCCATCCAGCCGCTCCAGCCCTTGTGGGCACCGATCAGGGGGATCACCGCCTGCATGACGGAGATCGCGAAAGCGAGGGCGAGGGCGAAGTGGCCGAGTTCGATAAACATGGACCGACTAATAAGCTTAACCATCCCCGGCGCAAACGGATTCTTGGCCTCGCCAAGGGCGCCTGACAGGAACGTGAGCAGGCCGCCGGGCAACTCAGACAGGCGGCGCGTCGACGAATGGGCACCTTGCCGAAAACACAAAGCTCCCCGTCCGTGCAGGGCGGGGAGCGGATCTCGTTCGCATGTGGAACTCCCCCGTTTCGACAGAGGGTTGTGCGCTTGAAAGACGGCTTGGTCTTATTCAGCCTGCATCACGGCCTTGGTGGGATAGCAGCGCCCGACTTTTCCGTGAGAGTTCGGCGCACAGGACCAGATGGTGGTGCCGTTGGCATCATGGATCGCCTGGCCAAGATGGGATCTCTTGACGGCATCCTTGTCCACACGCACCCAGGACTTCGAGACCGGGGAATAGACGTGGGACGCTTGCGCCAGCACCGGCAGCGCCGTCATTGCGGTACAGCCGATTGCAAGGGCTGCCACGGTCAGGACCTTTTTCATGGGAAACCTCCTTCGCATTTGTCCTGATGGGATGATTTGTCAGCCGACTTACAAAAGCAAACGACGGATATTTAAATTGCGCAGCAAACGTGATTAACGCGTTTATCGTCAATGACTTGGGCACATCCCCCAGTTTAGCAAAATTGAAAACATGCACCTCGTGTGCGCCTTTCGGCGACAGGGCCGCCACAACGAAACACGGTGTCCGCCCCCACACGCCCTTGCGTCGCTGCGACTCTCGCAGGCCCCGATGCGGCGCGCCCGGATCGCTGCGTTGCGGCAAGGCCTTGATTTCAAATTGCTGCACGGCGACATGGAGGGCGGGGCTCCGTATGCCCCTTCGAATCTGCCGGGCGGTCCGGCATCAGGCGGGATGCCCTTTGCGCGATGACGCGGCACAAAGACGACTGGATCATCTCAAGCTTGCTGGAGGATCTCCAGAACCTCGCGCTGTCGAAGGCCGATGTCAGCATATCGGATCTGATCGACACCGTGGGGTCGCGCGGATTCGGCCCGCTTCTGATGGTGCTGTCGGCCTTTCTGATCCTGCCCATCGGCATGGTGCCGGGCATCCCCGCCGTCGTGGCCGTCTTCATGATCCTGATCGGCGGGCGGATGATGACCGGCAATGACCGGCTGTGGCTGCCCGAACGGGTCGGGCGTGTGTCCTTCTCGGGCCATATGCTTGCCGTGTCGGTTGCGCGGGCAGAGCCGACCGTCTTGTGGATGCGCCCCTTCGTCGCCCCGCGGTTGGCCTTTCTGATCGACAGCGCGGTGGCGCACCGGATACTGGCCCTGATCCTGATGGCAACCGGCGTGATGGTTCTGGTGGCCGGGTTCATCCCCGGCCTGCCCTTCGCGTTGTCCTTTCACGTGCTGCTGCTGGGGCTTGCGTTGTCCACCCGGGACGGATTTGTCGCGCTGTCGGGCTATGGCATCCTCATCGGCGAGGCACTCGTCATCTGGCGAATCTTTCTGTAGCGCCCTGCGACCGGGATGCCGAACCGGATCACTTGACGAAAAACGCCTTTTAACCTATGCACACGCACAGTTGATGAAGCGACTGGTAATTCGGCCGGTCGGGCCGCGTGGAAAGTGCGGCCGCTCTCGCCGCAACTCACGTTAAGGACCCGCATGACCACATTCGCCGATCTGGGGCTGGACCCCAAGGTATTGTCCGCCGTAGCCGAGGCCGGCTACACCTCCCCCACACCGATTCAGGCCGGGGCCATTCCCCCTGCGCTTGAAGGACGCGATGTTCTTGGCATCGCCCAGACCGGGACGGGCAAGACGGCGGGCTTCGTTCTGCCCATGATCACACTTCTGGGCCGTGGCCGTGCCCGCGCGCGGATGCCGCGCAGTCTGGTTCTGGCGCCGACGCGCGAACTGGCCGCACAGGTGGCGGAAAACTTCGACACCTATGCAAAGAACACCAAGCTGTCCAAGGCGTTGCTGATCGGCGGCGTCAGCTTCAAGGAACAAGAGGCGCTGATCGACAAGGGCGTCGACGTGCTGATCGCGACGCCGGGCCGCCTGCTGGATCATTTCGAGCGCGGCAAACTGCTTTTGACCGGCGTTCAGGTCATGGTGGTGGACGAAGCTGACCGGATGCTCGACATGGGGTTCATCCCCGATATCGAGCGGATCTTCCAGTTGACGCCCTTTACCCGCCAGACGCTGTTTTTCAGCGCGACCATGGCGCCGGAAATCGAACGGATCACCAACACCTTCCTCTCGGCCCCGGCCCGCATCGAAGTCGCCCGCGCGGCCACGACCGCCGAAAGCATCGAACAGGGTGTTGTTCACTACAAGGCCAGCCGCAAGGATCGGCAGGCGCGCGAGAAACGCGAACTTCTGCGCGCGCTGATCGAGTTGGAGGGCGAGGCCTGCCGCAACGCGATTATCTTCTGCAACCGCAAGACCGAGGTCGACATCGTCGCCAAATCGCTGAAAAAGCATGGCTACGACGCGGCCCCCATCCACGGCGACCTGGATCAGTCGATGCGGATGCGGACACTGGATTCGTTCCGCGAGGGGTCTTTGCGGCTGTTGGTGGCCTCTGACGTCGCCGCCCGCGGGCTCGACATCCCCGCCGTGTCCCATGTGTTCAACTACGACGTCCCCTCCCATGCGGAGGACTACGTTCACCGGATCGGCCGTACCGGCCGCGCCGGGCGGTCCGGCAAGGCGCTGACGATCTGCGTGCCCCATGACGAGAAATGGCTGGCCGCGATCGAGGCGCTGGTGGAAAAGGAAATCCCCCGCATCGAAAGCCCGCTGACATCTCCGGCGGCCGACAGCGACCGGGGACCCAAGGCAGAGGATCATCCTGCCGCCCCCGTCAACGCCCGGGGTGACGACGCGCCGCGTCCCGAACAACGGAAATCGGGCCGCAACCGCCGGGGCGGGCGTGACCGCGGTGGCCGGGACGAACCGGTCGTCGGCATGGGCGATCATATGCCGGCCTTCCTGCTGCGGTCGTTCAAGCCGAAAACGGAAACCGCCCAGGAAGCCGTCGAATAACGAAGGGCGTCGGCCGCGGCCGACGCCCCTTGCGTTTTCTCAGAACTCGGGTCAGCCGCGGCGGCGCAGCGCCGCCAGACCACCAAAGCCCGCCAGCAACAGCGGCAGCGTCGCCGGCAGCGGCACGGCCGAGGTTTCCGACGCGGCAAGGTTCGAGAACTGCGAATAGTTGCTTTCGACATAGACGCCGACATTGCCGGACAGGAACGTGCTGTCGGTCACCGTACCGCTGGTGATCGTCGTGAGCCCCTGCATGATCGAATATGTGATGTCGTTGCCGGACCGCGAGATCGAGAAGTCGTAGGTCACATTCAGCGTCCAGTACAGGTTCGAGACATTGGCCAGAACCGTATCGGTCCCGCCGTTTTCGACGATCAGCCAGAACCCGTTCTCGGTCGAGGAGCCGCCATCCCAATAGCCGTTGCCTTCCCACCCCATGCGGTAGTGGTTGGAGGTATCGGTCCAGCCAAAAACAACGCCCATATTGTCGTTGTCGGACGTTGCGCGCATCGTGCCGGTATAGGTGAAGTCACCGTTCAGGCTGAAATCACTTACCAGCGTCGTGTGGGCGTTGCGGCCGATGGAGGCGGATGTACCGCCCGTCGTCCAATAGTTCTGATAATACAGTTGATTGTCAGCCGGCGCCGCTGTCGACGTCCAGTTGCTCGTATCGATGGTGGCGGCTTGCGCAGCGCCACCGGCGGCCATCACGGCCACGGCTGCAAGAATGCGTTTCATAATCTGTTCCCCTAGTGAACCATTTATACAGGCTGAAAGACCGGCACCGGAAATAGATCCGACAAATGGACCGGCACGCTTTCAACTGAAATCTTGCTATCAATATTGGACAGGTGGCCAAAGAGAATCTGGCCAAAAGCGGGCAATAGCCCACTTAATTGAAGACAGTCGTTTTCAAGACTGCCAATTGTTTCTTGAAACCGTTTAAGCCGACAAACGGCTGATCACCACGGTCACTTCAGGCTTTTTGCCGATCTCGTTTTGCGACACCTGCCGCACGATCCGGCGCATCGCTTCCTCGATCTTGTCGTCGTTGCGCATGGTCTTGGGTTCGGCCCGGCCAAGGAACTGGTCAAGATCGGCCTCCAGCACCTCGGCAAGCGGGGCTTTCGAGTTGCCCTTTTCGGGCAGGCCCATCAGTTCGACCCAGGGCTCGCCCAGCGGTTCGTCCTCTTCGTCGATGATCAGCGTGACGATCACATGGCCGTTCAGCGCCATCCTGATGCGGTCGCGCACGACCCCGTCCAGCGCGCCGATCTGTACCGATCCATCCAGATAGGTCCGCCCGGTCTCGATCATGTCGGCGACGCGGGGAATGTCCGGCGTCAGGTCAAGCATGGTGCCATTGGGCGCCAGAACCGCGTAATACCCGTTTTCGCGTGCCAGCTTTACATGCTCCCGCAGGTGTCGGTGTTCACCATGCATCGGCACCACGGTCTTGGGGGCGACCAGTTGGTGCACCTGCGACAGGTCCGGACGGTTGGCATGGCCGGAGACGTGGTACAGATCCGCCGCGTCGTCCACGACATCGACGCCCATTTCGGAATAGGCGTTCACCACCCGCAGGACGTCGCGTTCGTTGCCCGGAATGGTCTTGGACGAGAACAGGAAGGTATCGCCCTCCTTCATCTCCAGCCCCATATAGCGCCCGCGCGACAACTGGCCGGAGGCCGCGCGCCGCTCCCCCTGGCTGCCGGTGACAATCAGCATCAGATGGTTGCGGGGAATATCCGCGGCTTCTTCGGGGCTGACGGTCTTGGGGAAGTCGGTCAGGATCCCGGTTTCCACCCCGGCCTCGATCATCCGGCGCATGGCCCGCCCCAAAAGGCACACCGACCGCCCGGCATCCCGCCCGGCCTCTGCCAGCGTCTTTACCCGCGCGATGTTGGAGGCAAAGGTCGTGGCGACGAACATGCCCTCTGCCCGTTCGACAAGCTGTCGGATCGCGGGGCCCACCGTCGCCTCGGACCGGCTGGGATTGGGCGAGAACACATTGGTTGAATCGCAGGTCAGCACCTTGACGCCCGGCTCTGCCACCTTGGCCCACAGGTTTCGGTCGAACGGGTCGCCCAGGATCGGTGTGACATCCAGCTTGAAATCGCCCGTATGCACGACGCGCCCCGCCGGGCTGTCGATCACCATGGCAGAGCTTTCGGGGATCGAATGAGACACGGGCAGGAACGCCACCTTGAACGGCCCGGCATTGATCTGCTGCGGCCAGATATCGACGATGTTGACCGCTTCGGGGTCCTGCCCCTGCTCCTCCATCTTGCGGGCCGCATGGTTGCCGGTAAAGGGACGGGCATAGACCGGCGCCTGAAGGCGCGACCACAGGTGGCCAAGCGCGCCGATGTGATCCTCATGCGCATGGGTGATGAAGATCGCCTCCAGCCGGTCGCGGCGTTCCTCCAGCCAGGCGATATCGGCAAAGATCAAATCGACCCCCGGCGTCGTGTCCATGTTCGGGAAGGTCACGCCGATATCGACAAGGATCAGGCGTTCTTTCCCCGCAGGCCCGTACCCATACACATAGGCATTCATCCCGATCTCCCCCGCGCCGCCGAGGGGGAGATAGATCAGTCGGTTGTCGCTGCTCATTGCGCCTGTTGTTCCTTGTTATAGGCGTGGATCACGGTCAGGCCGTGCATGGTCAGATCGTCTTCGATGGTGTCAAATAGCACATCGCCCTGCGCGAACAACGGGGCAAGCCCCCGGTGCCGATGACGCGCATGGGCCTATCGTATTCGCCGCGGATACGGTCGCAGATTTCGCGCACAAGCCCGACATAGCCCCAGAACACGCCCGACTGCATACAGGCAACCGTGTTGGTGCCGATGACCGCCTGCGGCTTGGTCACGTCGACATGGGGCAAGGCGGCGGCGGCCATATGCAGCGCCTCAAGGCTGAGATTGACGCCCGGGGCAATCACCCCGCCGACATAGGCCCCGTCTTCGGCCACCACGTCAAAGGTGGTCGCGGTGCCGAAATCCACGACGATCAGGTCGCCGCCATGCCGGTCATAGGCGCCCGCGGCGTTGACCAGACGGTCGGGGCCGACATTGGTGCCCGCATCCACCCGCGGTGGATTGGGCAGCAGGCAATCGGGTTTTCCCACAACCAGCGGCCGGGCGTTGAAGAAGCGGTCGGCGAAGACGCGCAGGTTGAAGACCACGCGCGGCACGGTGGACGAGATGATGAGATCATGGATCTCCGGCTCGATCCGGTAGTGCCGAAGGAGGGTGGAGAACCAGACATGGTACTGGTCCGCCGTGCGGGTGTGTTCGGTCGCGGTGCGCAACGTGCACAGAAACTGCTCCCCGTCCCAGATCGAAAAGACGGTGTTGGTGTTGCCGCAATCGATACAGAGAAGCATGGGTCAGCCTTCAGAAAAACACGTCCGCGGCCGCAATCACACGCTGGCCACGGGGCGTATCTAGAACAAGCTGCCCGTCCTCGTCCACCGTGCGGAAGATGCCCCGGACCTCTTCGGTGCCGGTGCGCGCGGTGATCTCCTCCCCCCGTTTCGCGGCCTGGTCCAGCCAGGCGGCACGCAGGGGGCCAAAACCGTTATCCTGGAAGAACCGCTGTTGATGGGCAAAATGTTCGGCCAGGAAAGTGAGGAATTCCAGCGGATCGATCGCGTCGCCCGTCGCGTCGGCCAGCGTCACCGGCGGGTGCTGGCCGGGCTCAAGCCCCACGGGCGCTGGCGCGGTGTTCAGGTTCACGCCGATCCCGATGGAAAGCTGCGTAACCTTGTGCCCATGCCCGTCAGAGGCCAGCAGGATGCCCGCCAGTTTCCCCCCGGACAAAAGCACATCGTTTGGCCATTTCAGGCTCAGCGCCGTGCGATCCTCCACATAGGCAAGAAGCGTGGCGAAAAGCGCATAGGACGCGACGAAGCTGAAAAGCGCAGCCTTGGCCGGGGGGCAGTCGGGCTGCATCGCCAGCGTGGCAGACAGGTTGCCCTCCGGTGCCGCCCATGCGCGCCCACGACGCCCGATGGCAGCGGTCTGGCGCCGCGCCGCGATCCATGTGGGCCGGGCGAAAGGCGCGCGGCGGCGCGCCTCTGCCATGGTGCTGTCGACCTCGTCCAGCAGGATCAGGTCGTGTCCGGCCGGCCAGTGCCAGCCGGCCTGCCCCGCCGGTCCGTCCTCAGTTGACAAGGCTTTGTGCCGCGGCCTGTGCCAGCCCCTCGACCCCGAAGAGGTTGATGACACCCGCCACCATCGCGAAGGCCGAAACCATCATCACGCCCCAAAGCGAGGGCGCCATCGTCCCGTCAAGCTGCGGATCGCCCTCCTCTCCGAAATACATGAAGAACACGATGCGCAGGTAGTAGAACGCGCCTACGACCGAGGCCAGCACCCCGGCCACCGCCAGCCAGACAAGCCCCGCATCCACCGCGGCCTTGACCACGTAGAACTTCCCGAAGAAGCCCACCAGCGGCGGCACACCGGCCAGGCTGAACAGCAGAACCAGCATCGCCAGCGCCTTCAGCGGTTCACGCGCGGACAGCATGTTCAGGCTGGCGATATCGGTGACCGGCTGGCCGTCCTTCTGCATCGACAGGATGAAGGCGAAGGTGCCGACGCTCATCGTGACATAGATCGCCATGTAGACCAGCATCGCCTGCACGCCCATCTCGGTCCCCGCGGCGAGCCCCATCAGCGCATAGCCCATATGGGCGATCGAGGAATAGGCCATCAGCCGCTTGATGTTGCGCTGCCCGATGGCCGCAATCGCGCCCAGCACCATCGACAGGAGCGACAGGACGGCGATCACCTGCCCCCAGTCGCCCGGCACGCTGCCGAACGCCTCGTGCAGGACGCGCGCCATCAGACCCATGGCGGCCATCTTGGGCGCTGCCGCAAAGAAGGCCGTGACCGGCGTGGGGGATCCTTCGTAGACATCCGGCGTCCACATGTGGAACGGCACCGCCGACACCTTGAAGGCCAGACCGGTGATCATGAACACCAGACCGAACAAAAGCCCGATGGACATGTCGCCCTCGCCCAGCGTCGACAGGATGCCGGAAAACAGCGTCGTGCCCGAATAACCATAGGTCAGCGACGCGCCATAGAGCAGAAGACCCGAGGACAGCGCGCCAAGGACGAAGTATTTCAGACCGGCCTCGGTCGATTTCAGGCTGTCCCGGCGCAAGGACGCAACAACGTAAAGCGACAGCGACTGAAGCTCCAACCCCATATACAGCATCATCAGATCGCCGGCCGAGACCATCAGCATCATGCCGACAACCGCCAGCGTGATCAGGATCGGGAACTCGAACAGCAGCGTCTTCTGCCGTTTCATGTAATGGTTGCTCATCATCAGAACCGCGGCGGCAGAGACAAGGATCACCACCTTGGCAAAGCGCGCGAACCCGTCATCGATCACCGCGCCGCCAAAGGCCGTTTGCGTGCCCCCCGCGGTCAGACCGACCCAGACGGCCATCACGAAGAACAGCGCGGCCGTCACCCAGTTCAGAATGGGCCCAAGCCTGTCCTTGCCCGTATAGACCGCGCCCACCAGCGCCAGCATCGCATAGATGGCCAGCGCGATTTCCGGCAGCAGGACATTGATATCGGCAGAGATCATCGCACTCCCCTCAGTTCTGGGCCAGCCGCGTGGCGGCCTCGGCGTCGATCAGCGCCGTTTGGTAGTTGTTCAAAAGCGCCTCGACCGAGGGCCCGATGATGTCGGTGATCAGCGCCGGATAGACCCCCAGAAGCAGCGTCATCACCACCAGCGGCGCGAACATCGCCTTTTCCCGCAGGTTCATGTCGGTGATGCTGCGCAGGGATTCCTTGATCAGGTCACCGAAGACCACCCGGCGATAGAGCCAGAGCGCATAAGCAGCCGACAGGATCACGCCCGTCGCGGCCACCGCGGCAACCCATGTGTTCGCCTGGAACACGCCGACCAGCGTCAGGAATTCACCGATGAACCCGGACGTGCCCGGCAGCCCGACATTGGCCATGGTGAACAGCATGAACACCAATGCATAGGCCGGCATCCGGTTCACCAGCCCGCCATAGGCGTCGATGTCGCGGGTGTGCATCCGGTCGTAGATCACGCCCACGCACAGGAACAGCGCCCCCGAGACGAAGCCGTGGCTGATCATCTGGAAGATCGCGCCATCCACGCCCTGCTGGTTCGCTGCGAAGATCCCCATCGTGACATAGCCCATATGAGCGACCGAGGAATAGGCGATCAGCTTCTTCATGTCCTGCTGCGCCAGCGCGACGAGCGAGGTGTAGACGATCGCGATCGCCGACAGCCAGAACACGAACGGCGCCCATATGTCAGAGGCCACCGGCATCATCGGCAGGCTGAAGCGCAGGAAGCCGTAGCCGCCCATCTTCAACAGGATCGCGGCCAGAATGACCGACCCCGCCGTCGGCGCCTGCACGTGGGCATCGGGCAACCATGTGTGCACCGGCCACATCGGCATCTTGACCGCGAAACTGGCGAAGAAGGCCAGCCACATCAGCGTCTGCATGCCGCCCACGATGGTCTTGCCTGCGATGGTGATGTCGCCATGGCTGAATTCGTGGTTCAGCAGCAGCACGATGTCGGTGGTGCCCGCATCGATATACATCGCCACCATGGCCACCAGCATCAGGACAGAGCCGAGGAAGGTGTAGAGGAAGAACTTGAAGGTGGCGTAGATCCGATTCTTGCCGCCCCAGATGCCGATGATCAGGAACATCGGGATCAGCCCGCCCTCGAAGAACAGGTAGAACAGGACCAGGTCGAGCGCGCAGAACACGCCCAGCATCAGCGTTTCCAGCAGAAGGAACGCGATCATGTATTCCTTGACCCGATGGGTGACGTTCCAGCACGCGCCGATGGTGATCGGCATCAGGAAGGTCGTCAGCATCACGAACAGGACAGAGATCCCGTCGACCCCCATCTTGTAGGTCAGCCCGATCAGCCAGTCGCGTTCTTCCACGAACTGGAACCCGGTATCCTTGGGGTCGAAACCGAACAGCACGAAGAGCGAGACGAAAAAGGTTGCCGTCGTCGCGATCAGCGCCAGCCATTTCGCGTTGCGCTGGGCCGCGGCATCATCGCCCCGCAGGAACACACCCAGGATGATCGCCGCGATCATCGGGGTGAAGGTGATGATGGAAAGCAGGTTGGTCATGTTATTGCGCCCCCCCGGCCAGCGTCATCCATGTGATCAGAACCGCGATGCCGATCACCATCGCGAAGGCATAGTGGAACAGGTACCCCGATTGCATCCGCCCGGCGACGCGGGTGAAGAACGGGATGATCCCCATCGCCAGCCCGTTGATGCCGCCATCGATGATGCTGCCATCGCCCCCTTTCCAGAGGGCACGGCCGACATTTCGGGCGGGGTTGACGATGATCGCGTCGAACAGTTCGTCGAAATACCACTTGTTCAGCAGGAACAGGTAGAGCGGCCGGAAGGTCTGCGCGAACTTGCCCGGCAGATCCGGCGACTGGATGTAGAAGGTGAAGGCCACGAACAGACCCGCCAGCATCGCCATGAACGGCGCGGCCTTGACCCAGTCGGGCGCGTGGTGGGCGTTGTCCATCGAATGGTTGTCCGCGCCCATGTAGATGGCGCCCTCGCCCGGCATGGCATGCGCGACGGCCATCGTATGACCAGCCTCGGCCCCATGCGCGGCCTCGCCATGTGCAGGCTCGCCATGTCCGGCCTCTGCCCCATGTCCGGCATCTGCCGCGGTCTCATGCGTCGGGATACCGTAGAACTGGTTCACCTGGTCATGGTCACCGAAGAAGTCGGAATACCAGACCATCCCGGCGAAGATCGCCCCGACCCCCAGCACGCCCAGCGGCACAAGCATGTTCAGCGGGCTTTCATGGGCGTGGTCGTGGGTGTGCTTGTTGCCCCGCGGCTCCCCCCAGAAGGTCATGAACATCAGCCGCCAAGAATAGAAGCTGGTGAAAGCCGCGGCGATGACCAGCGCCCAGAAGGCCAGATAGGCATGGCCGCCCCAGGCGCTTTCGATGATCGCGTCCTTGGACAGGAAGCCGGCAAAGCCGAAATGGGTCAGCGGGATGCCGACGCCGGTGATGGCAAGGGTGCCAACCAGCATCGCGGCAAAGGTGAAGGGGATCTTCTTCCTGAGGCCCCCGTAGTTCCGCATGTCCTGCTCGTGATGCATCGCATGGATGACCGAGCCCGCCGCGAGGAACAGAAGCGCCTTGAAGAACGCGTGGGTCAGCAGGTGGAACATCGCGGCGGAATAGACGCCGACGCCTGCCGCCACGAACATGTAGCCCAGCTGCGAACAGGTCGAATAGGCGATCACCCGCTTGATGTCGTTCTGAACAAGGCCCACCGTGGCCGCGAAGAACGCGGTCGCGGCGCCGATCACCACCACCATGGTTTGCGCAGCAGGTGCGAATTCCATCAGCGGCGACATCCGGCAGATCAGGAAGACGCCCGCCGTCACCATCGTCGCGGCGTGGATCAGGGCCGAAACCGGCGTCGGCCCCTCCATCGCGTCGGGCAGCCATGTATGCAGGAAAAGCTGTGCCGACTTGCCCATCGCCCCGATGAAAAGCAGCACGCCGACGACATTGGCCGCGTTCCATGTGCCGGAGAGGAAGCTCAACTCCGTTTCCGCGATGGTCGGGACGGCGGCGAAGATGTCATCGAAATTCACGCTGTCGACAAGGAAGAACAGCGACGCAATCCCGAGGATGAAGCCGAAATCGCCCACCCGGTTGACCACGAAGGCCTTGATCGCCGCCGCGTTCGCCGAAGGTTTGCGATAGTAGAACCCGATCAGCAGGTAGGAGGCGACGCCCACGCCCTCCCAGCCGAAGAAAAGCTGGATGATATTGTCGGCGGTCACCAGCGCCAGCATGGTGAAGGTGAAGAAGGACAGATAGGCGAAGAAGCGCGGCTTGTAGCTTTCGCCCTCCCGCCATTCCGGGTCGTGATTCATGTAGCCGAAGCTGTAGAGATGCACGAAGGCCGACACCGTGGTGACCACGATCAGCATGATTGCCGTCAGCCGGTCAACCCGGATCGACCAGTCGGCGGCCAGCGTACCGCTTTCGATCCAGCGGAAGATCTCGATCTGCCGCATCTCGCCGTCGAAGCCGATGAACACCACCCAGGACAGCACCATCGACAGGAAGACCATTGCCGTGGTCACCCACATCGCGGCCTTTTCGCCCAGCATCCGGTAGCCGAAGCCGCACAGGATGGCCCCGATCAGCGGGGCAAAGAGGATGATCTTTTCCATGAACCCTTACCCCTTCATCATGTTGATGTCGTCCACCGCGATGGACCCGCGATTGCGGTAGAAGCAGACGAGGATGGCAAGCCCGATGGCGGCCTCGGCCGCGGCGACGGTCAGCACGAACATGGTGAAGACCTGCCCCACCAGATCCCCCAGCGCGGCAGAGAAGGCCACGAGGTTGATGTTGACCGCCAACAGCATCAGTTCGATCGACATCAGGATGACGATCACGTTCTTTCGGTTCACGAAGATCCCGAAGACCCCGATGACGAACAGCGCCGCGGCCACCGTCAGGTAATGTTCAAGTCCAATCATTCCGTCCCTCCGGGCCTTTTGCCCGCTTGTCCTGTCGGTTCGTCCGGGGTCAGAGACCCTGCCCCGGTTTCACGTCTTTCAGTTCCATCGCCTTGGCCGGGTCACGATACATCTGCGCCAGCACGTCTTGCCGCTTGATGTCGGGCCGGTGGCGCAGGGTCAGCACGATGGCCCCGATCATTGCCACCAAGAGGATCAGCCCCGCGGCCTGGAACAGATGGATGTAGTCGTCATAAAGAAGGTTGCCGAGCGCCTGCGTATTGTGCTGCGCCTCGCTCACCGGGGCCTGCCGCAATTCGATGGCCGTGTCGGCCGTCTGCCAGACGCCGAAGACCATCACCAGTTGCGCCAGGAACACCGCCCCGATCAGCGCCGCCAGCGGCAGGTAGGAGGCCATGTGCGCCTTGAGTTCGGTGAAATCGACATCCAGCATCATCACCACGAACAGGAACAGCACCGCGACCGCGCCCACATAGACGATGACCAGCAGCATCGCGACAAATTCAGCCCCCAGCAGGATAAACAGCCCCGCCGAAGACAGGAACGCCAGGATCAGCCACAGCACCGAATGCACCGGGTTGCGTGCCAGGACCACGAACAGGCCCGAAGCCACGGTAACGACCGCAAAGCAGTAGAAGGCGAAGTCCGCAAAGCTCATTGGCCGGTCTCCTTGTCCGTATCCTGTTCCTCGAACACCGCATGCGCCAGTTCCAGCGCGCGGCTCATCGCGGGGATGCCGCCCAGCATGCCCATCTGGTAGATCACTTCGGAAATCTCACGCTCGGTCGCGCCGGCCTCCAGCGCGTGGCGCACGGTCATGCGGAACTGCACATCCGCCTGCGCGCCCAGAACCGTCAGCCCCGCGATGACCGCCAGCAGCCGGGTGCGCGCATCCAGCCCCTCGGGGTTGAAGGTGTTGCCCCACATCATTTCCATGAAGTCCTTGGGCATGGTCGGCATCAGCTTGTCGAAACCATGCACCTGAAAGCTCTCCAACGCGGGGTTGAAGGCGCGGGCCATCTTGTGGCTCTGCTCCATCATCTGCTGGAAGAGTTTCGCGAAATCGCTCATCGGTAGGGGGCGTCCATCTCTAGGTTGCGGGCGATCTCGGCTTCCCAGCGCTCGCCGTTGTCCAGAAGCTTCTGCTTGTCGTAGAACAGCTCTTCCCGGGTTTCGGTGGCGAATTCGAAATTCGGCCCCTCGACAATGGCATCCACCGGGCAGGCCTCCTGACAGAAGCCGCAATAGATGCATTTCGTCATGTCGATGTCATAGCGCGTGGTCCGACGGGACCCGTCCGCGCGGGGTTCGGCATCGATGGTAATCGCCTGCGCGGGGCAGATCGCCTCGCACAGCTTGCAGGCGATGCAGCGTTCTTCCCCGTTCGGGTAGCGCCGCAGGGCGTGTTCGCCGCGGAAGCGGGGCGAAAGCGGGCCCTTTTCGTGCGGGTAGTTCACCGTGGCCTTGGGCGCGAGGAAGTACTTCATCCCCAGCCGCATGCCCTCAAGAAAGTCCATCAGCAGAAAATACTTGCCCGCGCGGGTCCAGTCGATTGCAGCCATTGATCAGCCTCCCACCGCCCAGCGGGCATAGGCGCCGCCGAACAGTTCGAATTGCGCGAAGAACGCCACCACCACGACCCAGATCAGCGACATCGGCAGGAACACCTTCCAGCCCAGCCGCATCAGCTGGTCATAGCGATAGCGGGGCACGATGGCCTTCACCATCGCGAACATGAAGAAGAAGAAGCCCATCTTGGCGACCATCCAGATGGCCCCATCCGGCAGGCCCGGAATGGGCGACAGCCAACCGCCGAAGAACAGGAGCGTGATCAGCGCGCACATCAGGAAGATGGCGATATATTCGCCCGCCATGAACAGAAGGAACGGCGTGGAGGAATACTCCACCTGATAGCCGGCCACGAGTTCCGATTCAGCCTCCGGCAGGTCGAAGGGCGGGCGGTTGGTCTCGGCCAGGGTCGAGATGAAGAACAGGAACACCATCGGCAGATGGGGCAGCCAGTACCACGAGAAAAGGCCAAAGCGTCCGTCCTGTGCCCCGACGATGTCGCCGAAGTTCAGGCTGCCCGTCGACAGGATCACCCCGATGATGATCAGGCCGATCGACACCTCATAGGAAATCATCTGCGCCGCCGAACGGAGCGAGCCGAGGAACGGGTATTTGGAGTTCGACGCCCAGCCGCCCATGATGACGCCGTAGACCTCAAGCGAGGAGATCGCGAAGACGTACAGAACCGCCACGTTCAGGTTCGCCAGCACCAACCGGTCGGAGAACGGGATCACCGCCCAGGCCGCCATCGCCATGACGAAGGAAATCAGCGGCGCCAGCATGAAGACGGGGCGGTCGGCGCCCGCCGGGATCACGACCTCTTTCACCACGTATTTCAGCGCGTCGGCCACCGTCTGCAAAAGCCCGAAGACCCCGACGACGTTCGGCCCCTTGCGCATCTGCACCGCGGCCCAGATCTTGCGGTCCCCATAGACGAGGAACAGCAGAGAGATCATCACGAAGGCGATCACCATCAGCCCATGCGCCATGAGCGTAAGCGCGATCCCAAGCCCTGTATCCAGAAAATCAGCCATTCGCGTCGTCGTCCCTCACACCGTCTGTCTTTCATGCGCCGCGCCGCGGGCGCACGCGTCGTTTCTGCCCGCCATCTATTCCGCCGCCACCGCTTCGGCGGCGCGCGCCCGTGCATCGGCCGACAGTTTCGCCATCAGTTGCGAGGCCCGGGCAATCGGGTTCGTCAGGTAGAAATCCCCAACCGCATAGCGGAAATCGGCCGTCGCGGGTTTCGCAGCGGCAACCGCTGTCCACGTATTCACCGGCACCTCGTCGATCAGCCCCAGATGCGGCACCTGTGCAATCAGCCGTTTGCGCAAGGCGGCCAGCGAGTCATAGGGCAGCGTTGCGCCCATCTGGCCCGACAGCGCCCGCAGGATCGCCCAGTTCTCCTTCGCCTCACCCGGCGGGAAGCCGGCGCGCAAGGCCAGTTGCGGCCGCCCCTCGGTATTCACGAAGAGGCCCGTCTCCTCGGTATAGGCGGCACCCGGCAGGATGATGTCGGCCCGGTGCGCGCCGCGGTCGCCGTGGCTGCCCTGATAGATCACGAAGGTCCCGTTGCCGATGTCGATCTCGTCGGCACCAAGGTTGTAGATCACGTCCACATCCTTGATGGCGGCCTCCATGCCGGCTTCGGTCACCGCGCCGATATCCATCGCGCCCACGCGCGACGCGGCGGTATGCAGGACAAGGAAGCCCGATTGGGTCACCTCGGCCATCTTCATCGCCTGCCCCAGAACGGCGGCGCCGTCGGCCTCGGTCAAGGCGCCCTGCCCGACGATCACCAAGGTCTTTTTGGCCTTGGTCGCGTCGCTGACACCCTTGGCCACGGCGTCGACCAGCGCCTGCCGCCCGTCGCCCATATGGGCGTAGTCATAGGTCAGGTCGACCTTCGGTCCGATCAGGCCGATCTCTGCCCCGCGCATCCATGCCTTGCGGATGCGCGCGTTCAGAACCGGCGCTTCCGTCCGGGGGTTGGTGCCGATCAGCAGGATCATCTCGGCGTCGTCGATATCCTCGATGGTCGCCGTGCCGACATAGGCCGACCGGTTCCCCTCTGGCAGCTTGGCGCCGTCGGTGCGGCATTCCACCTGTCCGCCGATGCCTTCGACCAGGTCTTTCAGGGCGAATGCCGCCTCGACCGGGACCAGATCGCCGATCAGGCCGGCCACCTGCTTGCCCTTCATAGCATCGGCCGCGGCGGTCAGCGCCTCGGCCCAGCTTGCCGGGCGCAGCTTTCCGTTTTCGCGGATATACGGGCGGTCAAGCCGTTGGCGGCGCAGCCCGTCCCAGACAAAGCGGGTCTTGTCGGAAATCCATTCCTCGTTCACGCCGTCATGGTTGCGCGGGATGATCCGCATCACCTCCCGCCCCTTGGTGTCGACCCGGATATTCGACCCCAGCGCATCCATCACGTCGATGGTCTCTGTCTTGGTCAACTCCCACGGGCGCGCGGTGAACGCATAGGGTTTCGAGGTCAGCGCGCCCACCGGGCACAGGTCGATGATGTTGCCCTGCAGGTTGCTGTCCAGCGTCTCGCCCAGATAGGCGGTGATCTCGGAATCCTCGCCGCGACCCGTCTGCCCCATCTGGCTGATCCCCGCGACCTCAGTCGTGAAGCGGACGCAGCGGGTGCAGGAAATGCACCGGGTCATGCAGGTGGCCACCAGCGGCCCCAGATCGAGGTCTTCGTTGGCGCGCTTGGGCTCGCGATAGCGGCTGAAATCCACGCCATAGGCCATCGCCTGGTCCTGAAGATCGCATTCGCCGCCCTGGTCGCAGATCGGGCAATCGAGCGGATGGTTGATCAGCAGGAACTCCATCACGCCCTCGCGGGCCTTCTTGACCATCGGGCTGTTGGTCTTGACCACCGGCGGCGCACCATCGGGCCCCGGGCGCAGATCCTTGACCTGCATCGCGCAAGAGGCCGCCGGCTTGGGCGGGCCGCCCACGATTTCCACAAGGCACATCCGGCAGTTGCCCGCGATGGACAGCCGCTCGTGATAGCAGAAGCGGGGGATCTCGATCCCCGCCTCTTCGCAGGCCTGAAGCACCGTCATGGCCGGATCGACCTCGATCTCGCACCCGTCGATGATGATCTTGCGTAGCTCTGCCATTCCCTAACCCTGTCTTGCCGCCCTCTGCCGGGCGGTCTCTCCTATCTTCCGCGCAAGAGCGACCCGGTGAACGTTCCGTTCTTCATCTCTTCCCGGCCAAGCCGGCAATAGCTCTGGGCATCGCCCTCCACCACGCCATGATCGGCCAGATATGCGTCGCGCCGCGCCCGCATCAGCGCCCGCTCCTCCTTCGACTTCAGGAACGCCTTGACCTCGTCCTCCGAATAGCCAAGCGACCGGGCGTAGTTTTCCAGCTTCTTGGCCTGCTGCCAGACGAAGAACATGCGCGCCGAAATCGTGGGGCAGTTCTTCTGGATCTCGTCCCCCAGGGACGCGGCGAACAGCGTGTCGTAGATCCGCGCGTTCTCTCGCAAGGGCGGCAATTCCTGCGCCCCCGACGCGGGCACGCCCGCCGCCGTGAACAGGGCCGCGGCAACCGCCGCCGCCGTATGTCTGCCCCCCCAAATCATCCCTATTCTGCCGCCACCGCGCTGGTGCGGCCGGTCTTGGCGGCTTTGATCCGGTCCTCGATCTCGTCGCGGAAATGCCGGATAAGGCCCTGGATCGGCCAGGCCGCCGCGTCGCCAAGGGCGCAGATCGTATGACCCTCGACCTGCTTGGTCACGTCGAACAGCATGTCGATCTCTTCCAGCTCGGCCTCGCCCCGGATCAGGCGTTCCATGACGCGCATCATCCATCCCGTACCCTCCCGGCAGGGGGTGCACTGGCCGCAGCTTTCATGCTTGTAGAATTTCGACAGCCGCCAGATCGCCTTGATGACGTCGGTGGACTGGTCCATCACGATCACCGCCGCGGTCCCAAGGCCCGACCTTTGTTCCCGCAGCCAGTCGAAATCCATGATCGCGTCGTCACACAGATCAGCCGGCAAAAGCGGCACCGACGACCCGCCGGGGATCACCGCCTTGAGATTGTCCCAACCGCCGCGCACACCGCCGCAATGGCGATCCAGCAGTTCGCGCAGACCGATGGACATGCTTTCCTCGACCACGCAGGGGTGGTTCACATGGCCGGAGATGGCAAACAGCTTGGTGCCGGCATTGTTGGGGCGGCCGAAGCTGGCGAACCAGTCGCCGCCGCGGCGCAGGATCGTGGGCACGACCGCAATCGATTCAACGTTGTTCACCGTGGTCGGGCAGCCGTAAAGCCCTGCCCCCGCCGGGAAAGGCGGTTTCATCCGGGGCATGCCCTTCTTGCCTTCAAGGCTTTCCAGAAGCGCGGTTTCCTCGCCACAGATATAGGCGCCGGCGCCATGGGCGAGATACAGGTCGAAATCCCAGCCGGACCCAGCGGCATTCTTGCCCAGCAGCCCCGCATCATAGGCCGCGTCGATGGCCGCTTGCAGGGCCTCGCGCTCGCGAATGTATTCGCCGCGGATGTAGATATAGCTCGTATGCGCCTGCATCGCGAAGCTGGAAATCAGCGCCCCCTCGATCAGCGTGTGCGGATCGTGGCGCATGATTTCGCGGTCCTTGCAGGTGCCGGGTTCGGACTCGTCGGCATTGATGACGAGGTAGTGCGGCCTCCCGTCGCTTTCCTTCGGCATGAAGGACCATTTAAGACCGGTCGGGAAACCAGCACCGCCGCGACCGCGCAGACCGGATTTCTTCATCTCGTCGATGATCCAGTCTCGCCCTTTCGCGATGATCTGGGCCGTGCCGTCCCAATGCCCACGGGCGCGCGCGCCCGCTAGGCTGCGGTCATTCATCCCGTACAGATTGGTAAAGATGCGGTCCTGATCGGTCAGCATGTCGTATCCCTGTCGGTTCTGTCGGGGCCGCCTTCGGGCAACCGGTTCTTGTGTCTTGCGTCCGGCAGAAGGCACGGGGCCACCTGCCGGGCGTTTTCATTGTGACGCGGTCCGGGGCGGGGCCTGTCGTATCTCGGCACATCCCGCCGCGCCGCAGCGAGCCCCGGAAGGGGACCCACCCCGTCGCGCCTGTCTTTCAGGTCGTCCCTTCGGATCGGCGAACCGGCCCTAGTTGGACGACATCAGCACCTTGGCCTGACCGACCCAGTCATCGCGACTGACACGGCCCTTGAACCCTTCAAGATGCTCATCGACCCATGCGACCTCTTCCGCGGTCCAGGCCGCGATCTGGTCGAAATGGTAGAAGCCCAGTTCATTGCAGAGCTTTTCCAGCTTGGGACCGACGCCCTTGATCAGCTTCAGGTCGTCCGCACCGCCAGCACGGGGGCCGGACAGAGCTTCAGGGCGTGTTCCCGCCTCTTGAGACGCGGCGACGGGAGCCGCTTCAGGCTTTGGGGGCGTCTCTTCGGCAACCGGTTCAGGCTTGGGGGCCGGCTTCGGTTTCGGTGCGGGCGCCGGTTTCGGGGCCGGAGCCGCCTTCGGGGCGCTCTTGCCAACGGTCGGGGCGACCTTGGGCGCATCGGCGCCGGGTTTCTTGGCCGTAACGATCTCGATCTTGGCATTCGCCTCGCGATAGGGGGCGACATTGGCATCCGCTGCGCGCATCGCCGCGGCAGTTGCGCCCAGTTCTTCGTCGGTCTTGAGGAAGCTGACGCTCCACCAGATACCGAGGAAGAAGATGGTGCCGACACCACCGGCCAGTGCGATCAGCGCCCAGAGGCCGAGCGCATACATCGCCACGGCAACGAAGACGCCGGCCACGGCGGCCATCAGCCACCAGAAGATGGCCATCTTGATCCTTGCTTCACTGCGAGAAATATTCATCTGTTCTCTCCGCTTCGACGGTTATTCGTCTGACGTATTTGTAACGCGTCCTTCGCGTCATGTCTTGACGTCTTCCGCCGCAGCCCCCGCACGGCCCCAGGGGGCCAAAAGGGGCACTTCGGTGCCGTCTATCCGTTTCACCGTGTCACCGATTCTGGTCGCCAGTTCGACCGAGGCATTCTGGGTCACCGCATCCGTGATCTGTTCGTTGATCGCCGGCCGGGCGAGGCTGGTCAGGCCCCCCAGCGGTTCGGACGAGAACCGGCCGTTTTGCGGCCCCGGCGTCGGAACCTTGCCCGCGGACAGTTCATCCAGAATGCGGGCAAAGCTTTCGGCCGTCAGATCCTCGTAGTAGTCCTTGCCGATCTGCACCATCGGGGCATTCGAACAGGCGCCAAGGCATTCGACCTCTTCCCATGTGAACTTGCCATCGGTCGACAGGGTATGGGGTTTGTCGGCGATCTTTTCCTTGCACACCCCGATCAGGTCTTCCGCCCCGCAGATCAGGCAGGAGGTCGTGCCGCAGACCTGCACATGGGCGATGGACCCCGTGGGCTGCAACTGGAACATGAAATAGAAGGTCGCGACCTCGAGCGCCCGGATATGGGCCATGCCCAGCATGTCGGCCACGTATTCGATGGCCGGGCGGGTCAGCCACCCCTCCTGCTCCTGCGCGCGCCACAACAGCGGGATGATCGCGCTGGCCTGACGGCCCTCGGGGTACTTGGTCAGCTGCGTTTCCGCCCATTTCAGGTTGGCGGGCGTGAAGGCGAAGCTTTCGGGTTGTTCATCATGCAGGCGGCGCAGCATCAGGCAGCTCCGGTCAGTTGGGCCAGAAGGGCGAGACCGGCAACGGTCGTCGCCGCCACTCCGGCGGTCATGTGCGAGGCGATGGGCTTGCCCGCGCGACGGTAGATCAGCGCATCGGCAAGGGACATCTCGGCAAACACGGCAAAAAGGAACGCGATCACGGCCATGTTGCCGTACCATGCCGCCCCCAACGCCAGCAGGGTGAAGCCCAGATACCGGTCGGCCATGACGGCGGGCAGGTTTTCAATCTGGTGCGACACACGGGCCATGGTCCAACGCGGGGCCACGGCAAAGCCCACGGCCAATACGCCCGTCGACACCGCGCCTGCGGCCGAAAGCCCTATGACAACCGGCGACAGGGTCATCAGCGGTCGATCTCCCCGAACACGACATCCATGGTGCCGATGATCGCGGCCACGTCGGCCAGTTGGTGACCGCGCGTGATGTAGTCGAGCGCCTGAAGGTGCAAAAAGCCCGGCGCGCGCAGCTTGGCACGGTAGGGTTTGTTGGTCCCGTCGGCGACCAGATAGACGCCGAATTCGCCCTTGGGGGCCTCGACCGCGCAATAGACCTCGCCCGCGGGCACGTGGAAGCCCTCGGTATAAAGCTTGAAGTGATGGATCAGCGCTTCCATCGAGGTCTTCATGTCGCCACGAGTCGGCGGGGTGATCTTGCCGCGGGCCAGAACGTCGCCCTTTTCCTTGCGCAACTTGTCGCAGCACTGGCGGATGATCGAGGTCGACTGCCGCATCTCCTCCATCCTGACAAGGTAACGGTCGAAACAGTCGCCGTTCTTGCCGACCGGAATCTGAAAGTCGAACTCGTCATAGCATTCATAGGGCTGCGCCCGGCGCAAATCCCATGCAAGGCCAGAGCCGCGCACCATCACGCCGGAAAAGCCCCAGTCGAGGATGTCCTTCTCGGTCACCACGCCGATATCGGCGTTCCGCTGCTTGAAGATCCGGTTCTCCGTCAGCAGGCCGTCGATATCGTTGATGACCTGCGGGAACTCCTTCGCCCAGGTGTCGATATCCTCGATCAGCTCTGGCGGCAGGTCCTGATGGACACCCCCGGGCCGAAAATAGGCCGCGTGGAGACGTGCCCCGCAAGCCCGTTCGTAGAACACCATCAGCTTTTCGCGTTCCTCGAAGCCCCAGAGCGGCGGCGTCAGCGCGCCCACATCCATGGCCTGCGTGGTCACGTTCAGCAGGTGGTTCAGCACCCGGCCGATTTCGGAATACAGCACCCGGATGATCTGCGCCCGGCGCGGCACCTCAACCCCGGTCAGCTTCTCGATGGCCAGGCACCACGCATGTTCCTGATTCATCGGCGCGACATAGTCGAGGCGGTCGAAATAGGGCAGGTTCTGCAGATAGGTGCGCGACTCCATCAACTTCTCGGTGCCGCGGTGAAGCAGCCCGATATGCGGATCGGCGCGTTCGACGATCTCGCCGTCAAGCTCTAGCACCAATCGCAAAACGCCATGTGCAGCAGGGTGTTGCGGCCCAAAGTTGATGTTGAAGTTGCGGATTTTCTGTTCGTCCGTTCGCGCGTCGTGGAAAGCGTTGTCTTTCATCACTTCGCCCCCTCGGCCTTTTGGTCACCGGGAAGGATGTAGTCGGCCCCTTCCCACGGGCTCATGAAGTCGAACTGGCGGTATTCCTGAACCAGTTTCACCGGCTCATAGACCACGCGTTTCTGCGCCTCGTCATAGCGCACCTCGGTATAGCCGGTGGTCGGGAAATCCTTGCGCATGGGATGCCCGCGGAACCCGTAATCGGTCAGGATGCGGCGCAGGTCCGGATGGCCCGAGAAGATGATGCCGAACATGTCGAACACCTCGCGCTCGAACCAGTCGGCGGACGGGTGCACCGACTCGATCGACGGGATCATCTCGTCCTCGCGCACACCGCACAGAACGCGGATGCGCTGGTTCTGGTACATAGACAGGAAGTGATAGACGACGTCGAAACGCGCCTCCCGCTCGGGGTAGTCGACAGCAGTGATATCGACCAGCGTCGAGAACCGGCAGGTGCCGTCGGTCCGCAGAAATTCCACCAGACCAAGGATCGAGGCGGGGGCGGCGCGCAGGTTCAATTCCCCATGCGTGACGGTCCAGGACAGGATGCAATCGGGACGCTTGGCCGCGATATGCTGGCCAAGTTCGTTCAGGGCCTCTTCCATACTCACCTCACGATGGTCCCGGTGCGGCGGATCTTCCGCTGAAGCTGAAGGATGCCATAAAGCAGCGCCTCGGCCGTCGGCGGACAGCCCGGCACGTAGACATCCACCGGCACGATGCGGTCGCAGCCACGCACGACCGAATAGGAATAGTGGTAATAGCCGCCGCCATTGGCGCAGGATCCCATGGAGATCACGTAGCGCGGCTCGGGCATCTGGTCGTAGACCTTGCGCAGGGCCGGCGCCATCTTGTTGGTCAGCGTACCCGCCACGATCATCAGGTCGGACTGCCGGGGAGAGGCCCGCGGCGCAGTGCCGAAGCGTTCAAGATCATAGCGCGGCATCGAGGTGTGCATCATCTCCACCGCGCAGCAGGCCAGACCGAAGGTCATCCAGTGCAAGCTGCCCGTCCGCGCCCAGTTGATGATATCCGCCGTCGAGGTGACGAGGAAGCCGCGGTCCTGCAACTCGGCATTCAGGGCCTTCGTCGCGTTTTCCGGATCGGCCCCGGCGGTGTTGACACCCGTCATCACTCCCATTCCAGCGCCCCCTTCTTCCATTCGTAGGCAAAGCCGATGGTCAGCACGGCCAGGAAGACCATCATCGACCAGAACCCGACCAGCCCGATGGCGCCAAAGGACACCGCCCAGGGGAACAGGAAGGCGATTTCGAGGTCGAAGATGATGAACAGGATCGCGACGAGGTAGAAGCGCACGTCGAATGTCATCCGCGCATCGTCAAACGCATTGAAGCCGCATTCATAGGCCGAAAGCTTCTCGGGGTCGGGATTCTTGATCGCCACGATCAGCGCGGACAGCATCAACAGAAGGCCCAGACCGATGGCCATCCCGAAGAAGATCGCGACTGGCAGATATTCCCTCAGCAGGTCTTCCACCCTTTCCACCCTCCACTTCAGCGCGCAATGTTGCATCCTGCGCGTCTGTTTTCCGACAGTGACGTTAACCGTGCCACCGGGACCGGGTCAACATGCCCGATCCTGTCTCTCGCGCCATCTGATATCGCGGTGTGCGGTGAATGTATACAGTTGTGCGCATTGAAAATTGGCCGGATTGCCGCACAGGAAAAAAACGCAGGAAATTTGTGCATTTCTCGCAATTTCGTGAAGTCACAACAGGCGCGGGAACGGATCGCTCAGGCCGGGTCGGCGTCGATCCAGCGGGGTTTGCGCCGGTCAAAGAAGGCCGCGATTCCCTCTTCCGCCTCCTCGCTTTCCCACGCCGCCACAAGGCGCTCGATGCTCTGCTCGATCACCGTGTCGTCGATCCGCGGGCCAAGGCTGCGAAGCTGCGCCTTGGCCTTCGCCACCGCCCCCGGCGCACAGGCCAGATAGGGCACGATTTCCGCTTCGGTCGCGGAATCGAGTTCCGCCTCGGGCACCGATCGGGCCAGCAGGCCCAGCGCCACGGCCTCGTCCGCACCGAACCGCCGACCGGACATGAACACCCGCCGCGCGGCGGCTTCGCCCATCCGGGCGACGACATAGGGCCCGATGGTCGCCGGAATCAGCCCCAGCCGGGTTTCGGTCAGCGCGAACCGCGCGGTATTGACGCCCACCGCAACGTCGCAGACCGAAAGCAGCCCGATCCCGCCGCCGAAGGCCTGCCCCTGCACCCGCCCGATCAGGGGCTTGGGCAGGGTGTTGAGCGCGCCCAGCATATGGGCCAGCCGCCGTGCCTCTGCCGCGCGGGTGTCGCCATCGGCCTGCATCTGGTCGCGCATCCACGCCAGATCGCCACCGGCACAGAAACTCGCCCCCGCCCCGGTGAGGACGACAACGCGCACGTTCGGATTGGTGCCAAGGCTGTGGGCCGCGGCCTGAAGATTGTCGATCAGGCCCTTTGACAGCGCATTGTGTTTGTCCGGCCGGTTCAGCGTCACGGTCGCCACGCCCCGGCTGTCGAGATCGACGTTCAAGTCATCATGCATGGCCCTGCCCCTCCGTCTGACTGCCGCGCATGGCCCGCGCCATGGCTGCCGCGCGCCGAACCGTTTCCAGATCCAGCCCGGTCCGGTATCCCAGCGCGTTTAGCCGCTCTGCCACCGCCTCCGTCGCCACATTGCCGGTCGCCCCCTTGGCATAGGGACAGCCGCCCAGACCACCCACCGCGGCATCGAACACGCGCAACCCCAAATCGAGAGACGCCTCGATATTCTCAAGCGCGCGGCCGCCGGTGTCGTGGAAATGCCCCGCGAGACGTTCCGCCGGCACCACTGTCAGAACCGCGCGCAGCATGGCCGTCACCGTCTCCGGCGTGCCCTGTCCGATAGTGTCGCCAAGGCTGATCTCGTAGCAGCCAAGGTCCAGCAGACGTTCGGCCACCTCGGCCACCTTGCCCGGTGGCGTCGGCCCGTCATAGGGGCAGTCGGTGACGCAAGAGACATAGCCGCGCATGCGCATGCCGTCGGCCCGGGCGGCCTCTGCCACCGGGGCGAAACGATCAAGGCTCTCGGCAATGGTGGCGTTGATATTGGCGCGGCTGAACCCCTCGGACGCCGCGCCGAAAATGGCGATCTCGTCCGCCTTTGCGGCCTTCGCCCGCTCATAACCCTTCAGGTTCGGCGTCAGCGCGGCATAGCGCACCCCCGGCGCCCGCGCGATCCCGGCCAGAACCTCGGCGCTGTCGGCCATCTGGGGGACCCATTTCGGGCTGACGAAACTCGCCACCTCGATCCGCTTGAACCCCGCGCCGCTGAGCGTGTCGATCAGGGCGATCTTGTCGGCGGTGGGAATCGGGTTGGGTTCGTTCTGCAACCCGTCGCGGGGGCCGACCTCAAATATCTCGACATCGTCCGTCATGGCCTGTTTCCGGATGCAAGAGGAGCGACGCGCAGATCAAGACCGGTTCGCCTAGGTGCCCGCCCGCGCCTTGCCCCGGCAGTGTCAAACATCCGGCGCCTCATAGAAATCCCGGGCGTAGATTTCCGCCGGGCCATCCTCGGCCAGCGCCCTTTGAAACCCGGCCCGCGCCTGAAGCCGCCCGAAATAGGCATCCACGGCAGGCAGCAGGTCCGCTGGCACAAAACGGCGCGCGACCATCACGCCATAGCCCACATTCGTGTCGACCGCCGAAAAGCCCGACGGCAGCAGCCAGTCATGGCGCTCCACCACCCGGTCGACAACCTCCAGCACCTTTTCCAGCCGCTTGGCTTCCAGCCTCATCACGGTGGGGCTGCGCATCCAGTCCTCGCGCAGCGCGATGTGCTGCTGGGTCAGGCTGGCGATGTGCTGGCCCATCGTCTCGGCAAAATGCAGCCATTCCAGCCAATCGGCGCGGTCTTCATCCCCGGGAAAGCGGCCCAGCCCGCAATCGGGGCGGGTTTCGACAAGGTATTCGGTGATCGCCCCGGATTCGAACAGAACCCGCCCGTCGATTTCCAGCGCCGGCACGCGGCCCGCGGGCGACAGGGCAAGGAATTCGGGATGGCGCAGGGACTTGTCGAAGAAAGAATGATGCACGAACTCGAAATCGAGGCCCATTTCGTGCATCAGCCACAGCGTCCGGAACGACCGCGCCTGCGCGCAGTGGTGCAGCCGGATCATGCAAGTTCCTCTTCGGTTTCTTCCAGACGGATCAACGCCGCACCTGCCTCCACCTGCGTGCCGGGCTGCGCCAAGAGCTCCGCCACCTGCCCGTCGCGGGGGGCGGTCAGGGTGTGTTCCATCTTCATCGCTTCCAGAATGGCAAGGGGCTGACCGGCTGTCACGGCCTGTCCTGCGCTCGCCAGCACGGCTTTCACAAGGCCCGGCATCGGCGCCTCTACCACGTCGGAATGGGCCCCGGCCCCTGCGGCCCGGTCCAGCGGGTCGACCACGTCGAAACTGAAGGTGCCCTGGGCACCGCCGAAGACATGGATCGTCGCGCCCTCGCGCAGCACCCGACCGGGCGCCGTTCCCGCGATGCGCCACCCCTGCCCGTCGCGATGCGCCTCCAGCGTGGCATCGCCGATCTCGACCGTGGCGCGGCCCGGACCTTCGAACAGCACCACGCCGGCGATCTCCTCGCCCTTGTGGCGCAGAACCAGCGTGCGCCGCAGCGCCGCCCAAAGGGTGAACCCGGCCAGCGGCCCCTCGGGCGGGGCGGCCGCAGCAAGCAGGGCCGCCGCCTGCATCGGCAGCGTCGCCGGCGGTTCGACAGTCAGTTGCGCCAGATCACGGCCGATCAACCCGGTGTCGACCTCGCCCACCCGAAAGCCCGGATGCCGGGCCAGCGACATCAGGAATGCCAGATTGGTAACGGAACCTGCGACCTTGGTATCCTCCAGCGCGCGGTTCAGACGGCTAAGCGCCACCGCGCGGGTTGCCCCATGCACGATGATCTTGGCGATCATCGGATCATAGAACGGGCTGATCGTGTCGTCCGTGCGCACCCCGGTATCGGCGCGAATGCCGGGCGGGAACGCCAGATGGGCGAGCCGACCCGTGGCAGGCAGGAAGCCCGCGGGCACGTCCTCGGCATAAAGCCGCGCCTCAAACGCGTGGCCGGTCAGCGGGATCTGGTCCTGCCGCAGCGGCAGCCCCTCGCCCGAGGCGACGCGCAATTGCCATTCGACAAGGTCAAGGCCGGTCACGGCCTCGGTCACTGGATGTTCGACCTGAAGCCGGGTGTTCATCTCCATGAACCAGAACCGGTCGGGATGCAGCCCCTCGGACCCGTCCACGATGAACTCCACCGTGCCGGCGCCGGAATAACCGATGGCCGTCGCCGCGCGCACCGCGGCCTCCCCCATCGCGGCGCGCATCTGGGGCGTCATGCCGGGGGCCGGGGCCTCTTCGATCACCTTCTGGTGGCGGCGTTGCAGGGAACAGTCCCGCTCGTACAGATGCACGGCGTCGGTTCCGTCGCCGAAGACCTGCACCTCGATATGGCGGGGCTGTTCGATGTATTTCTCGATCAGGACGTCCGCATTGCCGAAGGCGCCCTTGGCCTCCGACCGGGCCGAGGCCAGCGCGGCGGCAAAGTCGTCCGCATGGTCCACCCGCCGCATGCCCTTGCCGCCACCACCCGCGACGGCCTTGATCAGCACCGGATAACCGATGGCCTCTGCCGCGCCGGCCAGATGATCGTCGGCCTGGTTGTCACCGTGATAGCCGGGCACCACAGGCACACCCGCCTGCTCCATCAGGGCCTTGGCCGCGTCCTTCAGGCCCATCGCCCGGATCGCCGCCGCCGATGGCCCGATGAAGGTCAGCCCGGCCTCCTCCACCGCCTGTACGAAATCGGGGTTCTCGGACAGGAAGCCATAGCCGGGATGGATCGCCTCTGCCCCGGTATCCAGCGCGGCGCGAATGATCAGATCGCCCTTGAGATAGCTTTCCGCCGGCGGGGCTGCACCGATCGGCACCGCCTGATCGGCCAGTGCGACATGGCGGGCCTGCTCATCAGCCTCGGAATAGACGGCAACGGTGGCCACGCCCATCCGGTGCGCGGTCTCGATGACCCGGCAGGCGATCTCTCCACGGTTGGCAACCAGGATCTTACGAAACATGAGGTGCGCCTCCCAATTCCTCGATCACCTCGAAGCGAACGAAGATCATCTCCATCTCGGAATCGAACCCGCCCTGATCCCTGAAATAGGCGGCGCATCCGCGGCGCCAGTCGGCGAGGTCGTCGAATTCAGCCTGGGGCAAAACGCGGGCCTCGTCCATGTCGCAATAGCGCAGGAGTTCGACCTCGAGCGTCTTGATCGCGAAGACGGGGCGCCCCGTCCAGTCAAGGGCGATGCCAATCCGCTCCGGCTCCGGCATGAAGCCTTCGCGGGAATACTCCGCAAGGGCGGCGCTGCCCGCGGTTCTCTTGCCGGAGCGCATCTGCGCAAGCGCCTCTGCGTTGCGCTCGGCACTGTCGCCGGGTTTATAGGGATAGGCCCCGGGGAACCGGTCGAGGGCTTCGTCAAGCGTCATGGTATGTCCCAACTACACACGGGAAACACCGAACCGTAACATATGATTTGGCATGATCAACGCCGCCGAAAGGATAGGCGCGACACGGCGACTGCCCGGGTCGATGACGCCGCGGTTGCCCGGTGCAAGAAGGGCAATCGGACGCCCCGGAACCACCGGCCTAGGCTTCGAAATCCTCGATCACCTCAAAGCTGACGAAGATCATCTCCATCTCCGAATCGAAACCGCCCGCCTGCCTGAAATAGCCGCCGTAGGCGCGGCGCCAGTCTGCAAGGTCTTCGTATTCGGCCAGGGCTGCGACATGGGTTTCGTCAATGTCGCAGTAGCGCAGTTCTTCCACGGCGAGTGTGCGGGTGGCCAGAACCGGGTTCCCCGTCCAGTCGAGGGCAATTCCGATCCGGCCGGCTTCGGGCTTGTTCTGGGTCTCTGAAACGTCGGCAAGCGCGGCACAGGCGGCCGTTCTCTTGCCCGCGCGCATTAGGGCCAGAGCGTCGGCATTGCGTTCTGCGTTTTCGCCTGGCTTGTAACGAAAGGCACCGGGATAGCGTTCTAAAGCCTCGTCGAGGGTCATCGTCCGTCCTTCCAGGATTCCGGAACGTCACGACGTGTTCCGGACACGCGAGTGTGGCGCTGCCTACACCGACAGCACTTCGCGGTTCCTCCCCCAACCGCGCAAATCGGTAGCCGAGCAACACGCGATTGGCAATCACGGTAACCCCGAATACCGACTTAGGTCTTAAAGTCCTCGATCACCTTAAAGTGACGCATCACCATCTCTGCCTCGGAATCGAAGCCGTCATTCCGGACGAAGAAGGTGCTGTATTCCCGCTGCCAGTCATCAAGGTCGACATAGCCGCCCTGCGGCCGCACGCGGATTTCGTCCATATCGCAATAGCGCAGACGCTCCACCATGATCGTGCGGGTGGCAACCACCGGTCGGCCCGTCCAATCCAGCGCGATCTCGACGCAGCCCTCCTGAGGCACCTGCGAACTGTCATCGAATTGAGACAATACCGCGCAACCGGCCGTCTTGACCCCGGTACGAATGAGTTCGAGCATTTCGACATTCTGTTCCGCGTCCATGCCGGGACGATAGGCGAGCGCCCCGGGAAACCGATCGAGGGCATCATCAAGCGTCATGGTCTGCGCGTCCTACATCCGAAAGACACCAAAACGGGTTCCACCAATTGGTGCGTTCAACGCCGCCGACAAGGACAGCGCCAGCACATCCCGCGACTTGCGCGGATCGACGATTCCGTCATCCCACAGTCGGGCAGACGCGTAAAGTGGGTGCCCCTGCGTCTCGAACATCTCGATGGTGGGGCGTTTGAACGCACCCTCCTCCTCGGCCGTCCATGTGCCCCCCGACCGTTCGATCGCGTCGCGTTTCACGGTCGCCAGAACGCCCGCTGCCTGCTCGCCTCCCATCACGGAAATGCGGGAATTCGGCCATGTCCACAGGAACCGGGGCTGATAGGCGCGACCGGCCATGCCGTAATTGCCCGCCCCGAAGGACCCGCCGACGATCATCGTGATCTTCGGCACACTCGTCGTGGCGACCGCGGTGACCATCTTGGCCCCATGCCGCGCGATGCCCTCGTTTTCGTACTTTCGGCCGACCATGAAACCGGTGATGTTCTGAAGGAAGATCAGCGGCGTGCCGCGCTGGCTGCACAGTTCGACGAAATGCGCGCCCTTCTGGGCGGATTCCGAAAACAGGACGCCGTTATTGGCCACGATCCCGACCGGGCAGCCCCTCACATGGGCAAAGCCGGTGACAAGGGTTTCCCCGAAGCGCGGCTTGAATTCGTCGAAGCGAGAGCCGTCGACGATCCGGGCAATCACCTCGCGGATATCATAGGGGGTGCGCAGATCGGCGGGCACGACGCCCAGCAACTCCTCGGGGTCGTAGGCCGGGTCTTCCGGGGTTTCCCAGCGAACCGTCGCGGGCTTTTCGCGGTTGAGATGGCTGACGGCCCGGCGTGCTAGGGCCAGCGCGTGGGCATCATCCTCTGCCAGATAGTCCGCGACACCCGACAGCCGGGTATGCACATCGCCGCCGCCGAGGTCTTCGGCGCTCACCACCTCGCCAGTCGCGGCCTTTACCAAGGGCGGGCCAGCCAGAAAGATCGTCCCCTGGTCGCGCACGATGATGGTCACGTCCGACATGGCCGGCACATAGGCCCCGCCCGCGGTGCAAGAGCCCATCACGACCGCGATCTGCGGGATGCCCTTCGCGCTCATCCGCGCCTGATTGTAGAAGATGCGCCCGAAATGGTCCCGGTCGGGGAAGACCTCGTCCTGATTGGGCAGGTTGGCCCCGCCGGAATCGACCAGATAGACGCAGGGCAGATGGCATTCCTCGGCGATCTCCTGCGCGCGCAGGTGCTTTTTGACCGTCAGCGGGAAATAGGTGCCGCCCTTCACGGTCGCGTCGTTGCAGACGACCATGACCTCCTGCCCCTGCACCCGGCCGATCCCGGCGATCACGCCCGCCGCGGGCGCCGCGCCGTCATACATCCCGTGCGCGGCCGTCGCGCCGATTTCCAGAAACGGACTGCCGGGGTCGAGCAGGTTGGCCACCCGTTCGCGCGGCAGCATCTTGCCCCGGGAAAGATGCCGCTCACGCGCCTTTTCCCCACCGCCCGCTGCGGCCTGCGACGCGGCCTCCTGCACCACGCGCAGGGCGTCAAGATGGGCGGCCCGGTTGGCCCGGAACCCCTCGGCAGAGGGCATCGCGGATGACGTCAGGCGCATCTGGGTCCGCCTTCTACACGCGATTCAAAGGCCGGATCCCACCACATCTGCACCGTCTCCCTTCAACTGGCCCCCGCGGCGGCCTCTCCCAAAACCGCCGCAGGGACGTGCATCATTTCGTTTCCATGTACTTGACCGCGCTTTCCAGGAACATCGCCTGTTCGCCCACACGCTTCATCGTGCAGCTTGCGGCGGCGGTCATCGGATAGGGGGTGCCGCGGCGCATCATCGCCTCTACCGCGCAGCGGATTTCTTTCCACTCGGCCCATTTCTGCTGCTGGGCCTCAAGGTCCACGGTCAGCTGAAACGGCACGTCCTTCGCTTTCGGGTTCTTGGAGAATTCCGCATCCGCGGCCTCGGCCAGCGCCATCATCTTGTCATAGGCCGCATCCATCCGGCCCTTCCAGTATTCCGACTCCGCCTGCATGCACATCGCGATGTCGCTGTTGGAGGGGCTTTTCATCCGCTGAAAGCACTTCCGCGCGGATTCACCGATGCAGGTGTCGTCTGCCCCGGGCAGCCGCTGCTTCTTCATGCAGTCGAGCGTGGCCTCGGGGCTGAACTTGATCTGCTGGGCGGTTGCGGGGGCTGCTGCGGCAAGAACAAGTGCAAGGATCAGGGGGAGTTTCATGGGAGTCACCTCAGAAAGTTGAGTCAATAACTCACCATTTATCCCATCGCCTTCATAAGTTCACGCCCCACCAGCATGCGCCGAATCTCTGAAGTGCCCGCGCCGATCTCCATCAGCTTGGCATCGCGGAACAGGCGGGCAACCGCGCTGTCGGCCAAAAATCCAGCCCCACCCATGGCTTGCACGGCCTGGTGGGCCTGTTTCATCGCCTCTTCGGACGCGTACAACACGCAGGCTGCGGCGTCCTGCCGCGTCACCGCGCCGCGATCACAAGATCGTGCAACCGCATAAACATAGGCCCGGGCGCTGTTCATCGCCGTGTACATGTCCGCGATCTTGCCCTGCATCAGCTGAAAATTACCGATGCTTTCGCCGAACTGCTTGCGGTCGCGCATATAGGGCATGATCTCGTCCAGACAGGCCGCCATGATTCCGGTGCCGATGCCAGCCAGAACCACGCGTTCGTAGTCCAGACCCGACATCAGCACCCGAACGCCCTTGCCCTCCTCGCCAAGGACGTTCTCGAAGGGGACTTCCACATCCTCGAAGATCAACTCGCCCGTGTTCGAGCCGCGCATTCCGAGCTTGTCGAAATGGGGAGATGTGGAGAACCCCTTCATTGTCTTTTCAACGATGAAGGCGGTGATGCCTTTCGGCCCCGCCTCCGGATCGGTTTTCGCATAGACCACCAGAGTATCGGCATCCGGCCCGTTGGTGATCCAGTATTTCGTCCCGTTGAGGGTATAATAGCCGTTCTTCTTCTCGGCCCGCAGTTTCATGCTGACCACGTCGGAGCCGGCCCCGGCCTCCGACATGGCAAGCGCGCCCACATGGGTGCCCGAGATCAGGCCGGGCAGGTATTTCCGTTTCTGCTCATCCGTGCCGTTCAGCTTGATCTGGTTCACGCACAGGTTGGAATGTGCGCCGTAGGACAGCGAGACGCTGGCAGAGGCGCGGGCGATCTCCTCGATGGCGATGGTGTGGGCAAGATAACTCATGCCCGCGCCGCCATATTCCTCGGGCACGGTGACGCCTAGAAGGCCAAGCTCCCCCATCTCGCGCCACAGATCCGCCGGGAACTCGTTCGTCCGGTCGATCTCTGCCGCGCGCGGCTTCACGCGGTCCTGCGCCCAGCGATGGACCATGTCGCGCAAGCTGCGCGTATCCTCGTCGAGGTCGAATTCCATCGTCGCGTTAAACATGCGCAGACGTCCTCCCGTGGCGCTTATTGAACAGCCGTTCATTAACTACCACCGCCCCCCTGCGGCGTCAATCGCGGTGGTAACGGCCCGCCGGCGTTCCTACCTTGGTCTGCAAACGCGTTCGAAGGAGCCTGACATGAAGCGCCCTGCCCTTGCCGCCCTGCTTGGCCTGCTGATCCCTCTTGCCGCCCCCGCCGAAGAGGTCGGGCGTATCGGCGTGGACTGGACCGGCAACGACATCATTCTTGAGGCCGTCCACGACCCCAAGGTGAAAGGTGTCACCTGCCACATCGCCTATTTCGACCGGTCCTTCCTTGACCGGCTGAGCCAGGGAAACTGGTTCGAGGACCCCTCCAACGCCTCCATCGCCTGCCGCCAGACCGGCCCGATCGAGATCGGCGACATTGACCGCGGCAAGGACGGGGAGGAGGTGTTCCGCGAGCGCCGCTCGATCATCCTGAAATCGCTGCGCATCAAGCGCGTCTATGACGAGGCGAACCGGACGCTGATCTATCTGGTCCACGCGCGGGAGTTGACGCAGGGCTCTGCCAAGATGTCGATTTCCACCGTGCCGCTGTTCGGATCCGGGGCGGAGTAGAATCCGCCTGGCTTGCGTGGATCGGCGGGTCGCAAACTGCGCCATCGACGGGTGGCGGCACGCAATTCCCCGTTGGTTCTGCACCGGAACCTCTGTGGACGAGGGCTCGGTGATTTGCAGCCTAACCCCGCGCCACCTCGTCGCGAATGATCCGCGCAATTGCCGCACAATCCTCTTCGCTGAAGGTCAGCGGCAGCCGCATGTCGATCAGCCCCTTCAGAACCCGATCCGTCTGCGGAAGGCTGTCGGGCGCGGCATAGCCCCAGTGGTCATAGCGCGAGGTGAAGCCTGCGGGCCTGTCCGCCCCGAACCATTTCAACTCCACCCCGCGGGCGGCGCAGCGGGAAAGGAACACCTCGATCTCGGCGGGCGCATGATCCGGCAGCAGGAACTGGAACGACGACCCGACATATGACTCCGCCGCGGGCCGCGGGATCAGGCGCAGGCCATGCAGATCGGCCAGCCCCGCCTCCATCGCACGATAAAGGCGGTTCCAGCGGGCCACCTGATCGGACAGCATCCGCAGTTGAGGGCGCAGGATCGCCGCGCGCAGGTTGTCCATCCGGCCCGAGACATTGGGCGTCTCCCCCACCAGACCTTCGAATGCCGCGGCAGGCGGCGCGGCGCGGTGGCGGTCGAACAGCATGTAAGAGCCCGACAGAAGGATCGCGCGGGCCATCACCTGCGGATCATCGCTGACGATCAGCCCGCCCTCCCCGGAATTCATGTGCTTGTAGGTCTGGGTCGAGTAGCAGCCAAGCACCCCATGCCGCCCCGAGGGCGTGCCGTCCCACGCGGCCCCCATCGTGTGGGCGCAATCCTCGATCACCGTGACACCCGCGCCGTCGCAGACCTCCATCAACCGCCCCATGTCGCAGATATGCCCGCGCATGTGGCTGAGCATCAGGACCCGCGCCCCGTTTTCGCCGATCCGCAAGGCCAGATGGTCGAGATCGATCACCAGATCCTCCGTCACCTCGACGAAGACCGGCTGCGCGCCGACACTGGCAATCGCACCGGGCACGGGGGCCAGCGTGAAGGCGTTGGTCAAAACCCTGTCGCCCGGCCCGACCCCGACGGCCCGCAAGGCGCAGGCCAGCGCATATCCGCCCGAGGCCACGGCCAGACAATACCGCGCGCCGGTAAAGGCCGCGAACTCCTCCTCCAGTCGCGCGGTCTCTGCCACCTCACCGGGGGCGACGTTATAGCGGTGCAGGCGGCCGTGGCGCATGACCTCAACCGCCGCCGCGATGGCCTCGTCCGGGATCGATTCCTGCTGGGTGAAACTGCCGGTAAACCGCTCTGTCATCGGTCACACCGCCGGGATCAGACGTTCGACCAGCGCAGCGAGGTCGTCGTAATGCGGCAGCAGCGCCTCGGGCTCCAGCCCCGGCATCTGGTCCGCCGCCGGGCCGAAGGTGACCAGAACGCAAGGCACGCCCGCAGCCCGGGCGGTGTCGCGGTCCGTGGCGCTGTCGCCGATCAACACCGAGCGGGCGATATTGCCCCCCGCCCGGTCCACCGCCGCGCGATAGGGGGCGGGGTCGGGTTTGCGCACCGGCAGCGTGTCGGCCCCGACCAGCGACTGGAACAGGTCCCGAACGCCAAGCCGCTGTAACAGGGGTTCGGCCAGACCCTCGGGCTTGTTGGTGCAGATCCCCACCGCATAGCCATCGGCCCTGAGCCGCGTCACCGCGTCGACGGCGCCGGGATACATCCGGGTCCGACGGTCGATATCGCGGGCATAGTGATCTAGGAACAGCGGAAATTGCGCTGTCACCGCCTCTTCGACCGCATCATGCCCCAGACGCTCGAACCCCAGGCGCAGCATGGCCCGCCCGCCAAGGAACGCCGTCGCGGCATCGGCCACCGGGTCCAGCGGCGCCCCCTGCCCCAGCGCCTGGAAACAGGCATTGGCGGCGGCGATCAGGTCGCCGCTGGTATCGGCCAATGTGCCGTCGAGATCGAAGATAACCGTTCGCATTGCTCACCCCCGCGCGAAACACCGCCGCCCCGGACGCATGGCAAGCAAGGATAAATACTGCTAGCGGTTGCGAAACGGCAGCACCGCGATAAAAGGATTGCGGTCGAAAGAAAAGAGGCGCCCCGATGTCCACAGCCTTGATCATCCTGGCCGCCGGTCAGGGCACCCGGATGAAATCGGAAAAGCCGAAGGTCCTGCACGAGGTTGCAGGGGCCGCTCTGCTCGAACATGCGATGCGGTCTGGCGCGGTGCTGTCGCCCGCCCGCACCGTTGTCGTGGCCGGGCATGGCGTGGACGAGGTGCGCGGCGCGGTGCTGGACATCGACCCCGATGTCGATGTCGTGCTGCAAGAAGAACAACTGGGCACTGCCCACGCGGTCGCACAGGCCAAGCCCCCGCTCGACGGGTTCGAGGGTGACGTGATCGTGCTTTATGGCGACACCCCCTTCATCCGGCCAGAGACCATCGCGGCGATGGCCGAGGCGCGCAAATCCCACGCGGTTGTCGTGCTGGGGTTTGAGCCTGCCGATCCGGGCCGCTATGGCCGGCTGGTGATGAACGGCGACGAACTGGACCGCATCGTCGAATACAAGGACGCCGGAGAGGCCGAACGCGCCATCGGCCTGTGCAATTCCGGCGTGATCGCGGCCGAAGCCACGCTGCTGTTCGACCTGATCTCGGAAATCGACAACGAAAACGCCTCGGGCGAATACTACCTGACTGATGTGGTGGGGCTGGCCCGCGCCCGCGGTCTGTCCGCCGGCGTTGTTATCTGTGACGAGGATGAAACGCTGGGCGTCAACTCCCGCGCCGATCTGGCCTGCGCCGAAGCCGCGTTTCAGGCCCGCGCCCGGGCAGATGCGCTTGACAACGGCGTGACGTTGACCGCGCCAGAAACCGTTTTCTTCGCCTTTGACACAGTCATTGGCCGCGACAGCGTGGTGGAACCCAACGTCATTTTCGGGCCTGGCGTCACGGTTGAATCCGGCGCCCATATCCGCGCCTTCAGCCATCTGGAGGGGTGCCATGTCAGCCGCGGCGCGGTGGTCGGCCCCTTTGCGCGCCTGCGCCCGGGGGCGGAGCTGTCCGAAAACGTGCGCGTCGGCAATTTCGTCGAAGTCAAGAACGCGCAGGTGGCCGAAGGCGCCAAGATCAACCACCTGACCTATATCGGCGATGCCACCATCGGGGCCGCGGCCAATATCGGGGCCGGCACCGTGACCTGCAATTATGACGGCGTCTTCAAGCACCGGACCGAGATCGGCGCCCGCGCCTTCATCGGGTCGGACACCATGCTGGTGGCCCCGGTGCGCGTGGGCGAAGACGCGATGACCGCCTCGGGATCGGTCATCACCGGCAACGTGCCGGACGGGGCGCTGGCACTCGGCCGCGCCCGGCAGGAGAACAAGGCGGGCCTTGCGCGCAAGCTGATGGACAGGCTGCGCGCGGAAAAGGCCAAGCGGAAAGGGATTTGAGCAGATGTGCGGAATTGTCGGCGTACTTGGGGATCACGAGGTTTCTCCCATTCTTGTCGAGGCGCTGAAGCGTCTGGAATACCGGGGTTACGACAGCGCCGGCATCGCGACGGTCAATGACGGCCGGCTGGACCGCCGCCGCGCGGTCGGCAAGCTGGTCAACCTCTCCGACCTCTTGGTCCACGATCCGCTGCCGGGCAAGGCCGGTATCGGCCATACCCGCTGGGCCACCCATGGCGCGCCGTCGGTCGCTAATGCCCATCCGCACAAGGCCGGGCCGGTCGCCGTCGTCCATAACGGCATCATCGAGAATTACCGCGCGCTGCGCGAAGAACTCGACGCCGATGGCGAGGGCTTCGAAAGCGACACCGATACGGAAACCATCGCCAAGCTGGCCGAGGCTTACCTGAACGACGGCGCCTCCCCGCAAGAGGCCGCCGAGCGCACGCTCGCCCGGCTGGACGGGGCTTTTGCGCTTTTGTTCCTGTTCGAGGGCGAGAGCGATCTGATGATCGCCGCGCGCAAGGGCAGCCCGCTGGCCATCGGCCATGGCGACGGGGAGATGTTCGTCGGCTCCGACGCGATCGCGCTGGCCCCCCTGACCAACCGGATCACCTATCTTGAGGAGGGCGACCGCGCCGTCGTCACCCGCGCCGGCGTCGAGATCTTCGACATCGACGGCCAGCCCGCCACGCGCGAAACCAAGACCATCGAAATCGATGCCAGCCGCGTGGAAAAGGGCGGCTACAAGCATTTCATGGCCAAGGAGATCGCCGAACAGCCCACCGTTCTGGGCGAGGCGATCCGCTATTACCTGGCCCAGGACGAACGCCGGATCGTTCTGCCCGAGGGCGGGATCGATTTCACCGGCGTCAACCGGATCACGATGGTGGCCTGCGGCACGGCCTATCTGGCCTGTCTGACCGCGAAATACTGGTTCGAGGAGCTTTCCGGCCTTCCGGTGGATGTCGATATCGCGTCGGAATTCCGCTACCGCGAACCGCCGATCCCCGACGGCACACTGGCAATCTTCGTCAGCCAGTCGGGCGAAACCGCGGATACGCTGGCTGCGCTGCGCTATTGCAAGGGCCGCGCCGACCGGATCGTCGCGGTCGTCAATGTCACGGAATCCTCGATCGCACGGGAAAGCGACCTGTCGCTGCCGATCCGTGCCGGTGCGGAAATCGGCGTTGCTTCGACCAAGGCGTTCACCTGTCAGCTTGCCGTGCTGGCGCTCTGCGCGCTGGAGGCCGCCGCCAACGGCAGAAGATCGACGAAAAGGCCCTTGCCGGCCATCTGAACGCCCTGCTGCGCGTGCCCGGACGGCTGAACGCCGCGATGGCCCTGCACGACCAGATCGAGGATATCGCCCGCGACCTGGCCGAGGCCGAGGATGTCCTGTTCCTTGGCCGTGGGTCGATGTTCCCGCTGGCGTTGGAAGGGGCGCTGAAGCTGAAAGAGATCAGCTATATCCATGCCGAAGGCTATGCCAGCGGCGAGTTGAAGCACGGCCCCATCGCGCTGGTCGATCCCACCGTGCCGGTGATCGTCATGGCACCCCATGACCGGTTGTTCGACAAGTCGGTGTCGAATATGCAAGAGGTCTTGGCCCGCGGCGGCAAGGTGCTGCTGATCACCGACGGACGCGGCGCGTCTGAATCCGCCGGGCATGTCTGGCACACCATCGTCATGCCCGAAACGCCCGACCTGTTCGCCCCGATCCTCTACGCCCTGCCCGCCCAACTTCTGGCCTATCACACCGCCGTTGCAAAAGGCACCGACGTGGATCAGCCACGCAACCTCGCAAAATCCGTAACGGTGGAGTGAGGCGCGGTCGGATGGGGCGGCCCCCTGCGCGAGAAAAATAAATTTCGGACAGACTGGCGGATATGGCGGGCTCTCTGTTCAGGAGGCTGGTGAAAACGCACAGGACAGCGCCGACGGTCGAAACCTTTCAGAACATCGTCCCCAAGCTGGCCCGGGCGAACAGCCCGGGCCGCGCCCGACCCTGCTTGTCTTGCTCCATCGTTGCTCACGAGGAACGGTTTTCTATCGCGACGATGCGGCTTCAAGTTCTTCAGCAGCGAGTTCGCAGATACTCATGGATGGTTCAGGCGAAAGGTGCACCAAAGCCATGATAGCGCGAATGGTCAGAAAGGCGCGGGTTCTGGCCGGGGGCGAGACGACAGTCCCTGTAGGACGGGACACAGCACATCGTCAAAGGGGCGACCCAGTCGACCTTTCGGAAAGACGACACATCGCGATGACGATGGGCGTCATACGCGATGTCAAACTCGGCGATAAGACCGTCCTGGCCGCCTGTGCGGTCAAGGCGCGCTGAGCTTTGCCGATGCGCTCGCCCTAAACGACCCGCTTGACGAGTTCCAGACCTAGGCAACCGCCAAGGCGTGAACGACGCGGGCCCGGCCATCGCTGGTTCCGGGCCGCGACCTTCCGCAAGTCTGTCGACCTTGCTTCGGTCGCGCGCCGCACCCGGACGGCGCCCTTCGACAATAGCGTTATAGAGCCCCCTGACGGCCTTAGCAGATCAGCTCATCAGGGGATAGGGACACGTCTGCTCAACTGCGCGGTTTCAGGTTCTCCGGATCGTACAGCGGGGCATAGCCGATGCCGGCCACTTCCACCTCATAGACCTCATCGAAATAGGTCACGTTCAGCTTGCGTCCTTGCTGGCAGTAGTCCCAAGGCAGGTAGGCCAGCGCGATGTTCTTGCCGATGCTCGGGCCAAAGGCGATGGAGGTTGCGTAGGAACGGCGGCCGAGCGCGTCGATCAGGGTCTCGCCCGTCTCAGGGTCCAGCACCGGCAGCGTGCCGACCGGGTAGCGCGCGACGCCCGTACTGTCGACATTGTCGGTCATGACAAGGGTGCACAGCATCGCCGGCTGGTGGTCGCGGGCGCGATACTCCAGATGCTTGTCCTTCCCGCGGAAGTCCGCCTCCTTGACCTTCGGCCGGGCGAGGTCTGCCTCGTAAAGGTTGTACTGGGTGTGAAGGTCTGCGTTCTGCAAGCGCAGGGATTTTTCCAACCGGCGGGAGTTGGCGTAGGTTTCCACACCCACGGCCATCACGCCCGCCGCGCGCAACGCGTCCCAAACCGCAAGACCATCTTCATAGCGCATGTGAAGCTCCCACCCCTGCTCACCGACATAGGAGATGCGGAAGGCGGTCACGGTCTTGCCAGCAATCTCCACCGGGCGGATCGCGGCGAAGGGGAAGTTCTCCTTGTCCAGCGCATCCGGGTCCGCGACGATCTTCTTCAGGTTTTCGCGGGCGTTCGGCCCCCAGATGCCGATAGTCGTGTAATCTTCGGTCACGTCGGTGATGGTGACGTCCAGCCCCCTGTCCTGCGCCACCCGGCGCATGTAGGTCAGGTCGCGCGGGCCCGCATCTGCCCCGTTCACCAGACGGCAGCGATCCTCCATCCGGAACACGGTGAAATCGGCGCGGACATTGCCCTCGTCGTCCAGCATGTGGGTATAGATGCCCTTGCCGACAGTGCCGTCTCCGCCGATCTTCGCGGCGCAAAGCCACTCCATCAGCGCGACGTGATCCGGCCCCTCGATATCCGTGATGTGGAAATGCGAAAGGTTGATGATCCCGCAATCGGCGCTCATCTCAAGCTGCTCGGCATTGGAGACGCGCCAGAAATGGCGGTTGTCCCACTCGTTCTCGCGCAGCGGCACCTGGTCGGCGTATTTCTCCAGCAGGTGCTCGTTGGCGGCGTAGCCGTGGGCGCGTTCCCATCCGCCAAGTTCCATGAAATAGCCGCCAAGCTCGACCTCTCGGTCGTAGAATGGCGAACGGCGGATGCCGCGGCCCTTGGAGAACGGCTCTCGCGGATGGACCGGGGGGTTATAGATCTTCTTGGCGGTTTCCCAGCAGCGGTCCTCGATGAACTTCTCTTCCAACTGGAAGTCATTGAACCGCGCATAGTCGATGCCGTGATGGTCGATCTCTGTCCGGCCATAGGTCATCCAGTCGGCGATCAGCTTGCCCATGCCCGGGCCGTCCTTGACCCAGATCGCCACGGCATACCACAGGCCACGCAGCTTGCGGCTTTCGCCCATCGACGGGCCGCCATCGGTGGTGGTCTGCAGAAGGCCGTTGAAGGAATGACTTTCGTTGAAGCCCAGTTCCCCAAGGATCGGGGTCAACTCCATCGCGCGTTCCAGCGGTTCGATCACGTCCTCAAGCACAAGGTCGCGCATCGACGGCCCAAGCCGCGCCTGGCCCTTTTCGAGAATGTCGCGCGGATGCACCATGCGCGGCTCTTTCTCGTAGTAGTAGCCCCACTCGATCTGGCCGCCCTCGGTCGTCTTGGGATCGCCCGTGTCGCGCAGATAGGCCGAATTGCCCTGATCGCGCAGCAGCGGTCGCCCGATTTCAAGACCGGTGCCTTCGAACTCGGTATACGGGCCGAAAAAGGTCAGCGGATGGTCGACCGGCATAACCGGCAGGTCTTCGCCGGCCATGTCCGCGATCAAACGCCCCCAAAGCCCGGCGCAGACCACGACATGATCGGCCATGATCGTGCCGCGATGGGTTTTCACGCCCGTGACGCTCCCGTTTTCAGAGATCAGATCCAGTGCCGGGGTGTTGGCAAAGGCACGCAGCTTGCCGGCCTTCTCGGCGGCATCGACCAGCTTGCCCGCGACGGTCTGCGAGCGGGGCACGACAAGCCCGGCGTCCGGGTCCCACATCGCGCCCTGGATCTGGTCTTCCTCAAGAAGCGGGAACTTTTCCTTGGCCTCGGCGGCGCTGATGATCCGGACATTGGTGCCAAAGGCCCGACCCGAATCCACCCGGCGGCGCAGTTCGGCCATGCGTTCGTCATCGCCCACGCGGGCCACTTCCAGACCGCCGATGCGGCTGTAATGGCCCATCTTCTCGTAGAAATCCATCGAGTACATGGTCGTCCAGCAGGACAGCAGGTCATGGCTGGTCGCATAGCAGAAGTCCGACGCATGGGCGGTGGAGCCGATATCGGTGGGAATGCCCGACTTGTCGATGCCGACGATGTCGTCCCAGCCATTTTCGATCAGGTGATGGGCGACCGAGGCGCCGACGATCCCGCCAAGACCGACGATGACGACCTTGGCCTTTTCCGGAAATGCGGACATGACTCTCATTCCTTCCTTGCGGGACACCCGGGCGCGCGGCGCACCGGGATAGGTGACTTCTGTATCACGGGTTGAACACAACGGTGCGGTGATCGTTGAGCATCACCCGTCCTTCGAGATGGTATTTGACGGCACGGGCCAGCACACGCGACTCGATATCCCGCCCGGTCGCGACGAAATCGTCGGCGGACATGGCATGGGTCACCCGTTCGGTTTCCTGTTCGATGATCGGGCCTTCGTCCAGGTCGGGGGTCACGTAGTGCGCGGTCGCCCCGATCAGCTTCACCCCCCGTTCATGCGCCTGATGATAGGGCTTTGCGCCCTTGAAGGACGGCAGGAACGAGTGGTGAATGTTGATGATCATGCCGTAGAGCATGGTCGACAACTCATTGGTCAGGACCTGCATATATCGGGCAAGGACCACCAGTTCGGCCTTCGTCTCCTTGACCAGATCGACCAGTTTCGCCTCCTGCTCGGCCTTGTTTTCCTTTGTCACAGGCCAGTGGTGGAATGGGATGCCCTCCTGCTCTGCGATCTTGCGGGCATCTTCGTGGTTGGAGACGATCGCCGCAACCTCGGCATCCAGCCAGCCCACCTTGATCTGGTACAGAAGATGCAGCAATGCGTGATCGAACTTCGACACCATGATGATGATCTTCGGGCGCCGGTCCATGTCCTCTATCCCCAGTTTCATGGAAAAGCGTTCGACGGCGGGCTTGAGGGCAAGTTCCACAGCCGCCTTGTCAAGGTCTTCTGGCGCCCTGAACGCAAGCCGCAGGAAGAACTTGTTCGTCTGCCGATCCCAGAACTGGTTGGATTCGATGATATTGGCGTTCCGTGAGGCCAACGCCGTGGTCACGGTGGACACGATGCAGGGACGGTCGTCGCAGGCAATGCGCAAGATGTAGGAAGTATCGCTCATGCTCGGGTGCCCTGATCAAGGGCGCAGGTCCGACCGGGGGCGCGAGACAACGTCTGAAAGAAGATGATACTGTCTGGCACGTCTGTTGTCGGCATCGCGGTCCCTCACTCTTGCGGGGCACTGCCCCGGGTCTTTCTGGGGGCCATCGCGGGGCCCGGCTTTCCTCGCCCGCCCCGGAAACGGGGTTCCGGACGGTCTGACGCCCACGCGTGATGGCGCAGGCTGTGCGATATGCGCGGATCTTTGGACATGAACACGCCCTTAGACAGCGCATCCGATTTCCGTCGGCACGGCGTACAAGCTGACAATTTTTGCGCCGATAGACAGAATGTTTGCGTCAAAACGGGATTATCGCTACGACGCTTCTTATTTCTATTTCATGTCAAGGTAGGCGATGACTGCGAAGTTCGACCCGTCACAAGCCGGAAAGCCGCGGGCGACCCCGCTGCGCGCGATGAAACCAAGGGCCGAGGGTCCGCGGCTGACGGTCGGCTTCATTCTCGCCCGGCGGTTCACGCTGTGTGCCTTTGCCAATTTCGTGGATGTTCTGCGGCTCGCGGCCGATGAGGGCGACCGAAGCCGACCGATCCTGTGCACATGGACGGTCCTGTCGGACACGATGGATCCGGTCCCCTCCAGCAGCGGAGTGACGATCCAGCCCAAGGAGCGGCTGGGCGATCCTAGGCGGTTCGACTATATCGTTGTGGTCGGCGGCCTGATGGATGAAACGCCCGCACTTGGTCCGGCCTATCATCGGTTCCTGCAGAATGCGGCAGAGGCCGGCGTTCCGCTGATCGGTGTCTGCACGGGCGCGTTCTTCTTGCACCGCGCCGGGCTGATGGACGGATACAGATGCTGTGTCAGCTGGTTCCACCATTCCGATTTCCTGGAACAGTTCGACGGGCTCGACCCGGTCGCCGACCAGATCTTCGTGGTCGACCGTGACCGTCTGACCTGTTCCGGCGGCGCGAGTTCGGCGCATCTGGCGGCCTATCTCGTCGACAAGCATGTCGGGCGCGCCCAAGCCAGCAAGAGCCTGCATATCATGATCATCGACGACGCCTTGCAGGCCGAGAAACCGCAACCCGGCATTCCGCTGGATCTGAAAACGCAGGATCCAATCGTCCAGCGTGCCCTGCTGATCATGCAGCAGCATATCGACACGACAATCACCATGCAGGAAATCGCGCAGCGGATGGGCCACAGCAAGCGTCAGATCGAACGCCATTTTCGCCTGGCGCTCAACACCTCGCCGCAGGCGGCCTTTCTCAACATGCGGCTTGAACTGGCGCGACACCTGATCCGGAAAAGCCAGAAATCGATCGCCCAGATCGCGGTGGATTGCGGATTTTGCGATTCATCGCATTTGAGTCGCATGTTCCGACGCCAGTTCGGTGATACACCGCAGGCCTATCGTGGGTCGGCCACGCCTGACGACTGAAATGCTGTCGCAAATTGCCGCGCAATTAGACCGCCGCCAGGCCGCCTTGCACAAACCCTAAGCATCCCAATAACAACTGCCCGAGCAATGTGCGCAGTGGCGCAAAACTTCTACGGTTTGGGCGCATATATACTGCCGGGAAGGCCCCCGAACTCTCATTAGTCCGCGAATTATCAATCTCGTCCGGTGCCGAACGGTGACGCGACGGGGTGACAGGAAACGCGGGAGAGATCGGGTGATTGAGGCAAGGCAAGGCGATGCGTTCGTGTCCTTCGAACACGTGCAGAAGAGCTACGATGGCGAGACGCTCGTTGTAAAAGACCTCAATCTTCAGCTTTCCAAGGGTGAGTTTCTGACCATGCTTGGGCCGTCGGGCAGCGGCAAGACCACCTGCCTGATGATGCTGGCCGGGTTCGAGACCGCGACCCATGGCGAAATCCGGCTCGACGGGCGCCCGATCAACCAGGTGCCGCCGGACAAACGCGGGATCGGCATGGTGTTTCAGAACTATGCCCTCTTCCCGCATATGACCGTGGGCGAGAACCTGTCCTTTCCGCTGGAAGTCCGCGGCATGGGCAAAAGCGACCGCGAAGACAAGATCGTGCGGGCGCTCGACATGGTGCAGATGCGCGGCTTTGCCAATCGCCGCCCGGCACAGCTTTCGGGCGGTCAGCAGCAACGGGTCGCTCTGGCACGCGCGCTGGTCTTCGACCCCAAGCTGGTGCTGATGGACGAACCGCTTGGCGCGCTCGACAAGCAGTTGCGCGAGCATATGCAGTTCGAGATCAAGCACCTGCACGAAACGCTTGGCATCACGGTCGTCTACGTCACCCACGACCAGGGCGAGGCGCTGACCATGTCGGATCGCGTCGCGGTGTTCAATGACGGACGCATTCAACAGCTTGCCCCGCCCGCAGAGCTTTACGAACGCCCGCAGAACAGTTTCGTGGCCGGTTTCATCGGTGAAAACAACAAGCTGCCCGGCGTGATCGAAGAGTTGAACGGCGATCGCGCGCTGGTCCGGCTGCATGATGGCGAGGTGATCGACGCGACCTCGGTGAATATCCGCGCCAAGGGTGAAAAGACCCTGGTGTCGATCCGCCCCGAACGTGTGGAATTCCGCCCCGACGCGATCCCGGCCGGGGCCCATACGGTCGACGCCGAGGTGCTGGAAGTCATCTATATGGGCGACATCCTGCGTACCCGCATGCGCGTTGCCGGCTCCGACGACTTCATCGTCAAGTGCCGCAACACCATCGACCAGATGCAACTGACCCAGGGCCAGCATATCCGCATCGGGTGGAATCCGCTCGATGCACGCGCGCTCGACCTTGTCTGAGAACCGCGCCGAACGCCCCGGACCTGCACGGCCGGGACATTCCCGATCTGCCCTCCTTAACGAGAGAATGGAGAGACTAGTGAAACGACAGACCCTTCTTGCCCTCACCACGGCGCTTGGCGGCTTTGCCCTGCCCGCGCTGGCCGACGATATCACGGTCATGAGTGTCAATCGGCATTGGATCGTGACCCCCTATCGGCGCCGAAAATTGACCCCCTTGGAGCTGAGCTGGCCCGGCGCTGCGTAGTCCCCATGTAACGCAGCGGCGGCGGGCCAGCGTGGTGGGCCATTTCGCTATGCTCGGTTCTTGAAGCGCCAGCTTTCGTTTCCGGTCTCGACGATCTCGCAGTGGTGGGTCAGGCGGTCGAGCAGAGCGGTGGTCATCTTCGCGTCGCCGAAGACGGTGGGCCATTCGCCGAACGCGAGGTTGGTTGTCACGATGATCGAGGTCCGCTCGTAGAGCTTGCTGATCAGGTGGAACAGGAGCTGGCCGCCGGTCTGGGCGAAGGGGAGATAGCCGAGTTCGTCCAGGAGTGAGCCATCGCGTCGCCATGCGTTCGAGACCGATGGCGAACAAGTCCAGACGAGAGATCAGGTCCGCTGTCCGGCCCTGTCGTTCGGCCCGGGCTTCGGCGTCGAGCTTGTTCACCAGATCGACGACGTTGAAGAACCGGCCCCGGCGGCCGCGTCGGATACAGGCGCGTGCAATGCCGACCGCGAGATGGGTCTTTCCTGTGCCGGTGCCGCCGATCAGCACGAGGTTGCGTTGATGATCGAGGAAGTCTCCGGCGGCGAGATCACGGATCAGGGTCTCGTTGACCTCGGCGGTCTCGAAGTCGAACTCGTCGATTTCCTTGGCCAGCGGCAGCTTGGCGATGGTCATCTGGTATTTGATCGAGCGCGCGCTCGCCATTGTTCTTGAACCAATGGCGCTCAATGGCTCGCTCTCACTGATCTCGGCGGTCAGGAGGTCGCCAATGATCTGATGCGGCTCGTGCTGTCGCTTGACCGTCACGCTGGAAGCGTGCCTCCGGCGCGACGGCGATGATCTCGTCGTAGGCTGTCCTCATGCCGTAAAGCTTCAGTTGGCCCATGGCGGCCAGCACCTGTGATCGTTCCATTCGTTGTTCTCCTGAGACTGTCATAGCGATCGCAATTGGCGGCAGGCTCGCAGGCCAGCTTCAGCGCATCCGGCGTCGTGATTGTCAGCGGCGGTGGCGGTTCGCGGTGACGGGCCAGGCTGTTCAGCACCACCCCTGCGGAGTGGACATTGTGAGACAGGGCCTCGGCGCAGGCGGCTTCGACAGCTTCCAGCCCATCGGTGAGCACGGCACCGAGGATATCGACCATTTGCCGGTCGCCGCCGGGCTGACGTTCGAGCTTGCGCTGCACACGGCGCAGGGCTGGCGGCAGGTCCCAGTCCTTGAAGGGCGCGTTCGCCATTGGTCTCGAACACATGGCGACACAATGGCTCACTGCGCAAGGCGCCTGGCTTGCGCGCCAGAACCGGGATGTAATGGAGTGGATCGTAGATCGTCTTGCCGCGACCGAAAGTCCGTTCATGCCGCCCCACGACCTGACCGTCCTGCCAGCATTCCAGGCGATCGGCATAGGCGCGGATCTCGACGGGCCGCCCGACCGCGCGGGCATCGACCGAGTAGCGGTTCTTGTCGAACCGCACGAGGCAGGGTGAAGGGTGTCTCGGAATTGGTCCGGTGGACCAATTCAGCCCTGAACGGGCGGAGCCCCGGACTTGGATACCGCGGCCGGGACGGCGTGGAATCCATCGAACGCACCGACATAGGGCACCAGGCTCGACCGTTCCTCTTCGAACACTTCCCAGATCGTCTTGTCCGGATTGTCGGGGTGTCGGTTCGCCTTGGCATAGGCGATGCATCGGTTCTCAAGCCAGGCGTTCAACTCGGCAAAGGATTTGAACTTCGGCCGCGGCACGAAGAACCGCCGCCGGAGCACACCCACCTGGTTCTCGACCTGGCCCTTCTCCCAACCCGACGCCGGGGTGCAGGGCCGTTCATTGAGGCGCCATTGGTTCAAGCCCAGTGGACGGCGGCTCGACGAGGTAATGCCCGCACATCTGCTGGAAACGGCGATTATAGGCCCGATCCTTGCCGACAAAGATCGTGTCCACGGCTGTCTTCGCTCGACCATTGTTCTTGAACCAATGGCGAACAAGGTCTCGCTGTCGTAGATGCCCCGCGCGCAGGCGCCGCCGAAGAAGGCGAACGCGCTGTCATGCGCGTCGAACACCATCTCCTGGGTCTCTCTGGGATAGGCCCGCACGAACGGCATCCGGCTGTGACACAGGCGGACATGGGCCACCTTGACCGTTACGGTCACGCCATCAAGGATCACGATCTCATGGCTCCAGTCGAACTGGTAGGCCTCGCCCGGATCGAAGCTCAGCGGCACATAAGCGCTTGCCGACGCCTCCTGTGTCGCCTTCGTCCAACTGGACGCATATCGGCGCACGGCGTCATAGCTGCCGTCATAGCCTCGGTTGCGCAGTTCCTCGTAGATCCGGATCAGCGTCAGCCGTTCGCGCTTCGGTCGGCGCGCATTCTCGGCCAGAAGTTCGTCCAGATCCGATCGCCAGGGGTCGATCTTCGGTCGGGGCTGCGTCGTGCGATCATAGGTAAACCCGGTTGCCCCCGATCTGATGACTTTGCGCACCGTGTTCCGAGACACCCGCAACTCACGGCAGATCTGCTTGATCGACTTGCCTTCAACGAAATGCGCCCGCCTGATCTTCGCGCGCGCCGGGTGGGCTCGAACCAGTGGCGCCCACCGGCTTGCTCTCCACAACCAACATCACCTGACTGCTCCCTCATGCTTTTGAGGAAGCTTCTGATCAGAATTATCAGGGGGGTCACTTTTGGATGCCGATCACCCCAAGATGGGGGTCAATTTTGCATGCCGTTCCACACGTAGCGCCCGACCTGGCCCGCCAGCCGCGGCGCGAGGCGGGCGTAGCTCTGGCGCAGGGCGAGCTCGGCCTCGCGGGCGAGCTTCACCAGGCGCAGGCGCGCCTTCTCGTAGAGCCGCGCGTCGGTGGGGTGGGCGATGGCCTTTTCCATGACCGTGGTGTCCACGATCACCGCCTCGGCGGAGCGCTCGCGGATCACGCCAGCCTCGCGCCCCGCCTCGATCGTCTTGGTCAGCAGCCATTCGACGCCCTCTTCCCCGATCCGCCCGCGCCAGCGCGTGAGCGAGGACGGGTCGATCGGGGGCCGGTGCTGAAAGAACGTCTCTCCGCAGAAATGCTGGTAGTAGGGGTTCTCGACCCAGCGGGCGACCACGGCCTCGTCCGACAGCCCGTAGGCGGGCTGGAGGTACAGCAGCCCGGCCACAATCCGCGGCGAGGTCGCCGGCCGGCCCGTGTGCGAGGGGAAGAACCCGGCCCATTCGCGCTCGAAGAATGCCCAGTCGATGAGCGCCTCGAGCCGCACGAGCTCGTGGCGCATGTCGATCATCGCGGTGAGCCGCGGGCGCAGCAGATCGTCCTGTTCGGGAGCGCGGGACTTCGGCTTCATGGGGCATCCGGGATTGCAGGGTTCTGACCAGAATCGTAGCAAACCCTGCAGTTCAGAAATAGCTCGAACGCCCTCTCAGCCAGCCAAATCAGAGGCTTGGGGGTTGTTCAGGACCGACTCATGAGTGCCAAAACAACAAGACGCGCAGGCAAGAACCTGCGCGTCTTGTTTTTGGCTACGTAAGGTTCGTCAGCACTCCGGCAGATTTACGGCGATCCCCCCTGTCGAGGTTTCCTTGTATTTCAGGTCCATGTCATGGCCGGTGTCGCGCATCACCTTGATGCAGTTGTCCAGCGGCATGAAATGCTGGCCATCCCCGCGCAGCGCCAGCGACGCGGCAGAAACGGCCTTTATCGCCCCAAGCGCGTTGCGCTCGATACAGGGCACCTGAACCAAACCGCCGGCCGGGTCACAGGTCATGCCCAGATGATGTTCCAGCGCGATCTCGGCGGCGTTTTCCACCTGCGCATTCGTGCCGCCAAGGGCTGCGCACAGCCCCGCCGCCGCCATGGCCGCGGCAGAGCCGACCTCGCCCTGGCAGCCGACCTCGGCCCCGGAGATCGAGGCGTTGTGCTTGATCAGCCCGCCAATAGCGGCGGCCACCAGCAACAGATCGCGGCACCCCGCTTGCGTGGCACCGATGCAGTGTTGCCGGTAATAGCGCAGAACCGCCGGAACCACGCCCGCCGCCCCGTTGGTGGGGGCGGTGACCACACGCCCGCCCGCGGCGTTTTCCTCGTTCACCGCGATGGCATAGACGCTCATCCAGTCATTGGCCTGATGCGGCTGGGCAAGGTTGCGCCCCTGTTCGGCGACAAGCTGATCGTGGATCGCCTTGGCCCGCCGCCGCACATTCAGACCGCCGGGCAACACCCCCTCTTGCGCCAGCCCGCGGTTCAGGCAGTCGTCCATCGCCTGCAGGATCGCGTCGATCCGCGTGTCCAGGGCGCGGCCATGCAACACGGTTTCATTGGCGCGCTTCATCGCGGCGATGGAGAGCCCGGCGCGGGCACCCATCTCCAGCATTTCCTGCGCCGAGCCGAACGGATAGGGAAAGGCATGCGCGGCCTTTTCCGCGTGCAGGTCCGGTTGGGCCTGCTGCTGCGCCTGCAGTTCGGCCTCGGTCAGCACGAAACCACCGCCGACCGAGTAATAGGTCTGCCGGTGATAGGTGTTTCCAGCGCGGTCACAGGCCCACAGGATCAGGCCGTTCGCATGCCCCGGCAAGGGTGGGCCATAATCGAAAACCAAGTCCGTCTCGGGCACGAAGCGCAAGTCGCGCAGCCCGTCGGGCCGGACGATGCCTTCGCGGCGCACCGTCGCCTCCAACGCTTCGGCCGCGTCGGGGTCGAGCGTTTCAGGCCGCAACCCGCAAAAGCCCAGGATCACCGCACGATCGGTGGCGTGGCCCTTGCCCGTAAAGGCAAGCGAGCCGTGCAGGCTGGCCCCCAGACCGTAAAGATCGCCAGCCCCGGGAATCCGGTCCACCCCGCCACGCAGAGCGTCGAGGAACCGCGCGGCCGCCAGCATCGGCCCCATCGTATGCGACGATGACGGGCCGATGCCGATCTTGAAGACGTCGAAGACCGACAGGAACATCTACGACCCGTAAATTGGGAAGGCTGCGCAAAGCGCCCGGATCTCGGCGCGGACTTCGGCTTCGACCTGTTGGTCCCCCTCGGGCGTTGCGGCCAGCGCGTCGATCACCCGCAGGATCAGCGCGCCGATCCGATCGAATTCCTCCGTGCCGAAGCCGCGCGTCGTGCCCGCCGGGGTCCCAAGCCGGATGCCCGAGGTCACGAAGGGCTTCTCGGGATCGTTCGGGATCGCGTTCTTGTTGCAGGTCAGCCCCGCCCGTTCCAGCCCGATCTCGGCCACCTTGCCGGTCACGCCTTTCGGGCGCAGATCGACCAGAACCATGTGACTGTCGGTGCCGCCGGATACGATGCCGAGGCCACCCGCCTTCAGCACCGCGGCCAGTGCCTGTGCGTTCTCGATCACGCGCGCGGTATAGTCGCGGAACTCCGGCTGCAACGCCTCGCCGAAGGCCACGGCCTTGGCCGCGATCACATGCATCAGCGGGCCGCCCTGGTTCCCCGGAAAGACGGCGGAGTTGAGCTTTTTCGCCAGTGCCTCGTCATCGGTCAGGATCACGCCGCCACGCGGGCCGCGAAGGGTTTTGTGCGTGGTCGAGGTTACCACATGCGCATGGGGCACCGGATTGGGATACAGCCCCGCCGCGATCAGCCCGGCATAATGGGCCATGTCGACCATCAGATAGGCGCCCACCTCATCCGCGACCCTGCGGAAGCCTTCGAAATCGATCCGGCGCGGATAGGCCGAGGCCCCGGCCACGATCAGCTTCGGCCGCGTCTCAAGCGCCAGTGTGCGGACCTTCTCCATGTCGATCAGATGGGTTTCGGTGTCGACCTCGTAGGACACGACGTCGAACCACTTGCCCGACACGGTCACGGGAGAGCCATGGGTCAGGTGCCCGCCATGGGCCAGCGACATCCCCATGATCCGGTCGCCCGGTTGCAGCAGGGCAAGAAACACCGCCTGATTGGCTTGCGCACCGGAATGCGGCTGCACATTGGCATAGCCGGCGCCGAACAGCGCCTTCAGCCGGTCGATGGCCAGCGCCTCCACCTTGTCGACGAATTCGCAGCCGCCGTAGTAGCGCTTGCCCGGATAACCTTCGGCATATTTGTTGGTCAGCACCGAGCCTTGCGCCGCCATCACGTCGGGGGAAACGATGTTCTCGGAGGCGATCAGTTCGATTTGGATCTGCTGGCGGTCGAGTTCCGCGGCAATGGCCGCGGCAACAGCGCTGTCGGAAATCCGCTGGGTCTGAAGGTGATCGAACATCAGGACAGTCCTTTGTGTCAGGCGGCTTCGGCGGCCAGTTCGCGGCATCCGGTCTCGAACGTCCGGGCAAGGAAGGACGCGAAGCTGTTCCAGACATCCATCCGGAACCGGTCTTCCGCATCGCGCCAAAGCACCACGGTTGCCCCATCGAAAAAGGTGCGCCGTGCCTCGCCCACCCCGATCGATGCGATGTCGCGGGCGCAACCGATGGTCAGCAGTCCCGCCGCGCGCGCGCCTTCTATGACGAAGGTGACTTCGCGCCCCGAGATGTCAACCGCGCTGTGGGGTGTATCCGGATAGATCGCGGCCAGCGCCGCGAGCGTCGGCGCAACCCTTTCCATCGGCAGGATCAGGGTCCACTCGTCGGGGCCGAGACAGGCCGCCTCGATCCCGTTTGCCGCGGCTCTGCCCCCGATCTTTGCGGGCAGCGCCAGACCCAGCGCGGAGTTGATGGCGGACAGATCCCCCCGGGCGCGCAACGAGATGCGTCCCGCCATCCCGGAGACCGAGACGCGCGCGGCCGATGTGTCCGCCACGACCGACGGTGTCAGAGAAGAAACGGTCTTGGGCATTCTGACCTCCGATCAGATTTTCAGACGGGTGTTTTCGGGATCGTGGAAGACCGTCGGGACGATCTTCGCGGCGATTGTGCGGTCGGGCATCGGGATATGGACGGTCTCGCCCATTCGGCCCTGCCCGCCTGCCACCAACGCCAACGCGATCGGCTGGCCGGTGGTCCCGGTATCGTAGGACGAGGTCACATGGCCCACCATCGTCATCGGCACCGGCTGATCGGGGTCGAAGACGATCTGCGCCCCCTCTTCCAGCTTGGAGCCATCCTCGGTCAGCAGGCCCACAAGCTGCTTTCGGCCCGACGCCGCCAGATCGGGCCGCGCAAGGCCGCGCATCCCGACGAAATCGGGCTTCTTCTTGCCGACGGCCCAGCCCATGCCCGCGTCATAGGGCGTGACGGTGCCGTCCGTATCCTGACCGACGATGATATAGCCCTTTTCAGCGCGCAGCACGTGCATCGTCTCGGTGCCATAGGCGGTGATGCCGTAGTGCTGGCCCGCCTCCCAGAGCGTGTCCCAAAGCTGCCGGCCCATGGGCGCGGGCACGTTGACCTCGAACCCGATCTCGCCGGTGAAGCTGACCCGGAACAGACGCGCGGGCATCCCGGCGACCGTGCATTCGGTGCAGGACATGTGCGGGAAGGCGTCGTCGTTCAGTTCCACCCCCTCGACCAGCGGCGCGAGCAGTTTGGCGGCGTTGGGGCCATTCAGCGCAATGGTCGACCATTGCTCGGTCGTGGAGGTCAGCCAGACATTCAGTTCGAGCCACTCGGTCTGGAGGTAATCCTCCATCATGTTCAGGACATGCGCTGCGCCGCCAGTCGTCGTGGTGACATGAAACCGATCCTCGGCCATGCGCCCGATCACCCCGTCGTCGCGGATGAACCCATCATCGCCACAAAGCAGGCCATAGCGGCAGCGCCCGGGCGCGAGCTTGGTCCACGGGTTGGTGTACATCCGGTTCATGAACTCGACGGCATCGGGGCCGACCACCTCGATCTTGCCCAGCGTCGACGCGTCGAAGATACCGAGCGATGCGCGCGTGGCGCGGCATTCGCGGCGCACCGCCGCGTCCATGTCCTCGCCCGGTTTCGGGAAGTACCAGGCCCGGCGCCACTGGCCGACGGGTTCGAACACGGCCCCGTGCTCCTCCGCCCAGGCATCGATCTGGGTCTTGCGGACCACCTCGAAATGCGCGCCGCGGTGATACCCGGCAAAGGCCCCGAACGTCGTCGGCGTATAGGGCGGGCGGAACGTGGTCAGTCCCACCTGAGGCGGCGCCTTGCCAAGCGCATCGGCCGCGATGTTCAGGCCGTTGATGTTCGACATCTTGCCCTGATCGGTCGCCATGCCGTTCGTCGTGTAACGCTTTACATGCTCGATCGAGCGCATCCCCTCGCGCACGGCAAGACGCAGGTCCTTGGCCGTCACGTCGTTCTGGTAGTCGACAAAGGCCTTGGCCCGGCCCGGGCTCAGATCGGTCGGCAGGTCCTTGTGGGACTGACCGGTTCCGATGCGGTCGTCGGCAACACGATAGGACGCGGCCCCGACCGGCTGTCCCAGCGCGTCGGCCACCTCGCCCCCGCGCAGGGCACCGTCGTTCAGCGCAGCTTCGACCCCCCAAAGGCCGCGGCCCGCACCCGCGATGACGCAGTCCTCCGGCGTCCGGTCCGGCAGGAAGGTGGTGCGGTCATCGTCCCAGGCGAGACTGCCCTTGGTGTGAGAGAAGAGATGCAGGGACGGCGTCCAGCCCCCCGACATCAGCACGCAATCGCAGGCGATCCATTCTTCTGCGCCCACCTTGCCATCCGTGACGGGGTTGATGCGCAGGCCCGTGACCCGCAGGCGGCCCTTGCTCCCCGTGGCGGTGTGCGACAGCCGCGTGGGGATGCCGCGCGCGCGGGCCTCCTCCAGCAAATCTGCGCGCACCTCTGCGCGGGTGTCCGCGATGGCCTGCACCCGTGCGCCCGCATCCTGCAGATCGAAGGCCGCGTACCACGCGCTGTCATGGCTGGTGATGACCGCGGGCCTGTCCCCCACCCGCACACCGTATCGGTTCAGATAGGTCTGCGCGGACCCCGCCAGCATCATGCCCGGGCGGTCGTTGCCATGGAAGACAAGCGGCTTTTCCAGCGCGCCCTGCGCCAGAACCACCTGCTTCGCCCGCACGCGCCAAAGCCGTTCACGCGGCGTGTCGGCGGGCAGTTCGGAAAGATGATCGGTCAGCTTTTGCACCATGCCGATCATGTTCTGGTGGTAGTAGCCTATGGCGGTCGTCCGGGTCATGATCTTCACGCCCGCGGCCTTCAGCGCGTCGATCTCCGCCGCCAGCCAGTCCCAGGCGGGTTTGCCATCGATCATCGCCTGCGGTTCGGACAGCAGCGTGCCGCCCGGCTCTGCGTTTTCGTCGACCAGAACCACCGACAGCCCCCTGCCCGCCGTCGCCCGCGCCGCCGCCAGACCGGCCGGCCCGGCGCCAACGATCAGGACATCGCAATGCAGGTTGCGCGAGGCATAGGTGTCGGGGTCTTCCTCGGTCGGGGATACCCCCAGCCCGGCCGCCGAGCGGATGAACGGCTCATAGACCTTGTGCCAGAAGCTCGCCGGCCACATGAAGGTCTTGTAGTAGAACCCGGCCGAAAACAGCATATAGGCTGCATCGTTTACCGCGCCGATGTCGAATTTCAGGCTGGGATACTTGTTCTGAGAGGTCGTGTTCAGACCCTCCCAGATCTCCTGCACCGTGGCGCGCGTGTTGGGTTCGAACCGGCCCGGTCCGCGGCGCGTTCCGATCAGCGCGTTGGGCTCTTCCGATCCGGCGGAAATGGCGCCGCGGGGACGGTGATACTTGAAAGACCGGCCCATCAGATGCGTGCCATTGGCCAGAAGCGCCGAGGCAACGGTATCGCCCATCAGCCCCTCATAACGCTTGCCATCGAAGGTGAAGGTCACGGGTTTGGAGGGATCGACACGTCCCCGGCCGTTCACGCGATACGTCGTCATTCCTGTTTCTCCAGCAACGCAGAGAGGTCCGGGCGCGGCTCGCCCGCCTTGTAGGTGGTCAGGAAACGGTCGCTGACCGTGTCGCGCACCGCATTGAAATAGCGACCGCAGCCGTGGAAATGCCGCCAGCGTTCGAAATGCGGTCCCTTCACGTTGGCCCGCAGGAACAAAAAGCGCTCCCACTCTTCATCGCTTTGCGCGGAGGGGGTCTGCGGGCGCGCGATATGGGCCTCGCCGGCATAGGTGAACTCGACCTCGGGAAGGGTCTCGTCGCAATAGGGACAATGGATCAGAAGCATGGGAATGACCTCGGTAGGCGTCTCTTGGTTTCGCGCCGATCAGTGCGCGACAGCAGCCGCGGCGGCTTCGTCGATGAGACGGCCAGTCCGGAAACGCTCAAGCGTGAAGGGGGCGTTGATCGGGTGCGGCTCGTCCTTGGCGATGGTATAGGCGAAGACATGGGCCGACCCCGGGGTGGCCTTGAACCCGCCCGTGCCCCAGCCGCAGTTGACATACAGGTTCTGGACAGGCGTCTTGCCGATGATCGGCGACCGGTCGGGGGTGTTGTCGGTGATGCCCGCCCATTTGCGCAGCATCCGCATGCGGTTGAAGATCGGAAACACCTCGGAAATCGCCGCGATCGTATGTTCGATCAGCGGCAGCCCGCCCCTTTGCGAGTAGCTGACATACTGATCGGTGCCTGAACCGATCACCAGTTCGCCCTTGTCGGACTGGCTGCAATAGGCATGGACCGCGTTCGACATCACCACGCAGGGAAAGATCGGCTTGACCGGTTCCGACACTAGGGCCTGCAGCGGCATGGACTCCAGCGGCAGACGGACATCCGCCGTCGCCATGACCATGCTGTTGTGGCCAGAGGCCGATACCCCGATCTTCTTGGCCTTGATGAAGCCTTTCTCGGTCTCCACGCCGATCACGGCCCCGTTCGGCCCACGGCGGATCGCGGTCACCGCGCAGTTCTGGATGATATCGACGCCGCGCGCAGCCGCCCCACGGGCATACCCCCAGGCCACCGCATCATGGCGTGCGGTGCCCGCGCGTTCCTGCAATGCGCCACCCATCACCGGGTACCGGGCGGACTTTGAAATATTCAGCGGCGGGCAGTAGTCCTTGCACTCTTCGGGCGTCAGCCAACGGTTGTCGACGCCGTTCAGGCGGTTGGCATGGATATGTCGCTTGAAGCTTTGCACGTCATGCACATTGTGCGCCAGCATCAGGCAACCGCGGCGCGAATACATGACGTTGTAGTTGAGTTCCTGGCTCAGCCCCTCCCAAAGGTCGACGGCATGATCGAACAGGCGCGCGCTTTCGTCATAGAGATAGTTCGAGCGGATGATCGTCGTGTTCCGCCCCGTGTTACCCCCGCCAAGCCAGCCCTTGTCGATCACCGCGACATTGGTGATCCCGTGCTCCTTGGCCAGATAGTACGCCGCGCCCAGCCCGTGCCCCCCGGCACCCACGATCACCACGTCGTATTCGGGTTTCGGCGGACTGTCGGGCCATTGCTCGGTCCAGTTCTTGTGACCGGTAAGGGCGTTCTGCAATAGGCTGAGGGCGTTGAAACGGGTCATCTTGTGGCGGGACTCTCTGAAGCGCGTTTGCAGCATAATCGCGCCGAAGCCCGCCAAATAATCGGATATTTGCGCCACGACCCATGAAAGACTGCGTCACGGTGGCGTTTATTCCGATCCCCCTATTCGTGGGCATGCCAGCAGGATGTCTTCAGGCACAGACGCACGACATCCGCGCCAAGTCGCGTCGCAGAAGTACAGCCGTTCATGTCCTACGAAAAGCGTGCCCACCGCCCTGTTCAGGGTCACACGCGCACGCCATGAAAGCAGCCGTCAGAGTTCGACCTCGATGTCGGAGACCGGCGTCGAACAGCAGATCAGGATCTTGCCCTGATCGATCTCGCGCTGACGAATTCCGCCGCCATGCTGCATATCAACGGATCCCGAACTGAGTTTTGCCTTGCACGTTCCACAAATCCCGCGCTGGCAGGAATACATCGGCAGCAAGCCCGCCTCGCGCGCAGCGGACAGAACGGTCATGCCCGGGCTGCATTCCACGACGTTGCCGCTTTTGGTGAAACTGACGCGGAACGTCTGGCCGCTCACTTCCGGCGCGGCCGAGGGTTCGTCGAACGTCCCCGCGGTCTCGGCGCCGAAATCGAAGCTTTCCTCGAAATAGCGCTGCATGTCGAACCCGACATCGCGCAGAAGCGCGCGCACACCCTCCATGAAAAGCGCTGGCCCGCAGCAAAAGATCTTGCGATCCATGAAGTCCGGCGACATCAGCCGGAGCATCTCGGGGTTCAGCCGCCCGGTGAACCCGCACCAGCCATGATGCGCCAAGGCGGTTTCGCAGGTGAAGGCAAGCTTCAGCCCGGGGTTCTGCGTGGCAAGCAAGCGCAGCTCGTCGTGAAAGATGATATCCGATGGTGTGCGCGCCGCATGGATGAAATGCAGGTCGTAAGGTTCCGACAGATCGCAGGCCGTCCGCGTCATCGACATGATCGGGGTGATGCCGCTGCCCGCGGAGATGAAGAGCAGCTTTTCTTCCGCCGTAGCGTCGGTTGTGAATTCGCCTGCGGGGCCGCTGACGGTCACTTCCCGGCCCGGCGCCATGTTGTCATGCAGCCAGTTGGAGCCCGGGCCGCCGGGCACGCGCTTGGTCGTGATCTCGACGCGATAGGGACGCGCGGCCGACCCCGACAGCGTATAGCTGCGCGTGACCATCCCCTCGACCGGCAAGTCGAAGGTCATGTACTGCCCCGGATAGAACCGAAAGGCACGCGGCTCGCGCGCCGAGAAGACGAAGGTCTTGACGTCATGCGTTTCTTGCCGGACCTGCCGGCAGACCAGAATGTCGTCCTGTTCCGGATCCCACAGCGGTACGCGCGTCGCCTCGGTGATCGTGGGGTCGGTATCGCCGCGGTCGCGCTGGTTTTCGGGGGAGTCAGCAGGTGTCATTCGGCGGCCATCCCTTGGGTTTCGTCTGCGAAATGGTGTTTCAGCCGCCCGATATACCAATCGCAGAATGCCTCGACATGCGGTTCGGTAAAGCGTGAATACGGGCCCGGCTCATAGGCCGGTTGCTGGCTGCCAAGCTGCGCCAGACGCACGAGGTCGGCATCCTGCTGGTTGGTCATCCGCCAGACCTGTGTGAGGTTGTCGAGGCTGTAATGCTGCCCCTCGATCGCGTCCTTGTGGACAAGCCAGGTGGTGCGCACCAGCGTCCGATCCGGCGCAAGCGGCAGCACCGAGAAGCATACGATGTGATCGCTCATGAAATGGTGCCAGGAATTCGGATGGGTCCAGAAGCTGAGACCGCCGAGCTTCGCATCCGTGAAGTCGCCCAGCAGTTTCTTGCAGGCAACGCGCGTGTCGAGCGTGTGGGATTCCCCTTCTCGCATCAAGGGCAGGCGCATCGTGCGAAAGCCCGTGACACTCGACAGCCGGTCCACCTCGGCCGATGGCAGGCCACAGGATTCCCAACGGCTGTGATCGCGTTCGATGGACTCGGTATAGGCCTTGACGTCTTCGGAACGGCGCTCACCCAGTTCATCGGGCGAGAAGCCGAACCCGAATTCGGACAAGGGAATAGTCAGTTGGGGATGGTTCGCCTCGCAGTGATAACACTCGCGATTGTTCTCCATCGTCAGTTTCCAGTTGCCCTCCTCGACCAGATCGGTGCTGTGGGCCACCTTGCAGTTCGCAAGGTCGTGCGGTGCAAGGTAGGGTTCCATCGCCTGCGCCATCTCTTCGATGTCATCGGGGGCAGTCTCGGCCAGACAGATAAAGATCAGCCCCGCAATCGACCGGACATGAACGGGTTTGAGCCCGTGACAGCTCTTGTCGAACCCGGCGCCCATATGTTCGGCCAGGATCAACTCCCCGTCTTCGTTATAGGCCCAGCCGTGATACCGGCAGACGATGTTGCCGATCGTGGCCGCGCGCTCGTCGACCAGCCTGGCGCCACGATGGCGGCAAACATTGTGAAAGCCGCGGATCCCCATATCGTCGCCGCGCAGCAGAAGAATGGAGGCCTCGCCGATCTCGACCGTCACGCAATCGCCAGGCTCCGGCAATTCCGGTTCGACCGCCACGAAGATCCAGTGCGTGCCAAAGATCGCGTCGAGGTCGAGCTTGAGAATGTCGGGGGAATTGTAGAACGGCGCTTCAAGGCTCTTGTAGGGGGCCCGACGCTCTACAAGGTCACGAGGGGAAGGAGAGGAGGACAATTTCGGATACCTCGCTATCGAATCTGAGGGATGGTGACGTGTTTCGCGACATGTGGCGACTCCTGCTTGGCCGATCCTGCCCGCCGCAACGCCTGCGCCTTGACTGGGTTACAATGCTTCTTCGCTTCGCGCCCGCAGCGCAGAACGCTTGCGGCAACCGGGCGGGAAGAATGCGACATGGGCGCACAGATTGGCGCGGCAGATCCAGACGTAGCGAAAATACCACAAAACCCTCCCTTCCCGAAGGGACGAGCATCCATCCCCGGGGTCGCTGAACGCTCCGGCCCGTTTGCTCGCACCGAACAAGCTTTTGCACCTGTGCGACACGCACGTTTGGTGATGCGGGCACGGTGCGACACTGACCGAGGGCCGCCTCCCGTGGGCCGGCGCCGAGCTCTGGGCAATTGTGCCGGAATGACCGGCGGCACGTCCGTCTGCAACTGCGTGAACCGCGCGCTGGTTCTGTGGGCACGGGCGGCCGGGTATCACGCGTCGTCGCGCCGGTCCGGTCTTGATCCTGATGTGAAGACAAAACGCCGATACACCCGCCCGATTCCGATCAGTGTCAGGCCGAGGCCAAGGAAGGAGGCCACGCGGTAAAGCCCCGCAAGATCGGACATGTCGTACAGGAACACCTTTATGACCGTGACGATCAGCACGGCGAGGGAGGCGTAGCGCATCGCCTGTGAGCCCCGCCATATTCCGACCGCCAGCAGCACCAGGGCAAAGGCGATCCACACGACCGAATAGGCATAGAGTTCGGCATCGCCCGGCGGGCTTTCCCATGTCAGCGAAATGTCGGCGCCCCGAAACGTCCGGCGGGTTTCCAGCGAGAGATAGACAAACAGCAGGATACCGGCCCCGGCCTGCAACGCCTGTCGCGCACGGTCCGGCAGATCGAAGCCGCGGCGAGAACCGATGAGCGCAAAGCCCACAGCGGGCAGGATATAGGCGAGGCCCAGAAGGTTGATCACGGGCAAGCCCCCGACAGGCTCTCCAGACACAAGCGGATTGTTTTCGATCACATGGCCCACCCCGACAAGCAGGCCCGCTGCAAGCAGAAGCAGCCCACCTGCAAACTGCATCCAGGGGCGGTCTTGCGTGATCTCACGCCGCAGGCACACCGCCGCCCCGGTGATCCACCAGACCGACTGGACCGCAGAGTCGAACAGGGTCCATCCTTCGGGACGGATGGTGCCCGAGGTCCAGAGTTTCAACTGCAACGCCACCATCAGAAAGGCAAAGCCGAGGGCGAGGATCTCACACAGGATCACCAGCGGAACACGGTGGCCGCCATCGCCACGTGCGAAAAGACGCGCGGCCCCGGTCATTGCCGCCGCGGGCAGGCCGTAGCCATAGATCACCCAGCCGAACAGCCCCGCAACCCCGCCCTGATAATCGAGAACCGCAGGGTTGGCGACAAGGCGCACAAGAACCACGCCCGCCATGACCATGGCGATGGCCTTCACTTCCGCGACCCGGATCCGGTCCCAGATCCACGCCAGGGCAAGGATCTCGACCGACAGGGCGACGGTCAGCCAGGCTTCGCGCAGCAGACAGGTGAAGGCGAGCGCGAGCACGGCCGTGCAGCCCGCGGCATAGAGGGCGAGCGCGACGTTCCGTCGGTCCCCACCCGTTCGCCGCGCGACCGACAGCGCCGCAAGCAGCAGCAGGACAGCAAGGCCCATGCCGACCGTCGCCCAGCTTATGTCGATCTCGAACGCGCCGATGCGCCAGTACCCGATGACGAACAGCAAGACGGGCATGCCCGCGGACAGCCCCGACCAGAGCGCCACCGTGCGGCCCCGCGGCAGCGCGAGATAGCCGCCGAGCCCGAAGAGCGCAGCAAAGCCCCACAGCGCCCGGGAAAAGACAAGAAACTCCGGCGGCATCACGAATGGGCCGAAAGCATTCGCGCCGCTCGCCGTTCCCAATTCCTGCAACCGCGCGGGCAGGCTGATCTCCACCGGCTGGGGCCACAGGACGAAACCCGCAAGGACAATCAGTGCGGATGCCACCGCGAGGCTTTCAAGCGTCTGACGCCAGACGCCCATTGCCAGCGCCACGGCACCGTAAAGCGCCAAGAACATGAAGGCTGCCGTGTTGAAACCGCAGAGATCCGCATAGAGGAGCAACAAAACCCCGCACAGCGTAAAGCCAAGCCCGGAAGTGTCCGCCAGCATGGCCGACATCCAGCGCCACAGCGGTGTTTGCGGGACCTTCACGGGCAGCCGCGTCGAAAGCCCCGCGAAAAGCGCGGCAAGCCCGACACCGTAACTGCCAAGAACGCCCTGGTCGGCCGCCGACCAAGCCCAATCCAGCCAAAGCAGCGGCCAGAAAAGCGCGCCGACCAGCGTGAGGGCGGCAAACCACCACCACTTTCGCCAGACCATAACGGCAAGGCACCCGGCGCTAAGCAGCCAAAGGTAAAGGAAAAGCGGCAGCGCTTGGGGCTCTGGGCTCTCGGTCAGCGCCGGGACGAGATAGCCCCCGGCCAGCCCCATCAACGCGACGAACCACCCCTGCCGGAGCGCAAGCCCAAGCGCCGCATAGGAGACCAGCCCAAGCCCGATGAACGCAACCGCCGGGCCGATCAGCCCGTACATCCCATGCGCGGCATAGAGTGCTGCGAAGATTGCGAACAGGCCGGAGGCTGTCAGCGCCGGCGGCACATAGTCCGGGCTCAGCGCGCGGGCCACCTGTCGAACCGGCCGTCTTTCCGTCCACTCGCCCGCCGACAGAAGCATCCCGCCAAGGATCAAACCCGCCAGAACCCGCGCCATCGGCGTAAGCCAGCCCTCGTCGATCGCATAGCGGAACAGGAAGACGGCACTCAGGGCGATCGCGACCGCACCAAGCCAGATCATCCACTGGGAGGCGAGCGTTTCCTCCATGCCCGATCGCGGGGGTGCAGGCGTCTCGGCCTGCGCGTCCGAAGACCAGGGTTCAGGCGTAGACCCCACGTAAAGCGTGTCTGCCTCTCCCTCTGCGGCAATGCGCGTCTCACGATCCTCGGCAGCGGGAATTGGCGGCACATCTTCGTCGCCCAGAGGTTCGGCCTCATGCTCCGGGCTGCTTTCGGTCGGTGGGGCCTCTTCGACTTCCGCACCTGCGTCCGGCTGTGGCGCCACCTCCGCCTGCGCGCCTGCGCCGTCGAGCTTTCCTCGCCGTTCCCGACTTTCAGTCAGGAGCTCAGCAAGCCGGGCCACCTCCTGTTCAAGGCGCTCGGCCCGCTCTCGTGCCTTCTTTGCGACCGCGAGGGCGACCAACGGCATGGCCAAGACATAGACGATCAAGACGACAGTAAGGAGAATGCCCATCTGCCTATCGTCGCACAAACGCCACCTTTCATGGCAGGAATTTATCGGGCGAAAGGGCGCAGGCTGGTTTGCGCAAGCGCAGAGCCTTTTGATTGCATGGACACCACGGCCCAAGGGCATCGCAACCCAAGGTCTGCGCCCCTCCCCCGTTGTGAAGATGCTCACCCCGCCCCCCGCGCAAAGCCTGGCGGATTTGTAAGGTCGAGGTCAGATCCACTTCAGCCGGTGCAGGCATGATCAAGCCATCGACAAACAACGGAGGAAACCATGAAGACCGCTTCCAAACTCACGGCCGTTGCGCTGGCCGCCCTGATGACGACCACCGCAATCGTTTCGCACGCAGCCAACGCGCCCGCCCCGGCGCCGGCCTACCAGACGCAAGAGCAGATGCTGACCACCGCCGATGAGGCGCTGACCGCGGTCACGCGGGCCCATGCCGCGCGGCTGGCCCTGTTCGACAACGACGTGGAAGCCGCAAAAGCGCGGCTGGCCGAGGCTCGCACCGCCTTTGACAAGGCCGACAAGACCCTGAACGATCTGACCATCGGCGATACCGAGGATCCGACCAACCCGACGCAATACCTGCCCTTCGACATGTCGATGGCGTTGACCGACCATTTCGTCGCGACCGAGGAAAACAAGCAGGCATTGGAAAAAGCCTATGGCCTGATCCAGACCGGATCGCCCGATGACGCGGTGGAGGTTCTGCGCCTCGCCTCGATCGACGTGAACGTCTCGGCCGCGATGCTGCCGGTGGTCGAGGCATCCGACCAGTTGCAGCAGGCCCAGACCTTCATCGACAACGGCGACTACTACAAGGCCAACCTCGCGCTGAAGGCGCTGGAGGACTCGGTCATCATCCGCAGCTTCTCCATCGATGAGATCCCGCAGCAGGGTGCCAGTATCTTCTGATCTGGATAGTCGCCCGCCAACGGCCCCGGCGCCATCACCGCCGGGGCCTTTTCTTGCGTGCTCCCCTTCGACATGGCGTTGTGTTTGAAACGGGGTTTCAGGGTCCCGATCTTCCGGCCCCTGTGTTAGGTCCAGACCGAAAGCTTCGAAGGACGCAACGGTGATCCCGAATTACACCTCGCACGCCGCGAACGAACGCACGTTCCTTGCCTGGGTCAGAACGGTCATCGCGATAGAGGGCTTCGGCCTTGTCGCCGCACGCCTGCGGCCCGAAACGCCCCTGGTCTGGAGCGAGGTTGCCCTTCTGGTGGCCGGGGGTGTTGTGATCCTGCTGGCCTATCTTCGCATGCAGCGGATCAGGCGCCTGCTGGACAAGGCAGAGCGCAGCCCGGACGAAACCGGCCTGTCGAGTGCCTTTCTGGTGCTTCTTGTCGCGGCGCTGTTTGCCCTCTTCGGGATGTTCGTGCTGCATGTGAGGTGAGCCTGTCGCCATCGTCGGTCCGGTCGCGATCTGCATGTCGCCCGCGCCTGTCAGAAGGCGGTTCCGGCACGCGTCACGAGCGGCCTTCTTGCATGTCCAGGATCGGACATCCCGACGCTTACGGATTTGTAAGCACCGCTCCAGCCCCCTGACAGGAGTCCTTCCTAGATTGGTCCCATCAAACGAACCCGAAGGAGGGGGCCATGTCGAAAGCAAAACAGAAAACCCGCGTGCTGGTTCTTGGCGGCAATTTCGCCGGGCTGGGCGCTGCGCAGAAAATCCGCGACCATGCGGGCGATGCGGTGGAGATCACCGTGATCGACCGCAAGGCCTATCTCGACTACATCCCGAACATCCCGCTGGAAATTTTCGAGGGCCGCGATCCGGCCGTCACCATGCATATGCCGCTGGTCGATGCGTTGGCCGAGGACGATATCCGCTTCGAACAGGCCGAGGTCGAGGGCATCGACGTCGAGACCAAGACCGTCACGCTGCGCCCGAACGAACGCCCCGGCGCGCCCCGTTATACCAAACCCTATGACAAGCTGGTGATCGCGCTGGGGGCCCGGCTGGCCTATGACGAGATCGAGCGTTTTGCCGAATATGGGCACACGGTGTCGGATGCCTGGCATGCGAACCGCCTGATCGATTATCTGAAGAATGACTACAAGGGCGGGCCTGTCGCCATCGGCTCTGCCCGGTTCGAACAGGGCCACCGCGGGCGCCCCGACTGGCTGCCCACGGCGCTGGCCGCCTGCGAAGGGCCGCCGGTGGAACTGGCCCTGTCGCTGGCCCATTGGCTGGAGGAACACGGCAAGGGTGGCGCGAAGGATATCACGCTTTTCACCCCCGCCGAACTGATCGCCGAGGATGCCGGCGACGAGGTGGTGCACCAGCTGCTGGAGGCGGCCAGCGAGATGGGCTTCGGCTATATCAACAAGGTTGAGGACATCGCGCGCATCACGGCAGAGGGCATCGAGTTCGCCAATGGCCAAAGCCTGAAGGCCGAGCTGAAGATCGTGTTCCCCAACTGGAAGCCCCACAATTTCCTGCAGGGCCTGCCGATCAGTGACGAGGTGGGCTTTGTCGTCACCGGGATGGACATGCGCAACCCCGATTACCCGGACGTCTTCGCCTGCGGCGATGCCGCCGCGATCACGGTGCCGAAGCTGGGTGCCATCGGCCATCAGGAAGCCGAGGTCGTCGGCCGTCAGATCGCCAAGGATGTGGGGGCGCTGCCCGCGAACGAGGCCGATGAACCCTGGTCGCCCGAGGTGCTGTGCATCGGCGACATGGGCGGCGGCAAGGCGTTTTACATCCATGCAACCGCCTGGTTCGGCGGCGATATTCAGGAGCTTCGTATGGGCCGGCTGCCCTATGCCCAGAAGGTCGCCTACAAGGAGCTGTTCTTCCGCAACAAGGGGCGCGTGCCCAACTGGGGCGTGCCTCTCGCGAAATGGTCGGCCGAGGAAATCGCGGTCTGACCCGGGATGCAGGAGGACGCGGTCATGGAACATCCGTTCACCGAAGTCGTTCCCGGCGTGATTTGGGTCTCCCCCTACCCCGTTCGCTACGCCGGAACGCGGTTCGAGGCTCGGATGACCGCGATCCGCCTGCCCGATGGCCGAGTGGTCTTGCATTCTCCCGGACCACTCGGCCACACCCACCTGGCCCGGCTTGCAGAGATTGGCCCGGTCGAGTTCCTGATCGCACCGGGCACCTATCACCATTTGCACATGGCCGAGGCGCAGGCCGCCTTTCTGCAAGCGGAAACCCATATCTGCCCGGGGATCGCGCGCAAGCGGCCCGACCTGCGTTTCGACGCGATGCTGTCCGACACCGCCCCCGCGGCCTGGGCCGGCGTCATGGATCAGGTCGTCCTGCGCGGCAGCCGCTGGATGTGGGAGGTCGTGTTCCTGCACCGCGCGAGCCGCACGCTGATCGTGACCGATCTGATCGAGTTGTTCACCGACGCCACCCCGCGGATCGACTGGAAACTCAAGGCGTGGTGGCGCCTTTTCGGGATGTGGAACAAACCGCACCCCGCCCCTGAGTACCGCTTTGGCTGGCGCGACCGGACGGCCGCGCGCGAGAGCCTTGCCCGCATTCTCGCCTGGGACTTCGACCGGATCATCCTGTCCCACGGCGATCTTGTCGACCGGGGCGGCAAATCCGTCGCCGCGGCCGCCTTTGCAACCGTCTGACCCGTGACGCGGGTCGGACATCTTTGAACCCTGAAACCGAAAGGACCAGACAAATGACCGAACTTCTCGTGATCGGCTATGACACCCCCGAAAAGGCCGAAGAGGCGCGCGACGATCTTTTCCGCCTGTCCCGCAACTACCTGGCCGAGGTCGGCGATGCCGTTGTCGCAACTGCCGACGACAAGGGTCGCGTGCGGCTGAACCAGATCGTGACGCCGTGGATGGTGGGCGCGACCGGCGGCTCTTTCTGGGGCTTGCTGATCGGGCTTCTCTTCCTGCATCCGCTGCTGGGTGTGGCGTCCGGCGCCGCGGCGGGCGCCGTGTCCGGCGCGCTGTCGGATTTCGGCATCCGCGACGATTTCATGAAAGACGTCGGGCGCGTCCTGCAACCCGGTCAGGCGGCGCTCTTCATCCTCGCCAACAAGGCCAGTTCCGAGCGGGTGATCGAGCAGCTTGCGACGCATGGCGGCGAGGTGCTGCGCACCAATCTCAGCCACGCCGATGAAGAACGGATCAAATCCGCCTTTGCAAACGTTCAGAAGGCAGAGGCCGAGGCGCACGCGGCCTGACCGATCAAGACCCCCCGCTCCGCTCTACCCAGACGGCCCCCGCAGCAACGGGGGCCGCTTCGTTCCGTGTCCCGGTATTCACCCGTGAGGAAACTGAACCGACACCCGAAGCCCCGGCGCATTGTCTTCCAGCGTCACCTCTGCCCCATGATGCTGGGCAATGGCCCGCACCAGGGCCAGGCCAAGGCCGGTGCCTTCGGTGGAGCGGCTTTGATCGCCGCGAAAGAACGCCTCGAACGCGCGGTCGCGGTCGTCGGGCGGCATGCCCTTGCCGGTGTCGGCCACGGTCAGGGTGACGGCCCCCGCGGGGTTGGTCTCTGCCGACAGCGCGATCCGGGCACCCGGCCCGGCATGGGTAATCGCGTTTTGTACAAGGTTCGCGACAAGTTGCGCGATCATGCCCGGATCGCCACGGGGCGTGGCCGCGGTGGCCTGCCAGTCAAGCTGCTGGCCCTCATCCTCTGCCAACGGACCGTAGGTCTCTGCGATCTCCTGAAAGATGGGGCCAAGCGGAACGGCGGCGAAATTCAGGCCCGGCTCGGCGGCCTCAACCCGCGCAATGCGCAGGATCGTTCCGATGATCGAGGACAGGCGCGTCAGATCCTCCAGCGCGGCATCGAGGGCGGGCAGCGGGTCGGCCCCGCGGTCCACCTGTCGCCGCGCCTGATCCAGCCCCAGCGTGACGCGCGACAAGGGCGTGCGCAGGTCATGGGCGATGGCAGAGACGCTGCGATCCTTGCGCGCGACCAGATCGGACAGCCGGGCGAGATGGCCGTTCATCCGCCGCGCGATCCGGTCGATCTGGTCGTTCTGATCGGACACCGGCAACCGTGCCGCCATCTCTCCCGCGCCGACACGGTCAAGCGTGGCCTCCATCGCTTCCAGCTTTCGGAAACTGCCCGCGCTGACGCCGTAACCGATGGTAAGCATGGCCAGCACGATCACGAAGCCCGCGGTGCCAAGCGCGCGCACCAGCGTCGTCTCGGCCGTCTGCATGACGTCCAGCGTCTGGCCGCTGACCAGCCGCAGGCTGCCAATTGGAACGGCGTGAAAGAGCGCGGTCTTCGGCCCCGCAGGGGACGCAAACTCTACCCGGTGCCAACCGGCGGCCAGATCGGGTATGCCGGGCGTGCCGGCAAGCCGTTGGCCCGACATGTCGTAGAGGGCGACCGCCGTGTAGGAGGGGCGCGGCAAGGCCGCCAGCCCCGCCACCATTTCCGCGAACGCCTCCGGCCCTTCCAGCCGGAAGACCTCGATGAGCAGCGCCTCGTCTTCCACGATCAACGCGCGCGTCTGGGCCAGCATCTCGCCGCGCACATAGGTATAGGCAAGCGCCCCGACCGAAATCAGAACGACCAGGAACAGCACAGCCGACAGGAACACCGCCCGGAAGGCGGCGCCGGAGAGCACATTACCGCGGTCCATGCAGGGAATAGCCGGCGTTGCGGATGGTGTGGATCAGGGGCACATCGAAGGGCTTGTCGATCTTCGCGCGCAGCCGGCTCATATGGGTTTCCAGCACGGTGGTGTTCGGTTCGAAACTGTAGTTCCAGACCCGTTCCAGCAACAGCGTGCGGGTCATCACCCGGCCGGCATTGCGCATCAAAACCTCCAGCAGCGCGAATTCCTTGTTCTGAAGTTCGATCAACTGCCCCTGCCGGGTCGCGGTGCGGGCCAGCAGGTCAAGCTCCAAGTCGTGCACCTTGAGCGTAGTGTCCGCCGCGCCCCCCTTTTGCCGCCGGGTTACCGTGGCAATGCGCGCCAGAAGTTCCTCGAAATGGAACGGCTTGGACAGGTAGTCATCGGCCCCGGCCTTCAGCCCCTCCACCCGGTCGTCGACCTCGCCCATCGCGGTCAGGAAGATCACCGGCACGTCCTTGCCCGCCGCACGCAGCGCCTGCACCAATGACAGCCCGTCCATCCCGGGCATCATCCGGTCGAGGATCGCCAGATCGCAGCCGTTATAAAGGGAAAAGGCCAGCGCGTCGCGGCCATCGGCGAAATGCTCCACGCTGTGGCCCTCTTCCTCCAGCCCGGCGCGGATGTAGTCGGCCAGCGCGGCGTCGTCTTCTGCAAGCAGGATCTTCATGGGACTTCCCCTTGATGCAAATGCGATCCTAACGGGACGCCGGGCGAAAGCACATTACGGATTTGTAAGCCGCAGGACAGCCGGGCGGTGGCGGCCATCGTCATGATGACGTGGTGTTTCAACCATCCGCCGGAAAAGGAGGGCGCGATGATCAGCCCGGGCCATGGCGTGATCGAGTCGAAATCCGGGTCCTCCGGGCTGGCCGCCATCGGCGCGGCCTTCGGCATGTTGGGTGTAGGCGCAGCGCTCTTGCCCAGAACGGGCTGGGTGACGGCAGATGTCGAGATGGGCCTTGTTCTGAGTGGCTGGAGCCTGACCGGCCTTGGCTTTGTCGGCCTCCTGCGGCCCATCCCGGAATGGCGCGCCTATGCGGTCTTCTTTGCATGTCTGCTTTGCGCGGGGCTTGTGGCCGTTCAGGCCGGACCGGTCGGCCCGCATGGTCTGACGATGCTGATCGTGATCGGACTTCTGGCCCACGGCGTTCTGTCGGTGCTGTTCGGGCTTCATCTCAGCGGGCAAAGGCCGGGCTGGCGCAGCGCGGTGGCCAGCGGTGTCTGCGCCCTTGGCGCTGGGCTGTTCATGATCGCAGGCTGGCCCGACCGCTCTGTCCGGCTGGTCGGGCTCTTGCTTGGGGCGACGTTCCTGGCGACCAGCGTGTCGTTCCTCCGTATGGCACGCGCAGCCCTGCAATAGATCCCATTTCCCCAACGGTATCGTCGCGACCCGCCGGCCAGGACCCGGCGGGCGCTTGGCGTTTTGGCACCGCGGGGAACGACACCTCCGCCGATCCGGAGCGATCCGCAAATCGTGAGCTTACGATTTTGTATTGGCCCGGACAGCCGCAGGAACGGTTGCCATCCCATGTTTCCCTTATCGAGCGACGCGGTACCGCCACAGCGAGAAACGCGCCCCCTCGACCAAGGAAACCCTGCTGCAACGCAGACCAAAAGGATCGAAAAAATGAAAAAATCGCTTCTTCCCCTCACATTCGCCGTGATCGTCGCGGCCAGCAGCGCCGCCTTTGCGGGGCACTCTATCGGGCAAATCCAGTCCATCGATCATACCGCCAACGCCGTGACGCTGATGGATGGCACCACGTACAGCTTTGTGCGCAGTGACAATGACAACCCGCTGAATGGCTTGCGCCCCGGCAATACCGTCGACATCCTCTGGCTGCAGAACGGCAATGCCCGGGTCGGCAAGTCGCTCTCGCCCATGTCCGGGGACTATGCCACGGGCACCATCCAGTCGCTGGACCCCGTGGCCGCCACGGTGACGTTGAACGATGGGCGCATCTTCCACTTTGCGCAATCCTCCGAAACCAACGCGACGCTGGGTGCGGTCAGGCCGGGTGACGTCGTCTCGGTTGCCTACCACGAAGCATCGGGCACCCTTCGCGGCGACGCCCTGGGAACCGTGGGGGGCGACCATGTCACGGGCACGATTGCCTCGATCACCGGTGATACGGTGACCCTGAAGGATGGCAGCTCCTACGTCTTTTCGGACAGGCACAGCATGCGCCAAAGCCTCGCCACCCTGAAGGCGGGCGACCGGGTCGACATCCTGTGGGCGCCGAGCGGCCAGCTCCGCATGGGCAACGCGATCAGCCCGGTCAATGGATAAGGCCGCACGCCCCCGGCATGCTGACCCATGCCGGGGGCCCGCTTCGGTGACAAAAATGCACAACACAGAAACGAAATACGAACATTCGGTGCCGTGGTTCTGGCCGATGGCCGCCGCGATGGAGATGGAGGCGGCAGGCCTGCGCGCCTGGGAGGATGAGCTTCGCTTCATCGGCGAGGCGGCGGAGATCACCGATCCCGACCTGCCCGACTGGGCCACCAAGAATGACATCCTCCTTGATCTCGACACGATGCGCCTGCGCGATTTCGGGGGCACCGGTGGCGGTCTTCCGGTGATCGTTGACGCGCCCTATGCCGGCCACTCCGCGACCATCGCGGATTACGCACCGGGGCAAAGCCTTGTCGAAACGCTGTTGGCCGCGGGGCTGGGCCGCGTGTTGGTCACGGACTGGAAGCCCGCCACATCCAAAATGCGCGATTTCGACATCGACAAATATCTGGCCGAAATCAACGTGGCCGTGGACGATCTGGGCGGACGGGCCATCCTTGTCGGCCTGTGCCAGGGGGGCTGGATGTCGGCGATGTTTGCCGCGCGCTTTCCGGCCAAGGTGGCCGCGCTGGTGCTGGCTGGATCCCCCATCGACACCGATGCCGGCGACGGGCCGATCCGGCGTCTTGCGCATGAGACGCCGCTCTCGGTCTATGAAGAGATGGTCGCGGCGGGGGACGGGCGGATGCCGGGGCAGTTCATGCTGGCGGGCTGGAAGAACATGCATGCCGGCCAGCAATATATCGGCAAGTTCGTCGATCTGTACCAGCATATCGAGGATCGCAACTACATCGAGCGGACCGAACGGTTCGAGCGCTGGTACGAGAACCCCATCGACCTGCCGGGGCGCTACTACCTTCAGGCTATCGACCTGCTGTTCAAGCAGAACCTGCTGGCCAAGGGGGCCTTCGTCGGGCTTGGGGAAACACTGTCGCTGTCCCGCATCACCTGCCCCCTGTTCCTGCTGGCCGGAAAGGCCGACGACATCACCACGCCCGAACAGGTCTTCGCCGCCGAGGGGCTTGTCGGCACGCCGCACGACGCGGTCCAAAGAACGCTCGTCGAGGGGGGGCATATTGGGCTCTTCATGGGGCGAAAGACGCTGGGCGAAACATGGCCCGGCATCGCGTCATGGGTTGCCGCGCAAGGCGCCGCGTGAGATCGGGAAGGCATCAGGATGAAACACGCACGCACGGACGAAATGGCACCCGATACACCCGATTTGCCGCAGACAAATCCCGATCACGGCCTCACCACGGCAGAGGCTGCCGCGCGGCTGGAAAGGTTCGGCCCCAACACCCTGAACGAACAGCACAAGAGCCTCTTGTCGCGCTTGTTCGGCTATTTCTGGGGCCCGATCCCGTGGCTGATCGAACTGGCGGCGGTCCTGTCGCTGGTGCTGGGCGACTGGGCCGATTTCGGGGTGATCCTCTCCATGCTGCTGGTCAATGCCGGCGTGGGGTTCTTTGAGGAGAACAAGGCCGACAATGCCATCGCGCTGCTGAAGCAGAAGCTGGCCCCCATGGCCCGTGTCAAACGCGACGGGCAGTGGCGAGAACTGCCCGCCGAAGGATTGGTGCCCGGTGACATCGTGCGGCTGGAGATCGGCAATATCGTGCCCGCCGACCTGCGCCTGACCCGCGGGGCCTGGCTGTCGGTAGACGAGGCCGCGCTGACCGGTGAAAGCCTGCCGGTCGACAAGACGCCGGGCGATACCGCCTATTCCGGTGCGGTTGTCAAGCTGGGCGAGATGGAGGGCGAGGTTACCGCGACGGGCATGCAGACCTATTTCGGGCGCACGGCGGCGCTGGTGCAATCGGCCGATCACCCCTCGCATTTCCAGCAGGCCGTGATGCGGATCGGCAATTTCCTGATCATCACGGCGCTGGCGCTGGTCGCGCTGATCCTGGTTGTCTCTCTCCTGCGCCAGAACCCGGTGCTGGAGGCGGTGCAATTCGCCCTGATCCTGACGGTGGCCGCGATCCCCGTGGCCCTGCCGACCGTGCTGTCGGTGACGATGGCGGTGGGCGCGGAACGGCTGGCAAGGATGAAGGCCATCGTCTCGCGCCTTGTCTCGATCGAGGAAATGGCCGGGGTCGATGTCTTGTGTTCGGACAAGACCGGGACGCTGACGCTGAACGAACTGACCGTGGAAACCCCTCACCCGGCCGATGGCGTCTCAGGCCGTGACCTGCTGCGCGCAGCGGCACTGGCCTGCAATACCGAGGCCCCCGACGCCATCGATGCCGCCGTTCTGACCGCGGCCCGGGCGGGCGACGGGCTGGAGGCGTATGAGCGCACAGGCTTCACGCCCTTCGACCCGGTGTCGAAGCGGACCGAGACAAAGGCGAGCAAGGCGGGCGAGGACTGGCGCTTTTCCAAGGGGGCGCCGCAGGTGATCCTGGACCTCGTGCAACCGGCGCCCGCCCTGCGCAAGGATGTTGAGGCCGAGGTTGACAGGCTGGCCGCGCAGGGCTTTCGCACCATCGGCGTGGCGCAGGCGCGCGGGGCGGACGGCTGGACGTTCCTCGGCCTGATCCCGATCTTCGACCCACCCCGCCCCGATGCCGCCGACACCATCGCCCGGGCCGAAGCGATGGGCGTGACCGTCAAGATGATCACCGGCGATCACGAGGCCATCGCCCGCCAGATCGCCGGCCAGTTGGGTCTTGGCCAGAACATGCAGCCCGCGGGACAGTTGCTGGAGGGCGATAGCGCGACCGTGGCCGAACGCGTGCACAGCGCCGACGGGTTCGCCCGCGTGTTGCCCGAGCATAAATTCCGCATCGTCGAGGTGCTGCAGGAGGCGGGCCATATCGTGGCCATGACGGGCGATGGCGTGAACGACGCCCCGGCGCTGAAACGGGCCGATGCCGGGATTGCGGTCAGCGGGGCGACCGATGCCGCGCGTGCGGCCGCCGATCTGGTCCTGACCGACAAGGGGCTTTCGATCATCACCGAGGCGATCGCCGAGGCGCGCCGGATTTTCGAGCGGATGACCAGCTACGCCACCTTCCGCATTGCCGAGACCATCCGGGTGCTGCTGTTCATGACGCTGACCATTCTGGTCTACAACGTCTACCCGGTGACAGCGATCATGATCGTCCTGCTGGCCGTGCTGAACGACTTTCCGATCATGATGATCGCCTATGACAATGTCGGCGTGTCGGAACGCCCCGTCCGTTGGAACATGCGCCTCGTGATCACCCTGGCGAGTGTTCTGGGTGTCATGGGGGTGATCGAGACCTTCCTGCTCTTCTGGTATGTCGACAGCATCGCCCAGTTGCCAGCCGACGTGATCCAGACGGTGATCTTCCTGAAACTGCTCGTCTCGGGGCACATGACCCTTTTCGTCACGCGCAACCCTGGCTGGTTCTGGCAACGCCCCTGGCCCGCGCTGCGCCTGTTCGCCACGACAGAGGCAACGCAGGTGATCGGCACGCTGATTGCCGTCTACGGGCTGTTCGTCACGCCCATCGGATGGTCGGTGGCGCTGCTCGTCTGGGCCTATTGCCTGGCATGGTTGCCGGTAGAGGGGGCGCTGGCGATGTTCGTCCGGCGCCTTCTGCGGCGGGGAAGTGTTCCGGACGAAGGATCGTAACGGTCGGGGCCATGAATCCTAACAGGCTGCTGAAGAAAGCCGTCGATATGCGCCGACGGTCGAAACCTTTGGGAACATCGTCCCGAAGCTGGTCCGGGCTACCAGCCCGGGCCTTTCTCCATCGTTGCTCACAAGGAATGGTCTTCTATCGCGACGATGGGATTTCCGGTTTTTCAACAGCGCGCTAGGCGTCAAACCTGCCCTGCTCCACATTCTTGTTCAGGCGTTCGGCGGGGAAGACCCGGCCGTTCATCACGCCCCAAACGCCCGGGGAGAGCACTTGTGCCGCCACCACGGCGCCGCCCAGATTGAACTCCCCATCCGAGGCATAGAGCGAAAAGGGCCGCATCGCACCGGTCAGGACAACGGTCTTGCCCGCGACGCGTCCGTCCAGAAAACGCGCGGTCTCTCCCATCGTGCCGGTGCCGTGGGTGATGACGATGGCAGGCTCGGGCGCGGCCGTGACCGCGGCGGCAATCGCATCGCGGTCCGCGTCATCGAAATGAAGACTGTCCTTCAGCATCAAAAGCTCTATGGCCGGAAAGTGGCATCGCCCGATCCGCAACATCTCCGGAATATGCGTGGACCCGTCCGGCGAAAAGGACAGACCCTCGACCCGGGTATCGTGAACCTTGTCGATGGTGCCGCCCGTCACGATGATCCTGAGATCCTTCATCGGTGCATGTCCTTTCGAATACCCAGCATTCACGCGGCTTGCAGGCCCATGCCTGCCGGAAAACCGGCCTTCGGCCAAGCGCATGTCGCCAAAGAACGGGCATTTCGACCGCGTGACAAGAGGATCTCTCCCCCAAGGGTCAGAAATCATTGGGATCCGCGCGCATCCCCGCCCTAGGCTTGGGCATGGCAGTGCGGTCGCGCATCCTGCCGAATAACAACAGGGAGTTGGGATATGGGACTATTGGAAAGCCTGTTCGGGCTGATCGGCGACCTGACATGGGGATGGGCGTTGATCCCCCTGCTTGTCGTCTTCGGGCTGTTCATCACCGTTCTCACGGGCTTCGTTCAGTTTCGGTTCTTCATACGCATGTTCCGAAGTCTGACAGGCGCCGACACCGCGGATGACCCCAATGGCATTTCCAGCCGCGAGGCGCTCTTGCTGTCGGTCGGCGGACGCGTCGGCGGCGGCAATATCGCCGGTGTGGCGGTCGCGATCACGCTGGGCGGGCCGGGTGCGGTCTTCTGGATGTGGGCCATCGCGCTGGTCGGCATGGCAACCAGCCTTGTGGAATGCACGCTGGCGCAGCTGTTCAAGCGGCGCGAACCCGATGGCATGTTCCGGGGTGGACCGGCACGCGCGATCATCCACGGCCTGGGGAATGACTTCCGCTGGCTGGCCGTGCTTTATGCCGTCTGCCTGATTGCCTCTTTCGCCATCGGCTTCAACGCGTTCCAGGGCAACACCGTCGCCGGGGCCGCGCAAGACAGCCTGGGCGTGCCGCGTCTGTGGACCGGCGGGGTTCTTGCCGTCGTGGCCGGGTTCATCGTCTTTGGCGGCATCCACCGGATTGCCAAGGCCGCAGATGTCGTCGTGCCGATCATGGCCGTCGCCTATCTGGCCATGGCAGCGGTGATCATCCTGCTCAACCTGTTCTCGGTGCCCGGGGTGCTGTGGGACATCGTCACCAATGCCTTCGGGTTTCAAGAGGCCGTGGGCGGGGGCATGGGCGCGGCCATCGCCCAAGGCCTGCGCCGGGGTCTCTTCTCGAACGAGGCCGGGCTTGGATCGGCGCCGAACGTGGCGGCCACGGCCGATGTTCGTCACCCGGTCGCACAGGGGATCACCCAGTCGCTGTCGGTCTTCATCGACACCATCATGATCTGCACCTGCACGGCCCTGGTGATCCTGTTGGGGGATGTCTATGTGCCGGGCGCGGAAGGCGTCGATGGGGTGGTGCTGACCCAGCAATCGCTCGTCTCGCATCTGGGCGGCTGGACGCAGTATTTCCTGACCTTCATCATCTCGCTCTTCGCGTTCTCCTCGATCATCTACAACTACTACCTTGGGGAAAACGCCATGACCGTGATCACCGAAAAGCCCGTCGCGCTTATCGGGTTGCGGCTGGTGGTGATCGGGATCGTGTTCCTTGGGGCGACGGCGCCCGCTGCGACCTCGGTCTTCTTCTTCTCGGACCCGATGATGGGCATCCTTGCCGTGGTCAACCTGGTGGCGCTGATGATGCTGCTGCCGACCTGCCTGCGGTTGCTTCGGGATTTCAAGGCGCAGCTTGCGGCCGGGGTCGATCGCCCGGTCCTGAACCCCGACGATTTCCCGGATCTGGACATCGACCGCACCGCATGGACCCATGGCGCCCCCGTGGCACGCGCCTGAGACCAAATTACGGAGCGCGGTTCGCGCCGCGCTCCGCTTCCTGCGCCAATCTGTCGAGACGACCCAAGTTCGGGCGAGACAGGGTGTGAAACAGCGATCCCACTCGATCTAGCCATGGTCAGCTTTTGAGCCGATCACTCCGCCGGCAGCGCCTCCAGCCGCTGCGATCCGTCGCCCAAACGCTGCGACAGCCAGACGGACGCATCCTCCATGCTCATCGCCTGCCCGCACAAGAACCCCTGAACCGCATCGATCCCGAGAGAACCCAGTTGCCGCAGGTCGGCCTCCGTCTCGACCCCTTCTGCCAATGTCTCGACATCCAGCGACGAGGCCATGCCGGTAAGGGCCTTGAGGATATGACGCTGCTCGGGCGAGGCGGCGATGCCCTGCACCAGTGACTTGTCCAGCTTGATCCTGCCCACCGGAACCGTCACGAGCGTGCGCAAGGCCGCATTCCCGGTGCCGAAGTCGTCGAGTTCCAGAACGCAGCCGGCCTTGTGAAAGGCCATCAGGTTGGCGCGCGTCGCCCCGATTTCGGCGTCTAGAACCACGCTTTCCAGGATCTCGATGGCGATGTTTTCGAACGGGACACCGCCGCACCAGATCAGGTCAAGCAGCCGGTCGGCGGTGTCCGTGGTCTGCAACTGCCGTTCGGTCAGGTTGAGGCCCAGTTTGATACCCCGCGCCTGCGGCCAGGTCTCAAGCGCCTGCACCAGCCAGTCGAGCGCGTTGGCGCGCACCGTCCAGTCGATGTCATGCAGAAGATCGCCGTCGCCGATCACGTCGATGAACTCGCCGGGCGAAAGCAAACCGCGACGCGGGTGTTGCCAGCGCACCAGAACCTCGAACCCGACCGGTGCCAGGTCCGCCACGGAGACCTGCGGTTGCAGGTAGGGTACGAATTCGCCGCGGGCCAAGCCTTCGCGGATTTCCTCTTCGATCTTGGCCTTGTCCGTCACCCGGGTCCGCATCGTGGAATCGAACACCGTCAGGCGCCCGCGCCCGCCCGCCTTCGACGCATAAAGCGCGATATCGGCCGCCACGATGGCGTCTTCGATCTGCTTGTCCGTGGCGCCAGGGGGCACGCGGCTCATGCCGACACTGGCACCGACGAAAAGGGACCGCCCCTCCCACGGGACGGGCCGGCGCAGATCGCGGATCGCGTCGCTTGCGATCCTGGACGGTTCCTGCCCGTCGGATGACTCGGGAAGCGCAAGGACAAATTCGTCCCCCCCGGCACGCGCGACCAGCCCGCCCACCGGGATCGCCAGCACATCAAGGCGAAAGACGACATTCTTCAGGATCGCATCGCCCGCGGGATGCCCGTGAACATCGTTGACCTGCTTGAAATGGTCCAGATCGACATGGAGCAGATGCACGCCGCGCCCGGCCGCGGTTTCGCGATGCAGAAATTCCTGCAGGCCCAGACGGTTCGATGCCCCTGTCAGGTGATCGCTGCGCAACTGCGCGTCCAGCTTGCGGCGCTCTGCCTCAAGCGCGGCACTCATCGCGTTGAAGGACCGTGTCGCCTCGCTGATCTCGTCATTGCCCCGGGCCGGAATGCGAAACCCCGTGTCGCCCGCGGCCACCCGCGCCGCACCGTCGCGCAGCAACGCGACCTGCCGGCCAAGACGTGCGGCCATGATATAGGCGGCAACCGCCATGACCGTCGCGATCCCGGCCGAAAACAGCAGGTTGAACATGCGGCTGTTTCGCAGCGAGGTGCTGATCCAGTCCCTGTCCATCTCGATCCGAACCGTGCCGATCTTCATCCCGGCAGCGTTCAGCGGCTGTTCGGCAAGCAGCGTGTTGCGCGACGAAACGAAATGCCGCCCCTCATCGGATGATGGGGCCGTTCCGGTTTCCGACGGCGCGCCGGCATCGGCCGCCTGCCGGCTCAGCAACGTGCCATCGGCCGCCCAGACGGCCGCCAGCCGGACCGAGGGTTCGGCGACAATAGCCCGCAGAACATCGTCGATGGTCGCAAGGTCATAGACGATCACCGCATCGGCCAGCGCACCGGACACGAGTTCGAGGGCAAGCTCTGCCTGTGCGCGTTCCTGCCGGTCGGACAGACGCTGCGCAAGCAGCAGGTTCCCCGAGACAAGGCCGATCAGGCTGACCACGACAAGCGCGACAGCCCCCAGCGTGAGCTTGACCTTCAGCGGCATCTATCCAGCGGCGCAGGGTCCAGGGCCAGCCCGGCATGTTCGGCCGTGATGTCAAGCGACCGCACGTCGTCCCATGATGCGTCGTCGGCCGGGACGATGGCCCCGATGGCCAGCCCCGCGGCAATATCCGGCTGCTCGGCGGCCAGCCCGGCAAGAAGCCCGGCAATTTCGGCAGAGGTCTCGCCCGACACCCGGGGATGCACCGCAAAGGCATGGGGCGTATAGCCGGTGGTGGTGTGAATGACGCGCAGCTTCGCCCGCAGATCAGGCTCCAGCGCGTTCAGGGTGCGCTGGATACCGCCCCCGGCCGGAAAGATGCCCTGCGCGACCGTCTTGTAGACCGAAACATGGCTGCGCACGTAAACCGGCTCATAGCCGATGCCTTGTTCGTTCAGCTCCGCACGTTGCACCACGCTCGCCGCGAACGCGCCCGGACTCGGAAAGGCGATCTTTTCGCCATCGAGTTCGGACAGCGCCTGCATCGGGCTGTCGGCGGCCACGACCATGATTCCCTTCAGACGCTTTTCGGCGCGATGGGCGATCCCCTCATATCCGACGAGGTCGTGATAGGTCGTATAGTGGAAGGGGTTCATATAGGCGATGTCATAGGCCCCGGCCGCCACGCAGGCCTCGAACGACGGGATGTCCGGCGACACCTGCAGCGCGACCGGCTGCCCCAGGCGCTCTTCCAGAAACGTGGCCAGAGGGGCCCAGCGGGCAAGGATTTCCTTGGCCGATTGCTGCGGCACGACGCCAAGCACGAGGGGCTCTTGATCCGCCGCGGCGCTTCCCTCGGTGAAGGAGGCCAGCGCTATGGCCGCGGCAAGACAGATCGAATGACGGGTCGGGCGCATTGCACGGTCTCCTTTCGGGCGTTCGGACACAGATGCGCAGCGATTCCTTTATTCATCGGTAGGAACGCGCATCTGTATGCTTCGATTTTTCCGATAATTTCATATGGAAATCAGGCATTCCCAAAGCGGCTTTACGGTTTTCCGGTGATCTCTGGGTGCTTTCAAATATCGAAAAAATCGCCCGAAAAAGTTCCGGGGACCGCCCCGAAAAAGACGCGAATAGAGGGCATTTTTACCGTTCGATGAGAAACGCGTTGAGGGGGGCCGTTATTCCGTCGTGCGGCCCACGGGAATGAATGCAGGCGGCGACGGGCTTTCACGGCCGGAAACAGGGCGTTGAAGGGTCGGCACCAAGAAAATCGCCGTGGGAAAGACAAGCGCAGGCAGATCCGGGAACTGCCAAGAACAGGGCGATCGCGCCCGAGAAGGGATAAGAATGAAGATCTTCAAATCACTCTCGATTCGGGTCGCACTGGCGGTGGGGACCGCCCTGTTGATGCTTACGCTATCGATCACGCAGGTCGTGGTGCTGGAATACCAGACGGAACATGCGATGACCAAGGCGGCACAACAGCGCCAGACCACCTCACTGCATGTGCTGGTCGATCAGTTCAGTTCCGAATTCGGCGGGATCGAGGTGCGCGGGGCCGCCGGTGGCGATCTCGAACGCGTCACATGGGATGCCCTGCCCGAGATCGCGGACCATTCGGTCATCGATCATGTCGGGTCGATTTCGGGCGAAACCGCCACGCTTTTCAAGTGGGACGAGGCCCAGGGCGACTTTCTGCGGGTATCGACGAACATCAAGAAGCCCGATGGGTCGCGCGCCGTGGGGACGATGCTGGGCCGCAAGAACCCCGTCCACGCCGCGATGCTGCGCAAGGAAACCTATCGGGGGGAGGCGCTGATCCTCGGCAAGGAATACCTCACCATCTATCAGCCCATCCTGTCCCCCGCGGGTCAGGTGATCGGCATCTTCTATGTCGGTGTGGACCGCGGGCAGATCGACGCCGCAATCGTCCAACAACGGTTCCTGTCCGTTCTGGTGTCGGGCATTCTGATCCTTGCGGCCCTGGGCCTGATGATCTGGATGCTGAATGTTCTGCTTCGCCCGCTGGGCAAGCTTGGCAAGGCGTTCGACCGCATGGCTGGGGGCGATCTGGACACCCTGGTTCCGTACACGGATCGCAAGAACGAAATCGGTGAAATCGCGACACGCGCCGATGCGTTCCGCGTGAAACTGGTCGAGGCCCGCCAGCGCGATGAGGAAGCGCACCGCAAGCAAGAGCAGGAAGCGAAAGTGGTGCAAACCCTTCGCGAGGGGCTTGAGCGCCTGGCCGCCGGCAATCTGACCCGGTCGCTGGACCAGCCCTTCCCGCCGAATTACGAAGCCTTGCGGATGGATTTCAACGCGACGCTCGACACGCTGAACGACCTCTTGGGCGCCATTGTCGAAACCACATCCGAGATCCGCGGCAAGACGGAAGAGATCAGTTCCGCCTCTGACGACCTTTCCCGGCGGACCGAAAACCAGGCCGCCACGCTGGAAGAAACAGCCGCCGCGCTGGACGAGCTGACCTCCAGTGTCCGCTCCGCCGCTGAAAGCGCATCGGAGGTTGAGAATGTCGTGAAATCCGCGCGGAAAGATGCCGAAAACAGCGGCCGCGTGGTCGAGGACGCCATCGGCGCGATGTCGGGGATCAAGCGGTCCTCGGACGAGATCAACCAGATCATCGGCGTGATCGACGATATCGCTTTCCAGACCAACCTGCTGGCGCTGAACGCAGGGGTGGAAGCCGCCCGTGCGGGCGAAGCCGGGCGTGGCTTTGCCGTCGTCGCCTCGGAAGTCCGGGCCCTTGCCCAACGTTCGTCGGAGGCCGCCAAGGAGATCAAGCAGCTTATCGCTGCCAGTGCCGAACAGGTGGATTCCGGTGTGTCGCTGGTGAACCGCGCCGGCGAGGCGCTGACCGATATCGTCAGCCGCGTCGGCACGATTGCCGAGTTGATCTCGGAAATCGCCACCGGGTCGCAGGAGCAATCGGTGGGTCTGGGCGAGATCAATGTGGGCGTCACCGAACTCGACAAGGTCACCCAGCAAAACGCCGCCATGGTCGAGGAAGTGACCGCCGCCAGTACCACGCTGAAAAGCGAGTCCACGACGCTGGACACCATGGTGGAGCGCTTCCAGCTTCGGCGCGAAGGTCGGCGGACTGCCCCTGCGCCCGTGATGCCGCGGGAAAGCGCGGCACCCGCCCCGATGCCGCGCGCCGCGGAGCGGACCGAAACCCACCCGCCCGCACGCAAGGTCGCCAATGGCGGCGACTGGCAGGACTTCTGACCCCCAAGCCATCCACGGGACCCGGGCACCGCGCCCGGGCCCGGCATGGCACGGCAAGGGCATGCGGACGAGATGCATGCCGGCCCACGATACGCGCCATCTCCGACGTCGACCATAAACCCAGGAAACGCGTAGAATTATTCAGAGTCAGGGGTTTGTTAGCCAAGGCTTAGGTTGATTGTTCGATCAAGGCAAAGCGCTAACGGCCCGGCGGGCACTTCATGCAGGAAGGTTGGATGCAGCCAAGCGATCCGCACCCTGAACGACGCGAGTTCTCCATCCTCCTGTCCGGGGAGGGTGTCGTGCTTGGCGCGACTGCGGATGCCATTGCCGCCATCGGTCTCGACCCGCAGACAGCCGTCGGCAAGAATCTGGGCGACCTGATCGGCGCAGAAGACGCTTTGTCACTGGCCGAAACGCTAGCGGCTGTCGCCCGGGATCCGTCCCGCCCAGTACCGGTCAGTCTCAGGATCGCGACTGCTGCCAGTTCGGAGGGGACGCTGTCCTGCTTGGCCAGTCCGTTCCTGCTGCCCCCTGCGACGCGCGCGGTTCTGCTGCGCGAGGCCGGCACCGCGCAACAGGCGGCGGACAAGAGGCTTCAGCGCCTGACCCACGACCTTCCCGTTGCGTTCTACGAAAGCCACGAAACCGCCGCGGGCGTGGAAACGCTGACCTTTCTCAGCGCAAAGATCTTCGACCTTCTGGGCGTTCCCGAAGATGCCCCTGTCGACGGCTGGAATGCCCTGTTTGCAAATGTCGATCCCGGCGACCTGTCGGAGCTTCGGTCCCGGCGCCGCGACGTGCGCAGGCGCCCCTACCGGATCGAGACAACGCTGCGGATACATCACCCCGAGAATGGCCTGCTTTGGGTCAACCTCGCCGCGGTTCCGAGCGTGCAACCGGACGGCTCGATCCGCTGGCATGGTCATTTCGCCGACGTGACCGAACAGATGACCGCCGAAAGCAGGCTGTCAGAGGCGGTACGGGATCTCTACACCGCTCATGAGCGGATGAACCGGCTTGCCGACAATTCGCCGGGCGCGTTGTTCGAATACCGCGAAGACGCAGAGGGCAATGTCACCTATCCCTATTTCAGCGCACGGTTCCCAACCTTGATGGGGGTGCGGCCTGAAATCATCGACGCCGATCCGGCGGCATTGCTTGACCACATTCATTCCGAGGATCTCGCCGAGATCATCGAAAAGATGGCGGTCTCGCGGGACACCCTGTCGCTTCATATGGCGCGCTTTCGGGTCGACCATCCCAAGGATGGCGAAAGATGGCTGCGTGTGAACGCCATGCCCTTCCCGCAACAGGATGGATCGATCGTCTGGTACAGCAACCTTCTTGACGTCACGGCCGATGCACGGCGCGAAGAAGACCTCCGCCGTGCCCATCAAGAGGCCGAGGAGATGCGGGCCGAGAACGAGCGGCAGGCGCTCCATGACGGGCTGACGGGGCTGCCGAACCGCCGATATTACGACCGGGTCCTTGCCGACCGCTTGTCCGCGGCTGGCACAGGCGGTGCGCGCGATTGCATCCTTGTGCGGCTCGACCTCGACCACTTCAAGAACGTCAACGACACCTTGGGGCACGAAGCGGGCGACGCCGTTCTGGTCCGCGTGGCCGAGGTCTTGCGCCAGACCCTGCGGGCAGACGATTTCATGGCGCGCATCGGCGGGGATGAATTCTCGATCCTGATGGCGCCCGGCCTTGCGCTTGACGATGCGCGGGTGCTGGTGGCCGACATTCAGGACAAGCTGGCGGAACCCTTGATCTATGGCGGCCGGCAATGCCGTTTTGGGGCGAGCTTCGGGTTGGCCTCGACCAACGATCTGGCCGCGATGGGCGAGGACATCCAGCTGTTTGCCGACGCCGCGCTTTACCGGGCCAAGGACGGCGGCCGGAATCGGCAGGAGATCTTCACGCCGGAACTGCACCGGGAAATCCTGCATGATCGGCGCCTTGCCGTCGAAATCCACGAAGCGCTGGACGGCGACCAGTTCGTCCCGTTCTTCCAGCCACAGGTCGCCGCCGATGACGGAAGGTTGGTTGGCGTCGAAACGCTTTTGCGGTGGAATCACCCGACCGCGGGTCTGCTGGCCCCCGACGCGTTCATGGACGTGGCAGAGCAGTTGCGCGTCGTCGCCGACATCGACCGCCTGATGATGGAAAAATCCCGCGATGCCCTGGCGCGCTGGCGGAAAGAGGGCCTGGTCGTACCCAAGATCAGCTTCAACGTGTCCTCGGGCCGCATGCACGACCCCGATGTGGTTGCTCTGGCCAGTGACATGGCCACCGGGGACACGCGGGTAACCTTCGAATTGCTGGAGTCGATCCTCGTGGAAGAGGAAAGCGACGCCTTCAAGTTTCATCTCGACCGGCTGCGTGCCGCCGGGATCGATATCGAGATCGACGATTTCGGCTCCGGCCACGCCTCGATCATCGCGGTGATGGAGATCGGCCCCTCGGCCCTGAAGATCGACAAGCGGATCGTCCTGCCGGTGGAGGAGGACCTGCGCGCGCGCAATCTGGTTCGCGCCATCGTGGAAATCGCCGAAACGCTTGGCATCCAGACGGTGGCCGAGGGCGTGGAGACCGAGACCCAGGCCCGGATCCTGCGCGGGATCGGCTGCGGCGTGCTTCAGGGCTACCTGTTCGCACGGCCGCTGGACGAACGGGCATTCCTGACCTTCGCGCTTGGGCGGGAACGGCAAACCGCCTGACCGTCCGGCCGCGCCGATGGCCCGAACCTGGCCCTTAGCCCGCCCGGACCGGCACGTTGTCGATCAGCCGGATATCGTCAAGGCTGGCCGCGACCAGCAGGCGGGCGGGGCCGGACAGCGACGCCACGGGCGCCAGCGATCCTTCCGCGCGCAACTCCAGGTACTCGACCTCGGCATAGCCGGCGGCAAGGATGACCTTCCGAGCCGTCTCCAGCGTGGCCGCGACGTCTTCGCCCCGCCCAATCGCGTCCGCCGCGCTTGTCAGCGCGGTGTATAGCGCCGGGGCCTTTGCCCGCGCCGCCGCCGACAGGCGCAGGTTGCGGGACGACAGCGCCAGCCCGTCGCCCTCCCGCACCGTGGGGCAGGCAACGACCTCGATAGGAATATCCAGATCGCGCACCAGCCGTTTCACGACTAGAAGCTGCTGATAGTCCTTCTCGCCGAAGAACGCGCAATCGGCCTGCGTTTGCAGGAACAGCTTCGTCACCACCGTCGCCACGCCGTCGAAATGGCCGGGCCGGTGGGCGCCGCACAGCCCCGCGCTGACCCCGGCGACCGAAACGGTCGTCGAAAAGCCCTCGGGATAGACCTGATCGGGATCGGGCACATAGATCGCATCGACCGCGAAGGGGGCAAGCTTGGCGGCGTCGCTCTCCTCGGTCCGGGGATAGTTCGCCAGATCCTCGGGGTTGTTGAACTGCCGGGGGTTCACGAAGATCGTCACGATGACCCGGTCGGCCGCCGCCTTTGCAGCCTGAACAAGGCTCAGATGCCCTTCGTGCAGCGCGCCCATGGTGGGCACCACGGCGATCCTGTCACCGTTTCCACGCCACTCGCGCGTCAAAGCCCTCAGATCGGCCAGCTTGCGCAGGATCGGGGCGGTCATGACGACGCCCCCGGGCTGTCGGCAAAGACATGCTCTGGCGCCGGGAAGCGGCGGGCGCGGACGTCTTCGGCATAGGCGGCGATGGCCGCGCCCGCCGCCTGCCCCAACTCGGCATAGGCCTTGGCGAATTTGGGCCTGAAATCGGTGAACAGGCCCAGCATGTCATCGACCACGAGGATCTGCCCGTCGCACCCGGCAGAGGCGCCGATCCCGATCGTCGGGATCGCGATCTCCCCGGTCACGCGGTCGGCAAGGGCCGCGGGCACCTTTTCCAGAACCACCGAAAAGGCGCCGGCCTCGGCCACGGCCTTTGCATCGGCCAGAACGCGCGCGGCATCCGCACCACGGCCCTGCACCTTGTAGCCGCCCAGCGCGTTGATCGCCTGCGGCGTCAGCCCGACATGCCCCATCACCGGAATCGACCGGGCGGTCAGGAACCGGATCGTCTCGGCCATCGCGACCCCGCCTTCCAGCTTGACCGCCCCGGCCCCGGTTTCCGCCATCAGCCGCGCGGCATTGCGGAACGCCTGCTCGGGGCTTTCCTCGTAGCTGCCGAAGGGCATGTCGATGACCATCAGCGCATGGGACAGGCCCCGGTCGACCGCCTGCCCGTGCAGGATCATCATCTCCATCGTCACGCCCAGGGTCGAGGGCAGACCGTGCAGCACCATGCCGACGCTGTCGCCGACAAGCACGACATCGCAGTCCCCGTCGACCAGCCGGGCGACCGGGGTGGTATAGGCGGTCAGGCAGACCAAAGGCGTATCGCCCTTGCGGGCCCGCACATCCATGGGCGTCAGACGACGGGGTCTGGCGGTGGCACTCATTCTTTTCCTCCACTCACACGCGAAAGGTGGCGCGCCTTATACCGTGCTGCGCCGCAGAATCCAGCCCAACCCGTCACGATATGCGTCCGCCCCTTGCCTTGGGCCGGTTTCCCGCCTCTGATGGGGGTGTCATTTCGAAAGGGAGACCGCAGAATGCGTCTTGTTCCCACCGCCCTGCTGCTGGCCGCGCTGGGCCCGTTCCCGGCCTTTGCCGCACAGGACACGCTCACCATCGGCATGGTGCTGGAGCCGCCCAATCTCGACCCCACCGGGGGTGCGGCGGCCGCGATCGACGAAGTCGTCTATGCCAATATCTTCGAGGGGCTGACCCAGTTTGCCCCGGACGGCGCCATCGTGCCGGCGCTTGCCGCAAGATGGGAGGTGAGCGACGACGCCACCGTCTATACCTTCCACCTGCAGGACGGCGTGACCTTCCACGATGGCACGGTGATGGACGCCGAGGATGTGAAATTCACCCTCGACCGCGCGCGGGCCGCGGACAGCACGAATGCGCAAAAGGCCCTTTTCGCCGGGATCGACAGCGTGGAGGTCGTGGACCCGCTGACCGTCCGCGTCACCCTGTCGGCCCCGAACGGCAACTTTCCCTTCAACATGGCCTGGGGCGACGCGGTGATCGTCGCCCCCGAAAGCGCGGAAACGAACGCGACCACCCCGGTCGGCACCGGCCCCTTCACCTATCAGCGCTGGGTTCAGGGCGACCGGGTCGAGATCGCGCGCAACCCCGATTACTGGGGCACGCCCGTGGCCCTGTCGCGCGCAACCTTCAAGTTCATCTCCGATCCCAACGCCGCGTTTGCCGCGATGATGGCGGGCGATGTGGACGCCTTCCCCAACTTCCCCGCGCCCGAGACGCTGTCGCAATTTCAGGCCGACCCGCGGTTCAAGGTCATCGTCGGCTCCACCGAGGGCGAGACGATCCTGGCGATGAACAACAGGTCCGCGCCGCTCGACGATGTGCGGGTACGCGAAGCCATCGCCCACGCCATCAATCGACAGGACATCATCGACGGGGCGATGTTCGGCTATGGCACCCCCATCGGCACCCATTTCGCCCCCCACAACCCCGATTATGTCGACCTGACGGATCTGTCGGCCCATGACCCCGAGCGGTCGAAGGCCCTGCTGGACGAGGCCGGCCAGACAGACCTGAAACTGCGCCTCGCCCTGCCGCCCCCCACCTATGCCCGCCGGGGAGGTGAGATCCTGGCCGCGCAGCTGCGCGCCGTCGGGATCGAGACGGAGATTTCCAATCTCGAATGGGCGCAATGGCTGGAACAGGTGTTCCGGGGCAAGGACTTCGACCTGACCATCGTCAGCCATACCGAACCGATGGACATAAACATCTATGCACGGCCAGACTATTATTTCGGCTATGGCGCGCCCACCTTCATCGCTCTGATGGACAGGCTGACGGGCACCACCGACCCCGCGGCGCGCTCGGCGATCCTGAAAGAGGCGCAGACCATGATCGCCGAAGAGTACGTCAATGCCTATCTCTTCCAGCTGGCCAAGACAGGTGTCGCAAATGCGAAGATCAAAGGACTGTGGGAAAACGCGCCGACCCAGGCCAATGACCTGACCGGGGTCCACTGGACGGACTGACCCGCACCCCAATTGAGCGCCTGCGGCGCACGGCTTTGTGCCCGCCCCTGTCGGGGCGGGCGGTGCCGGGTATTTGGACCAAGAAGAAGAACGATCGGGGCTTCTTCTTGGGAAAAATACCCTAATCCTGCCGGTGCCGTCAGCCCACCACGTTGAACTCTGGGCCGTAGGGGTAGCCCGTGATGTTCTCGGCCCCGTCCTCGGTGATGATCAGGATGTCGTGCTCGCGATAACCGCCCGCGCCCACCTGTCCCTGCGGGATGGTCAGCATTGGCTCCATCGAGATCACCATGCCGGGTTCCAGCACCGTGTCGATATCTTCTCGCAATTCCAGCCCGGCCTCGCGCCCGTAGTAATGCGACAACACGCCGAAGCTGTGCCCATAGCCGAAGCTGCGATATTGCAGCAGGTCCCGTTCCCCCAGGAAGGCATTGATCGCATGGGTCACCCCCGCGCAGGTCGCACCGGGCCGCAAGAGCGACATGCCATATTCATGGGCGGCGACATTGGCCTGCCAGATGGCCAGGCTGTCTGCATCGACGTCGCCCACGAACAGGGTGCGTTCCAATGCCGTGTAGTAGCCCGAGATCATCGGGAAGGTGTTGAGCGACAGGATATCGCCGCGCGCCAGGCGCCGGGCGGTGACCGGATTGTGGGCGCCATCGGTGTTCAGCCCCGACTGGAACCAGACCCATGTGTCGCGGTATTCGGCATCCGGAAACCGTTTCGCGATGTCCAGCTCCATCGCGTCGCGCCCGGCCATGGCCACGTCGATTTCGCGCACCCCTTCCTTGATCGCGTCGCGGATGGCATAGCCGCCGACATCGGCCACCGCGGCCCCGGCGCGGATCAGGGCAATTTCAGCGGGGCTTTTCCGCATGCGCTGCTGCATGGTGGCCGGTGCGATGTCGAGGGAGCTGTGCGGGGCCAGAAAACCGTCAAGCCGTTCTTTCTGCGCCAGCGTCAGGTGGTCGCCCTCATACCCCACGGCGCGGCCCGTGCCGGCGACATGGGCAACCGCGCGCCAGAAATTGTCGCGCTGCCAGTCGGTATAGGTCAGGTTGTCGGTGTGGCAGCGCCGCCAGGGCTGACCCGCATCGATCCCCGCACTGATCGTGACGGCCTCCGACGCGGTGACGACCAGCGCGTAGGGGCGGCCGAAGCTGCAATAGAGAAAGCCCGAATAGTAGGCCACGTTCTGCATCGAGGTCAGCACGACCACGTCGGCGCCCGCGGCGTCCATCGCCGTGCGCAGGCCCATCAGGCGGGTATCGTATTCCGTTCCGGAAAACGGCAGCGGGGTCTTCTCGCCATTATGAAAGCGGAAGAAGTCGGGTCGGGTCATCTTGTTAATCCCAGGCTCGGGCCCGGCGCGCGCCGGGCAACTCTGTTCCCGGCGTACAGGACGACAGGCGGCAGCACCGCCGGGCGGGGGCACAGAACGCACGCGCCCCGTGGCGACGCCATCGCCACACAGCCCGACATGCACCTTAGCCAAGCCCGGCATGCCTGCAAGCCCTCATGATGGACTGGCGCGAGTCGCCCCCCTGCCCTAGGCTGCGCACCATGTTGCGCTATGCGATGTCCCGCCTGATCTCTCTGACGCTCAGCCTTGCCGCGGCCAGCGTGGTGATCTTTGCGATGATCGAGGTGATCCCCGGCGACCCGGCGGCCTTTATGCTGGGGCTGAACGCCGCGCCGGAAGCCGTGGAAGCCCTGCGCGCGGAGCTGGGGCTGACCGGGTCGGTCTGGGAACGCTACATCGACTGGACGGGGGGGACGCTCTCGGGCGATTTCGGGCAGTCCTATACCTACCGCATCCCCGTGGCAGAGCTTGTCGCGCAGCGCCTGTGGGTGTCGCTGCCGCTGGCGTTGTTCGCGCTGACGCTGTCCACGGCGATTGCCTTGCCGGTCGGACTCTGGGCTGCATCGCGGCGCGGGCGTCCGGCGGATATCGGTGTGATGGGCGCCACGCAGCTTGGTATCGCCGTGCCCAATTTCTGGTTCGCGATGCTTCTGGTGCTGGTCTTCGCGGTGCATTTTCGCTGGTTCTCCGCGGGCGGATTTCCGGGCTGGGGGGCCGGGATCCTGCCCTGCCTCAAGGCGCTGACCTTGCCGGCTATCGCCCTGGCCCTGCCGCAGGCGGCGATCCTGGCCCGCGTGATGCGCTCTGCCGTGATCGAGACGCTGGGCCAAGACTATATTCGCAGCGCGCGCGCCAAGGGGCTGAGCCGGGGACAGGCGATCCGCCGGCACGCCTTCCGCAACGCGCTGATCCCGGTGCTGACGATCATGGGGCTGCAATTCTCGTTCCTGCTGGCGGGTGCGATCATCATCGAGAACGTGTTCTTCCTGCCCGGATTGGGGCGGCTGATCTTTCAGGCGATCACCCAGCGCGACCTGATCGTGGTGGAAAGCGTTGTTATGCTGCTCGTCTTCGCGGTCATCCTCGTGACCTTCCTTGTCGATCTGGCCTATGCCCTCGTCGACCCAAGGTTGAGGCGCCGATGACGGGACGGGTGCAACTGATTGCGGGCGGCGCGCTCAGCGCCGTGTTCCTGATGGCGGCGCTCGTCTCGCTGGTCTGGGTGCCCCATGACGTGGCGACCCTGACCATCGCCGACCGGCTGCAACCGCCGACGGGCACCCATCCGCTGGGCACCGACCAGTTCGGCCGGGATGTGCTGTCGATGCTGATGGTCGGGGCGCGGACCTCCATCGCCGTTGCGCTGGTCGCGGTCGGCATCGGCATCGGCATCGGCGTACCCTTGGGCCTGATCGCGGCGGCGAACCGGGGCGGGCTGCTGGACGAACTCGTCATGCGTGCCAATGACCTGATCTTCGCCTTTCCCGCGCTTGTCATCGCGATCCTGATCACCGCGGTTCTGGGCCCCTCGGCGGTCAACGCGATCCTTGCCATCGGGATCTTCAACATCCCCGTCTTCGCGCGGGTGACGCGCGGCGGCGCGCTGAGCCTTTGGACGCTGGACTATATCCTTGCCGCCCGGGTGGCGGGCAAGGGGCGCGCGCGGATCAGCATGGAACATATCCTGCCCAATATCGCGAACCTGCTGATCGTGCAGGGCACGATCCAGTTTTCGCTGGGCATTCTGGCCGAGGCGGGGCTGTCCTATGCCGGCCTTGGCGCGCAACCGCCCACGCCCACCTGGGGCCGGATGCTGGCCGAGGCGCAGACCATGATCTACACCGCGCCGCGGCTTGCGATCCTGCCGGGGCTGGCCATCGTGCTGATGGTGCTGGGCCTGAACCTGATGGGCGACGGGCTGCGCGATGCGCTCGACCCGCGGATCAGGAGGGCGGCACGGTGATCTCGGTCGAGCGCGTGTCGGTCGCGATTCACGGCAAGCCCGTCCTGCGGGACGTGTCCTTCCGCGTGGCACGGGGACAGGTCGTGGGGCTTGTCGGGGAAAGCGGATCGGGCAAGTCGATGACGGCGCTGGCGCTGATGCGGCTGTTGCCACAGGGGGCGGCGGCCACGGGTCATGTCCGGCTGGATGGCACGGATCTGAACCGGCTTTCCGAGACGCAGATGTGCGGCATCCGCGGCCGCGACGTCGCGATGATCTTTCAGGAACCGATGACCGCCCTGAACCCCTTGCAGGACATCGGCGATCAGGTGGCCGAGACACTGGTGGTCCACGGTGCGAGTAGCCGCGGCGATGCAAGGCGGGAGGCCGCGCGGCGGCTTGACCGCGTGGGGCTGCCGGAACGCTATTTTCCCCTGACGCGCTATCCGCACGAGCTGTCCGGCGGACAGCGGCAACGGGTCTGCATCGCCATGGCCATCGCCCTGCGCCCGCAGGTGCTGATCGCCGACGAACCGACCACGGCGCTGGATGTGACGACACAGGCGCATATCCTCGACCTTCTGACCGAACTGGTGGAGGAAGAGATGATGGGCCTGCTGCTGATCACCCATGACCTTGCGGTGGTCGCAGGCGTCTCCAACCGCCTTGTCGTCATGCAAGAGGGGCAGATCGTGGAACAGGGCCCCACGGCCAAGGTTCTGCGCGAACGCAGCCACCCCTATACGCGCGCGTTGCTTGAGGCGTCGTCGCACCAGCCCGACGCCGTGGCCACGGCCCATGACATGCCCTTGTTGCAGGTGCGCGACGCCGTGCGCGAGTATCCGCGCCCCCGTGCCGGTCTTTTTCGCGGGCAAGAGCCCTTCCGCGCCGTGGCCGGGGTCAGCTTTGACATCAAGCGCGGCGAAAGCGTCGGTCTGGTGGGCGAATCCGGTTGCGGAAAATCGACCCTGACGCGCGCGATCCTCGGGCTTGATCCCTTGCAGCGGGGCGAAATCCGGCTGGATGGCGATGTGGTGCATGCGGGCGAGCACATGCCGATCCATCTGCGCCGCAAGATGCAGGTGGTGTTTCAGGACCCTTATGGCAGCTTCAATCCCCGCCATCGCGTCGGGCGCCTGATTGCGGAACCCTTCCACCTGACCGGCCATCCGCCCGATGCCGAGGCGCAGATCGACGCGGCGCTGACCTCGGTCGGTCTGTCACCCGCGGACAAGCACCGGTTCATCCATGAATTCTCGGGCGGGCAGCGGCAGCGAATCGCGATTGCCCGCGCGCTGATCACACGGCCGGAACTGATCGTGCTGGACGAAGCGGTCTCGGCGCTCGATGTCCGGGTGCGGGCCCAAATCCTGGATCTTCTGGCGAATTTGCGGGCCGACCTCGGCCTGTCCTATCTTTTCATCAGTCACGATCTGAACGTGGTGCAGGCGATCACCGACCGGGTGCTTGTGATGCGGGCAGGCAAGATCGTGGAACAGGGCGCGACGGAAAAGGTGCTGCAAGACCCCACGCATCCCTATACGAAGGAATTGCTGGAGGCGGCTCCGGCCCTGATTTTGCCGCAGTGAGGACTTGTGATGCGCGAACTTTGGTTCAGTACGGACAGCTGTTTCATCGGCGGTTTCTGGACGCAACCGGCGTCGCGCGAATTCCTGCCCGTCGAAAATCCCTCTACCGGCGCGCCGATCGGGTCGATCGCCCGCGGCAAGGTGGCCGATATCGACGATGCGGTGGCCGCGGCGGGCGATGCGCTGAAAGGGCCCTGGGGCCGGATGGCGGCGGCCGAACGCGGGCGGCTTTTGACGCGGATCGGGCATTTCGTGCGCGCCAAGACCGAAACCCTGGCCCGGATCGAGGCGACCGATGTCGGCAAACCGCTGACACAGGCCCGCGCAGACGCCGCGGCCCTTGCCCGTTACCTTGAATTCTATGGCGGCGCCGCCGACAAGATCATGGGGGAAACGATCCCCTATCAGGAAGGCTATACCGTCTATACCTTGCGCGAACCCCACGGGGTCACGGGCCATATCATCCCTTGGAACTACCCGATGCAGATCATTGGGCGGTCCGTCGGCGCGGCGCTGGCGATGGGCAATGCCTGCGTTCTGAAACCGGCCGAGGATGCGTGCCTGTCCGCGCTGGCCTTTGCCAAGTTGGCAGAGGAGGCGGGCCTGCCCGCCGGTGCGTTGAACGTCGTGCCGGGGCTGGGAGAAGAGGCCGGCGCCGCGCTGGCCGCGCATCCCGATGTCGCCCATATCTCCTTCACCGGGTCGCTGACCGTGGGGCGGCTGGTGCAGCAGGCGGCGGCGCGGCATGTGGCCCCCGTCACGCTGGAACTGGGCGGAAAGTCCCCGCAGATCGTCTTTGCCGATGCCGATCTGGACGCGGCCCTGCCCTTCCTTGTCAATGCCGGCATCCAGAATGCGGGGCAGACCTGTTCGGCCTCGTCGCGGATCCTCGTCCAGCGCACGATTTACGAAGAGGTGCTGCGCCGGATGTCCTACCGCTACCGCGCCTTGCAGGTTGGCCCGGCGCTGGACGACATGGATGTCGGCCCGCTGATCTCGAAGGCGCAGAAGGAGATCGTCGAAGGGTATCTTGCACGCGGCGCGGATCTGGAAATCGCCGCAGAGGGGCGGATCATCGGCAATGCCCCGGCGGGCGGCCACTACGTCGCGCCCCGGCTTCTGGCCAATGTCGCGCCGAACCATGTTCTGGCGCAGGAAGAGATCTTCGGCCCGGTCCAGACCCTGATCCCGTTCGAGGATGAGGAGGAGGCCATCGCGATTGCCAACGGCACCGGCTATGGGCTTGTGGCCTCGGTCTGGTCGCGGGACGGGGCGCGGCAGATGCGGATGGCTAAGGCGCTGCGGTCGGGCCAGGTCTTCATCAACAATTACGGGGCCGGCGGCGGTGTCGAACTGCCCTTCGGCGGCGTCGGAAAATCCGGTCACGGCCGCGAAAAGGGGTTCGAGGCGCTTTACGGCTTCTCCACGCTCAAGACCGTCGCGGCGCGGCATGGGTGACGCCCCGGCGATGACGACCGACAAAGACCGGATTGCCTTTGCCACGCTGGCCCATGCGGACCTGACCCAGACGCCCCTCCGCCGCGACCATTTCGTGCCAGCGCAGGCGCGGGACGACGCCTATCACGCGGCCTATGACCGAACGACGCTGTGGTACGATGCGTTCTGGCGCGACGGACGGGTCGTGCTGGTCGCGCCGCGCCTGTTGAATTTCTGGCCCGCGCTCAAGGCTGCCGATATCCGTCTGGACGGCGTACCGGCAAAGCTGGGCAGGCGGGCACGCTTTCACCGGCATGAGGTGCTGCACATCCCCGCGCGCCAAAGACCGAAGACGATTTCGGTCACAGGCCCGGACTGGTCGCTTGAAACCGATCTGAGCATCTCCGCGCTCGACCGGTTCGCGGGGCGCAATGTGATCCTGACGATCTCAAAAGACAACGATCTGGACTGGATCCGCGATTTCGCCCGGTTCCACCAACGCACCCAGAGGGCCGAGGCGATCCTGTTCATCGACAACGGCTCCTCCGCCTATGGCCCCGACGATATCGCGGCGGTGCTGGCGGATGCCGGGCTTTCGGGCACGATCCTGTCCGCCCCGCTCCCCTATGGCCCGGTGGTGCAGGACAAGCGGAACCGGCACCGCGCCAACTTTTTCCGCACTGCCATGCTGAACCTTGCCCGGTTGCGGTTCCTGTCGCGGGCGCGGGCGGTGCTGAACGTCGATATCGACGAACTGGTCTGGACCGATGGCCCCAGCATCTTCGACATCGCCGCGAATGCCCGGTTCGGCTTTGCCCCGTTCGGGGGGGCGTGGCGCCACCCGCCCGACGATCTGGACCGCGCCCCCCGCCATGCCGACCATGTGTGGGCACAGGAGGCCTCGCCCAAGACCCCGGCGAAATACGCCGTCGCCCCGAACCGCCTGGCCGGGCGGTTCAGTTGGGACGTGCACCGGCTGGAAGGGCTGCCGCTGAAATCGGCCTTTCTGCGGGAGGATGCAGGATATTGGCATTGCTCCTGCATTTCGACAGGCTGGAAATACACCCAGCGCCTGACCCATCGCGGCGGGGACCGGATCGACCCGCGCTGCGTGCAGGCCTTTCAATCAGCCCTGCCCGGTTGAACGGGCGTCGGGCCCCACGAACGGGAGGACGGGATGAGACTGACGGACAAGACCGCAATCGTGACCGGCGGCGGATCGGGCTTTGGCGCGGGGATCGCCCGCAAACTGGCGGCCGAGGGCGCGCGCGTGATGGTCGCAGATATCGCCGTGCTAAAGGCGGAAGCCGTGGCGCTGGAGATCGGCGGTCTGGCCCAGCATGTGGACGTGTCCGACGACCGCTCCGTCGCCAATCTGGCCGAGGTCGCGCTGGCGGTGTTCGGGCGGGTGGATATTCTGGTCAACAATGCCGGCATCACCCATCTGCCGCAGGCGATGGAAGACGTGTCCGAGGAGGAGTTCGACCGCGTCTTCGCCGTGAACGCAAAATCCGTCTACCTGACCGCGCGGCATCTGGTGCCGCATATGAAGGCCAATGGCACCGGTGCGATCCTGAACGTCGCCTCCACCGCCGGGCTGTCGCCCCGGCCGCGGCTGAACTGGTACAATGCCTCAAAGGGCTGGATGATCACGGCAACCAAGGCGATGGCGGTGGAACTGGCGCCGTCGGGCGTGCGGGTCAACGCGCTGGCGCCGGTGGCGGGGGAAACGCCGCTTTTGAAAAGCTTCATGGGTGAGGACACGCCAGAGATGCGGGCCAAGTTCCTGTCCACCATCCCGCTGGGGCGGTTTTCAACGCCTCAGGACATGGGCAATGCCGCGGCCTTCCTGTGTTCTGACGAGGCGTCGATGATCACCGGTGCGGTGCTGGAAGTGGACGGCGGGCGCTGCATCTGACAGGGCGCGCCAGGTGGTTACCGTGGCACCATGGGTATTTTGACCAAGAAGAAGGGGCGCGCGTGCAATGCAACCAGGACGGCGGAACCTGATCACGGATGTGGCCGGGCTGAAGGTCGGGCAGGCCGAGGATGCAACCGTGAAGACGGGCGTCAGCGTTCTGGTGGGCGATGCGCCTTTCGTGGCCGGGGTGCATGTGATGGGCGGCGCGCCCGGCACGCGGGAGACCGACCTGCTGTCCCCCGACCGGCTGGTCCAGGAGGTCGATGCGCTGGTGCTGTCGGGCGGGTCGGCCTTCGGGCTGGATGCGGCCTCGGGCGTGGCGGACGGGCTGCGCGCGATGGGGCGCGGGTTCGCGGTCGGCGGGCAGAGGGTGCCCATCGTGCCGGGGGCGATCCTGTTCGATCTCTTGAATGGCGGTGACAAGGACTGGGCGGACAACCCCTACAAACCGCTGGGGCGCGCGGCGCTGGCGGCGGCGGATGCCGACGTTGCACTTGGCAGCGCGGGCGCGGGCTATGGGGCAACCACGGCCGATCTGAAGGGCGGGCTAGGCTCGGCCTCGCTGGTGCTTGACTGCGGCATCACGGTGGGCGCGCTGGTCGCGGTCAATGCGCTGGGATCGGCGGTTATGGGCGGCGGGCCGAAATTCTGGGCCGCGCCGTGGGAGATTGGCGGTGAATTCGGCGGGCTGGGGCAAGGGCGCCACGACCCCGCGACAGAGCCGCGGCCAGAGGCGGCACTGGGCGAGGCCACCACGATTGCCATTGTGGCCACCGACGCTGCCCTGACCCAGGCGCAGGCCACCCGGCTGGCCGTGGCCGCCCATGACGGGATGGCGCGCGCGCTGGTGCCCAGCCACACGCCCTTTGACGGCGATCTGGTCTTTGCCGCGGCCACCGGCGCGGTGCCCCTGCCCGATGCGGGCTTCGATGCGCTGAGGCTGGGCCATGCGGCGGCGGTGTGCCTGGCGCGGGCCATCGCGCGCGGGGTCTATCACGCCAGCCCCGCCCCCGGCGACACGCGCCCTTGCTGGCAGGCGCGTTTCGGGCGGGCTTGAACACGACGATCCGGGTGATAGCCTGATGGGCACCCTATTTGCGGAGGACCCCCATGAAACGCCTGATCGTGACCCTGTCGCTGATCGCCCTGCCCCTGTGCCCCGCCACCGCCGACGAGGTGACCGACACGCTGCAAAGCGCCATCGACGCCTATGAAGACGGCGATGTCCAATACGCGCTGGAAGAACTCACCTATGCCCAGCAACTGCTGCAGGCGATGAAGGCCGAGGGGCTGGTGGCCTTCCTGCCGCCCGCGCCTGCGGGCTGGACCCGCGAGGTCAACATGGAGATGAACCAGGGTCTGGCCATGATGGGCGGCGGCACCGGGGCGGAGGCCACCTATGACGGCGGGGGCCAGTCGGTCACGTTGACGCTGATGGCCGACAACCCGATGGTGGGGGCCATGGCCGCGATGTTCGGCAACCCCATGCTGATGGCCACGCAAGGCCAGATCATCCGCATCGGGCGGCAGAAATTCGTGGATCAGGGCGGCGAGGTGACCGGGCTGGTCGACAACCGGATTCTTGTGCAGGTGAGCGGCGCGTCGAATGACGCGATGATGCCGCTGTTGCAGGCGATCGATTTCGACGGTCTGGCGCGGTTCGGCCGCTAGAGCGGGTTGCGGAAAGGTGAGAACCGGTTTTCCGCTGCTCGACCGCGCGAAATCACTAGGTCAGAGCGCTTCGCACGACTGCGGATGAGCAAGGTGCGCCCTAGGCGCCCGCGACGGTGCCGGTCAGCGCGCTGTCAGGCTGTTCCAGCCCGGCGATCACGTCGAAATGGTGGCTGCCCTCCTCGATCTTCAGTGCGGCGCCGGGCCACGCCGCGGCCAGCCATCGGGCCTGATCCAGAAAGACGGGGCGTTCCGCGCCGCCGACCCAGACCGTGACGGGCACGCCGGGCCGGGGCGTCCGCAAGGCCGGGCTTTCGGCGCGGGCGGCGGCCTCATCCAACCGGAAGCGTTCGTTCATCTGCGTCTTCCGCAGCGGGCGCAGATCCGACACGGGCGAGATCGGCACGACGCGTGCAATGCGCGACGCCACCTCGGGGGAGAGCGGAACATCGTCGCACAGCATCCGCGCCGCCAGATGGCCGCCTGCGGAGTGCCCGGTCAGGTGGATGGGCCCGTCAGGGTGCATCTGCGCGATATGCTGAAGCGCAGCGGTGATGTCGCGGGTGATGTCGGCGATGGCGACCTCTGGCACCAGCCGGTAGGATGGCATCGCGACCGCCCACCCATGCGCCAGCGGCCCGGCGGCCAGATGCGACCAGACCGATTTGTCGAACCGCATCCAGTAGCCGCCATGGACGAACATAACCACCCCGCGGGCCAGACCCTGGGGCTGAAACAGGTCCAGGCGCTGCCGGGGATGAGGGCCGTAGGGCACGTCGATCTGGCCGCCCGCCTTGGCCCGGAAGGCCGCGGCCGCGGCGGCCCAACGTGGCGGATAGGTCTCGGCCCGGGGAATATGGGCCGCGTTGGCATAGGCGTCATCCCAATCGACCCCGTCCCCTTCTGCAGACATCTCCCCGCCCCCACATTTTCCCCTGATTCACTTAACATTTGGACTTAGAGTGACTCCAGCCCCAGGCGAAGCAAAATCGCGTTCCGATCGGGGCCTATCCAACGGTCTGCCTGCCCGCGCGTCAGATGGCGGGGGCGTCATCCTCAAGAAACCCTGTTGCCAGCATGATCTCGACGATCTCGTCATAGGCCGCAGCCCAGGCCCGTTGCAGATCCTCGGTACAGGCGTCGCCGTAGAAATCGCAGACGGCCTGATGGAAGGCCTGACCGCCGATGGCGAGATATTCGGGCGTCACCCCCTTTTTGGCATGCATCCGGGCGACATATCCGACCGAGGTTTTCAGCCGGTTCCGATCCCCGATCTGGCCGATCAGCATGGCAAGCGCGCCGGAAAACACCTTTTTCTGCTTGGCCATGTCATTGCCGAAAAGCGCGCGCGACTCCGGCGCGATTTCGAACAGGCGGGTATAGAAGTGGTCCGCCATCCGGCCCTTTGAGGAGAAAAGCCGCTTTGCACTGTCAACAACGATACTGGTGTACTGCGGGTCCATGGATACCCCTGAAATAGTTGACGCGATGTTCGCCGCATCCCCCTAACAAGCCATGAAGATCGGCGGTCACCCCGGCGCGACATACGGCGCCCGACCGTCATCCAGACGTCACACAAGACCGCCATTGAGGTCGGCACGAAACTTCTGGAGTCCGATCATGACCGCACGCCTTCTGGGCCTGACCTCCGTTCTGGCGCTGTCTGCCGCCGCCGCGCCGGCCGAAATGAATTTCAACCGCATCGCGTCGTTCCCCGTGGTGAAGAACATGGCTGCAAGCCAGGACACCACGGCCGAAACCTCGCCCGAGATCATCGTGGCCACCCCCGACGGCATGCGGCTGGTCTATTCCGACAGCCCGCTGGGCGCCATCGGCATCGTCGATATCTCTGACCCCGCCAACCCGCAGCCCGGCGGCAACGTGATGCTGGATGGGGAGCCGACCTCGGTCGCCGTGGTGGGCAACCGCGCCTATGTCGCCGTGAACACCTCGGACAGCTACACTGCCCCGTCGGGCCATCTGGCCGTGATCGATCTGGCCACCAAGCAGGAAGTCACCCGTTGTGATATCGGCGGCCAGCCCGACAGCGTGGCGACCGATGCCAAGGGCAGCTTCATCGCCATCGTGATCGAGAATGAGCGGGACGAGGATGCCGGCGACGGGCGCGTGCCGCAGATGCCCGCGGGCAATCTGGTGATGATCGACCTGGCCGACGACACCGCGCAATGCGACACGATGAAGGTGGTCGACATGACCGGCCTGGTCGAGATCGCCCCCGAAGACCCGGAACCCGAATATGTCGACATCAACGGTCTGGGCGAAACCGTTGTCACGATGCAGGAAAACAACCACATCGCCGTGGTGGCCCGCGACGGGTCGATCCTGAACCACTTCTCTGCCGGAGCCGTGGATCTGGAGAATATCGACACCATCGACGAACGCGGCGCGATCCTGCCGGTCGACAGCCAGATGGGCCGCAAGCGCGAGCCCGACACCGTGAAATGGCTGGACGACGACCATTTCGCGATTGCCAACGAAGGTGACATGGACGGCGGCAGCCGCGGCTGGAGCATCTTCCACAAGGACGGCACGCTGGTCTATGAAAGCGGCCCGTCTTTTGAGCACGCGATCATCCAGATCGGCCACTACCCCGACAAACGCTCGGATGCCAAGGGCGTGGAGCCTGAAAGTCTGGCCAAGGGCACCTTTGGCGGCGTGCCGATGGCCTTTGTCGGGTCCGAACGTGGCTCGATCATGGGCGTCTACGACATTACCGACATGGCGAACCCGGTGCTGACCCAACTGCTGCCCTCGGGCATCGGGCCGGAAAGCTTTGCCGTGATCGCGGATCGCAATCTGATCGCGTCGGCGAACGAGGCCGACCTGATCGAGGATGGCGGCGCCCGCGCCCATGTGATGATCTACGAATATCAGGAGGCCCCGGCCGCCTATCCGATGCTGACCAGCGCCGGGATGGAAGAGCTGACCGGCTGGGGCGCGATCTCTGGCATGGTGGCCGACAAGGACGGCATCGTCTGGGCGGTGAACGACAGCTTTTACGGATTCCAGCCGACGATCTTCAAGATCGACACGACGCAGACACCGGCCCGGATCGTCGATGCGATCCGCGTCACCCGAAAGGGCTATCCGGCGCAGAAGCTGGACATGGAAGGCATCACGCTGGACGGCGAGGGTGGCTTCTGGGTGGCCTCCGAAGGGCGGACCGACCGTGTGGTGCCGCATGCGCTGTATCACATCAACGCCGATGGCGAGATCACCAAGGAGGTCGGCCTGCCTGCCGAACTGATGGCGGTCGAAAAGCGCTTTGGCTTCGAAGGTGTCACCAAGGTGGGCGACACGCTGTGGATGGCGGTGCAGCGCGAATGGAAGGACGACCCCAAGAACTTCGTCAAACTGGTGGCCTACAACACCAAGACGGGCGACTGGGGCGCGGTCCGCTATGAAAAGGCGCAGCCGGAAAAAGGCTGGGTGGGCCTGAGCGAGATCACCGCCCATGGTGACCATGTCTATGTGGTGGAACGCGACAACCAGCACGACTATCGCGCCGTGACCAAGAAGATCTACCGCATCCCGCTGGCCGATATGACGCCCGCACCGCTGGGCGGCGATCTGCCGGTCGTCTCCAAGGAACTGGTCCGCGACCTGCTGCCCGACCTGACCGCCACCGGCGGATATGTGCTGGACAAGGTCGAGGGTCTGGCGATTGCTGCAGACGGCACGATGTGGGTGTCGACCGACAATGACGGCGTCGACGACCATTCGGGTGAAACGATGTTCTTTGCGATCAAACCGTAAGACCGCGGCCCTTTCTGCGGCGGCCCCCGTTCAAACGCGGGGGCCGTTTTTCGTCGCAACGGCGCCCCGCCCGACCGAAACAATGCGCGCCGCGGCACCCTGCCGCGCCGCACGGGTGCATCTGCATGGCACCCAGACGTGGTATCCTTTCCCCAAAGGCAACCCGGTGGCCCTGTGGGAGGGAGACATGCAAGGAAGAATTCTGACCATCATCGTCATGCTGCTGACGGCCCAGCCGGCGGCGGCAGAGGAACGTGACGCGCTTCTGGACTTTCAGGGCGACAGTTTCCGCGCCGGCGGCACGGTCGTTTTCGACAAGACCGGTACGGACGACCTGTTCATGGCCGGCGAAACCGTGCGTGCAGAGACCGATATCGCGGGCTCGGCCCATATGGCGGGCCGCAAGGTGCGATTGTCGGGGGCGGTGGGCGGCGACGCCTATCTTGCCGGGATGGACATCGAACTGAGCGGCCCGGTCGCGGGCGACGCGACGCTGGCCGGCTATGACATCACCGTCGGCGAAGTCGGCGGCGACCTGCGGATTTCGGGCGGCAAACTGCGCATCGAGGGGCCCGTTGGCGGCTATGCCATGATCGCGGGGGAAGAAGTGCATATCGCCGGGGTCATCGCCGGCGATGTCAGCCTGACGGCCAGCGAAGTGGACTTTTCCGAAGACGCGCGGATCGACGGCCAGATCACCGTCTACGAGGAAACGCCCGGCAAGCTGGAGATCCCGGAAACCGTCGCCCCCAAGGCACAGATTGAGCGCCAGGACCTCTCCAAATGGGAAGACCGCCCCCATCACGTGCGGGAATGGACGTGGTACGGCGCCGCGGGCGGTTTCCTGATGGGCGTGATCGTGGTTGCCGCCATCGCGGCGCTGATCGCGGCCGTGATCCCGCAGACGCTGGCAGAGATGCGGCGCGGCGTGCTTGCACGGCCGTTCCGCAGCCTCGGCATCGGCTTTGTGGCCCAGTCGGCGCTGGTGGGGTCCGCGGTGCTGTTCGCGATGACGATCATTGGCCTCGTTCTGACCCCGGCCGCGGTGTTCCTGGCGTTCCTCGCGGGGTTTGCCGGTTACGTGGTCGGCGTCTACGCCTTCGGGGTTGGCCTGCATCTGGCCTTTGGCCGGCCGGAACCGGCCAGCATCGGGCAAAGGGCGCTGGCGGCGGGCACGGGGGCGCTGGCCGCCGGGCTGATCTCGCTGATCCCGCTGCTGGGCTGGCTGTTCGTTCTGGCGCTGGTGCTGGCGGGCGTCGGGGCCATCGCCCAGCGGACGCTGGACCCGGTTTCACACGCCGCCTAAAAAACAGAAACCCTGCCGTCGCAAGAGAAAACGGTTCCTTGTGAGCAGCGTCGGAGCGAGGCAAGTCGGGCCGCGCCCGACCCTGGGTGGGCGCATTGAAACGCTTGTGCCGATCGGTTTATCTCAAAAGTCCGAACGACTTACGGGATCCGCAGGACATCGCCAATGCGCCCTCCCGGGGGGGAGGGTCGGGCGCGGCCCGGGCTGGTCGCCCGGACCAGCTTCGGGATGATGGTCCGAACGCTCTTGACCTCAGGCGCATGTGGTGGGCTTTTTCAGCGGCCGCTTAGGCGCAAGCCAGCGATACAGTGCGGGCCGCCCGATGGGACGGCCCGGACTCGATCATACGATCCGGGCCGCCCCAAACGCCCGCTTGCCTAGCCGCGACAGATAGCGCACCCCTAGTCTCCGCGGGGGCGAATGCGAGTCGCGCAGGAAAGCCAAACGATTGCATCCGGCGCACACCCACAGGAGACCGAACAATGACCCTTGAAGACGTGCTTGAAGCTGCGCTTGGCGGCAATCTCGTCGTGCTCCTCCTCGCCGCGCTGGTCATCCTCAGCGTCGTGCTGGGGGTGCGCATCGTGCCGCAGTCGGAAAAACATGTGGTCGAGCGGTTCGGGCGCTTGCGCGCCGTGCTGGGGCCGGGGATCAACCTGATCATCCCGTTTCTGGACCGGGTCGCGCACAAGGTGTCGATCCTGGAGCGGCAATTGCCCAATGCCAGCCAGGATGCGATCACCGCCGACAACGTCCTGGTACAGGTGGAGACCAGCGTCTTCTATCGCATCCTCGCGCCGGAAAAGACCGTCTATCGCATCCGTGACGTGGATGGCGCCATCGCCACGACCGTCGCCGGTATCGTCCGCGCCGAGATCGGCAAGATGGAGCTCGATCAGGTTCAGTCGAACCGCTCCGACCTCATCTCCACGATCAAGGAAAGCGTCGAGGACGCGGTCGAAAACTGGGGGATCGAGGTGACGCGGGCCGAAATCCTTGACGTCAATCTTGATGCCGCCACCCGCGAGGCGATGTTACAGCAGCTCAATGCCGAACGCGCCCGCCGCGCGCAGGTCACAGAGGCCGAGGGCAAGAAACGCGCAGTGGAACTGGCCGCCGACGCCGAGCTTTACGCAGCCGAACAGGAGGCCAAGGCGCGGCGCATCTCGGCCGAGGCCGAAGCCTATGCAACGCAGGTCGTCGCGCAGGCGATCGCGGATCACGGCATCGAGGCCGCGCAATATCAGGTTGCCCTGAAACAGGTCGAGGCGCTGACCGCCGTGGGCCAGGGCGACGGCAAGCAGACGATCATCGTGCCCGCGCATGCGATGGACGCCTTCGCCGACGCCTTCAAGATGCTGGCGGGGCGCAAGTGATGGCGACGGCGTGGTGGGTCTGGCTGGCGGCGGCCGGCGTTCTGGGCATTCTTGAACTTCTGGCCCCGTCCTACATGTTTCTCGGCTTTGCCATCGGGGCCGGATCGGTGGGCGTCGCGCTCTGGCTTGGGCTCGATCTCGCCTTGCCCTGGCTGGTTCTGTGCGCCGCGGTTGTCGCGCTTGTGTCATGGCTGGTCCTGCGCCGCCTGCTTGGCGTGCGGGCGGGTCAGATCAAGATCTGGGACCGCGACATAAACGAAGACTGACCGGTCGCCGCGCCGGGGCCGCGCCTGCGGCCCGATGCCCGGAAATTGCGCTTGACCTTGCGCGATGTATACGGGGAACATCGGTCGACAATGGGCCTGTCGCCCTGCCATCCGGCGACCCCGAACGGGCCCGTGCCCAACATGAAACGGGAGGCGATATCCTCATGCGCTGCTTCACGATCCTCGGCCCCTCGCAGGCCGGCAAGACGACGCTTCTCAAGGCGCTCAGCGAACTGGACGGGCGCCCTACGGTGGCCGACTTCAGCGACGTGCTGACGGTGCGCGAATTCACCTATCTGAACGAACCCTGGGCGGGCTTCGACATCGCGGGGGGGCCGGATTATCTTGGCCATGCCGGTGAGGCGCTGGCCGCAAGCGATGCCGCCATTCTGTGCGTGGCGCCCGACCCGGATGCCGCGGTGCTGGCCGCCCCCTATCTGCGGCTGATCGAGGCGTCGGGTGTGCCCTGCTTCATCTTCATCAACAAGATGGATCTGGACGAGGCGCGCATTCGCGACATCGTCGCCTCCCTTCAGGCCTATGCCAACCACCATATCGTGCTGCGACAGGCGCCGATCCGGGATGCGGACGGGCATGTCGTGGGCGCGGTCGATCTGATCTCGGAACGGGCATGGGAATATCAGGAGGGCAAACCGTCGAAGCTGATCGAGATCCCCGACGATCTGCATGATCGGGAACAGGAAGCCCGGGGCGAGTTGCTGGAACACCTTGCCGATTTCGACGACCACCTTATGGAAGAATTGATCGAGGATCGTGAACCGCCGACCGACGAGGTCTACAAGATCCTGGCCGAGGCCCACCGCGACAACGCGGTCATCGCTGCCTATCTGGGGGCGGCAAGCCACGGCAACGGGCTGACCCGGCTGATGAAAGCGCTGCGCCACGAAGCCCCGCGAATGGACCAGATCGGCGCGCGCCTGGGGGTGGAGGCACCGCTGGCCATCGGCGTTGCGTCAGAGACCCGGCGCCATGTCGGCAAGTCCACCCTGCTGCGCGCACTCGCCCCCGGGATTCAGCATGCCGCGCCCCTGGCCGGCGGCGGGATCGGCAACCTGACGGGCATGGACGGCAAGCCCGCGAATGAACCGCTGGAGCCCGGAACACTGGCCATCGCCGTGAAGTCCGACCATCTTGAGCCCGGCTTTGCCTACACCGCTGACGGCTCTGCCCCCCTGCCCGGCTGGACGCGCGGCCGTGCGCCCGGCTATGCGCGCATCCTTATGCCCGCGAACGAACGTGACGATGCAAGACTGTCGGCCGCACTGACCCGGCTGGCCGCCAGCGATCCGGGGATGGAAACCGAGCAGGACAGTGAAACCGGCCATGTCGTGGTGCGGCTGCAAAGCCCGATCCACATGCGCCGTATTCTGGCCAAGCTGAAGGACGAGTTCGGCGTCGAGGCGGAGGAACAGCCCGTTTCCGGCATCTATCGCGAAACCATCACCAAGCCCGTGGACACCCACCATCGCCACCGCAAGCAATCGGGCGGCGCCGGGCAGTTCGCCGATGTGCATCTGACCGTGCGCCCGCAGGGCCGCGGCGCGGGCTTTGCCTTCGACGAAACGGTCAAGGGCGGCGCGGTGCCCAAGAACTACATCCCCGCGGTCGAGCATGGGGCGCAGGACGCCCTGCAACAGGGTCCCCTGGGCTTTACGGTGGTCGATGTCGCGGTCACACTGACCGACGGCAAGCACCACGCGGTCGACAGTTCCGACCATGCCTTCCGGACCGCGGCCAAGAACGGCGTGCGCGAGGCGCTGGAACAGGCCGGCCCCGTCGTCCTGCAACCGATCGAGCGGGTGGAGATTCACGTGCCGTCCGTCTATAGCGGCTCGCTCGTTGCGCTTGCCGGCAGTCTCAAGGGGCAGGTTCTGGGCTTTGAGGGGCACGGCAAGGCGCGCGGCTGGGACGTGTTCCAGGCCCTGATCCCCGCCCCCGCGAAGGAAGAGCTGTTCCAGGCCCTGGGCGGGCTGACCCACGGCACCGCGTGGTTCGAGGCCCAGTTCGACCATTACGAGGAACTGCACGGCAAGGATGCCGAAAAGGTCCGGCAAGCCCGCGCAGAAGAATTGGCCTGACAAGAAACCAAAAGACGCGCGGGTTCCCCCGCGCGTCTCCAACTGTCGAAAAGTGACGGCCGATCAGGCGGTTGTGGTCTCTTTTTCCACCGTTGCATCAATGGCACGGGTGGTCCCGGCCGAAATCTCGATCCGGCGGGGTTTCAGCGCCTCGGGCATTTCGCGGATCAGGTCCACATGCAGCATGCCGTCCGCATGGGTGGCCCCCGTTACCCGCACATGATCGGCAAGGGCAAAGCGCCGTTCGAAAGCGCGGGTGGCGATCCCGCGGTGCAGATAAGTGCGCTCCTGCTCGTCCTCGGCCTTGCGGGCGGCGACGACAAGCGCGCTGTCCCTCACCTCGACCGACAACTCATCGGCGGTGAAACCTGCCACGGCAATCGAGATGCGATAGCCGTTTTCCGAGGTCTTCTCGATATTGTAGGGGGGATAAGCCGGCTGGGTCCCGTCATTGGCGAGAAGCCGGTCCATGATGTCGGCAACGCGGTCAAAGCCGACGGTGGCACGGTAGAGCGGTGCAAAATCGTAGTGGCGCATATCAGTCATCCTCCTGTGAGCGATGTCATGTCATGCCCTCCCTTGGCGTTGGGACGGGCGGGAAATGCGGGCCCGTTCGGCGCCCGCAAGGTTCAGTTAGGATGGGCTTTTCGGGCTTTCAAGGCCCCGGAAATGGCCTTAGCGGCGAAAGAAGCCCAGAATTCCACCCGCCCCGGCGCCCGAAAAGGCAACCTGCCGGTCGGTGGCGTCCGGCACCGGAGCAACGCGGAGGATCGCCCTAAGCTCGGCCAGCGCCGCGGATGCCTCGGCCCCGTAGATCACAACGCCGTCTTCGTCCCGTACCATGCCCGACACGATGCCGATCAGACGTTGCCGCCCCGGCGCGGCGTCCATCACCGGGGCACCGGCCACGCCGCGCCAGTCGGTGCACCGGATGGCATAGGCCCCGGGTGCGCGATCCAGGACGACACAGGGCGATGCGGATCCTGCCGTGCCATGCCCGGGGTCGGACAGGACAAGAACCTTGCCGCCCGGCGCCACGGCACGCCCCGGGGCAAGCGGCAACGCGATCTCGGGCGAAATCGGGCAGTCGAGTCGAAGCAGGGCCGCACTGCTGCGCAAATGATAGAGCGCCTCGCCCAGTCCGCCCGCATGATCGGGAGAAATGACGGCGCGATGCACGCCAACAGGGCCCTCTTGCCCCATGCGAAAGGCAAGCCCTTCCAGATCGACGGGCGCGCCGCTGTCGTCCAGCAGGCACCGGGCCGCCGTCAGAACCAGATCGCCCGCGACCAGAGCGGCGGTACAGTACCGGCCATCCGACCGCTCCAGCCGGCCAATGGCGGCCTCGCCAACAGGCGTATCCGCAAGCGCCCGGCCCGGCGCGGCAACAGCGACCAACCCCATAACAATCGACAGAAACAGCCCGCGCCACCGCATCACTCACGGCCTTAGAAACTTGGCACCAGAGGCCTCGCGTGCCCCACCCTGACCGAAGCGGTGCATCGGGGGAAGATCGGTTCCAAGAACCTCGCGCCCCATCGCCAGTCGGCGGCGCAGCCCGTCCAGTTCATCGCCAAGCGCGGTGCCAAGCGCCACCTTGCGGTCCGCGACCTCCGCCTTGGCGGACACCACGGACACGATGCGCGGCACGCCGTCCTCGATCCGGAAGACCGGCGCCCCGGAGGACCCGAAATCGACATCGCAGGACAGAACGAGGATCTTCGGTCGCCCGGCCAGAACGTGGCAGACCTCTTGCAGCGCCGGCGCCTCGGCCCGGCCCTGCGCATAGGACACCACGCCAACCGCCTGCCCCTTGCGCGGCTTGTCCGCGGTTGCAAAGGGCTCCACCCCCGGCAGGCGAATGGCGCGGTCCAGCTGCAAAAGCGCCAGATCATGGGCCACGCGCGCGGCGTCGGCCTGCCCGTCATAGCGATAGTCCGAATGCACCACGCCACGCGCCACCTGCCGATACGCCTCGGCCCGGCCATTGCGCCACCCGGCGCGAAATTCCATTTCGGTGATGTCCACCGCCCGCCCGGTTCGGTCGTCGAACAGGCAATGGGCCGCGGTCAGCACAAGGTCGGGGGCCACCAGCGCACCGGTACAAAACCCGCCCTGCCCGATGTCCAGCCGCCCGACAGCCTGCCACCCGCGCGCCACGACGCCGGTTTCCAGACGCCTCAGCGCAGTATCCGCCGGCGCGGCAAGCCCCGGTGGCAAAAGAAGAACCAGCACACAAAGCGCCAGCAGGCTGAGGATCATGCGGACCATGAACCGCGCCTATCAAAGTCACCGGGCAGGAATGTGACCGTCGCGGGGCGCGGCACGGGGGCGTCAGCCCAAAGCGCGCGGTTTCGGCCCGCCGGTGGCCCAGTCCAGCAACTCCACCGTATGCACAACCGGCACCCCGGTGCCCGATCCGATCTGCACCATGCAGCCGATATTGCCCGCGGCGATGACCTGCGGCGCCGTCGCCTCAAGCGTGCGGATCTTGCGGGCCTTCAGCTTCGCCGAAATTTCCGGCTGAAGCAGGTTGTAGGTCCCGGCAGAGCCGCAGCACAGATGGGGGTCCGCCGGCTCTACCACCTCGAACCCTGCCTGGCGCAGCAGTTCCTTGGGCGCGGTCTTGACCTGCTGGCCGTGCTGCAACGAACAGGCCGCGTGATAGGCAACGCGCATCCCGCCCCGCCCCTGTGGCAGGTCGAGCCGCTGGAGCAGTTCACTGATATCGACGGCGCGCGCGGCCACCGCCTGCGCGGCCTCGGCCAGCGGATCGCCCGCGAACATATGGCCATAGTCCTTCACCGTTGTGCCGCAGCCGCTGGTATTGATGACGATGGCGTCCAGCCCCTCCCCCTGAATCTCCGCATTCCATGCGCGGATATTGCGGGCGGCCTGCGCGTGGCTTTCGCCGTCCTTTCCCATGTGATGGGTCAGCGCCCCGCAACAGCCCATGCCGCGGGCGATCACCACCTCGCAGCCCAGCCGCCGGAGCAGACGGATCGTCGCGTCGTTGATATCGGTGTCGAGCGCCCGCTGCGCGCAGCCGGTCAACAGCGCCACGCGCATCTTGCGGGGCCCGTGGGCGGGAAACACCTGCGGCGCGTCGTTTGGGCTGGGCTTCGGGACGCTTTCGGGCACCATCGCCAGCATCGCCTTCAGCCGCGCATCGGGGATCAGTGCGGCCACCGGCCGCCCCAGCTTTGCCGCCTTCATCGCCAGCCGGAACCGCGCCGGATAAGGCAGGATGCGCGCCAACAGCCAGCGCAGGGCGCGATCCGTGAAGGGGCGCCTGTAGGTCTTTTCGATATGCGCGCGGGCATGGTCGACCAGATGCATGTAGTGGACGCCCGAGGGGCACGTCGTCATGCAGGCCAAGCAGGACAGGCACCGATCGACATGGCGCACGGTCTTCTCATCCGCGGGCCGTCCGCTTTCCAGCATGTCCTTGATCAGGTAGATCCTTCCCCGCGGGCTGTCGAGTTCATCGCCCAGCACCTGATAGGTCGGGCAGGTCGCGGTGCAAAACCCGCAATGCACGCAGGCGCGCAGGATGTCGTTGGCCTGCGCCAGCCGCGGGTCCTGCAACTGTTCGTCAGTGAAATGCGTCTGCATCAGGTCAGCCCATCACGCCGGGATTGAGGATATTGCGCGGGTCGAACTTCGCCCTCAGCGCCTGTGCCATCGCGGCCAGCGGCCCTGGTTCGGGCTGGAACATCGGGATCTTCGCCTGCGTCTCGGCACTGGCCCGCACCAGTGTGGCATGACCCGGGATGCCCGTCAGATCGGGGCGGATATCGCGCCCCGGTGCAACCCGCGCCCAGACCAGCCCCCCGCCCCAGTCATAGAGCAGCCCATCTGCGCCAAGCGCCGCCCCGACGCGCGGCCCATCGGAGGGTTTGACGGAGATCCGCCAGACATCCCCGGGCGCATCGGCAAAGCCTTCCACATCACGGACCCACCGCCAGATCGCGGCAATGGCGTCCGGCGCGGTCTCGACATGGCTGTCGCCGAACTGGGCCAACACGGCTTGCAGACGGCCGGCCCGATAGCGCACGGATTCCGCGAACCCCTCGATCCGAAGCATGGTCTCGGCCGCGCCTCCCGGGCCCGCGGGCGCATGGGCAGCGCCAGAGACCTCGAACGGTGAGGCGAGTGCCGCGGACAGCGCCTGCACCGCCGTGGCATCGTCCAGCCCGTGCAGGACCAGCGTCGCCGCGGCCTCCGGCTTTGGCAGGACCTTGAAACTCACCTCGCTCAGCACGCCCAGCGTGCCCCTGCTGCCGGCCATCAGCTTGACCAGATCATAGCCGGTGACGTTCTTCATCACCCGCCCGCCATTGCGGATGACATCGCCACGCCCATCGACGAACCGCACGCCGATCAGCGCGTCCCGGCAGGCGCCGGCCTGAATCCGTCGCGGGCCAGAGACATTGGCCGCCACCACGCCACCGATTGTGGGCTCGCCTGCCGTGCCCAGCAGGTGCCGGTGATCCATCGGCTCGAACGCCAGCCGCTGCCCCTCGGCGGCCAGCACGGCCTCGACCTCGGCCAGGGGGGTGCCCGCCCGCGCCACAAGGGTCAGCGCCCCCGGTTCGTAGAGGTCCACGCCGGACAGCGCGGCCACGCTTAACGGCATTGCCGCGCCGCCGGCGCGACCGTCCCGCGTGCCGCCGCCCGAAATCGCCAAGGGCCCCGTGGCATCGGCCACCGCCGCGGCCAATTCGGCCTCTGTTTCCGGTCTGATCATGCGTCTGGTCCTAAAGTCTTTCGGGGAATTCGCGCCCGCGGGGACTGGATGCAGGCCCTAACCTGCTCTGCGGTCCGCCGTGGCCTCCAGCGGGAAGACCTTTGCCGGGTTCAACAGCCATTTCGGGTCGAACACGTCTTTCACGCGCAGCTGCGCCTCGATATCCGGCGCGGCGAACTGCACCGTCATCAGGTCACGTTTTTCGACGCCCACGCCATGTTCCCCGGTCAGGCAGCCACCGGCCTCGACACACAGTTTCAGGATATCTGCCCCAAAGGCCTCGCACCGTTCCAGATCGCCCGGCTTGTTGGCGTCGAACAGGATCAGCGGGTGCATGTTGCCGTCGCCCGCGTGGAACACATTCGCCACGTCCAGCCCGTAGTCCTTCGACATCTCGCCGATCCGGCGCAGCACGAAGGGCAGCGACGATACCGGGATCGTCCCGTCGAGGCACATGTAATCGTTGATGTTGCCCATCGCACCAAAGGCCGATTTGCGGCCCAGCCAGATCCGCGCGCTTTCCTCGGCCGATCCGCTTTCGCGCAATTCCACCGGGTCGTGCTTGCGCGCGATTTGCAGGATCACGCCAAGCTGTTCGTCAATCTCGGCGGGGCTGCCCTCGACCTCGACGATCAGCAGCGCCTCGCAATCGGGGTATCCGGCCTTGGCGAAGTCCTCTGTCGCGCGGATGCAGGGGCGGTCCATGAACTCGATCGCCACGGGCAGGACGCCCGCCTTGATGATATCGGCCACGCAGGCCCCCGCGACTTCGGAACTGTCGAACCCCATCAGGACGGGCCGCGCGCCCTCGGGCTTGGGCAGGATGCGCAGGGTCGCCTCCGTCACCACGCCCAACTGGCCTTCGGACCCGCAGATCAGCCCCAGCCAGTCGTAGCCTGCGGCATCCAGATGCGCGCCGCCGATCTCCACCACCGTGCCGTCCATCAGCACCAGCGTCACCCCCATCAGGTTGTTCGTCGTCACCCCGTATTTCAGGCAATGGGCGCCACCGGAATTCATCGCGATATTGCCCGCGATGGCACAGGCAAGCTGGCTGGAGGGATCGGGCGCGTAGAAGAACCCAGCCTCCTCCACCGCGCCGGTCACAGACAGATTGGTGCGCCCCGACTGCACCCGGATGAAGCGGTTGTCGTAATCGACCTCCAGCACCTCGTTCAGGCGCGCAACGCCCAGGATCACGCTGTCGGCGGTGGGCAGCGCCCCGCCCGCAAGGGAAGTGCCCGATCCGCGGGGCACCACCGGCACGCCTTCCTCATGACAGATGCGCAGGATGTCCGCGACCTCTTGCGTGCTCGACGGCAGCACCACGGCCAAGGGCGGGCACCGATAGGCGGTCAACGCGTCGCATTCATAGGCACGGGTCTCCGTCGGATCGTGGATCACCGCGTCCCGCGGCAGAACCTTGGCCAGCCGCCGCACGACGTGGCCTTTCTTTTCCAGCACCCGATTGTTCGGGACGGGCATGTCCATAAGCTGTCCTCCCCAGCATTGGTAAAAAATTATAACCAATATTTCGCACTGACAAGCACAATTCCTTCCGCTTAGCTGCATTCATGGAATTGATGGACCGCATCGCCCTGTTCACACCGCTTGACGCCGCGGCGCTGGCCCTGTGGCTCGCCGCGTGGATCGGCATCGGATACGCGATTGAAAAGCCGCCAGAGGGGCGCCCGACGGTTTCTGTTCTTATGGCGCGGTTCCGGCGCGACTGGATGCGCCAGCTTGTGACGCGCCAGCCCCGCATCTTCGACGCGACGATCCTGTCGACCCTCCGTCAGGGGACGACTTTCTTCGCCTCGGCCTCGATGATCATCATCGGCGGCGGGCTGGCGCTGATCGGCAATACGGAACGGCTTTTGGGCATTGCCGAGGATCTGACGCTAAAGGACGAACCCGCCATCGTCTGGGAACTGAAGATCATGGCGATCCTGCTGCTGGTGGCGAATGCGTTCCTGAAATTCGTCTGGTCGCACCGGCTGTTCGGCTATTGCGCGGTGATCATGGCCGCCGTCCCGAACGACAGCAAGGACCCGCTGGCCTATCCGCGCGCAGCACAGGCGGCCGAGATCAACATAAACGCGGCCCGCAGCTTCAACCGGGGCATGCGCTCGCTCTACTTCGCCTTGGGCGGTCTGGCGTGGTTGCTGGGGGCGGTGCCGCTGATCGTGGCCACGACCATCACCGTGATCGTGTTGGGCCGGCGGGAGTTCACGTCGAATTCCCGCAAGGCGCTGATGGCACGCACGGGAAAGTGAGCCGCACCCGCCCCCCGGTCTGGCATGCTAAAGGTCATGCGATACGTCCTGCCCTGGCTTTTTCTTGCCGCCTGCCCCGCCCTTGCGGATCCGCCAAAGGTTGTCGGGGCCGAGGCCCGGCCCGGCGCGTCCGGCTGGACGGTTTCGGTCACGCTGGCCCATCCCGATACCGGCTGGGACCATTATGCCGACGGGTGGGAGGTTCTGGCCCCGGACGGGACACGGCTGGGACTCCGCGACCTGCTCCACCCCCATGTCACCGAACAGCCCTTCACGCGCAGCCTGTCGGGCGTGGCGATCCCGGATGGCGTGCCAGAGATCACCATCCGCGCACGCTGCAGCCGCGACGGCTGGACAGGCCCGCCCTATCACCTGCCCCTTGAATAGCGACACCGGGCGGGATGGCCGCTATCGCTGCCCTTCGCGCAGCCATGCGCCCACGCTGAGGAAGGCCGCGATCAACAGCATCAGCCAGGCGGGGGCGAGCGGCGTCACGGTCACATCGGCGGTCATATAGGCGTCGCGCGGGGTGATGCCGACCCAGCCGCGCCCGGCGGCCAGCCGCCCTTCGCGGACCCGGCGGATATCGGGCAGGCGCTGATAGACCGGCAGGATGCCCCCGCGCGTTGCGGCGACCGGCTGTTCCAGCTTTGTCCCGCTAGCGATGGTTTCCTCGAATTCCCGGGGCGCGGCGGGGCCAAGGGCGATGACGGTCTCAAGCTCGCCATCGCTCAACCGGTAAAGCCCGATCTCGGGGCCGTCATAGGTCGCAGCGAAACGGCCCGGCGCCACCTCGGCCAGATCGACGGTCACGGTCTCGCCATCGGGGCGCGTGATCTCCACCTGCCGGGCCTCTTCAGACAGGGACCGGCGCAGGATCGTCACGGTCTGGCCCTCTGCCTCGGCCCGCAGGGCCTCTTCCTCAAGGTCGGGTTCCTTCATCATCCAGTGGGCCAGCCGGCGCAGCAGTTCAAGCTGCGGTCCCCCGCCCTCGAACCCCCGGTTCCAAAGCCACGCATGGTCAGACGCCAGAAGCGCCACGCGCCCCTCGCCCGGGCGGTCCAGCACCAGAAGCGGGCGGTCGTCGACCCCGCTCATCACCACCTGCCCGCCCGTGGTCTTAAGATCGATCAGGCGGAACCAGCGGCCCCAGTCCCCGCCAGCCTCGGCCTTCAACCCGGCGGTCACGGGATGGCGCGCGCCCAGATCGGTGACTTCGGGCAGGTACCCTTCCTCGATCACACGCGCGGTGGGCGTGGCGGGCAGGACGTCAGACAAGGGCGAATGATAGATGCTGTCCGCACTGGCGAAATCGGGACCGGCGGCAATCAGCACCGCACCGCCCTTTTCGACATAGTCGCGCACATTGTCGAGGTAGAGCATCGGCAGGATGCCGCGCCGCTTGTACCGGTCGAAGATGATCAGGTCGAATTCGTCGATCTTGTCGAGAAACAACTCCCGCGTCGGGAAGGCGATCAGCGACAGTTCCGTCACCGGCACGCCGTCATGCTTGTCCGGCGGGCGCAGGATCGTGAAATGCACCAGGTCGACGGAACTGTCGGCCTTCAGAAGGTTCCGCCATGTGCGTTCGCCCGGATGCGGCTTCCCCGACACCAGCAGAACCCGCAGCCGGTCGCGCACGCCGTTGATCTGCACCACCGCCGCGTTGTTGCGGTCGGTCAGTTCGCCGGCCTCCGTCGCGACGGAGAACTGGATCACGTTGCGCCCGCCATGGTCCAGCACCACCGGCAATTCCAGATCACGGTTGAGCGGCACGGTATAGGTCTGCGGCTCTGCCCCGTCGATGGCGATGGAGATGCGGGTGTTTTCCCCCAGACCGGCCGGCACCGCGCCCTGATCCTCGATCCGCAGCGTCAGCGTGACTTCCTCGCCCAGAATCGCGAAGGCCGGGGCGTTCTTGACCACCAGTCGCCGATCCCAGTCGTCCTCCTGCCCGGTCAGCAGGGCATGGAGCGGCGCAGGCAGGGCCGGGGCGCGGTCGATATCGTGCAACTGCCCGTCGGTCAGCAGGATCGCCCCGGCCAGACGGGCGCGGGGCACCTCGGCCAGGGCCTCGGTCAGGGCGGTCATCAGCAGCGTGCCTTCGTTCCCGTCACCATCGCCCAGCCGCAGGATGCGCAACTCGGTATTGTCCAGCGCCTCGACCTCTGCCTGGACATGGGCAATCGCGGCCTCGGTCTGGTCCGGACGGTCGGCGATGCGCTGGCTGGCGCTTTCGTCGACGACCAGAACCACGATGTCCGACAGGGGCGTACGTTCTTCGGTCTGGAGCGAGGGGTTCGCAATGGCCAGCAGCGCGGCCGCAGCCGCCAGCCCCCGCAACCACCAGCCCGCCAGACCGCGCCAAACCGCGAAGCCGGTCATCGCCAGTGCCAGCGCCAAAACCGCCCAAAGCACAGGCCACGGCAACAGCGGGTCGAAGATCACGGAACCGGTCATTGGCCCAGCCTGTCCAGAAGTGCGGGCACATGGACCTGATCGGATTTGTAGTTGCCGGTCAGCACATGCATGATCAGGTTCACCCCGAAGCGGAAGGCGATTTCCCGCTGCCGTTCGCCCGAATAGCCACGGCCCACGGGGTACATCGCGCCGCCGTTTCCATCGACGGCCCAGGCCGCCGCCCAGTCATTGCCGCCGATGACCACCGGCGTCACACCGTCATTGAGGTCGCGGAAAGGCATCCCCTCGGCACGTTCCGCATCGGGCGGCGCGGCCTCGACCCAGACATCGCGGCTGTTGTAGCGGCCGGGAAAGTCCTGCAGCAGATAGAAGGTGCGGGTCAGCACATGGTCGCCCGGCACCGGCTCCAGCGGCGGCACGTCCAGCGGCGCGGCCAGTTGCTGAAGCCGCCGCCCTTCGGGCGAGGCGCCACCGAACCGCGCGACATCGGCATCGCGGGTGTCGAACAGGATCATGCCCCCGCTGCGCAGATAGCGGTTGAGCTTGGCATAGGCTTCGGGCGAGGGCATCGACTGGGTTGCGGTCACGGGCCAGTAGAGGAACGGAAAGAACGACAGCTCATCGGTTTCAAGACTGACGGCAATCGGCTCTGCCGGTTCGATCGACGTCCGCTGCCGCAGCTTTTCCGACAAGCCAAGCATCCCGGCGCGGGCAATCCTGTCCACGCTGTCATCGCCGGTCAGGACATGGGCCAGAACGACCTCGGTCGTCGCGCGAAGCGCAAGCGCATCGTCCGCCGCCTGCGCATCCGCCGGATGGGGCAACGCCAACGCCAGCAACAGCGCCGCCACCATGCCGGAGCGCCGCCCGCGCAGCCGCCCCGACAACCACAGAGAGGCGAGGATATCCAGCGCCAGCAGCAGCAGCGCCGCGGTCAGAACCCAGCCTTTCAGCAACGTCTCTCTCGCCACCGCCAGACCCTCTACGGGTATGCGCGCTGGCCATGCCGCGGGGGCGATCTGCGTATCCGCGCCGATCACGTTCAGCGCAAGGCGGCGGTCGTCCCCGGCATAGAGCCCCGGCGGCAGGTCCGGGCCGGGACGTGCCACGACCAGACGGTCCCCCGCCACACCGGGCAGCGTTCCGGCCTTTTCAACATGGCCGAACCCGTCAAGCACCGCCTCGGCCACCCATGTCGTGCCTTCCAGTTCCGCGGCATCCGGCCGGGCGGGCGTCGTTGAGACGGCCAACCGTTCCAGCATCTGCACGAAAAGTCCCGACAGCGGCAGCGTGGACCATTCCGCATTTGCGGTCACATGGAACAGCACCACCTGCCCCTGCCCCAGCTTCTTGCGGGTGACCAGCGGTGTGCCATCGGTCAGCGCGGCAATCGAGCGGTCGGCCAGTTGCGGGTCGGGCTGGGCCATCACCTGCGCGGCGACCCGGACATCGCCGGGCACGGGCAAGCCGAAGAAGGGCGAGGTCTCGGCGAACGGACGCAGGGATTTGGGCTCCCCCCAACTCATCGCGCCACCCACGGTTCGCCCACCGGCGCGCAGGCGCACCGGCATCAGCGGGTCTTCTTCGGCCCGGCTGACATTGGACGCGGCCAGACGCGGCCCGGCAAAGCGCAGCAGCAACCCGCCCTTTTCCACCCAGCCCTGCAACGCCTCCGCCTCGGCCGGGGCAAGCGTCGCGACATCGGCCAGAACGATGACGTCAGGGTTGGCGGGGATGATGTCGGTCAGGCTGCCGTCGATCAGGTCGGCATTGGGTTCCAGCGCCTTATGCAGGTAATGCAGGGGCGACAAAAGCTGCAACGCCTCCAGATCGTCCCGACCGGCCAGCAAGGCGACCTCGCGCCGTTTCAGGCTGTCATCGGTCAGGCTGACGGCCCCGGCGGACCGGACGCCCTCGATCGAAAAGCGGCTGATGCGGTTGCGCAATTCCGGCGGCAGAACAAGGCTGACATCGGCCTGCCTTGCGCCGGGTTCGAATACCACCGGCGCGCGGGCCAAAACGCGCTCGATGCCGGCCGGGTCCTTGCCGGTCGCGGCCAGCGTGACTTCGGACGCCTCCACGGCCTGTGCCCGCAGGGCTGTCAGCCGCAGCGCACCGTCTTCGAAAACCGGCGGGCGCAGGGCCAGAACGGGCCGCGGCGTTTCAAGAACACGCACGGCACCCCGCGCCTCGAACGCGGACAGGATCGTTTCCCGACCGGGATAGTCCACCCCGCCCGACAGCCAATAGGTGTCGAACCCGCCCGACAGCCCTTCTGCCCAGTCTGAAACCACCTCGACCGACGGCAGCCAGGGGGCGGGTTTCAGGCCCGGCACGCGCGCGGCCCACGCCTCTGCCGCCTGAAACGGAAGACCGTCTTCGGGCAGGGCCGTCGCCTGCACCACGGCCACGGGGCGGCCGTCCCGCCCGGCCTCTTCCAACAGGGCTTCCACCCGATCGATCCGGCGGGGCCAGTCGCGGGCATCCGCCCATGTGCCATCCATAAATACCAGCAGCGGCCCGCGCCCCGGTTGCCGGTCCTGCGGGTTCAGCACCGGCCCGGCGAAGGCTACGATCAGTGTCGCAATCGCCAGCATCCGCAAAAGCAAGAGCCACCACGGCGTCTTGTCGGTCTGCGTCTCGTCATCGGTCAGGCCCAGCAGCAGCGCGACTCCCGGAAAGCGGCGCCGGATCGGCGCGGGCGGCACCGCGCGCAGGATCAGCCACAACAGCGGCAAGGCGGCCGCGGCCCAAAGCAGAAGCGGCGCCGTGAAACCGATCGGGCCCAGCGTCCACATCAGCGCCTCCGCTCAAGCGCGCGGAACAGCCACAACAGCGCCGCCTGCGCGCCTTCCCCGGTGTGATGCGTCGTGAAATGCCAGCCGGTGCTGCGCGCAAGCTCACTCAGATGCGCCTTGCGCCGGGCCAGCCGGCCCAGATATCGCTCGCGCAACTCCCCCGCTTTCAGGGTCTCATGGCTGAGCGTGCCGCCCATGCTCTCAAAGATCGTCCGCCCGTCATAGGGAAACGCCTCTTCCGCGGGGTCGAGGATCTGGATCAACGCCCCCTTGACGCCGCGATCCGCCGCCTTGGTCAGCGCCTTTTCCAACGGCTCGAACGGCCCAAGGAAATCCGACAGGAACACGGCGCGGGAATGGGCCGGCATGCCGCGCGTTTCGGGCGCGCCATAATCGGCACCCTGCCCGTCGGCCCCCAAAGCCTCGGCAAGGCGCAAAAGTTGCAGCGGCCCCCGACGCGCCGGCAAACGCCCCGACAGCCCGACACGCTCCCCCCCCCGGGTCAGCAGCACGGCCAGCGCCATCGCCAGAACCCGGGCGCGGTCGGCCTTGCTGGGATGGTTGGCCTCTCCGGAAAACTGCATGGAGGCCGCATCGTCGACCCAGAGCAGCACGCTTTGCGCCGCCTGCCATTCCTTTTCCCGCACGAAATGCGCATCCGACCGGGCCGACCGGCGCCAGTCGATCATCCGCGCCTCGTCCCCCGCATGGGCGGGGCGGTATTGCCAGAACTCGTCGCCCGTGCCGGCGCGCCGGCGCCCATGTTCGCCCAGCAGCACCGCCTGCGCCAAATGCTCGGCCTCGGCCAAAAGCGGCGGCAGCGCCTCGGCAAGGCCCTCGGCCCGGGCGCGGAGGGTGGCGGCGTCGCTCACGCGGCGGCCTCGACCCGGACGACCTCGCGCGCAACCTGATCGATGACAGCAGACAGATCCTCGCCCCGGGCGCGTGCGGCAAAGCTCAGCGCCATGCGGTGTTTCAGCACCGGACCGGCCATCTTGATGACGTCATCGGCGGAGGGGACCAGCCGACCTTCCAGCAGCGCCTGTGCCCGCACCGTCAGCATCAACGCCTGCGCCGCCCGCGGGCCCGGGCCCCACGCCACCGTCTCGCGCACGATCTGCGGCGCTTCGGGCTGGTTCGGGCGGCAGGCGCGGACCAGATCCAGGATCAGGTCGACGACGACCTCTCCCACCGGCATCCGCCGGACGGTCTGCTGCGCGGCGATCAGTTCCTCGGCCGTGAACACCTGATGGGAGTCCTCCTCGGACAGGCCCGTGGTGGCGATCATGATGTCATGCTCTGCCTTGCGGTCCGGATAGGGCACGTCGATCTGCACGAGGAAGCGGTCGAGCTGCGCCTCGGGCAGCGGATAGGTGCCCTCCTGCTCGATCGGGTTTTGCGTGGCCAGAACGTGGAAGGGCGGGGTCAGCGGATGGGCCTCCCCGGCAATGGTCACCGATTTTTCTTGCATCGCCTGCAACAGGGCTGATTGGGTCCGGGGGCTTGCCCGGTTGATCTCGTCCGCCATCAGCAACTGGCAAAAGATCGGCCCCTCGATGAACCGGAAGGCGCGGCTGCCATCCTCGGCCGTCTCAAGCACCTCGGAGCCGAGAATATCGGCCGGCATCAGGTCCGGCGTGAACTGGATCCGCGCGCCATTCAGCCCCATCACGGTCGACAGCGTCCCCACCAGACGGGTCTTGCCCAGCCCAGGCAGGCCGATCAGCAACCCGTGACCTCCGCACAGAAGCGCCGACAGGGTCAGGTCGACCACACGGGGCTGACCGATGAACCGCTTGGTGATGCTCGCCTTGGCCTCGGCCAGCTTCTCGCTCAGGCCCTCGATTTCGGACACCAGCTCTGTCTCTCCGGCCATGACATATCTCCCGCTCCGCTTACATGGGACATTAAAGGCAGATATCCTTCGCGGTACAAATGACAAAAAACGAAAGCGGACAAATGATCGTGAGACCCGACGCAGACCGCATCGCCGAGGCCGCCCAGGCCGCCGCCCGGTCCGGCCACCTGCCGCCGGTGGACGACTGGAACCCGCCCTTCTGCGGCGATCTCGACATCCGCATCGCCCGCGACGGAACATGGTTTTATCTTGGCACGCCAATAGGAAGGCCGGGCTGGTGCGCCTCTTCTCCACCATCCTGAAGCGGGAGGGCGACCGCTATTTCCTTGTCACCCCGGTCGAAAAAGTGGGCATCACCGTCGATGATGCGCCTTTCGTGGCCGTGGATTTCGAACGCGATGACAGCAGGGCAGAGCCGATCCTTCGGTTCACCACGAATGTCGGCGACCGCGTCGAGGCCGGCCCCGATCACCCCATTCGCGTTTTGCGCGATTCGGAGACCGGAGAACCCGCCCCATACGTGCATATCCGCGGCGGGCTGGAGGCGTTGATCGACCGCAAGAGCTTTTACCGGCTGGTCGAGATCGGCACCCGTGAATCCCATGAGGGGCAGGACTGGTTCGGCCTGCGCTCCGGCGGGCAGTTCTTCCCCGTCATCCCGTCGGCAGAGTTGGACTGAGAGCGACCGCCCCCTTCTTCTTGGCCCAAATACCCCGACGCAGGACGCGCCGCCGCGCATGCCGCCGGGATCAGTGCGCTTCGGCCCAGTTGGCCCCCTGCCCGGCGTCCACCACCAGCGGAACGTCCAGTTTCACGGCCGGCATGGCGGCGTTCTCCATCACCTCGCGCACCGCGCTGATGGTTGCATCCTCGGCGCCCTGCTCCACCTCGAAGATCAGTTCGTCATGCACCTGAAGCAGCATCTTGGCCGGCAGGTCGGCAATCGCCGCGGGCATCCGGATCATGGCGCGGCGGATGATGTCGGCCGCGGTGCCCTGGATCGGCGCGTTGATCGCGGCACGCTTGGCAAAGCCGGCCTTGGGTCCCTTGGCGGAAATCTCGGGCGTGTGGATCCGGCGCCCGAACAGCGTCTGCACGAACCCGTGCTCTTTCGCAAAGGCGACGGTGTCGTCCATGTAATCCTTGATGCCCGGGAACCGTTCGAAATACCGGTCGATGAAGCCCTGCGCGTCTGACCGCGGGATGCGCAGGTTGCGCGCAAGGCCAAAGCCCGAAATGCCGTAGATCACGCCGAAATTGATCGCCTTGGCCTGCCGCCGGATCTCGGGCGTCATCTGCTCCATCGGCACGTCGAACATCTCTGAGGCGGTCATGGCGTGGATGTCCTGCCCCTCGCGAAACGCCTGTTTCAGCGCGTCGATCCCGGCCACATGGGCCAAGATGCGCAACTCGATCTGGGAATAGTCGAGGCTGATCAGCCGCATGCCGGTGTCGGCCACGAAGGCTTCGCGGATGCGCCGGCCTTCCTCGCTGCGCACGGGGATGTTCTGCAGGTTCGGGTCGGTCGAGGCCAGCCGCCCGGTCACCGCGCCCGTGATGACGTAAGATGTATGAACGCGCCCCGTGTCGGGGTTGATATGGTCCTGCAGCGCGTCGGTGTAGGTCGATTTCAGTTTCGACAACTGCCGCCAGTCCAGCACGCGGGCGGGCAGATCGTGCCCCTCGGCCGCCAGATCCTCCAGCACATCGGCGCCGGTGGCATAGGCGCCGGTCTTGCCCTTCTTGCCGCCGGGCAGGCTCATCTTGTCGAACAGGATCTCGCCCAGTTGTTTCGGGGAGCCGACGTTGAAGCTTTCCCCCGCCAGTTCGTGAATCTCCGCCTCCAGCCCGGCCATCTTCTGGGCAAAGGCGTTCGACATGCGGGAAAGCGTGTCACGATCGACCTTGATACCGGTCATTTCCATCTCGGCCAGCACCGGGACCAGCGGACGTTCCAGCGTCTCATAGACGGTCGTGACCTTGCGCTGATGCAGTTGTGGCTTGAAGACCTGCGACAGGCGCAGGGTGACATCGGCGTCTTCGGCGGCGTATTTGACCGCCTCATCCACAGGCACCCGGTCGAATGTGATGGCCGATTTTCCCGAACCCAAGAGCGACTTGATCGGGATCGGCTCATGTTCAAGATAGCGCTCGGACAGCGTGTCCATGCCGTGCCCGTGCAGCCCGGCATTCAGCGCGTAGGACATCAGCATCGTGTCGTCTATGGGGGCCACGTCGATGCCATAGCGGGCCAGAACCTTGGCGTCGTATTTCATGTTCTGGCCGATCTTCATCACCGCCGGGTCCTGCAACAGCGGCTTCAGCATCCCCAGTGCCTCGTCCATCTCCATCTGCCCCTCCGCCCTGGTATCGGAGCCGAAGAGATCGTCTGACCCACCCCGGTGACCGAGGGGGATGTAACAGGCCTGCCCAGGTTCGACCGACAGCGAGACGCCCACCAGATCACATCGCATCTCATCCAGCCCGGTCGTCTCGGTATCGACGGCGATCCAGCCGCGGGCATGGGCCCGGTCGATCCAGACCTGCAGCGCCTGCGCGTCGCGGACGCATTCATATGTCTCGGGCGCAAAGGGCAGCTTGTCCGGGCCATCGGCGTCTTTTGACGGGTTCGCGCCGGCCGGGTTGGTGTCTGCCATCACCGGGGCCTCGACCCCCAGGCTGTCGGAGATCCGCTTGGTCAGGGTGCGGAACTCCATGCCGGTCAGGAATCCCAGCAGGGCGTCTGCGTCGGGTGCCTTCACCTCCAGATCGTCCAGCGTGACGTCCAGCGGCGTATCCACATCCAGCGTCACCAGCTTTTTCGACAGCTCGATCTGGGCGCGATGGTCGATCAGCGTTTGGCGGCGTTTGGGCTGCTTGATCTCCTCGGCCCGGTCCAGAAGCGTTTCCAGATCCCCGAAATCGTTGATCAGCAAGGCGGCGGTCTTGATCCCGATCCCGGGCGCACCGGGGATGTTGTCGACACTGTCCCCGGCCAGCGCCTGCACGTCGATCACGCGGTCCGGGCCGACACCGAACTTTTCCTCGACTTCCTCGACCCCGATCCGCTTGTTCTTCATCGCGTCCAGCATTTCGACGCCATTGCCGACCAGCTGCATCAGGTCCTTGTCGGAGCTGATGATGGTCACACGACCGCCAGCCTCCGTCGCCTGCCGGGAAAGCGTTGCGATGATATCGTCGGCCTCGAACCCTTCCTTTTCGATACAGGCGATGTTGAAGGCGCGCGTCGCGTCGCGCGTCAGGGGGATCTGGGGGCGCAGGTCGGCGGGCATTTCGTCCCGGTTGGCCTTGTACTGGTCATACAGATCGTTGCGGAAGGTGTGGCTGCCCTTGTCGAACACCACCGCCACATGGGTCGGCGCATCGGGGCCCGCGTTGTCCTCCACATATTTGTGGATCATGTTGCAGAAGCCGCTGACCGCCCCCACCGGCAGCCCGTCGGATTTCCGCGTCAAGGGCGGCAGCGCGTGGAAGGCCCGGAAAATGAAGGCCGAGCCATCGATCAGATGCAGGTGGCAGCCCTTGCCGAAATTGCCGCTCATGGTCGGGGTCCCCTTCGCTGTCCTCTCCCGGTCTTGCCACGAAGTCGCGCCGCCCGCCAGAGGTCAGGCACAAGGGGCGGTCGCCGCCTCCTCGGCTTCCAGCGCGATCAGGCGATCCAGGTCATGGGCTTCGATCCGGCCAAGGACGGCCGTGCGCCCGACGACCAGCGCTGGCGTGCCCGGGAAACCGAAGAGATCGGCCAGCCCCCGGCTTATGCCAAGCTGCCGGTCGATCTCTGGCCGTTGCAAGTCTGTCACCAGACGCGCGCCATCAAGGCCGAGGTCTTCGGCCACCTGCCGGAAATAGGAGGGCGTCGGCACCAGGGACGACCCGATCATGCGGGCATGCCACGCCGCCGCCCCGCCCTGCATCCCGGCGGCAAGGGCGGCCCGCGCCGCGATCCGCGAGGACGCGCCCAACAGGGGGAGTTCGTGCCACGTGATCGAGATCGGCGGCCCGCCGCCGTCCGCCCTTTGAACCAGAAGCGGCGTCAGCACGCGGCAATACCGGCAGTGATAATCCGAAAAATAGGCCACCGGCACCGCCGCCCTCGACGGCCGCCCGAACAGATGGCGGCAAAGGTCCTCGCGCAGACCGGGCACTGCCGGCACGGCCTCTGCCCCGGTGTCGGGGTCCAGCCCGATCAGCACCGGAGAGACGGCGGAAACATCGCCGCGGGCGATCCGGCGAAACCCGTCAAGGCCCGGAACGGGTTGGAAATCGAAGGCCGCGGGAAAGACGCGGCGCACCAGCCCCGGCCCGCGCGACAGCGCCCCATAGGCCAGCGCGATCCCCCCAAGCCAAACCAGGTTGCGGCGTGTGCGGCTTGTCATCGTCTCACCCGAAGAAATCCAGGGCCTGTGCAAGGATCGCCTCCGGCGCATCCTCTTGCACCAGATGGCCCGCGCCGGGCACCCGGACAAGGCGGCAACCGGGCAGACGCGCAGCCAGTTCCTCGCCCTTGGCAATCGGGATCCAACCGTCTTCCTCGCCCCAGATCAGCCGCACGGGGCAGCGAAGCGACGGGTAAAGCGGCTCCACCTCGTCGGTCAGGGCCATGTCCATCTGCGCGATCTGGCGATAAAAGGCGGGCTGTCCCGTCTGCCCCAGCCACGGTTCGAGGTAAGGCGCCAGCGCGGCATCGGATAGCCCCGCATGGGATGCCGTGCGGATATAGGCGGCCAGCATCGCGTGCTGCATGTATTCCGGCACGCCCGCAAACGCCGCCTCATGCCGTTTCACATGGGCCACGAACGGGCTGCCCCAGGGGCGCAGCGCCACCGGATCGATCAGCAAAAGCCGGTCATAATCCAGCCCGTCCAGCAGATGCGCGCGCAGCGCCGTTGCCCCGCCGAAGTCGTGGGCAATCACCCCGGGCGTGGTCAACTGCCAATGGGCGAACAGCCCCGCCAGAACCCCGTTCTGAACCCCAAGCGAGACATCGCCCGCAGGCTTGGCCGACTGCCCATAGCCCAGCAGGTCGAACATGTAGACCGTGTGGCGCACCGCCAGAACAGGCGCGATCCGATGCCAGACATGGGAGGAAAACGGCGTGCCGTGAACCAGCACCAGCGCCGGCCCCTGCCCCATCACCCATGTCGCGATGCCCTGCCCGCCGATGCGGACATGCACCGGCGGCGGCAGCATCATTTCACCTTGTCGGCAAAGCTTTCATGGACGAACCGCTTGTCGCAATAGCCGCATTCGACATAGCCCGTGTCATGGGGGATGATCAGCCACACGCGGGGGTGGCCCAATGCGGGGCCGCTGCCGTCGCAGGCCACGCGCCATGCGGACACGATTTCGGTTTCGGGGGCGTCAAGGGCCTTGGGATGCCCGGGCGCTTCGGTGGCCATCTATGTCTGCTCCAGTCGTTGCCGGGCGACGGGGTCGCCTTAGGTTTCGCGGCATGATAGCGATTGGCCCGACACGGGCAAGCGGCATTGGGGGCGCAACATGGGCGGCAACGCGATCGAGATCGAGGACCTTCGGAAAACCTATGCCGCAAGCGGCAGCCAGCCCCCGAAAGAGGCGCTGAAAGGCGTCGATCTGGATATTCCGGCGGGGTCGATCTTTGGTCTTCTGGGGCCCAACGGCGCGGGCAAGTCGACGCTGATCAACATCCTTGCGGGGCTTGTACTGAAAACCTCGGGCAAGGTGCGGATCTGGGGCTTTGACCAGGACGTCAACCCGCGGCAGTCCCGCGCCTCCATCGGGGTGATGCCGCAGGAGTTGAACATCGACCCGTTCTTCACCCCCCGCGCCGCGCTGGAGGTTCAGGCGGGCCTTTATGGCGTGCCGAAATCCCAACGCGTGACCGACCGGGTACTGAAGGCCATCGGGCTGACCGACAAGGCCGATGCCTATGCGCGAAACCTGTCCGGCGGCATGCGGCGGCGGCTGCTATTGGGCAAGGCGCTGGTCCATCGCCCGCAGGTGCTGGTGTTGGACGAACCGACCGCGGGGGTGGATATCGAACTGCGCCAGATGCTGTGGGCCAATATCCGCCGCCTGAACGAGGAACAGGGCACCACCATCATCCTGACCACCCATTACCTGGAAGAGGCGCAGGAGATGTGCGACGAGATCGCCATCATCAATCATGGCGAGGTGATCGCACGCGACACGACCTCGGCCCTGATCGGCCGGATGGACGCCAAAACGCTGGTCATCCACCCCGAGGAAGAGGTTGGCGTACCGGACATGCCCGCAGGCGTGGAAAGCTGCAGTCGCCGCGACGGCGCGCTGTGTTTCACCTATCGGCGCAGCCAGATCGCGACCGGTGCCCTGATCGAAGCGGTGCGCAAGGCAGGAATCACGATCCGCGACATCGCCACCGAAGAACCCGATCTGGAAGACGTCTTCGTCGAGCTGACCTCGGAGAAGAAGGGCGCGGCGTGAGCCGGGTCATCCTGTTCAACAAACCCTGGGGTGTTCTTTCGCAATTCACCGCTGACGGCCCGCCCCGGCCCGACCGCCGGACGCTCGCCGAATTCATCGACGTCCCCGGTGTCTATCCCGCCGGACGGCTGGACCGGGACAGCGAAGGCTTGCTGGTGCTGACCGATGACGGGCGGTTGCAGGCGCGGATCGCGAACCCCAAGACCAAGACGCCCAAGACCTATTGGGTGCAGGTGGAGGGGCTGCCCTCTGACAAGGCGCTTGCGGCGCTTCGGGATGGCGTCACGCTGAAGGACGGCCCGACCCGACCGGCACAGGTGCACCGGATCGAAGGGGAGCCCCCCGGTCTTTGGCCCCGCACGCCACCGGTGCGGTTCCGCAAATCTGTCCCAGACTGCTGGATCGCGCTAACCATCACCGAGGGTCGCAACCGGCAGGTCCGCCGGATGACGGCAGCGGTTGGGCACCCGACGCTCAGGCTGATCCGGTACCGCGTGGGGGACTGGACGATAGACGGTCTCGACAATGGCGGCTGGCGTCAGGTCTGACGCCAGCTATCCGTCCCGTTTGACGGCGAAACGACCAGCCTCACCGCCATGTCATCGGCTTAGGCCTTGCCCAGCATCCGCCCCAGATTGCGCCCGGCAAGGATGTGCACGTGCAGATGCGGCACCTCTTGCACGGCGTCCTTACCGGCGTTGGAAATCAGCCGGAAGCCGGCTCCGCCCTCTCCCGGTTGCAGTCCCTTCATCTGGCAGATCTGCCCGACCACCCGGTTGAAATCGGCGATCTCGGCGTCCGACGCCTCCAGCGCGAAATGGTCATAGCAGACATAGGGGCCCTTGGGGATCACCAGCACATGGATCGGGGCCTGGGGCGCGATGTCGTTGAAGGCCAGCGTATGCTCGGTTTCCAGAACGGTGTCGTTGGGGATCTCGCCCCGGAGGATCTTGGCAAAGATGTTCTGGTCGTCATAGACGTAGGGCATGGGGTCCTCACTCCGAAATGGGTTGGTCGCCGGTGCGATCTTGCCCTGTTCATAGGCGATCGGCCCGGAGGCTGCCAGAGCCGCGGCTCAGCCCAGCGTCACATCCAGCACCATCATCAGGATCAGACCGGCGGTCAGCCCAGTCGTCGCCCGGTTCTGATGCCCGTGGCGGTGGGTTTCGGGGATGATCTCGTGGCTGATGATATAGACCATCGCCCCCGCCGCGAAGGCCAGACCCCAGGGCAACAGATGTTCTGACACCGACACGGCGGCGGCACCGATCACGCCCCCCACCGGTTCGATCAAACCAGTCGCCAGCGCGATCAGGAACGCGCGGAACCGGCCATAGCCCTGGCCCGCCAGTGCCACGGCCACCGCCAGCCCCTCTGGCGCGTTTTGCAGGCCGATGCCGGTGGCCAGCGACAGGCCGTTGGCCACATTGCCACCGCCGAAGCCCACACCGACGGCCATGCCCTCGGGGAAATTGTGAATTGTGATCGCGATGACGAACAGCCAGATCTTGGCCAGCGCCGCGGCCTCGGCCCCCTCGCGCCCCTCGACGAAATGTTCGTGCGGCAGCAGTTCATTCATCGCCGCCACGGCAAGGGCGCCAATCGCGATTCCGGCCCCGGTCAGAAGCGCGGCCACGACCACGCTGCCATACAGCCCCTGTGCCGCGTCGATCCCCGGCAGGATGAGCGAAAAGAACGACGCCGACAGCATCACGCCAGCGGCAAAGCCCAGCATCGTGTCATTGGTCCGGCGGGAGAAGCTGCGCCCGAACAGGATCGGCAGTGCCCCGACGCCGGTCATCAGACCGGCCGCAAGGGAGGCGAGAAGACCCAAGGTTACGATACTCATACCCTTGCATGGCGGATTGGCCGGGACGCAGCAATCCCCGTTGCGATGCCGGGCGCCGATTGGTAAAGCCGTTTTACCAAAGCGAGGGACCAGCCATGGCCGTGATCACCACCATCGAAGACCTGCGCCGCATTTATGAGCGCCGCGTGCCCCGGATGTTCTACGACTATTGCGAAACCGGCAGTTGGACCCAGCAGACCTTCCGCGACAACACCACGGATTTCGAGAAGATTCGCCTGCGCCAGCGCGTGGCCGTGGATATGGAGGGTCGGTCGACCGCCACGCAGATGATCGGGCAGGATGTGGCGATGCCGGTGGCCCTGGCCCCGGTGGGGCTGACCGGCATGCAATCGGCCGATGGTGAGATCAAGGCCGCCAGGGCGGCAGAGAAGTTCGGCGTGCCGTTCACGCTGTCCACGATGTCGATCTGTTCCATCGAGGATGTGGCGGCCAACACCACGAAACCCTTCTGGTTCCAGCTTTACGTGATGCGCGACGAGGACTACGTCGCCAGCATCCTTCAGCGCGCGAAAGACGCGAACTGTTCGGCGCTGGTCCTGACTCTGGATCTGCAGATCCTCGGCCAGCGGCACAAGGACCTGAAGAACGGCCTGTCCGCGCCGCCCAAGCTGACCCTGCAGACGATGATGAACCTTGCCACCAAATGGGGCTGGGGGCTGGAGATGCTGGGCACGCAGCGGCGGTTCTTCGGCAATATCGTCGGCCACGCCAAGGGGGTGAGCGATGCCTCCAGCCTGTCGGACTGGACGGCAGAACAGTTCGACCCGAGGCTTGACTGGGACAAGGTGAAGAAACTGAAGGAGCAGTGGGGCGGCAAGCTGATCCTGAAGGGCATTCTGGATGCGGAGGACGCGCGCCGCGCCGCCGATGTGGGTGCCGACGCGATCATCGTGTCGAACCACGGTGGGCGGCAGCTTGACGGGGCGCTGAGTTCGATCCGCGCCCTGCCCTCCATCGTCCGGGCCGTGGGCGACCGGGTGGAGGTGCATTTCGACGGCGGCATCCGGTCCGGTCAGGACGTGCTGAAGGCCATCGCGATGGGCGCCAAGGGCACGTATATCGGGCGGGCCTATATCTATGGCCTTGGCGCGATGGGCGAGGCCGGCGTGACCCGCGCGCTGGAGGTCATGCACAAGGAGCTTGATACGACGATGGCCCTGTGCGGGCGCAAGTCGATTGCCGGTCTTGACCGCGACATCCTGCTGGTGCCCGAGGATTTCGAAGGGAAATGGGCCTGACGGCCATTTTGCCCTTCCAATTTACGGCGCTCTCGGCTATGCGCGCGGCTTCACACGGGCATACACCCTTGGAGGATGCCCATAACCTTAGGAGAATGACCAATGGCAGGTGAGATCCCTGATCTTCACGCCACGGTACGGACGGGGACGGGCAAGGGGGCCGCTCGTCAATCTCGTCGTGAGAATCTCGTACCGGGCATCGTTTATGGCGGCGGCGCAGAACCCGTGGCCATCAACCTCAAATACAACGAGCTGCTGAAGCGCCTGAAGGCTGGCCGCTTCCTCTCGACGCTGTTCAACCTCAAGGTCGACGGTCAGGAAGACGTGCGCGTCATCTGCCGCGGCGTGCAGCGCGACGTGGTCAAGGACCTTCCGATCCATGTCGACTTCATGCGCCTGCGCCGCGCCTCCCGCATCAACCTGTTCATCCCGGTTGAGTTCGTGGGCGAGGAAACGTCGCCGGGCCTGAAGAAGGGCGGCGTTCTGACCGTGGTGCGTCCGGAAGTCGAGCTCAAGGTGACCGCGGGCGACATCCCCGAGAAGCTGACCGTCGACGTGTCGAAGCTGAACATCGGCGATATCGTGCATATCTCGGACATCACCCTGCCCGAGGGCACGCGCCCGATGATCACCGACCGCGACTTCGTGATCGCCAACATCTCGGCCCCGTCCGGTCTCCGCTCTTCCGAAGATGAAGAGGCCGAAGAGGGCGCGGAAGAATAAGCCGCCGCTTTCGTGGCAAAGGCAAAACGGGGCCATGCGGGCCCCGTTTTTCGTTTCAGGACCCAGGTCCGGTCTGTCGGCGCCGACGCGTGTTCAGTGAAACGCCCGGTCAAAGGCGTAGGGTGAAAACGGATCGACGCTGCCCAGAAGGCCAGGCAGGCCAAGACAGAACCGGTGCATTTCCTCTGCCTCGTCGCTGGCCGCCGGGGTACTGATACCGGCGGGCCACCACACCTCGAACAGCATCGTCTGGCTGTCTTCATCGATGCGCGGGCGCAGGTAACGATCTTCGAATTCCTCAACCCATCCGATCTGGTGCCAAAGCTGTTCGCGCTCTCGCGTCCATGTGCTTTGCCCTTCCAGCGCGTCCAGCATCCGCCAATGCTGATCGATCATGTCGCGCGCCCATGCCACGCACAGGATCCCCGCCTTCAGCCTTGCGGTTTCCACCTCATCCGACAGCGGGCCGGCATGGGCCTCCCACTCATCGGCGGCAACGAAGGCTTCGACCTCGGGGGGCATGGACACCGGGGGTTCGGCGGCGCGTGTGAGTCCGGGAACGAGGGAGAGGATCAGGGAAAGTCCCACAAGCCATTTGCGGAACGGCACGGGTTGTCGGGAATTACACCGGGCATGCGGCGCGGTTCTCGGCATTGTCGACTGCGTTTCCATCGGCGTTTCCCCTTCGTCCGTTCCGCCCGCCTCCCTCCGGGCCCTGTCCTGTCTTCCATGCCGTTGACGGCTGTTGGCTCTTTCAAGCTTGCACAAGCTTAGGGATCGCCGGGTTTCGGAATGGTTTTCGGACCGTACAACCGTTCTAATTGCAGATATTCTGCACGAAAAATGCGCCAATGCCCATTATCCGGGCATTGACGCATGCAGGACTAGGTGCCTTCGACGATCGGGCCGCCCTCGACGTCGCGGCCCTTGGGATCAGCTCAACGCCTGAACGGATTCAAAGATTTCCAGTTCCGGCGGCTCAAGGTACAAATCCGACGGCCCCTTGGCCCCCTTGTGCGCGGCGCGAAAGGCCTCTGACTTGGTCCAGGTGGTGAAGGCCTCCTCGCTTTCCCAGAAGGTGTGAGAGGCATAAAGCCGGTGGTCGTCCCGGTGCGGGCCTTTCAGCAGATGGAACGACACGAAGCCCGGCACGGTCTTCAGGTGGCTGTCCCGGCTCTTCCAGACGTCTTCGAACGCCTCTTCGCAGCCGGGTTTGACCTTGAAACGGTTCATCGTCAGATACATCGGGTCCCTTCCCTGTTTCGGCGCGTGACTGGCCTTTCGGCGCAGTTCAGGGCATGAAGGCATAAAGTGCAAGCGGCAGGGAATGACAAATGCGTCTGTTCGTGGGGCTGGGCAATCCGGGTGCGAAATATGCGGGCAACCGGCATAATATCGGTTTCATGGCCGTCGACCGGATCGCCGCGGATCACGGGTTCTCCCCCTGGCGCGCCAAGTTCCAGGGCCAGATGGCAGAGGGGCGGCTGGGCCCCGAAAAGGTCGTCCTGCTGAAGCCGGAAACCTTCATGAACCGCTCCGGCGATGCGGTGCAGGCGGCGGTGCAGTTCTACAAGCTGACCCCCGCCGACGTGACGGTCTTCCACGACGAACTGGACCTCGCCCCCGGCAAATGTCGCGTCAAGGCAGGTGGCGGGCATGCGGGGCATAACGGCCTGCGCTCCATCCACGCGCATCTCGGCCCCGATTACGGCCGCGTGCGGCTGGGCATCGGGCATCCGGGCCACAAGGACCGGGTGTCGGGTTACGTGCTGTCGGATTTCGCCAAGGCGGATCAGGACTGGCTGGACGATCTGATGCGGGGGATTTCCAACGGCGCCGCGAACCTTGCCGGCGGCGATACGGCGCGGTTCCTGAACGCGGTGGCCCTGCGGGTGGCGCCACCGCGCAGTTCGACCACGGCCCCGAAATCGAAGCCCAAGGAGAAACCCGAGGCGAAGACTGGCGTTGAGGACGCAGTGGACGACCGCTCACCGCTTCAGAAACTGGCCGACCGCTTCCGATAGGAGAGACCATGCCCAATGACAAAGTCCCATCGGTCAATGTGCTGGGCGGCACGCTCACGCCCTGCTCGACCGCGCCCATGACCGGGTTCTTCCGCAATGGCCTGTGCGACACCGGCCCGCAGGACACCGGCAGCCACACTGTCTGTGCCGTGATGACCGCCGAATTCCTCGCCTACTCCAAATATGTCGGCAATGACCTGTCCACCCCGCGGCCGGAATTCGGCTTTCCGGGCCTGAAACCGGGCGACCGTTGGTGCCTGTGCGCCAGCCGGTTCCTTCAGGCCCATGACGAGGGCTGCGCCCCGCAGGTCGACCTCAGCGCGACGCATGAGGCCGCCTGCGACGTCATTCCGCTGGCTGTCCTGACAGACTATGGTCTGCCCCACCGGTGACGACAGACATCAGGCTATCATCGAACAACCCGTCGATGAAAAGGCTCAGAAGCTGGGCCCGCCCGCTGACGCCGGCCTTGCGATAGATCGCGGCCGTCTGGGCCTTGACCGTCCCTTCAGAGGTCGAGCGCACCCCGGCGATTTCACGCGTCGACAGCCCCTTGATCAGGAACAGCGCCACATCGCGTTCGGCCGGTGTCAGATCCCACTGGTCGAAACGTTCCGACACGATCTCCATGAACGCGCCCGACGCGCGGCGCAGCCGATCCTCCGCATGCTGACGCGCCCGCAAGGACCGCAGGAACAATGTCGCCGTCACGGCCATCCCAAGCCCCAACCCGAGGACAGCGCCAATCTGGATCAGTTCATAAAGCGTCCATGGAATCGGCGGGGTCTGCAGACCAAGCACGCTTGACATGATGTCATAAATGAAAAAGCCAGCGCAGCAGGTCTGAAGCGCAAGTAGCACAAAGAAAGCAATTCGATCAGTCACACAGCGCCCCGGCTAGTCGTTATCGGGCGGCGGGCCCGGGGGCGGGGAACCCGGCGGTGGCGCGCGGTCTGGCGGCTCGCGCCCAGGCGGCGGACCATCCGGCGGGGCACCACCGGGCGGCTGGGGCGCATCGCTTTGCGAACTACCCCCGGACACGGTGCGATCAGCCGACCGTCTTCCCTTGGCATCGTTCGTCCGGTGGCGTGTCACGGTATTTTCGGGCCCGTACGTAATGTCGCGGATCACCCCGTTGCGGTCGAAAACGATCTCTCGCGTGCTCGACGGACCATACGCCACAATTCTCGTCCGGCGAAGGAACGTGCGCGAAACCTCGAACCGGGTATATCCCTCTCGCACCATATCAGCGATGGCCGCGTCCCGCAGATCGGTTTGCGCGGTGGCGGCAACCGCCCCCGTAATCCAGCCAACGAAAAGGAGAAGGAATCCGTATCGTGTCATATTGCTATGCGCCAAGGTCCTTCTGAGGTCTGGCAGTCGCATTCCTGATCGTGCTCATACCGAGGCCGGATCGTCTTGTTCAGCATCTTGAGCGAGGCCTTGCCAAACGTGAAGGTTGTGATCGTCAGGGTCGTGGTCATCGTCGCGGTCATCGACATCACGGTGGTCGTTTTCATGGTCCGCGCCCTGATCATGGCGCTTTTCTCCGGAGTTGTCATCGGGCCCGCGATCCTTTTTCTGGATAGGGCCGCCGCGTGCCAGCAAGGGAAGAAGAGGTGAGACTAGGGTAATGTGCCGCTCAGACCGCTGGGGGATATGATCTGAACGCCTCCTCTTCTTCTTGCAGCCAACTCGTCTACCGGACCGATAACTCTGTCACTGGTTTCCGCAACAACGGAGAAACGAGCTTTACGCGGCGGCCAAGCGCCATGATGACGCCTGCCCCCCGATTAGCCGGTCATCGCCGCTGCGATCTATACGCCAGAGGTTTGTTCCCACCCCGGTAAACCCTCGAAATAAGTATATAAACTTTGGTTTAGGGCGAAAAAGACGGGATTCCGGCGCATAACCCGGATCGGTTGGCCGATCCGAGTCGCTTCTTCAGATGTCGAAGCCCAGATGCTGCGCCACGGTAAAGATATCCTTGTCGCCGCGCCCACACATGTTCATGCAGATCAGGTGATCGGCGGGCAGATCGGGCGCGATCTTGGCCACATGGGCCAGCGCGTGCGACGGTTCCAGCGCGGGAATGATGCCCTCGGTCTCACAGGACAACTGGAAGGCGGCCAGCGCCTCCTTGTCGGTGATCGACACATACTCCGCCCGGCCGGTTTCGTGCAGCCAGGAATGTTCCGGCCCGATTCCGGGATAGTCGAGGCCCGCGGAAATAGAGTGCCCCTCCAGGATCTGCCCGTCCTCATCCTGTAGCAGATAGGTCCGGTTGCCATGCAGCACGCCGGGGCGGCCGCCGGTCAGGCTGGCGCAGTGTTCCATCTTCTCGTCCACACCCTTGCCCCCGGCCTCCACGCCGATGATCCGGACAGAGGGGTCGTCGAGGAAGGGATAGAACAGGCCCATCGCGTTCGACCCGCCGCCGATGGCCGCGATGATCGTGTCGGGCAGACGGTCCTCGGCGGCCATCATCTGCTCTTTCGCTTCCTTGCCGATGATCGACTGGAAGTCGCGCACCATCGCCGGATAGGGATGCGGCCCCGCCACCGTGCCAATGCAGTAGAACGTGTCGCGCACATTGGTGACCCAGTCCCGCAGCGCGTCGTTCATCGCGTCCTTCAGCGTACCGCGGCCCGATGTCACCGGGATCACCTCGGCCCCAAGAAGGCGCATGCGGAAGACGTTTGGCTTTTGCCGCTCGACGTCATGGGCGCCCATATAGACCACGCATTTCATGCCGAACTTGGCGCAGACGGTTGCCGTGGCCACACCATGCTGCCCCGCCCCGGTTTCCGCGATGATCCGCGTCTTGCCCATCCGGCGGGCCAGCAAAAGCTGCCCAAGCACGTTGTTGATCTTGTGCGCGCCAGTGTGGTTCAGTTCGTCCCGCTTGAAATAGATCTTCGCCCCACCCAGACGGTCCGTCAGGCGCTCGGCGAAATAAAGCGGCGAGGGACGGCCCACGTAGTGGGTCCACAGGTGGTTCATCTCGTCCCAGAAGCTCTGATCGGTCTTGGCGTGTTCGTACTGCGCCTCAAGCTCCAGGATCAGCGGCATCAGCGTTTCGGACACGAACCGCCCGCCGAAGATTCCGAACCGTCCGCTTTCGTCCGGTCCCGTCATGAAACTGTTGATGAGGTCTTCGGCCATCTCTCGCTCTCCCGGTCAGTCGAGCCTTTGTGTATAGCTTGTCCCCGACGCGGTAAAGCCGACCCCTTCGATCATTCCCATCACGATCTCTTCGCGGATCGCCGTGATCTGGATCAGGCCGCAACCCGCGGCGCGCGCCCGGGCCTTGGCATCCTCGATCATCTGCTGTTCAAGCCCCTGCCCGACCATGTCCGGGGCGACGCGCAAGGCGGCCACCTGCGCGCGGCGCTGGCCGGGATTCGAAAGCCCCGAGAAGAAGATCAACTGACAGCACGCCACGATACGGGCGTTCATCTCTCCGACGATCAGATGGTTTTCAGGTTCGGCCGCCATCGCGTCAAAGGCGGCCTCGTAGGGCCCGACATCCACGGCGACGGCCCCCGGCCCTGCCGTGCCATCGTTGAAAAGTGCCGTTATTTCCAAAACATCCGCGCGCCGCGCCGGCCTGGCCGTCAAACTCATCCAATACTCCCCACGATTTGGGCACCCCATACAAAGGTGACTCTAGCAGGTTTCATGGAGCCCACTACGGACACAATGCCAGTATCGTTCAAATCGGCGGAATTTCGTTCACGGCATGACGGCGCAGGGTTGTGCCGACCGGTGCGATTTCCCGGAAACCGGGCGCTGGATCAGGCGACGCTGACGCCGCGGGCCGCCCCTATGAACCGGGAAATCCTGTCCGCATCCTTCACGCCCGGGCTGGATTCGACGCCCGAGGACACGTCGACCTGCGACGCCCCGGTCAGATCGATGGCCTGTGCCACGTTGTCCGGCGTCAGACCACCGGCAAGCATCCAAGGCACCGGCCAGCGGCGATTGGCGATCAGGCGCCAGTCGAAGGCCAGCCCGTTGCCGCCGGGCAGATCGGCGCCCCTGGGGGGTTTGGCATCGACCAGCAACTGGTCGGCCACCTTGGCATAGGTTTCAAGCGCGGGCAGGTCGTCTTCGGACGCGACGCCCACGGCCTTCATCACCGGCAGACCAAAGCGGGCCTTGACGGCGGACACCCGGTCGGGGCTTTCCCGCCCGTGAAGCTGAAGCATGTCAATCGGCACGCGGTCGAGCAGTTGCCCAAGCTGATCGTCATCGGCATCGACGGTCAGCGCGACCTTGGCAATGCCCGGCGCGACCTCAAACGCCAGGGTCCGGGCGGCTTCAACGTCAAGATGGCGGGGCGATTTCGGGAAGAACACGAAACCGACATAGGCAGCGCCGGCCGCAGAGGCCGCCGCGACGGCGTTTCGGTCCGTCAAACCACAGATCTTGACCCGAACGCCGCCCGCCATCGCAACACCTATCGCGTCTTCACGCCTTGCTCGACCAGCGCGAGGATCTCGTCCCGGCCCTCGCTGCGGTGCTTTTCGGCATGCAGCTTTTCAAGCTCGCGCTTCATCCGCACGGCCTCGCGCCGCTGGCGGGCCGCGATGGAGCGTTGCTTGCTTTCGCGAATCCATTCCCAAACGAAGCCGATCAGAAGCCCGACCAGGATCCCGGCAAAGCCCACGACATAGAGCGGCACCTCGACGGAATACGAGAAGCCCGAGAAGGTGGCCAACTCATCGGCCAGCAGGTTGATGGTGACGATGTCGCGGTTGGCCGTGGCCACCACGACAAGACAGATCGCGATCGCGATCAGGAGAAGGTAGCGGATGTAGCGCATCTAGTCTTCCGTTTCGTCCGTTTCATTGCCGTTCAGGCGATCACGTAGCAATTTGCCCGTCTTGAAGAAAGGCACGTATTTCTCGGCCACGTCCACGGATTCCCCGGTACGCGGGTTCCGGCCCAGTCTCGCGTCGCGCTTCTTGACCGAAAACGCACCGAAACCACGCAGTTCGACCCGGTCGCCCCGGGCCATGGCCGCGATGATCTCCTCGAAGATCGTGTTGACGATCCTCTCCACGTCACGCTGGTAGAGATGCGGATTTTCCTCCGCGATCATCTGGATCAATTCCGATCGGATCATATCCTGTCCGTTCCCGTTAAAGGCCATTCCCGGCAAACGCTGCGGAGGCTTGCCGACTATAGCCGTCTTTTCAGCTTCGAAGAAACAGAAAGCCATTGAAAAGACGCGGGAAACTTCGTGAAACAATCAAAGGTTGCGCCATTGGGACGCGTTTTCCGGAATTGACTTGGGCGAATCAACCGAAGCGGCAAAGGCACCGCTATACGCATCGGCCTTAATGATTCGTAAAAACGCAAACGGCCCCACACAAAAGTGCGGGGCCGCAGGACCGGACAGAACCGGCGTCTTACTTGTCTTCGCCTTTCAGCGCAGCGCCAAGAATGTCGCCGAGCGACGCGCCGGAGTCGGAGCTGCCGTACTGCTCGACAGCTTCCTTCTCTTCCGCGATCTCGCGCGCCTTGATCGACAGGCCAAGACGGCGGGTCTTGTTGTCGATATTGGTCACGCGCACATCGACGTGGTCGCCGACCTGGAAACGCTCGGGCCGCTGTTCAGAGCGGTCACGGCTGAGATCGGACCTGCGGATGAAGGATTTCAGGCCGTCATACTCGACCTCGATCCCGCCATCCTCGATCGCGGTCACGGTGACCGTGATGATCGAGCCGCGCTTCACGCCGCCCACGGCGTCGGCGAACGGATCACCGCCCAGGGCCTTGACCGACAGCGAGATACGCTCTTTCTCGACATCGACCTCGGTGACGACGGCCTTGACCATGTCGCCCTTGCGGTATTCCTGGATCGCCTCTTCGCCCCGCTGGTCCCAGCTGAGGTCGGAGAGGTGCACCATGCCGTCGATGTCGTTGTCGAGACCGATGAACAGACCGAATTCGGTGATGTTCTTGACCTCGCCCTCGACCTCGGCGCCCTCGGGGTGGGTCTCGGCGAAGACTTCCCACGGGTTGCGCATGGTCTGCTTGAGACCCAGCGAAACACGGCGCTTGGCGGTGTCGATCTCCAGCACCATGACGTCGACTTCCTGAGAGGTCGAGACGATCTTGCCGGGATGGACGTTCTTCTTCGTCCACGACATTTCCGAGACGTGCACCAGACCTTCGACACCGGGTTCCAGTTCCACGAAGGCACCGTAGTCGGTGATGTTGGTCACGCGGCCCTTGTGGACCGTACCCAGCGGGTACTTGGCGCCGACGGTATCCCACGGATCGTCCTGAAGCTGCTTCATGCCCAGGCTGATACGGTGGGTTTCCTTGTTGATCTTGATGACCTGAACCTTGACGGTCTCGCCGATCGACAGGATTTCCGACGGATGGTTGACGCGGCGCCAGGCCATGTCGGTGACGTGCAGCAGGCCGTCCACACCGCCGAGATCGACGAACGCGCCGTATTCGGTGATGTTCTTGACCACACCGTCGACCGCGTCGCCTTCGTTCAGCTTGCCGATGATCTCGGCGCGCTGCTCGGCGCGGGACTCTTCAAGGATGGCGCGGCGCGAGACCACGATATTGCCGCGGCGGCGGTCCATCTTGAGGATCTGGAAGGGCTGTTTCAGACCCATCAGCGGGCCCGCATCGCGCACCGGGCGCACATCCACCTGAGAGCCGGGCAGGAACGCCACGGCACCGCCCAGATCGACGGTGAAGCCGCCCTTGACGCGGCCGAAGATCGCGCCTTCGACACGGGCGTCGTCGGCATAGGCTTTTTCCAGGCGGTCCCAGGCTTCCTCGCGGCGGGCCTTGTCACGGCTGATGACGGCCTCTCCGCGGGCATTTTCGACGCGGTCGAGGAACACTTCAACCTCGTCGCCCACTTCGATTTCCGGGGCCTCGCCGGGATTGGCGAATTCTTTCAGATCGACGCGGCCTTCCATCTTGTAGCCGACATCGATGATGGCCTGACCCGCCTCGATGGCGATGATCTTGCCCTTGACGACACTGCCTTCCGCGGGCGTGTCGATTTCGAAGCTTTCTTGAAGGAGGGCTTCGAATTCCTCCATGCTGGTATTAGCCATGTGGTCTCTAGAGTTCCTTTACATACGCTTTTTCTGGCCGGGCGGTTGTCTCCGCCGGTCTTGGGTTGGTCACTCGGGCATCAGCGTAAAACAAAGAGGGCCGGAGGATGTTTCCGACCCCTGCTCGTCTTGTTCTACGGTCTTGCTGCCTTGTCGACGGCCGCGCGTATACAGACTTTGCGCCGAAATCGCAAGGGGCTTGCGTTGCGGCCGGTCATGGCCGCAACGCTTTTGGTACCGTTACCACCATTGCGTCCGGTCGGGCGGCCGCGTTGGCGGCAACGGTGGCAGCCCGATATCTTCGCGCAGGTGGTTGTCGAGTTGCCCAAGCCGGGCGTTCCCGGGACGGCCGCGCCCGTCGAACAGCGCCACAAGCGCCGCGCCGAGAACGCGCCACGCGCCGTGCTGTTCGATCACGCAGGCGATCGACAGCGGGGGGACGACCCGGCCTGCCGGCCGGTCTGCAAGTTCTGTCATTTTGACTCACGGATGTCCTGACGGAATCCGTGCCCTGGGTATGGAGATGGAAGGAGTCCGGACAGACGACTGCCGCGGCAGTCGGTATCAGGACGGTGAGGTGGTCTTGAAAAGGTCGGGGATGGCCCGGGGATCCCGAGCTATCGGATCAGCAATGTCGCCAAGTTCGGCGCGATTGCTGTTGCCCGACGGATTGACCGAAACAGCGCTTGGAAACGCGATAGTGAACTTTCATGTCACGCCCCCTTGACTTGCGTGTTTCGGACACGGGTCTTATGGCAGATTTTGCCCCGCACGCCAACCCTTTTGACGGCAAGGGCCGCACCTGCGGCAAGGGGACCACAATCAGGCGCGGATTACCGGCGCGCCTCGATGGCCGCGACGGCAGCGGCGACCGCCTCGTCGATAGACATTTGTGACGTGTCGAGGATCTTGGCGTCTTCGGCCGGTTTCAGCGGTGCGGTCGCCCGTGCGCTGTCCCTGGCATCGCGGTCACGCGTCGCCTGCAGCACCTCGTCGAACGTCGTTTCCACCCCCGCGGCAGCCAGTTCGCGATAGCGCCGCTCTGCCCGGACCGTATCGCTTGCTGTGACGAACAGCTTGGCCGGCGCCTCGGGACAGATCACCGTGCCGATATCGCGCCCGTCCAGAACGGCGCCCCCGGCGCGTGCCGCAAAGGCACGTTGAAAGTCGACAAGGGCCGCGCGCACTTCGGGGATCGCGGCGACCTTGCTGGCAGCCTCTGACACTTGCGGGGTGCGAAGGTCGTCCCGCTGCAAGACATCCGTCTGCAATGTCTCCGCCGCCTCGACCGGATCGAGGCCGTCGAGCATCCGCGCACCAACGGCGCGATACAATAGACCCGTATCGAGATGGGCAAAGCCGAAATGGGCCGCGACCGCCCGGCTGATCGTGCCCTTGCCCGCCGCAGCGGGGCCGTCCACGGCCACTGTAAAGGTCATCGGTTGGACCTCGACAGATGCGCGCCGAGACCTTCCATCAGCGCCTCGAAAATCGGGAAGGAGGTCGAGATCGGGCTGGCGTCGTCGATGGTGACCGGATTTTTCGACGCGAAGCCCCCGCAGAGGAATGACATCGCGATCCGGTGGTCCAGATGCGTCGCGCAAGTGGCGCCGCCAGGCAATCCGCCCGGTCCCTGCCCCTCCACGATCATCCAGTCCTCGCCCTCTTCCACCTTGGCGCCACAGGCGGCCAGCCCCGCGGCCATCGCCGCGATCCGGTCGCTTTCCTTCACGCGCAGTTCCTTGACCCCGCGCATCGTCGTGGCGCCCTCGGCAAAGGCGGCGACCACGGCAAGGATGGGGTATTCGTCGATCATGCTGGGCGCGCGCTCGGGCGGCACCTCGATCCCCTTCATGTCGGGGGAGAAACGGGCGCGCAAATCGGCCACCGGCTCGCCGCCTTCCTCGCGCTCGTTCTCATAGGTCAGGTCGGCGCCCATCTCGCGCAGCGTGGTGAAAAGACCCGCCCGCGTGGGGTTCAGCCCGATACCGGGCACCAGCACGTCCGACCCTTCGGTGATCAGCGCGGCACAGACCGGGAAGGCCGCGGAACTGGGGTCGCGCGGGACAGCGATGGTCTGCGGCACCAGTTCCGGCTGCCCGGTCAGGGTGATGACCCGCCCCTCCTCGGTCTCTCCCACCCGCAGGTCTGCGCCGAACCCGGTCAACATCCGCTCGGTATGATCGCGGGTCGCCTCCCGCTCGATCACGACGGTTTCGCCGCGGGCGTTCAGGCCGGCCAGCAGCACGGCGGATTTCACCTGCGCCGACGGCACGGGCACGGTGTAGCGCACAGGAACGGGGTCAGCCGCCCCCACGATGGTCATCGGCAGCCGCCCGCCGGACCGGCCAACGGCCTGCGCCCCGAAGAGCGCCAGCGGATCGGTCACCCGCCCCATCGGGCGTTTGCGCAGCGATGCATCGCCGGTAAAGGTCGCCGTGACGGGCGAGGTCGCCATCGCTCCCAAGATCAGCCGCACGCCCGTGCCGGAATTGCCGCAGTCGATCACGTCCTCAGGCTCGGCAAAGCCGCCCACACCCACGCCATGCACATGCCATTCGCCCGGCCCCAGATGGGTCACCTCGGCCCCGAAGGCCCGCATCGCATGGCCCGTGTCCAGCACGTCCTGCCCCTCCAAAAGCCCGGTAATCCGCGTCTCGCCGACACTCAAAGCGCCGAGGATCAGTGCCCGATGGCTGATCGACTTGTCGCCCGGAACCTCTGCCACGCCTTTCAGCGGCCCGGCGCGGCGGGCGGTCATCGGGATCGGTTCACCATGGGCAGACATGGGGCAGGCTCCTTACCGTACATTGCCCGCGGATTACCCAATCGGCCACGGGGCGTCCAGTGCGCGCGATGTCCGCGCGACCAGCGGCGGACGCTTCTTCACGACGATGATTCCCGCTGCGCTGGTATCACCGCGCCGCGATGTGAAGGCTCAGTCCCGGCGAAAGGTCAGGTAGTGGGGCATGCGACCCTCGCGCAGGGCCTTTTGTTCATAGCGGGTCGAAATCCAGTCGGGCCAGGGTTTGCGCCAATCCTCGGGCGCTTCCGCCAGCCATGTGAATCCCGACCTCGGCACCTCGATCAGGGTCTGGCGGACATAGTCGGGAATGTCCGTCGCCACCCGCAGAATGGCCCCCGGCTTCATCACCCGGGCAAGCGGCCCCAGAAACTCCGGCGTCACGAACCGCCGCCGGTGATGTTTCTTCTTCGGCCACGGATCGGGATACAGAAGAAAGGCACGGGCGATGCTCGCCTCGGGCAGGACATCGAACAGGTCGCGCGCATCGCCGGGATGGACGGCAACATTGTCAACGCCGGCCGCCCGTATCTTGCCCAGCAGCATGGCCACGCCGTTGATGAAGGGTTCGCAGCCGATGATCCCCGCGCCGGGGTTCTGGGCGGCCTGATGCACCATGTGCTCCCCCCCGCCGAAGCCGATTTCCAGCCAGACCTCGCGCCCGCCGAACCGTTCGCCAAGATCAAGGGGGGCGCGGTCCGGGTTTGCCTCCCAATCGACCGGCCCGGGCGACAAGGCGGCTAGGTCTTCGTCCAGATAGGTCCTCTGGCTGTCGCGCAACGTCTTGCCATGGCGCCGACCATAAAAGTTGCGCCAGCCGCGCTGCGGGGTGGTATCGGGGGTATCGTTCATCGCCGCGGCTCTCGTCCGGGGGTATCGTCCTTGTCTGGCCTTCGCCCGTTCATGGCAGGCCCGGCCAGTGGTCCAAAAGCACGGGGCGCGTACCTGTTGGCACGCGCCCCGACGCGACGGGCATCGGCCCGACGCAAGCCTTTAGATTTCGGCCTTGATCTTTTCGACCAGATCGGTGCGTTCCCAGCTGAAGCCGCCATCGGCCTCGGGCGCACGGCCGAAGTGACCATAGGCAGAGGTGCGCGCATAGATCGGCCGGTTCAGCATCAGATGCTCGCGGATACCGCGCGGCGTCAGGTCCATGACCTTGGCAACGGCCTTCTCGATCTCGGCCTCGGGCACCTCTCCGGTGCCGTAGGTGTCGACATAGATCGACAGCGGCTTGGCCACGCCGATGGCGTAGGAAAGCTGCAGCGTGCACCGTTTCGCCAGACCGGCGGCCACGATGTTCTTGGCAAGGTAACGCGCCGCATAGGCCGCGGAGCGGTCCACCTTGGTCGGGTCCTTGCCGGAGAACGCGCCGCCGCCATGGGGGGCGGCCCCACCATAGGTATCGACGATGATCTTGCGGCCCGTCAGGCCCGCGTCACCATCGGGCCCGCCGATCACGAAGGTGCCCGTGGGGTTGACCCACCACTCGGTCCCGTCGTGAACCCATCCCTCGGGCAGAACCTCACGGATATAGGGCTCCACGATGGCGCGGATGTCGTCGGAGGTCTGATCTTCGCTGGCATGCTGGGTCGACAGCACGATGGAATCGACCGCGACGGGCTTGCCGCCTTCATAGCGGATCGAAAGCTGCGATTTCGCGTCGGGCCGCAGCGAAGGTTCCTGGCCCGATTTCCGCACCTCTGCCAGACGCCGCAGGATGGCGTGGGAATACTGGATCGGCGCGGGCATGAGTTCCGGCGTCTCGTCGGTGGCATAGCCGAACATGATGCCCTGGTCGCCAGCCCCGTCCTTGTCGACGCCCTGCGCGATATGGGCCGACTGCTCGTGCAGGAAGTTCATGACGTGGCAGGTGTTCCAGTGGAACTTGTCCTGCTCGTAGCCGATGTCCTTGATGCAGTCGCGGGCGATTTCGCCGATCGAGCCCATGAATTGCTTCAGCTTGTCCTTGTCGGACAGCCCCACCTCGCCGCCGATCACCACCATGCCGGTGGTGGCGAAGGTCTCGCAGGCGACGCGGGCATTGGGCTCTTCCGCCAGGAAGGCGTCGAGGACGGCATCCGAAATCCGGTCGCAGACCTTGTCGGGGTGGCCCTCCGAAACGGATTCGGAGGTGAAAACGTAATTTTCGCGTGTCATGGAAACTGCTCCGTTATGATATATCCCCGCCACGCCAGGAAGCCGTTGTGGTGGTTCGACCAGACGCGCATACGCCGCGACGCGCCCGGATTCAATCGGAATTTCGAAACCGGCCTGCGACCAATACGGAGAAAGCCAGCAAGATCAGGACGGCGACCGGCCAATCCCCCGTTTTTGAATAGACCGTTTCCGGCAATGCCGGCGGCAGCGGTGCGGTCAGAACACCGGCCGTCCCCAGACCAAGGGACGCCGTCACCATGCCCGTCGGACCGATGACCGCCGAGACGCCGGTATTGGCAGAGCGGACCATGGCAAGCCCCTGCTCGACCGCGCGCAGCCGCGCCAGCCCAAGATGCTGGTACGGCCCGGTCCGCGTGCCGAACCAGGCGTCATTGGTGATCTGTAACAGCCAGTCCGGCCGCGATCCGGCCCGCAGGTCCTGCGGAAACACGGCCTCGTAACAGATCAGCGGCAGGACATTTCCCAGACGATCCCCAAGGTTCAGAACCTGGGGCCCGGGACCAGAGGCATAGCCAAAGACATCCTCTGCGGCGAGGCCCTTGATCCCGAAGCGCCCCAGCAAGGGTGCGAAGGGGATGTATTCACCGAAGGGCACGAGGTGATGCTTGTCATAGACATCGGTCGCCACCCCGCCCGGCCCGACGACAGCAAGGCTGTTATAGACCCCGCCCTCGCCGTGGCGCTGAATGCCGACGACCGCGGGCCTGCCACCCGCGGCCTCCGATATCGTCGCAAACGCCGTATCCGCCCAGTTCAGCAGGACGGGGACGGAGGTTTCGGGCCAGACGACAAGGTCGGGCGCGGGGTCGGTTCCGTCTGCGGTGAACGCCAGCGCGCGATCCCAGAAGATCGGGATCATGTCCTCACGCCATTTCAGATGCTGGGCGGCATTCGGTTGAACCAGCCGGACGACAGGGGCATCCGGGGCCGGTGGCAGCGGTCGGACCTCACGGATGTGACCGCCAAGCCAAACAAGTGATAGAATCGCCAAGGACAGCGCCGCCCCCACGGCGCGCAGCGGCCCGATCGGCAGCACCAGCGGCAGGGCCGCCGCCAGCGTCGTGAACAAGGTCAAACCGTATTGCCCGACAAACGCGGCCACCTGCATCAACGGCGTACCGATCCAGATATGCCCCACCAAGGCCCAGGGAAAGCCGGTCAGCACATAGCCACGCGCCAGTTCGACCCCCGCCATCGCGACCGCAAAGATCAGGGCCCGCCCGCGCGGTCCCCTGCCCGCCCAGACCGCGACCGCCCCGGCCGCCCCCCAGAACAGGGCCAGACCGCCCGCCATCGCCCCAAGGGCAAAGGGCGCCATCCAGCCGTGCCGGGCGATATCGACGAGAAACGGTTCGACAATCCAGGACAGCGACAGCGCGAAATGCCCTGCCCCGCCAGCCCACGCACACCGGGCCGCCGCAAGCGGGGTTTTCGCGCGCGCCACCAGCCATGTCAGCCCGATAAGTGCGCCAAGCCCCAGAGGCCATATGGAATAGGGCACCTGCCCAAGGGCCATCAAAAGCCCAAGGCCGAACGCACCGGTTGCCGGGGTCAGGAAACGCGTCATCGCACGTCGCACGCGTGCAGGCCTCCGGGGGTTCAGGCGGTCTCGGCCACGGGCAGACGGACGCGCAGGCGCTTGATCCGGCGGGGATCGGCATCGATCACCTCGAACTCCGCCCCCTGCTCGTGTCGGACGATCTCTCCCCGCGCGGGCACGCGGCCGGTCATCATGAAGACCAGCCCGCCCAGCGTATCGATCTCTTCCTCGTCGCCCTCATCGACGAGTTTCATGCCGATCTCGCCCTCGAACGCATCGAGAGGCGCGCGCGCCTGAACGAGGTAGACCCCCGGCTTTTCAAGTGACCAGAGCATGCCCTCATCGACGTCGTGTTCGTCCTCGATCTCGCCCACGACCTGTTCGATCAGATCCTCGATCGTCACCAGACCGTCGACACCGCCGTATTCGTCGATCACCAATGCCATGTGCATCCGCTGCGTCTGCATCTTCTGCAACAGCACGCCGATGGGCATCGAGGGCGGCACGAACAACAGCGGGCGGACCATCGCCTTCAGATCGAAGGTCGTGTCGTGTCCGTTGAAGCCGTGTCGCAGCGCGAAATCCTTGAGGTGAATCATGCCGACCGGCGTGTCCAGCGTTCCGTCGAACACGGGCAGACGCGTCAGCCCGGACTCCCGGAAGACGCGCACCAGATCGGCCATATCGATATCAAGGGGAACGGCCTCGATCTCGGCCTTGGGGACCGCGACATCCTCTACCCGCATCCGGCTGAGATTTCCGATGCCAAGTCCCGGCAATGCACGCGAATTTCCGTTCACCAAACCGCCTGCGTCGCGATCATCGGTAGAATCGGCCCCTGCAGGCATGATCGCCGCCGCAAGCCGGCCAAAGAGGCCCCTGCTTTCAAGCGATTCTTGTTCCAGCGCGCCCTGCGCGGCGCTAGACGATCCTTCGGTCTCGTCGCCCATCAATCCTTACCAAAATACGCGGGCTTGCTGCCCGATCTCAGCCATATGGGTCAGACACACCAAGTTTGGCAAGTATTTCGATCTCCAGCCCTTCCATCAGGGCGGCGTCTTTCGGCCGAATGTGGTCGTAACCCATCAAGTGCAGTAAGCCATGTACCACAAGATGGGTTACATGGTCATTAAACGATTTACCCTGTTCGCCAGCTTCCCTTTGACAGGTCTCGAAGGCGATGGCGATGTCACCCAGTTCGATCGCCAAATCATCAAAGTCAGGAACCGGGGGATGCGGCAGCGCGCCATCCTCCTCTGCCGCAAGATCGTCGGCGGGCCATGACAGCACATTGGTCGGCGCAGCCTTGCCACGGAAATCGGCGTTCAGCGCCGCGATCCGGTCGTCATCGCAGCCAAGAACGGCGACCTCGAACCCCGCGGGATCATGCCCCAGATGGGTGAGCGTTTTGTCGCATGCGGATTGCACCAGGCTTTCCAGGTCGGCCTGCGCCCAGCCAGGGGCCTCGATCACGGTTTCCACGCTCATTGCTTTTCAGATGTCCAAAGCCAAACAGAAATATGGAAGGTCTTCCCGGCATTAGCAGAATTGGGAGGCAATGACATTGGCGTTCGGGATCTGTGGACTGAACCCGGCCATGTCCACCCGCCGTGGCCGCACGATTCGTCCGATGCGCCACATGTTAACCAGTCGCCACAAGAAAACCTGAATCCTGTCAAGAATATGTTAACCTTAAACCGCGGCCGAGTCGTTGGACGATGGCCGCGCGTTCCCATTGTTGGGGCTGTAAGGGGGAATACCTATGAAGAAAATGCTGATTTCGGCGTCTGCGCTCGCGTTCTTCGGAACCGGAGCGATGGCCGCCCAACTGGATCTTACCGGATTCAGCGCCTACTGCGCGGGCAGTTGCAACTGGGTCATCGCCGGTGACGGGTTGAGCGTGACGCAGACGGTGAACGGTGCGCCGACGGCCTATGTGTCGGGCGACAGTTTCATCAACTCGTCTTTCGAAGGGTCGTTCCGAACCTCGAATGGCGATGACGACTTTATGGGCTTTGTGTTCGGGTTCGGTGCCGACGACTCGTCGCCGTTCTACCTTTTCGACTGGAAAGGGAACGACCAGAGCGGATCGGCGGACGGCTTCTACCTGTCGCGCGTCACCGGCGGTCTGAGTGCGATTCCGTTCGGAAATCACCATCTGGACGCGGCGGGATATGACGTCATCGCCACCGATGTCGATCCGTCGGGCGACACCAAGCGCTGGTACACGAACGACACCTACAACTTCAAGCTGACCTACCAGACCAACCGCATCCTGATCGAGGTTGCCGAGGAAGGTGATCCGCTGGCAACGATCTTCGATATCACGCCCGCCGACGTTGACGGTGTGACCGCGTTCGAGGAAGGCCGCTTCGGTTTCTACAACTTCAGCCAGCCCAACGTGACCTATATCGGATTCACAGAAGAGCAGGCTCCGCCCGATGTTCCGCTGCCGGCAACGCTGCCGCTGGTTCTTGCCGGGCTTGGCGCGATGGGTGTGATGGGCCGGCGCAAGCGCGCCTGACATCCGTCATGATCGACGTTATGGGCAGCCCTCGGGCTGCCCTTTTCAACTGGCGCTGTCGGCTGCGTCGTAGGCTTCGATGATCCGGGCAACAAGCGGGTGGCGCACGACGTCTTTCGACGTGAAGTAGTTGAAGGAAATCCCCTCGACATCGGACAAAAGCCGTTCGGCGTCGGCAAGACCGCTCGACACCCCGCGCGGCAGGTCGACCTGGCTGCGATCTCCCGTCACCACCATGCGCGATCCTTCGCCAAGGCGCGTCAGGAACATCTTCATCTGCATCGTGGTGGCGTTCTGCGCCTCGTCCAGAACGACGAAGGCATTGGCCAGCGTCCGTCCCCGCATGAAGGCCAGCGGCGCAATTTCGATCCGCTTCTCCTCGATCAGCTTGGTCACCTGCTTGCCGGGGAGGAAATCGTTCAGCGCGTCATAAAGCGGCTGCATGTAAGGATCGACCTTTTCCTTCATGTCGCCGGGCAGGAACCCGAGGCGTTCGCCCGCCTCGACCGCGGGACGCGACAGGATGATCCGGTCGACATGGCCGCCGATGAACATGTTCACCGCCACCGCCACGGCAAGATAGGTCTTGCCGGTGCCCGCCGGGCCGATCCCGAAGGCCAGTTCATTCTCGAAAAGCGAACGAACATAGAGTTTCTGCGCCTCGGTGCGCGGCTCGATCAGCTTCTTGCGCGTGTGGATTTCCACCCGTCCGCCCTGAAACATCTCAAGCTGGTCGCCGGGGTGGGAGCCCGTGCCATCGGCGGAATCACCCAGCCGGATCGCCCCGTCGACATCGCCTGCCTCCAGCCCCTTGCCCGACTCCAGCCGGGCGTAAAGCTGCTGCAGCACCATCGCGGCCTGACCACGCGGCCCGCCCTCCCCCACGATGGCAAGCTGGTTGCCGCGCCGCAGGATATGCACGCCAAGCTTGTGCTCGATCTGGGCAAGGTTACGGTCGAATTCGCCGCAAAGGTCGATGAGAAGGCGATTGTCGGGAAACTCCAGAAGCGTCTCGTGGACGTCTTCCGAATTCGGCGGGGGGGTCAGAGCGCTGATGCCCAAAAACGACTCCGTCAGTTAAAGCCCGTATAGATATGGTGCCAACCGATGGGCCGGCACGCAAGCGATAGGTGCGATGTTTCACGCAATTGATTCAAAATCGCCTAACGGGGCGCGCGAAAACGGCAGAAGTGCACCCCAACCCCCAGCAGAGGGCACAAATTTTCGCAGCAAACGACACCACGGTGGTTGGATGCTTAGCCCGTCTGGCAGGCGTTTGATACCCTGTCCCATGCCCTTACGGGCGAATGCGGCAGCAGATGCAGCGATGTATCAGGCCCTCGGCATCAGCAGTATCGATGCCAAAGTGCAGCGCCTAGCCAGGCTGATCTGTCGCAACGGCCAGTCGGCCGGCCAACGAATTCGGCGCCGCGGCGGTGATTTCGACCGGTGCGATCCGGCCCAGCCAGTCTTCGCCCGCCTCAACATGAACAGCCTGCAAATGGTCGGATTTGCCGACAAGCTGCCCCGGCAGGCGTCCGGCCTTTTCGAACAGAACGCCCACTTGGCGCCCGACCATCGCCTGTTGCGCGGCCTCCTGCTGGGCCTGCAAGAGGGCCTGAAGGCGGCTCAGGCGCTCCGCTCTGACCTCTTCGGGCACCTGATCGCGCTCGGCCGCCGGGGTGCCGGGCCGCGGCGAATACTTGAAGGAATAGCACTGGCCATAGCGAACCTCGCGCACCAGCGCCAGCGTGGCCTCGAAATCCGCGTCGGTCTCTCCGGGAAAGCCGACGATGAAATCGCCCGAGATCAGGATATCGGGCCGGGCGGCGCGGATGCGTTCGATCAGCCGAAGATAGTCGTCGGCGGTGTGCTGGCGGTTCATGGCCTTCAGGATTCGGTCCGATCCCGACTGCACCGGCAGATGCAGATAGGGCATCAGTTCCGGCACCTCGGCATGGGCGGCAATCAGATCGTCGGCCATGTCGTTGGGATGCGACGTGGTGTAGCGTATCCTCTCCAACCCGTCGATCTTCGCCAGGTCCCCGATCAGCCCCGCAAGGCTGACGGCGCCGCCATCGGGGCCCGCCCCGTGATAGGCATTCACATTCTGGCCCAGCAGGGTGATTTCCACCACGCCGCGGTCCACAAGCCCACGCGCCTCCTCCAGCACGCGCGCCACGGGGCGGCTGGCCTCTGCCCCGCGGGTGTAAGGGACGACGCAGAAGGCGCAGAACTTGTCGCAGCCTTCCTGCACGGTCAGGAACGCCGTCGGGCCGCGCTGTGCCTTTGGCCGCCCCCCCAACCGGTCGAACTTGTCCTCTTCGGGGAAATCGGTGTCGAGCGCCTTTTCCCCCGCCCGCGCCCGTGCCTCAAGCTCCGGCAGGCGATGATAGCTTTGCGGCCCGACCACCAGATCGACCAGAGGCTGCCGCGCGAGGATCTCGGCCCCTTCCGCCTGTGCAACGCAGCCCGCGACGCCAATCTTCAAATCGGGATTTGCCGCCTTGAACGGTTTCAGCCTGCCAAGTTCGGAATAGACCTTCTCCGCGGCCTTCTCCCGGATGTGGCAGGTGTTCAGCAGGATCAGGTCTGCGTCCTCAGGCGTGTCGGTCGCCACGTATCCCGCCGCGGTCAGCGCCTCTGCCATCCGCTCGCTGTCATAGACGTTCATCTGACAGCCATAGGTCTTGATGTGGAGTTTTCGGGACATGGTCATACCGGCACAGCGCTGAGGTGGATTGGCAGGTCACCTACAGCAAGCGACGGCATGTCGCAACGTGCGAGAGAACCGATCTTTCGGCGGCGGGCCGGCGCTGGGTCCCCGCCCGAAAAGCCGAAACGCGGACACCGCATATGCAGTACCCGCGTTCCTTGCATTCTTGTGCGTGGTCGTCTCAGGACGCCCGGCGAAGCCGGATCACCACGTCCACCTTCGAGATTTCGGCACCATCCGGCGGCGACGGCAGCTTGGTGATTTCAAGCTCACCCGAGGGCGCGTCGGACAGACGGTGTTCGTCTTCCCAGAAGAAGTGCGGGTGGTCGTCGACCCGGGTATCGAAATAGCTCTTCGTGCCGTCGACCATGACCTCTTGCATCAGGCCCGCCTGACAGAAGGCCCTCAGCGTGTTGTAAACCGTCGCAAGCGACACCTTCTCGCCAGTCGCACAGGATGCGGCGAACAGCGTTTCTGCCGTCACATGCCGGTTTTGGCCATCGCCGATCAGAAGCGCGGCGAGGCTGACCCGCTGGCGCGTGGGGCGCAGACCGGCTTTGGAAAGCCAATCGCTGCTGCGCTCGATCGCGTCAGGGTGGTCGGGATGGGGATTAAGCTGTATCATGCGGCCAATATGATGATTGCAACTCTGTAATTCAAATGATTTTGACTTGAAGCGGCGCTTTGGCGCGGCTGCGGCACGCTATTGCCACTCTCCGAAGCACGATGCTACAGGGGCGTAACCAACAACTCGAATGAACGAGGGGGCATTTCCCGCATGACCGGCTATCCGACGAGCTTCGACAAGGACGCACTGCTTCAATGTGCGCGGGGAGAGCTGTTCGGCCCCGGCAACGCGCAACTGCCCGAACCGCCGATGCTGATGATGGACCGAATCACGGAGATCAGCGGCGACGGCGGCGCACATGGCAAGGGCCATGTCGTTGCGGAATTCGACATCCACCCCGATCTCTGGTTCTTCCAGTGCCATTTTCCCGGCAACCCGATCATGCCGGGCTGCCTGGGGCTTGACGGTCTGTGGCAGTTGACCGGGTTTAACCTTGGCTGGCGCCGCTGGCCCGGCCGGGGCTATGCCCTTGGTGTGGGCGAAGTGAAGCTGACCGGCATGGTTCGGCCCGACCGCAAGCTCGTCACTTACTACGTCGATTTCACCAAGGCGATCCAGACCCGCAGGCTGACCATGGGTGTGGCCGATGGCCGGGTGGAGGCCGATGGCGAAACCATCTATCAAGTCAAGGACATGAAGGTCGCCCTGTCCGAAAGCTGACCTACCAGAAAAGGAGAGCGCCATGCGCCGCGTTGTCATCACGGGGATCGGCATCGTTTCGCCGATCGGCAACAACGCCGCCGAGGTCGAAGCGTCCTTGCGCGCCGGCCGTTCCGGCATCCGGTTCGAGGAAACCTATGCGGAAAACGGTTTCCGCAGCCAGGTCGCGGGGATCCCGCAGATCGATCTTGAGGCCTTGATCGACAAGCGCCAGTTGCGCTTCATGGGCCCGGGGGCCGCCTACAACTTCATATCGATGGAGCAGGCGATCGCCGACTCGGGGCTGGAGGCATCCGACGTCTCGAACGAGCGGACCGGGCTGATCATGGGCTCCGGCGGGCCGTCGACGTCGAACTTCTTCGTCGCCCACACTACCGTCAAGGAAAAGGGCAGCCCCAAACGCATGGGGCCGTTCATGGTGACGCGCTGCATGTCGTCGACCAACTCTGCCTGCCTTGCCACGCCGTTCCGGATCAAGGGTGTGAACTACTCCATCACCTCGGCCTGTTCGACCAGCGCCCATTGCATCGGCAACGGCACCGAACTGATCCAGATGGGCAAGCAGGACATCGTCTTCGCCGGCGGCGGGGAAGAGGTGGACTGGACGCTCTCTTGCCTGTTCGACGCGATGAATGCGATGTCGTCGAAATACAACGACACGCCCGAAACCGCCTCGCGCCCCTTCGACGCGACGCGTGACGGCTTTGTCATTGCCGGCGGCGGCGGGGTCGTGGTGCTGGAAGAACTGGAACACGCCAAGGCCCGCGGCGCCAAGATCTATGCCGAAGTGACCGGGTACGGCGCGACGTCCGACGGCCATGACATGGTCGCCCCGTCTGGCGAGGGCGGCGAGCGGTCGATGAAACTGGCGATCTCTACCCTGCCCGAGGGCCGCAAGGTCGACTACATCAACGCCCACGGCACTTCGACCGTCGCGGGCGACGCGGTCGAGGTGAAGGCGGTGCGCAATGTGTTTGGCGACGGGACGACCCCGCCGATTGCCTCCACCAAATCCCTGACCGGGCACTCCCTCGGCGCGACCGGTGTGCATGAGGCGATCTATTCGCTGATCATGTTGCAAAAGGGCTTCATCGCCGCCTCTGCCAATATCACCGAGTTCGACCCCGATATCCGCCCCGAGGAGATTCTGACCGAACTGCGCGAGGGTGTCGAACTCGACACCGTCCTGTCCAACAGTTTCGGGTTCGGCGGCACGAACGCCACCCTTGTCATGAGCAAGTATCACGGATGAGCGCCCATGCCTGAGTTGATGAAGGGAAAACGCGGCCTGATCATGGGCGTCGCCAATGATCGCTCCATTGCCTGGGGAATTGCCAAGGCAATGGCGGATGAGGGCGCGGATCTTGCGTTTTCCTATCAGGGCGAAAATTTCGGCAAGCGGGTCGCCCCCCTTGCCGAAAGCGTCGGTTCAAGCTTTCTGGTCGATGTCGACGTGACCGATGACACGTCGCTCGACCATGCCTTCGCCCGGTTGCAGGAGGAATGGGGCACGCTTGACTTCGTCGTGCATGCCATCGCGTTTTCCGACAAGAACGAACTGACCGGGCGTTTCATCAACACCACGCGCGACAACTTCAAGAACAGCCTCGCGATCTCCTGCTACTCGCTGATCGACATCGCGCGGCGGGCGCAGCCGCTGATGCCCGATGGTGGCACGCTCCTGACGCTGACCTACCAAGGCTCCAACCGGGTGACGCCCTTCTACAACGTGATGGGGGTAGCCAAGGCGGCGCTGGAATCGACGGTCCGTTACCTTGCCTCCGACCTTGGCCCGGAGGGTATTCGTGTGAACGCCATTTCCCCCGGTCCGATGAAAACGCTGGCCGGGGCCGCCATCGGCGGCGGTCGCAAGACCTTCCGCCACACGGAAATGAACGCCCCCTTGCGCCAGAACGCGACGCTGGAATGCATCGGTGGCACCGCGGTCTATCTGGCCTCCGACCACGGCGCCTGCACGACGGGAGAGATCATTACCGTCGACGGCGGCTATCACGTCCTTGGCATGCCCCGGTTCGAGAACATCTAGGCGGCACCCGGGCCGGCCATCCCATTTGGCGATGGCCGGAACTGTGGCTTTCCGTCCGCGGCAACACCGTCAGACAGGTTTGTGCATTGCGGCCCGAGCCGGGAACGCTCGCGCAAAATGAACGAACTTCCGCCTCCAACTCTCCTATTTCCGCCCGATTTTCATGGTTTCTTGACCTCTTAGAATTACTTGCGTTCGCAAGTCGTCCCCTTGGAGGTGATCATGAACCAAGCGCGAATGATCGAGCTGATCGACGTGGCCGTGGCCGGCCACATGGAGCGACACCTGCTCCTTCAAAAGGCCATCGAACGCGGTCGCCGGGGGCCAGAGCCCGAGAACGTCGCAGACCCGAAAATCTGCCGCTTGGGCAAATGGCTGTATGGGTCAGAGATTGACGAAGCGACCCGGCGGAGCGAGGCATTCACGGTTGTGAACCGCCTGCACAACAACTTTCACGACTGCGCCGGCCGGATCATGGACCTCGCCCGCGACTTCAAACCCGAACAAGCCACCGCCCTGCTGCACGGCGAATACAAGACGCATTCCGACAAACTGGTTCGTGCGCTCTTGCTGTGGAAACAGGAACTCCTGATGGCAGAACGCAAGAAGCGCGTGGCGTAATTGACCGACAGGCCAGTGTGATCTTCAAGGCGCTTTGAAATCTCGCCAACACAACATATGGTAGAAGCTAGAGGCACTCGCGCAGAATCACGGGGGCGAGACAATGGCGCATATCATTGTTGTCGGGAACGAAAAGGGCGGCGCGGGGAAATCCACCGTGTCGATGCATGTGGCAACCGCATTGGTTCGCCAGGGGCACAAGGTCGGGACAATGGATCTCGACCTTCGCCAGCGCAGTTTTGCCCGCTTTGTCGAGAATCGGCGCGCCTACATTGATCGAACAGGCGTCGACCTTCCGATCCCCGACTTCCTCGAATTGCCGCAGGTGTCAGAGGCAGACCTGAAACCGGGCGAGAACATCCACGACCAGCGCCTGTCCGTCGCCATAGCGGAACTCGAAAAGGACAAGGATTTCATCCTGATCGACTGTCCCGGTTCCCACACACGGCTCAGCCAGATTGCGCATACGCTGGCCGACACGCTGATCACGCCGCTCAATGACAGCTTCATCGACTTCGATCTGTTGGCACGGCACGACGGGGCAACGGGCAAGATCCTCGGCCCCTCGGTCTATTCGGAAATGGTCTGGCAGGCGCGCCAGATGCGCGCGCAGGCCGGGTTGAAACCGATCGACTGGGTGGTGCTCCGGAACCGTCTGGGTGCGCAACAGATGCACAACAAACGCAAGATGGGCGAGGCATTGCAGAACCTCTCCCGCCGCATCGGCTTTCGCGTCGCCCCCGGCTTTTCCGAACGGGTGATCTTTCGGGAGTTGTTCCCCAACGGCCTGACACTATTGGACCTGCGGGAAACCGGCGTGACCAGCCTGAACATCTCCAACGTCGCAGCTCGGCAGGAACTGCGCGATCTGATGACCGCGCTGCGCCTGCCGTCGACCGAAATGGCGGCCTGAACGGAGACGCGTCAGGGCACCACGCTGACCGGGCAGCGGTCGAACAACGCCTCGGTATCTTCGCGGGTGCAAAGCGCGGTCGCGTCGGTCATGACTGCCGCGCTGGCTGCAGCCGTGCCCCACTGCAAGGCACGTTCAAGCCCCTCGTCCCGCGCCAGCGCCAGGGTGAAGCCGCCCACGAAACTGTCCCCGGCCCCAACCTTGGAGCGGACCGGCACCTTCGCGGCCTCTGCATGCAGCCGCACCCCATCGGCCGCAAGGACGGATCCGTCTGCACCGCGGGCCACCACCACCACCTGCGCAACGCCGCGCGCCACCAGTTCCGCGGCGAAATCCACACTGTCACCCCGGCCGGGCAACTTGCGTCCCGATAGCGCCTCGGCCTCTTTCTGGTCCATCCGCAGGATGTAGGGCGGCGTTTCACAGCCGCCGGCGGCCACCCGGTCAAGCGCCGGGCCCGAGGTGTCGCAAACGATCCGCGCACCGCTGCGCCCGATCTTGGAACAGGCCAAGTCAAGAAAGTCGTCCGACAAACCCTTGGGAATACTTCCCGAAATCACGACATAGCCCTCTTCGGGCACGGCGGTGGTCACTGCGGCCAGAATCGCGCGGCTCCCCGCCTCGCTCCAGATCGGGCCGGGCAGGACGAACCGGAACTGTTCCCCGGTCGAACTGTCGGTCACCGCGATGCTCAGCCGCGTTTCGCCCGGCGCCACCAGCGGGATCAGGCGAATGCCCTCGGCCTCCAGCAGCGCGCGCAGCTTGTCGCCGTTATGGCCGCCCATCGCCACCAGTGCCCGGCTTTCCCCGCCAAGCAGACGGATCGCACGCGACACGTTCAGGCCCCGCCACCGGGATCGGTGACAGGCGGGGCGCAGCGCAGTTTTTCCTCGGGCATGACATGCGAGACCGAAGTCGAAAGATCGACGGTCGGGTTCAACGTCACGGTCAGAATATCGAGCATATGGGCAGTCGGTCCTTGGCAATCCGGGGGCGACAGTGCCATCCCGTCACGCCCACGCCAAGCCCATATGCGGGCCTGCGGCAGTCAAAGCCGCCGCACGCCCAAGCGTGAAGCATCAGCCAAGCATCATCTGGTAACTGGCAGGCACATAGCGATATCCGCTGCCCTGCGCCTCGACAAAGCCGAGGCCGGGGAACGGCATGTGGTAGCCGATGAACGGCACCTTGTCGGCGGCCATCATGCCCAGCATCCGCTTGCGCGTTTCCGCCGCCATCGCCTTGTCGCGGTCATAGCGGACCTCCCAGTCGGGATAGGCCAGCGACCAGACATAGTGATTGGCGAAATCGGCCCCCAGCACCAGTTGCTTGCCGTCGCTTTCCAGCATGTAGGCCATGTGCCCCGGGGTGTGACCAAAGGCCGACATCGCCGTCACGCCGGAGGCCACGCTGCCCCCGTCATCAAGGAACGTCATCTTCTCGGCCAGCGGGCGCACCTTGCCCTCGAAACCATCATTGCCCGACATGTCCCACGAGTCGAATTCCGTGGCCCCGGTCAGATAGACGGCGTTGGCGAAGGTCTCGCCCCCCTCGCTCCGCAGGCCCCCGATATGGTCGCCATGCATGTGGGTGATCACCACCTTGTCCACCTGATCGGGCGCATATCCGGCGGCGGCGAGCGCCGCGGTGATGCCCTCGGCGTTCAGGCCCGTGTCGAACAGGATCAGCTCTGTCCCGGTATTGACCACCGTCGGGGTAAAGAAGAACTGCGCCTTGTCCGCCGGAATCAGGTTCTCTTGCGAAACCGCGGCGAACCGGTCCGGGTCGACATTCAGACCAAAGATCGTCTGCGGATCGGGCACGGTGCGCGTGCCGGCCAGCAGCGTCGTCACCTCGAACGCGCCAAGCTTGAAACGATGATAGGGCGGCATGTCCGCACCCATCATAGGTGCGGCCGCCCGGGCCGGTTGCGCCGCCGCGGCAGCGAGGGGCAAGGCCGCCCCAGCCATCAGGGCCTGACGGCGGTTGAAGGTCGAAGTGGTCATCGGATCTCTCCCTGAGTTTCCCCGCGAAAGGGTAGCGGCCCATTGCGGGCCGTCCATTTCACGAAACGGAGAGGCGATCCGGCCGTCACTCCCACCACTGGTCAATGGCGGCGATATCGTCATCGGACCAACCGAAATGATGCGCGAATTCGTGGATCAGAACATTGGTCACCATCTCGGCAAGCGTGACCTCCCCCCGCTCCACCCATTCATCCAGGATCGGGCGGCGGAACAGCCAGATCGCGTCGGGCCGGTCGGGCTGGTCCATCACCGACCGCTCGGTCAGCGGGATCCCGTCATAAAGTCCGGTCAGTTCGAACGCGTTGTCGATCCCCATCTCGGTCAGCACATCCTCTGTCGCGAAATCCTCGACGTGGATCGCGACGGCACGGGCATGGGTCCGGAACGGTTCAGGCAAGGCCGCGCGCACCTGTTCGGCCAATGCGGCGATGTCGTCGATGCGGGGCGGAGTGGTATGGCGGGGTTCGTCAGTCACGCCCCTCATATGGACAAAAGCGCCGGTCTGTGGAAGAGCGTTCGCCGAATAGGAGACCCCCATGACCACCGTCACCCGCTTCGCCCCCTCGCCCACGGGCTATCTTCACGTCGGCAACCTGCGCACGGCGCTCTTCAACTTCCTGATCGCTCGCAAATCGGGCGGCACGTTCATCCTGCGGCTGGACGATACCGATCCGGAGCGGTCCAAGCAGGAATATGCCGACGCGATCAAGGAAGACCTCGAATGGCTGGGGCTGACATGGGACCGGGTGGAACGCCAGTCCGACCGGCTGGACCGCTACGCCGCCGCCGCCGATTCGCTGCGGGATGCGGGGCGGTTCTACGAATGCTTCGAGACCCCGACCGAGCTGGACCTGAAGCGCAAGAAACAACTGAACATGGGCAAGCCCCCGGTCTATGACCGCGCGGCGCTGAACCTGTCGGAGGCGGAGAAGGATACGCTCCGCTCTGAGCGATCCGGCCACTGGCGGTTCCTGCTGAACCAGGAGCGTATCGAGTGGACCGACGGCATTCTTGGCGATGTGTCCATCGACGCGGCCAGCGTGTCCGACCCGGTGCTGATCCGGGGCGACGGTCAGGTGCTGTACACGCTGGCCTCGGTCGTCGATGATACGGAAATGGGCGTGACCCATGTCGTGCGCGGCTCTGACCATGTCACCAACACCGCCACCCAGATCCAGATCATCCAGGCGCTGGGCGGCACTGTCCCGGCATTTGCCCATCACTCGCTGCTGACCGGCCCGCAGGGGGAGGCGCTCTCGAAACGCCTTGGCACGCTCAGCCTGCGCGACCTGCGCGCCCGCGGCGTCGAACCCCTGGCGCTGCTTTCCCTGATGGCCCGGCTGGGATCAAGCCAGCCGGTGGAATTGGCCGGCAGCATCGACGAACTGGCCGACGGCTTCGACATCGCCAATTTCGGCGCGGCACCCACGAAGTTCGACGAGAACGACCTGTTCCCGCTGACCGCCCGGCACCTGCATGGCCTGCCGCTTGCCGCCGTTCAGGACGAAATCGCCGCCCTTGGCGTGCCGGGCGACATCGCCGGGCCGTTCTGGGATGTGGTGCGCGAAAATATCGGCACGCGCGCGGATATCGCCGACTGGTGGACGCTTTGCCGTGACGGCGCGACCCCGGTGATCGAGGATGAGGACCGCGCCTTTATCGAAGAAGCGTTGGCCATGCTGCCCGACCCGCCCTACGGGCCGGACAGTTGGGGCACATGGACCGCCGCGGTAAAGGAAAAGACGGGGCGCAAGGGCAAGGCGCTGTTCATGCCCCTGCGCAAGGCGGTCACCGGTCGGGCGAAGGGGCCCGAGATGGGTGATTTGCTGCCGCTTCTGCAAAAGAAGCCGGGCTAGGGTTGGATCGGAGATCGCATCGCGAACGGGTGGCGCGATCTCTGGCACTCAGACGGCCGCAACCGCTTTCGCCAACATGTCCCGCACGGCGCCGGCGACCTGCTTCAGTTCTGCATTGTCGATGGCCGACATGGATGCCTCGGGGTCGACGGCGCTGACCTCCACCCCCTCATCGACCTGACGCAGGATCACGTTGCAGGGCAGCATCGTGCCGATCCGCGGCTCCAACCCGATGGCCTTGTGCGCCATCTGCGGATTGCAGGCCCCAAGGATGCGATAGGGCGCCATGTCGGCATCCAGTTTCTTCTTCATCGTGGCCTGAACGTCGATCTCGGTCAGGATGCCAAAGCCCTGTTCCGACAGGGCGGCGCGGGTTCTGCCGTCGACCGCTTCGAAATCGGCATTCTCGATGATGCGCGAAATTGTATAGCTCATACGCTCCTCCATGATGTGCATGTCGTATTCTGAAACATAGCGTCTGAAACCCGAAAGTGTTCCGGTGCGTGCCCTTGCACCTGGGATGTCTTTGGTCGAATACGGCCATCGCGGCGGGGGCCAAGGCTTTCGCGGCCTCCCCGATTGCCGCAACTCATCTGTGGCACGCCAAGTTTCCTGCATCGCCTCGATAGCATGGTTTGCGGCGGATCGCCCCCCCTTCCACCGCCAGCAAGGTCAGAGACCGACCTTGGCCTGAAGAAATTCCGCCCCACGCCTTGACCTTCCAGTTGCTGGAAGCCCCATTTTCCCCTTTGTTCGGTAAAAGGAGGTCGAGATGACGGAACACCGTCCGGTCACATTGTCGGTTGAGGGTATGTCCTGCGCGTCCTGCGTGGGCCGCGTCGATCGGGCGCTCAGCGAAATGGATGGCATCGGCGAGGTGTCGGTCAATCTCGCCTCCGAAACCGCCCGCTTTGCCATAGACGATCCCGCACGCATCCGGTCCGTGGCCGATACCTTGACCGAACTGGGATATCCGGCACGGGCAGACTCGGTCACGCTGAACGTGGCCTCGATGTCCTGCGCCTCCTGCGTCGGGCGGGTGGAGCGCATTTTGTCCGCGGTGCCCGGTGTGCTGCGCGTCACCGTGAACCTCGCCGCAGAAACCGCCACGGTCCACTATCTTGAAGGGGCGACGGACCCGGCCGCGCTTGCCCAAGCCGCGACCGATGCGGGCTACCCGGCCGAACCCGCCCAAACCACGACGGTGGATCGCAGCGAACGCAAGACCGAGGAAGCCCGCAATCTGGCCCGCCGCCTGGGGCTGGCCGCCACCCTTGCCCTGCCCGTCCTCATCCTTGCCATGGGCAGCCACGCGATCCCCCCCCTGCACGCGCTGATCGCCGACACCATCGGCATGCAGGCAAGCTGGATCATCCAGTTCGTGCTGACCACAGCGGTTCTGCTGGGGCCCGGACGGATGTTCTATGCCAAGGGGATACCGGCGCTTCTGAAGGGGGCACCGGACATGAACAGCCTTGTCGCGGTCGGTACAGGTGCTGCCTATCTCTATTCGGTGATTGCGACCTTCTTGCCGGGCCTGCTGCCCGAGGCTGTGCGCGCCGTCTATTTCGAGGCCGCGGCGATGATCGTCGTGCTGATCCTGACCGGCCGCTTTCTGGAAGCCCGCGCCAAGGGCCGCACGGGCGCCGCGATCCGCAAGCTGGTCGGCCTGCGGCCACGCACGGCACGCGTTCTGCGCGACGGCGATCCGGTCGAGGTGCCCATCGACCAGATCGTCCCGGGCGACATCCTTGTCGTCCGCCCGGGGGAGCGGATCGCGGTGGATGGCGAGGTCACCGGGGGCGGGTCGCGAGTGGACGAAAGCATGATCACCGGCGAACCCGTGCCCGTCGCCAAGCACATTGGAGACCCGGTCACAGGCGGCACGATGAATGGCACCGGCAGTTTCAGCTTCCGCGCGACGCGCGTGGGTGCCGACACCACGCTGGCGCAGATCATCCGGATGGTGGAAGAGGCACAAGGCGCGCGGCTGCCGATCCAGTCGCTGGTGGACCGGATCACGCTGTGGTTCGTGCCCGCGGTGATGGGCGCGGCAACACTGACGGTCCTGATCTGGCTGTTGGCGGGGCCGTCCCCGGCGCTGACCCTCGCCCTGGTCGCCGGGGTGTCGGTGCTGATCATCGCCTGTCCCTGTGCGATGGGACTTGCGACGCCCACCTCGATCGTGGTGGGAACCGGCCGCGCTGCCGAAATGGGCGTGCTGTTTCGAAAGGGCGATGCGTTGCAGGCGCTTGGGTCGGTCGATGTCGTGGCGCTCGACAAGACCGGCACGGTCACCGAGGGGCACCCGGAATTGACCGATCTGGTGGTGGCAGAAGGCTTTGACCGGGCCGAGGTTCTGGCCGTGGTGGCCGCGGTCGAAGAACATTCCGAACACCCGGTGGCCGCGGCGATCCTGCGCGCGGCCCAGGTCGAACGCGTGACCCGGCATGACGCGCGGGAGTTCGAGGCCATCGCCGGGTTCGGCGTCCGCGCCAGGGTGGCGGGGCGCGACGTGCTGGTGGGCGCGGATCGCCTGCTTGCCCGGCACGACATCGGCACGGCGGGTCTGGCACAAGCCGAGGCCGATATCGCCCGGCGCGGCCGAACGGCCCTTTACGCGGCCATCGACGGCCGTGTTGCGGCCGTCATCGGTGTGGCAGACCCGGTAAAAACCAGCAGCGCGGCGGCCATCGCCGCACTGCATGCCCAGGGGCTGAAGATCGCCCTGATCACCGGCGACCGGGCCGAGACCGCCGAGGCCATCGCGCGCGAGATCGGCATCGATCATGTCATCGCGGGCGTGCTGCCCGACGGAAAGGTCGCGGCGCTGGAGGCATTGCGGCAGACCGGCCAGCGGGTCGCATTCGTCGGTGACGGGATCAACGACGCCCCGGCACTTGCCCATGCGGATGTCGGCATCGCCATCGGCACGGGTACCGATATCGCCATCGATGCCGCCGATGTGGTGCTGATGTCGGGCGATCTGCGTGGGGTCGTGAATGCGTTCGAAATCTCCCGCCGCACGATGCGCAACATCCGCCAGAACCTGTTCTGGGCCTTCGGCTACAATACCGCGCTGATCCCTGTGGCTGCTGGCGTTCTCTATCCCGCCCTCGGCGTACTTCTTTCACCGGTGCTGGCCGCGGGCGCGATGGCGCTGTCCTCCGTCTTCGTGCTGAGCAATGCGCTACGCTTGCGCCAAGTCATGCCGGTGATGGACGAAGGGCCGGCGCGGCCGGTCGCCCAAGCATCCATCGCCCCCGCGGCCGCAGAGTGAGAAGGGAACGGTCATGAATATCGGCACAGTCGCCCGACGCTCCGGCCTGCCTGCAAAAACGATCCGGTACTATGAAGAGATCGGGCTGATCAAACCCGACCGCGGGACCAACGGCTATCGCAGCTTCAGCGACAGCGACCTGCACACCCTGTCCTTTCTCGGCCGTGCCCGCGCGCTTGGCTTTTCGATAGAAGACTGCCGGAGCCTTCTGGGCCTTTACAAAGACAAGCAGCGCGCCAGCGCCGACGTCAAACAGATCGCCAAGGCGCATCTCGCCGCCATCGAACAAAAGATCGCGGAACTGGAGGCGATGAAGCGCACCCTTGCCGCGCTGGTGGACAAATGCGCGGGCGACCACCGGCCCGATTGTCCAATCCTCGACAGCATCGGCGCGGGAAAGGTACGGATGGCCGAATAGACGCTACCGCCCGGCGGGCAAGAGCGCCACAACCAGCGCATCGGCCGTGGAGGGGTTCAGCGCCAGTGGCGTGTCATGCAGCATCGCCAGCCGTGTCAGCGCCTGAAGGTCCACATCCCCGCCATGGGCCAGGGTGGGGTCGGCGAAAAAGATCACCGCGTCCAGTTCCCCGGTTGCGATCAGCGCCCCAAGCTGCTGGTCGCCCCCGCGGGAGCCACGCTGCAAGCGCTGCACCGAAAACGCGGGCACGGTCGCCGACAACAGCGCCCCTGTCCCGCCGGTGCAGATCAGGCGTTGCCCGGTCAGCGCCCGCGCGTGCCGCAGCACCCAGGCCCGAAGCTGCGCCTTTCGATTGTCATGGGCGACCAGCGCCAGACGCCGGGGCGCCGTCGAATGCGCCCGCGCCCGGGCCGTGATGTCCAGAATACTGCGCACCTGCCCCGCAAAGCCCGCGCTTTCCGCCGGGAATACGCCATCCAGCGCCGCGGTGCCGACGGTAAAGCCCGCCGCCCCCGCGCCGGCCGCGGCCTCGATCCGGTCGGCCCGGTCGATGCTGCCCGCCATCACCACGGGCTTGTCCACGGCCGCACAGACCGCCGCCATCAACCCCGGCACGTCGCCCTCGAACCGGTAGGCCAGCAGATCCAGCCCGTGGACATGTTCCAGATCGGTCAACTGCCGGGCAGAGGCGACGATGTCGTCCACCGGCCCTTCCAGAACGCTGGGATGCCCGACGATCCGCCCCGGAAACGGGTAATAGCGCAGCGGATGATCGCGGGTAATCTCGGTCACCTCAGCCGCCCGCGTGCCGCCAAGCAGGCAATCGACATCCAGATCGATGGCCGCCCGGGCCGAGGCCAACTCGCTATCCGCATCGAGGCTGACAACCTCAAGATAGGACCGCGCGCCCGCCGCCCGGATCGCCTGCGCCACGGCTTTCAGGTCGTCGAACGGCAGGCCCACATCCTTGAACCCAATATGGCGCACGCCCCCTTCCAGCGCCTCGTCCAGCCGGGCGCGGGCGTCGGGAATGGTCCGGTCCTGCGATGTCAGCATCAGGATGAAGTCGAACGCCATGTCGTTATGCCTCCGTTCTGCTGGTAACGGGTTCGGCCGGGACCGGCGGCGCGGCGACCCATTGGTGCCGGGTTTCGACGATCCGCAGATGCGGCGCCCCCTGACTGTCACCGATAAGCCGATCCAGGTGGCCCAGCGCGGCGCCAACCTCAAGCCCCGCGGCGATCATCGCCGCAAACGCGTCGCCCACACCATGCGGCACGTCCTCGCGCAGGGGCGTGCAGAACTGCGTCCCCCCGTCAGCCGTGACGGCAATGATCCCGGTCCGTCCATCGCCCAACGGGGGCGAGGTCAGCAGAACCTTCCCCGCCTGCCCTGTGTCCAGCAGCGCATCGGCCGCCGCCTGCGCATCGGCCAGGTCGCGCACGTCGTGGCCCGACAGAAATCCAAGTTCGAACTGGTTCGGCGTCAGCACATCGGCAAGCGGCACAAGACGGTCGCGGATCGCCTCTGCCACCTCGCGAGGCACGTAAAGGCCCTTGGGCGCGTCGCCCAGAACCGGGTCGACCACCACCCGCGCATCGGGGCGGGCCTGCCGAAGCCGTTCGGCAAGGTCCGCGGCAAGCGCAACATGGCCGGCACTTGGCAGATAGCCGATCAGAAGGGCGAAATGCTCATGTAACCAACCGTTTGCGGCCAGCGCCTCAACCATTGCCTGCAATGTCTCCACCGGCACGGGCATACCCGAAACGTGCGGCCAGCCGGGATGATTGGACAGCACCACCGTGGGCAACCCGGTCACGGGCACACCCAGCGCCGTCAGCACCGGGCGCGCGGCGGACAGGCCCACATGCCCAAAGGCAACCTCGCTGGACAGGACCAGAACACGCTCCATCGACACCACCTGCTTTGCCGGACTTCGAGAATATGCAGAATTTCACTCGATTTTGGCGCGCATCACCACCTTCGACATCGCGCAATCGCGGTTTTCCCTGGATTTGCCCGGCCCCGCCCCTCCGCCTTGCCACAGCTTTGCCCACATTCCGTCGCGATCCGGCAAGCCGGCACCATGTTTTGGCCCGGTTTTGTGGCAAGACTGCGCCGGTCCGGGCCAGCCCGCGCCCCCAATCGACCCGAACCAAAGCGGGCCACGCCTCCGGACAGACCCGATCCGCGGTTGAGACGAAACCAGACCCACAGGCCGACGCACTCATATGGACGACGAAGACATGAAATTCCTCCGGCGGCGCCCCCCGGCCACCGCCGACAACGCGCCAACGTCAGGAAATGCGGAGAGCGACAACACCGGCGACGCGCCGCCCGCATCGCAGGAGCCGCCCTTCGAAGACGATCTGGCGCGGTTCAACCGGGTTCTGGGCGCTACCGCGGAGGAGGCGCTTTCCCCCGCCCTCCATCGGCCGATCTTTGCAGGCCTGCGAGCGCCGCGGCTGCCGGGCATCGGAGACGCGCCGCATCACGGCATGCCCCGCGGCAAACCGTGGATACGAAGCCCTCACGAGGACGAGCCAACCGCTGATGGCACCGCATCCCGCCCCTATGCGCCAGAGCGGCCACGCGAAGCGGAAGGGGGGCATCGCCGGCGTGCCTCGGACATGGCCGGGGACGGGCCCGACGTCACGACGACCGAGGAACTTGGCGCAGAGTTCACGGCTGACATCACCGACGACGAACTCCGGACGATTTCCGTTGCGCCACCATCACCGGGCCGGGAAACCACGCGCGACGGGTATGCCAGAACCCGCCTGCCAACGCTTGATGATCCCTTGGGTGCAGCCGCCGCCCCTCGCGACGGCTCTCCCACCCCGGTTGCCGCGGCCGAAAAGCTCTTTCCGGTCGGTTGGCTGGTGGTCGTTGCGGGACCCGGAACGGGCGCGCATTTCACGCTCTTCAACGGGATTTCGCGGATCGGACGAAGTGCGGGGCAAACCGTGCGCCTTGATTTCGGTGACGCTTCGATCCCGTATTCGACACAGGTCTTTCTGTTTTTCGATGCGGCACGATCGGCCTTCCTCCTCGACCCCGGCAACACGACCGCCGACATCCGCCTGAATGGCCAACCGCTCCGCGGAATCGAGCCGGTGGCGACCCACGACGAGATCGGGATCGGCGAAACCCGCCTGCGCCTTGTCGCCCTGTGCGGGCCTGACTTCGCATGGCCGCCGTCAGACGACGAGAGCCGCTGAAGACCGTCACGCCGCGGTCATAGGCAATAGCGACGGCTGGATTGTCGCCGACCTTGACCGCCCCCTTTCCGGCGACCATCAGACAGCAGACGCCGCAACGCTGGCTTCCCCAAGGGCCGAACCCGCCGCTGCATATCGTCCCCGCGCCGCCTCTCGACGTTCCGATTGCCCTGTGCCACCACTGCCCCCACCAAGAGGTGGAGCAATAGCTTGACACGCGCACTCATGATCCAGGGCACCGGGTCGAATGTCGGAAAATCGCTGCTGGTGGCGGGCCTGTGCCGGGCTGCGCGGGCGCGCGGGCTGACGGTGGCGCCGTTCAAGCCGCAGAACATGTCCAACAACGCCGCCGTCACCATCGACGGGGGAGAGATCGGGCGGGCACAGGCGCTTCAGGCCCGGGCCTGCGGACGCGATCCGGTCAACGACATGAACCCGGTTCTGCTGAAACCGGAAACGGACACTGGCGCGCAGGTCGTCGTTCAGGGCAAGGCCCGCGGCAATTGGCGGGCACGGGACTATATGGGTGAAAAGCCCAACCTGCTGGCCGCCGTTCTGGAAAGCTTCGCCCGGCTGTCACGGCAGGCCGATCTCGTACTGGTCGAGGGCGCCGGCAGCCCGGCCGAGATCAACCTGCGCAAGGGGGACATCGCCAATATGGGCTTTGCCCGGGCGGCCGATGTGCCCGTCATTCTGGTCGGCGATATCGACCGGGGGGGCGTGATCGCCCAGATCGTCGGCACCAAGGCGGTGCTCGACCCCGCCGATGCCGCGATGATCGCCGGGTTTGCGATCAACCGGTTCCGTGGCGACCCGCGCCTGTTCGACGATGGCTATGGGATGATTGCAGCGATGACGGGCTGGCGCGGCTTCGGTGTCGTCCCGTGGTTCGACGCAGCCGCCGCCCTGCCCGCCGAAGACGCCGTCGATGTTCGGCCCGCAACGGGCGGCGGCGGGTTCCATATCGTTTGCCCGATGCTGTCGCGGATCGCGAATTTCGACGATCTGGACCCGCTGAAGCTGGAACCGGGCGTGCGCCTGTCGATGATCCCGCCCGGCACGGCCCTGCCGGGCGATGCCGATCTGGTGATCCTGCCCGGCACGAAATCGACCCGCGGCGATCTGGCGTTCCTTCGGGCAAAGGGATGGGACGTGGACTTGGCGGGCCATGTGCGGCGCGGGGGCCATGTGCTGGGCCTGTGCGGCGGCTACCAGATGCTGGGCCGGCGCATCGTCGACGACGCGGGGCTGGAAGGCCCGCCCGGCACGACCGAGGGGCTGGGCCTTCTGGACGTCGAAACCGTCATGCAGCCCGACAAGACCCTGACCCGCATCCAGGCCACCCACGCCGCGACCGGCACGCCGTTTTCCGGCTATGAAATCCATATCGGTCGCACCGACGGCCCGGACCGCGCCCGCCCCTTTGCCCATGTCGCCGGCCGGCCCGAGGGTGCGGCATCGCCCTGCGGCCGGATCGCGGGCAGCTATCTGCACGGGCTTTTCTGCGAAGACGGCTTCCGGCGGGATTGGCTGGCCGGGCTTGGCGTGGCCTCCGGGCCCACCGGCTATGACGCGGCGATTGACCAGACGCTGGATGCGCTGGCCCGGCATCTGGAGCGTCACATGGACCTTGAGACGCTCTTTGCCACCGCCCGGCCGATCCCCGGCAACCTTGGCGGGTGACGCGGCTGCAAGGTACAAGTGCGACCCCCGCAATCCCTTCTTGCGGGCGGGCTGCGCCGCGGCATAGCATGCCTTTGACGTCTTCCGCGCGCCGGGCCATCCGTCGGGAAGACCACGACAGGGAGAGACTGGAATGAAGACGACAACTGCCCTTGTGGCCGCAGCCGCCCTTTCACTGGCCGGAGCCGCCGGGGCCGAGCCGGTGAAGGTCGGCATGATCACCACGCTGTCGGGCGGCGGCGCAAGCCTTGGCATCGACACGCGCGACGGATTCATGCTGGCCGTGAAACAAGCCGCGAACCCCGATCTGGAGGTCATCGTCGCCGACGATCAGCGCAAGCCCGACGTGGCCGTGCAACTGGCCGACAAGATGATCCAGTCCGACAAGGTCGACGTGCTGACCGGCATCGTCTGGTCGAACCTTGCCATGGCCGTGGTGCCGGCGGCGACCGCGCAGGGCAAGTTCTATCTCTCCACCAATGCAGCGCCCTCTGCCCTTGCTGGCAAGGGCTGCAACCCGAACTATTTCTCCGTCAGCTATCAGAACGACAACCTGCACGAGGCCGCGGGCGCCTATGCCGTCGCCGCAGGGATCACCAAGGCGTTCATCATGGCGCCGAACTACCCGGCCGGGCACGACTCCCTGAACGGGTTCAAGCGGTTCTATGAAGGCGACGTGGTGGGCGAGGTCTATACCAAGCTCGGCCAGACCGACTATGCGGGCGAGATCGCGCAAATCCGGGCCTCGGGCGCGGACGGCGTGTTTATCTTCCTTCCGGGTGGCATGGGCATTTCCTTCGTCAAGCAATACGCCGCCTCCGGCGTCGGCCTGCCCCTGATCGGCCCAGCCTTCAGCTTCGACCAGTCGATCCTGCAGGCAATGGGCGACGCCGCTATCGGCACGATGAACGGCGCCAACTGGTCGCCCGATCTGGACAACGCCGCGAACACGGCGTTCGTGGAGGCATTCAGCGCCGAATACGGCCGCCTGCCCTCGGTCTATGCCTCTTACGGCTATGACACGGCACACCTGCTGCTGTCTGCGATGGACAAGGCCAACGTCACCGATGCGGATGCCTTCCGCGCCGCACTGCATGATGCCGACTTCGACAGCGTCCGCGGCAAGTTCTCGTTCGGGCCGTCGAACCACCCGATCCAGGATCTTTACGTGCGCGAGGTGGTGAAGGACGGCGACGTCTACACCAACCGGATCGTCGGCACCGCGATGACCGACCGCGGCAACGCCTACGAGGACGAGTGCAAGATGTAAGCCCGCGGCACGGGCGCCGTCGTCCGTGCCGTTTCAGGAGACCCCCTTGTCCGCCATGCTGCTGATCGAGCAGGTCCTGAACGGCCTGCAATACGGCGTGATGCTGTTTCTGATGGCGGCGGGGCTGACGCTCGTCTTCGGGGTGATGGGGCTGATCAACCTCGCCCACGGCTCGCTTTACATGGTGGGGGCGTTCGCCTGCGCGGCCGTCGCCACCGCAACCGGCAATTTCTGGCTGGGGCTGGCCGCCAGCCTTGCCGCCGCCGCGGCCGCCGGGGCCATCGTGGAACTCGCTGTGATCCGGCGGCTTTACGACCGCGACCATCTGGATCAGGTGCTGGCGACCTTCGCGCTGATCCTCGTGTTCTCGGAAGGCACGCGGTGGCTGTTTGGGTCATTCCCGCTTTACCTCGACATCCCCGCTGCGCTGGCGGGCCCGGTTCACCTGCCCGGCGGCATCGACTATCCGTTCTATCGCCTGGTGCTGATCCAGTTGGGCCTGATCGTTGCCGCAGGGCTGTTCCTGCTGATCGGGCGCACACGGCTGGGGATCCGCATCCGCGCGGGTGAAGCGGATCGGGAGATGATCGCGGCCCTCGGCGTCGATATCTCGCGCCTCTACACCATCGTTTTCGCCCTTGGCGCGGCACTGGCCGGGCTGGCGGGCGCGCTGGTGGGCGCGCTGCAATCGGTACAGGTCGGCATGGGGGAACCGGTGCTCATCCTGGCCTTCGTGGTGATTGTCATCGGCGGCATCGGCTCGGTCAAGGGGGCGCTGATCGGATCGGTTCTGGTGGGGCTGACGGATACGCTCGGCCGGTTCCTGCTGCCCGTCGCCTTCGGCACGGTCCTGCCGCCGTCCGAGGCGACCTCGGTCGGTGCCGCGCTGGCCTCGATGCTGATCTACATCCTGATGGCGGGCATCCTGATCGTGCGCCCCGGCGGGCTTTGCGGGCGGGCATGATGCGGCGGGAAACCCTTCTGAACACCGCCCTCGCGCTGGCCCTCCTGGCGGTGCCGCTGGCCGCACAGGCGATGGGGGAACCCTTTGTCATCACGCTGGCCACCCGCGTCGCGATCCTTGCGCTGGCGGGCGTGGGGCTGAACATCGCGCTGGGGCTGGGAGGCATGGTATCCCTGGGCCATGCCGCGTTTTTCGGGATCGGCGGCTATGCGATGGGGATCCTTGCCAGCCCCGTGCAGAATTACGAACTGCTGATGGCATGGCCCGTCGAACTGGCGGGAACGAAGTCGATGCCGGTGATCTGGCTGACGGCGCTGGTATCAGGCGCGCTGGCGGCACTTGCCATCGGGGCACTGTCCCTGCGCACCTCGGGCGTCTATTTCATTATGATCACGCTGGCCTTCGGGCAGATGCTTTACTACTTCGCGATCTCCTGGCCCGCCTATGGGGGGGAGGACGGGCTGTCGATCTATGTCCGCAACGGCTTTCCGGGGCTCAACACGCTCGACCCGTTACAGTTCTTCATGATCTGCTATGCGGTTCTTGTCGGCGCACTTGTCTTTTCGGCAAGGCTGGCGGGGTCGCGGTTCGGGCTTGCGCTTCGGGCCGCGCGGCAGAACCCCGACCGGACCGCGGCGCTTGGCATCCGGCCCTATTCGGTGAAGCTGGCCGCTTTCGCGATCTCGGGCGCGGTGACGGCGCTCGCCGGGGCGCTGTTCGCCGACCTCAACCGCTTCGTCAGCCCGTCCATGCTCAGTTGGGAAACCTCGGGCGAGATCATGGTCTTCGTGATCCTGGGCGGCGTGGGGCGGCTGTTCGGGCCGGTGGCGGGGGCAGCGTTGTTCATCCTGCTGGAACACTGGCTGGGCGGGATCAGCGAATACTGGAAGCTGTTCCTGGGCCTGATCCTGCTGGGCATCGTTCTGTTCGCCCGTGGTGGCGTGATCGGCACGCTGGCCGGGCGCGAGGTCGCCCATGACTGACCCGGTGCTGGAGGTGCGCGGCCTGCATCGGTCCTTCGGCGCGTTGAAGGCGATGGATGGCGTGTCGCTTCAACTTCGCCCGCGTGAAATCCACGCGCTGATCGGGCCGAACGGGGCGGGAAAGTCGACCCTGATCGGGCTGATTGCCGGGACCGTGGCCCCCGACAGCGGACAGGTGATCCTGAACGGGCGCGATGTGACCGGCGCCGATGTTGCCGTCCGTGCCCGGGCCGGGCTGGCCCGCAGTTTTCAGGTGTCGTCGGTGGCCGCGGATCTGACCGTTCTGCAAAACGTGCTGCTGGCCATTCAGGGGGCAAGCGGCCGGACCTTCGGGGTCTTTCGTGCAGCACTTTCCGATACCTGGGCCTGCTCTGACGCCATGACCCACATCACCCGGGTCGGCCTGAGCGACCGGCGTGCCGTCCCCGCCGGCGATCTGGCCCATGGAGAGCGGCGCCGGCTGGAACTGGCGATGGCCCTGGCCCTGTCCCCGCGGGCATTCGTTCTTGACGAGCCGATGGCGGGGATGGGCCCCGATGGCGCGCGGGACATGACCGCGCTTCTGGACGATTTGCGGCACGAGGCGCCGATCCTTCTGGTCGAACATGACATGGACGCGGTCTTCCGCCTTGCCGACCGGGTCAGCGTTCTGGTCTCTGGCCGCATCATCGCGGAAGGCACCGTCGCCGCGATCCGCGCGAACCCGGAGGTCCAGCGCGCCTATCTGGGCGAGGAGCGACTGGAATGACCCTGGTCGAGATGCGCGATGTCACCGCCTTTTACGGCCCGTCGCAGGCGCTTTTCGGTGTGGATCTGGACATGGCCGAGGGCGAGGTCGTGGCCCTGATGGGCCGTAACGGGATGGGCAAGACCACCACGATCCGCGCGCTGACGCGCATGCTGCCCCACCGGGGGGGAACCATCCGCTTTGCAGGCTGTTCGCTTGCCGGTCTGCCATCCCATCGGGCCGCGCGGCTGGGCATCGGACTGGTGCCGGAGGGGCGGCGCGCCTTCCGGGGGCTCAGCGTGCAGGAAAACCTGCTGGCCGCCGCGCGCCGCGGGCCTTGGGATCTGTCGCGCGTCTATGACATGTTCCCGCGGCTAGGCGAACGGCGGACGCAGGACGCCGCCACGCTGTCGGGCGGCGAACAACAGATGCTGGTGATCGGGCGGGCGCTGACGACTAATCCGCGCCTCTTGATCCTTGATGAGGCGACGGAGGGTCTGGCACCGCTGGTCCGGCAAGAGATCTGGGCCGCCATCCGCAAGCTGAAACAGGAGACGGGCCTGTCGATCCTGATCGTGGACAAGTCGCTGAAGGAACTCTCCCATATCGCGGACCGGGCGGTGATCCTTGAAAAGGGGCGCACGGCTTGGGCAGGCCCGATGTCCGAAATGACCCAAGGTCTGGCGGACCGCTATCTGGGCGTGTGACGTCAGCTCTCGGCCGGGCGATAGTCGGCCGCGTCCGCCGCCACCGCCGACAGCATGTCCGACATCAGCGCCGGGTCGGCCGCGTGAACCCGGTTCCATGTCGGGATGAACGGGGTCGTCGACGGTTTGTCGAGGAATATCTGACCGGCCTCGATGATGTTGGAGGCGAAAAGCTCGATGATCCTTTCCTCGGCATGGCGATCAAGGTTCAACCCGTTCATGCGCGCGTCGTTGTAGTAGCTTTCAAGCAGATCCAGCGCCTCGCGATAATAGGTGGCCCTCAGCGACCGGAAGACCTCGTCCGAAAACACGGTGCCGTCCGCGGCCAGCTTGCGGAAGATCGACTTGCAGATGTCGATGGACATCCGCGACAGCCCCGTCCGCGCGTCTTCCTCGGACACTTCCTGATGCTTGTGATCGTAGGCATCCGAGATTTCGACCTGACAGACCGATTGCGGGGCAAGGTTGCGCCATGCTTCGGACAGAACGCCGATCTCCAGCCCCCAGTCGGACGGGATGCGCAGATCGGGCAAGGGCGCGGTGCGCATCGCGAATTCCCCCGACAGCGGGTAGCGGAAGGAGCGCAGGTAATCGAGGTAATCCCGGTCGCCGATCACTTTTTTCAGCGCAAGAAGGATCGGGCTGACCAACAGGCGACTGACCCGGCCGTTCAGCTTGCCCTCGCCAATCCGCGGGTAATACCCCTTGGCCAACTGATAGGGAAAGGCCGGGTTGGTGACCGGATAGACCAGACGGGCCAGCATCTCCCGGTCATAGGTCAGGATATCGCAATCATGAAGGGCCATGACGGCACTGTCCTTGCAGGCCATGATATAGCCCATGCAGAACCAGACATTGCGGCCCTTGCCGGGTTCGCCGGGGCTCAGCCCCAGTGCCTCCAGCCGGTCGTGGATCGACCGCATCCGCGGGCTGTCATTCCAGATCACGACATGGTTCTGCGGCAGGCGGTCGAAGAATTGCAGGGCGTGGGCATATTGATCCCCGTCCGCGCGGTCCAGCCCGATGACGATCCGGTGCAGATAGGGCACCTCGGCCAGTTCGTTCAGGATGGCGGGCAGCGCGTCGCCCTCAAGCTCGGAGAACAGCGAGGGCAGGATCAGGCTGATCTTGCGGCTTTGCGCAAAGGTCGTCAGTTCATGGGTCAGGCGGTCCGCCGAACTGGAGCGCAGATTGTGGAGCGTCGCCACATTCCCGTTCTGGTGAAAATCGGCCACGCGACGTCTCCTGCTATTTCGTCAAATTCCGAATTCAGTGATAACCTTTTCCATGGCCGCATTCCAACCCTTCGGCCCGGGTGCGTCGATACGGATGATGTGGCCTTTTTCCTCTCCGGCAAGTGGCGGCAGCGGGGCATGATTGGGGTTGGCGATGACAAAGCCCAGGTCGGATTGTTCCAGCATCTCGCGGTCATTCGGGGCATCGCCCAGCGCCACCACGAAGGGCGTGGAATAGCGCGCCGCGATATCGGCCATCCGTCCGGCCTTGGTCCCGCCGAAGGACAGGGTCAGGAACCGCCCGCCTTCGCGGGCGGTCACCCCCACAGCGCGCAGCGCCGTGATGAAGGCCTGCTTGCCCGCCTCGTCCCCAAACCAGCGGCCGGGTTCGGAATGCTGACGCTGGGCGGCGCGCTCGGCCTCCGCCTCGGGCAGGCCGCTCTGGCGCACGATCTCTGCCGTGTCCCAGTCGCCGAAGCCCTTGAACTGCGCCCTAAGATCGGAGGGAACCGTGTCCAGGGCGGCGCGCAATTCGTCATACCGGCCCGCGCTTTCGACGGTGTCGGCCCCGGGATCGAGGATCCCGGCGCCGTTCTCGACAATGGCGGGGTGGTCGGAAAAGCCGAGTTCGGCGCGCAGGGGTGCGATTTCGGCGGCGGTCTTTGACGAGGCGAGGATCACCGGAATACCGGCAGCACGCAAACGTTCCAACGCCGGTTTGGCCGCTTCGTAGGAATAGTCGTCGTGATCCAGAAGCGTGCCATCTAGATCGGAAAAGACAAGGAGGACGGGACGGGGCATTGCAGTTCGTACAGTAGTGGGTATCGGACGGAGAATATCCATGATGTAGGACGCAGTACCAGCCCTTCTTCCCCCTTGAAAGCTGACCTTTCGGGTGCCTTACTGTCGCGTGCAAGGGGGGCGTCATGGACCGTCCGATCTTTCGCACCGAGGCTGTGACCAAGGTCTACGATACCGGGGGCGCGAAAGTGCATGCGCTTTCCGGCGTCGATCTAGAGCTTTTTGCCGGAGAATTGGCGGTTCTGCTTGGCCCCTCGGGCAGCGGCAAGTCGACGCTTTTGAACATCCTTGGCGGGCTCGACCGGGTGTCATCGGGCAAGGTCTGGTTTCGCGATACCGACCTGACCGCGTTGGGCGATGCGGGGATGACGCGCTATCGCCGCGACCATGTCGGCTTCGTCTTCCAGTTCTACAACCTCGTGCCCTCGCTTACCGCGCGGGAGAATGTGCAACTGGTCACCGACGTTGCGGACCGCCCCATGCCGCCCGACGAGGCGCTGGCGCTGGTCGGGCTGTCGCACCGTCTGGATCATTTCCCGGCAGAGCTGTCGGGGGGCGAGCAGCAGCGGGTGGCCATCGCGCGGGCCATCGCCAAGCGGCCAGAGGTCTTGCTGTGCGACGAACCCACCGGCGCGCTCGATAGCAGGACCGGGGTGCAGGTGCTGGCCGCGCTGAATGAGATCAACGAACGCTTCGGCACCACGACCGTCGTGATCACCCACAATGCCGCCATCCGGAAGATGGCCCACCGCGTCGTGCGGTTTCAGGACGGCGGCATCACCGGGGTGGAGGTCAACGCCGAAAGGCTGGCGCCAGACGAGATCGCGTGGTGACGGCGATGCAGGCACTTGACCGAAAACTGTTGCGTGACTTCCGGCGCCTCTGGGCGCAGGCACTGGCGATCGCGCTGGTGCTGGGCTGCGGCGTGGCGGTCTTCCTGACCTCGTTCGGGATGTACCGCGCGCTGGAAGACACCCGCGACGCCTATTACGAACGCAACCGGTTCGCCGACGTCTTCGCAGAGGCCAAGCGCGTTCCCGACCCGGTGATCCGCGAAATCGCGATGATGCCCGGTGTGGTGAATGTCGAGACGCGCGTTGTCGGCTCCGTCATCCTCGACATTCCCGGACGGGTGGAAACCGCGGTGGGGCGGCTGATCTCTCTTCCGAACGGGGGTCTGCCGCAACTGAACCGGCCGATCCTGCGCAGCGGCCAGCTGCCCGACCCTGACGCGGCAGACGAGGTCGTCGTCAACGAACCCTTCGCCGAGGCGCACGGCTTCCAGCCCGGCGACCGGTTTTCGGCCAACCTGAACGGGCGCAAGCGGGAACTGATCATCACCGGCACGTTCCTGTCGCCGGAATTCATCTATACCATCGGCCCCGGCCAGTTGACGCCCGACAATGAAGGCTACGGCATTCTGTGGATGCCTGAAGCCGCCGTCGCCGCGGCCTTCGACATGACCGGGGCCTTCAACTCTGCCAGCCTGAAGCTGACACGCGGGACCAACCGGCAAGAGGTCATCGACAGGCTGGACACCCTGCTGGAACGCTATGGCGGGATCGGCGCGTATGGGCGCGACATCCAGCTTTCCAACAGCTTCATCGATTCCGAGATCCAGCAGCTTCGCAATCTCGCGATGATCCTGCCGCCGGTCTTCTTTGCCATCTCGGCCTTTCTGGTGAACATGGTGCTGGCGCGGATCATCGCGCTGGAACGCAGCGAGATCGGCCTTCTGAAGGCCATCGGCTATTCCAGTTTCGAGGTCTGCCTTCACTACCTGATGCTGGCCGGTCTGGTGGCCCTGTCAGGCATCGCCATAGGCTGGCTTGGGGGAAGCTGGCTTTCCTACGGCTTGGCAAGGCTTTACGCCGATTTCTTCGACTTCCCCTACCTGATCTACCGGGTGTCGTTTCAGTCCTACATGATTTCGGGCGGCATCGCATTCGGGGCGGCCGGGCTTGGGGCGATCCGGGCGGCCTTGGCGGCGGCGCGGTTGTCGCCCGCCGTCGCCATGGCCCCGCCGGCGCCGCCGCGCTACTCCCGCGGCGTGTTCAACCGCGTTCTTGTCGCCCTGCGCCTGTCGCAACCGGCGATGATGGTTTTACGCGCGATCCTGCGCTGGCCGCTTCGGTCCGGCTTGACGACCTTGGGGCTATCGCTCGCCGTCGCTGTCATGGTGGCTGCGACCTTCTTCGACGATTCCCTGGACAAGATCATCGACAGCGCCTTCTTTCAGTCGAACCGGCAGGACGTGATGCTGTTCTTCACCGACGACAAGCCCCTGTCGGTCGTGGAAGAGGTGCGCGACCTGCCCGGCGTTCTGGCGGTCGAGGGGCAGCTTTACCTTGCCGCGGAACTGCATCACGGGCACCTGACGAAAAAGGTCGCGGTCGAGGCGCGCCCGCCGGGCAGAGATCTGGCCCGCGCCCTGGATGCCGACGGCAATGTCGTCACCCCGCCGCCTGGGGGTATCGTTCTGGCCCGGCGCCTGGCGGTGCAACTGGACGCCCGCCCCGGCGACGTGATCGAGGTGGAGTTCCTCGGCACCAAGCGGGAAACCCACCGCCTGCCCGTGACCGGGCTGATCACCCAGTATTTCGGCCTTGGCGCCTATATCGATTTCGACACCGCGAACCGGCTGTTCCGACAGGCCCCCCAACTGACACTGGTCAACATCCAGTTGGACGAGGGGCAGGAAGCCGCGTTCCATGCCCGGCTGAAGGACATGCCGGGGCTGGCGGGTACGGTCATGATGACCGATACGCGCCTGTCGTTTCAGGACACGATCGCCGAAAGCGTCGTGATCATGACAACGGTCTATGCCACCATCGCGGTGATGATCACCATGGGCGTGGCCTATAACGGGGCGCGGGTACAATTGTCGGAACGCGCCCGTGAACTGGCCAGCCTGCGCATCCTCGGCTTCACCAAGGCAGAGGTTTCGGCCATCCTGATGGGGGAAACCATGGTTCTGGCGCTTGCGGCGCAACCCTTGGGATGGTGTCTTGGCTGGGTGATCGCATGGTCGATGACGGCGGGGTTTCAGTCGGACCTCTACGCAATCCCCCTGGTGCTGAAGCCTGCCACCTTCGCGCGGGCCAGCCTTGTGGTCCTGGGCGCCAGCCTCGTTGCGGTTTTGATAGTGCGGCGGCGGCTGGATGCGCTCGACCTTGTCGCCGTGATGAAAACGCGGGAGTGAAGCGATGAAGATCACGTCACGCAGTGTCATCCTGATCGGGCTTGTCACGCTGTTTGTCGGCGGGCTGCTGTACACGGCCTTCAAGACCGATCCTGTCCCGGTCGACCTGACCGACGCCACCCTCGGCCCGATGCAGGTGACCGTGAATGCCGACGGCAAGACCCGCATCCGCGATATCTACGAGGTCGCCGCACCATTGACCGGCACCGCGCGAAGGTCGCCGGTGGAGGTCGGCGACAGGGTTGTGGCCGGCCAAACCGTCGTCGCCGTCGTGGAACCCGCGGCCCCTACCCTGCTGGACAGCCGCGCGCGCATCCAGGCCGAGGCCGGCGTGCGCGAGGCGCAGGCCGCCCGGAATCAGGCCGCAAGCACGTTGCGCAAGGCAGAGGAAGACCTCGCCTATGCCCGCAGCCAGTATGACCGCGCCCGCGAACTGGTGGAACGCGGCGTGGCCTCCATCACCCGGCTTGAGGACACCACCCAGCAACTGGCCAGCGCAGAGGCGGCCCGCGATGCGGCGGCCTCGGGTCTCGACATGGCGCAAGGGGCGCTGCAACGTGCCCGCGCGGCGCTGATCGATCCCGAACTTGCGGAAGACCCGGACGGAAACGGCGACTGCTGCGTGCAGATCACCGCGCCCATCGATGGCGTCGTGCTGGAGGTCGACACGATTTCCGAACGCCCCGTGACCATCGGCACCCGGCTTTTGTCCATCGGGCGCCCGGACGATCTGGAAATCGTCGCGGACCTGTTGTCGGCCGATGCCGTGCGGCTACCACCCGGTGCGCGGGCCATGGTCGACCGCTGGGGCGGCGATCAGATTCTGGAGGCGCGCCTGCGCAAGGTCGAACCGGTGGCCAGCACCAAGGTCTCCGCACTGGGGATCGAGGAACAACGGGTCGATGCGCTATTCGACATCGTTTCCCCGGCCGAGGACCGGCGCGGTCTCGGCCAGGGGTTCTTCGTCTTCCTGCGCATTGTCGAGTGGGACGCCACCGAAACGCTTCAGGTGCCGCTGTCGGCCCTCTTCCGGCAAAACGGCGGCTGGGCGGTCTTCACGGTCTCGGACGGCATTGCGCGCCTGACCCCGGTCGAGATCGGGCGCCGCGGGGAAACCACCGCGCAGATCCTGTCGGGCCTTCAGGCGGGTGCGTCCGTCATCACCCATCCGTCCGACGAGGTCGCCGACGGCGTGGCCGTAGTCGAACGTGCGACGCTTCAGTAGCGCTGTTTCACATACAACTCGTCGGGCAGGACCTTGCGCTCGTAATCGGGATTGAACACCCGTTCCGGCAACTCCACCTTTTCCTGCGGGACCTCGTGATAGGGGATCCGGTCCAGCAGATCGGCGATACAGTTCAACCGCGCGCGCCGCTTGTCATTGCCCGGCACGATGTACCACGGCGCCTCGGGGATGTTGGTGCGGGCGAACATGTCTTCCTTGACCTTGGTGTACTTCTCCCACCGGATGCGGGACTGCAGGTCCATCGGGGACAGCTTCCACTGCTTCAGCGGGTCGTGGATGCGCATCTGGAACCGCATCTGCTGTTCCTCGTCGGTGATCGAGAACCAGTACTTGATCAGGATGATGCCGGAGCGCACCAGCATGCGTTCGAATTCGGGCACGTCGCGGAAGAACGCTTCGACCTGATCCTCGGTCGCGAAGCCCATCACGCGTTCGACGCCTGCGCGGTTGTACCACGACCGGTCGAACAGGACCATCTCGCCCCCGGCGGGCAGGTGTTCGACATAGCGCTGGAAATACCACTGTGACTTTTGCCGGTCAGACGGCGCAGGCAGGGCCACCACCCGGCAGACCCGCGGGTTCAGCCGCTGGGTGATGCGCTTGATCACGCCGCCCTTGCCGGCGGAGTCGCGCCCCTCGAACAGAACCACGACCTTGGCCTTGGTCGCCGCCACCCAGTCATGCAGCTTGATCAGTTCGGCCTGCAGCTTCAGCAGTTCGAGCATGTAGACCTTGCTTGGCAGCGTATCGGGGTGACGCATCTTGTAGAGCTTCTTCAGCTCCAGCGTCGGCAACGCGTCTTCCAGATCGATCTCAAGCTCCTCAAGGAGGGTTTCCTCCATCTCGGAGCCCATCCATTCCTCGAACAGTTCGGTCAGCTCGGTCTTCTCTGTCATGGCACCCTCTGCATCGCTACCCGCACAGACGCATGGGAATGTGACAAACTCTTGACACTTCACCCAAATCCCGCGCCGCGATGTCGCGCAGCACGCATTTTTCGGCCCGGATCGTTTTCCCGACTATTCCACTATGTTACCCGCGCATCCAATCGCCTGAAGATGACTAAAAGGAGTCTTACCATGTCCGATTGGCCGCCCGGCGGGTCCGATGCCCTGCTTGATGCCCTTCAGGCAGATCACCTGCCGGACCGAACCCATGTGGACATGGCGGGCCTTCTGGCCGACCGCAGACTTGGGCGGGTGGCGCTGGTGTCGTCCTTCGGCGCGGAAAGCGCGGTGCTGCTGCACCATGTGACACGGGATTTTCCCGATATGCCGGTCCTATTCATCGACACCGGCCGGCATTTCCCCGAAACGCTGTCCTATCGGGACGAGCTTTGCGAACGCCTTGGGCTCAACCTCATCAACGTCGTGCCGGATACGGCCCTGATCGAAACCGAGGACCCGGACCGCACCTTGCATGCCCGCGATCCGAACATGTGCTGCATGCTGCGCAAGACCTTTCCGCTGGCCGACGCGCTGGCGGCATTCGATACGTGGATTTCGGGGCGCAAACGCTATCAGGCCAGCACCCGTGCGGCCCTGCCCGCGATCGAGCGCGACGGCGACCATATAAAGGTGAACCCGCTTGTGTTCTGGACGCAGGACCAGATCGCCGCCTATTTCCAGGCTTATGACCTGCCGCCCCATCCCCTGACGGCGCGGGGCTATGCCTCTATCGGCTGTGCGCCCTGCACCCGCCCCGTTCGGGATGGCGAAGACCCGCGGGCCGGGCGCTGGGCGGACACGCCCGACAAGACCGAATGCGGTATCCATCTGGGGCCGGACGGGCGGTTCACACGGTCGCGGCCGCATTGACGAAGATGAGTGCAGGGGCGTGTCCGGGCTTGCCATGACAGCAACGGTATCGAAGGCTTGCGCGACTCCGAGCGGAGAGCAACCATGAACGTTTCTGATGCGCTGCACGCGTTGTCGGCCCATGCCGTCCCCGGAAAGGCGGCCGACATGGCCGCCTATCACAAGGTGTCGCGGGTCTATCTGGGCGTGGCCAACCCCGATATCGACACGCTTGCGCGGGACTGGCGCCAAAGCCTGACGCTGGAGGATCGGCTGCAACTGGCCGCCGACCTGTGGGAGACCGACATTCACGAGGCGCGCATCTGCGCCGCCAAACTGCTGACGCAGGCGCGCATCCGGCCAACGGACGAAGGGGCATGGCACCTTGTCCAAAGCTGGGTGCCGCAATTCGACGCCTGGGCCGTGGCCGATCATGCCAGTATCGCCGGGCAGAAGCGGCTGGTCGCAGACCCGGCCCGGATCGACACGGTCGAGGGCTGGACGGGATCGGATCATATGTGGTCCCGCCGCGCGGCGCTGGTGATGACCCTGCCCTGGGCAAAGATGCCCCACCCCAAGCCCACCGATCTGAAAATCCGTGAGCGGGTTCTGGGCTGGGCCGCCGGCTATGTCTCTGACCCCGACTGGTTCATCCAGAAGGCCGTGGCGTGGTGGCTGCGCGAGATGTCGAAACGCGATCCCGACCGGGTGCGGGCGTTTCTGGTGGCGCATGGCACCCAGATGAAACCCTTCGCCCGGAAGGAGGCCGCGCGGGTGATGGGTGCCCCGCCAGCACACCCGGATTGACGCGCCCTACCCTTGGCCGCGCAACTCCCGCCGCATGATCTTGCCCGTGGCGGTCATTGGCAGGCTGTCGGCGCGGACGACGCGGCGGGGCGCGACATGGGGGCTGACATGGTCGCGCACGCGCTGGATCAGCGCCGCCTCCAGCCCCTCCCACGCCGCCCCGTCGCGCAGGACGACATGGGCGACGACGATCTCGGTCCGCTCCGGGTCGGGCTCTCCCACTGCCGCGGCCATTACGACGTCGGGGTGACCGGTCAGGCAGTTCTCGATCTCCGTCGGGCCGATCCGGTAACCGGACGAGGTGATCACGTCATCGTCGCGCGAGACATAGGTGAAATGGCCCTGCCCGTCGCACATGCCCAGATCGCCGGTGCGCATCCAATCGCCGGTGAACTTGGCCTCGGTCTTCTCTCGCAAGCCCCAATAGCCAAGGAACATCGAGGCCGCGCCCTTGCGCACCGCGATCTCCCCCAACTCCCCGGGCGGAAGCGGCGTTCCGTCCGCGTCGATGACCGCGACGTCGAACCCCGGTGTCGCGCGCCCCATCGCGCCGGGCGGGGCGTCCATCAATTCCGGTACGCAGGTGATGACGAGGTTGCATTCGGTCTGGCCGTAGAATTCGCAGATCTCCAGCCCCAGCGCCTGCCGCCCCCAATTTAGCAGATCGGCACCCAGGCTTTCGCCCCCGGAACCGACCGAGCGCAACGAAACGCCCGCGGGCACCGGCACCTGCCGCATCAGTTTCAGCGCTGTCGGCGGCAGGAACAGGTTGCGCACCTTCAGGCGGTCGATCAGGGCCCACGCCTCGGCCACGTCGAACTTGCGCATCCGGCAGGCCACCAGCGGCACGCCGTAGTAGAGACACGGCATCGCCATATCCATCAATCCGCCGATCCACGCCCAGTCGGCCGGGGTCCAGCCGCAATCGCCCGGTTGCGGAAAGCCGCGGTGGTGCAACTCGATCGACGGCAGATGCCCGATCAGAAACCGGTGGGCGTGCAGCGCGCCCTTGGGCGGGCCTGTGGTGCCCGAGGTATAGATCAGAACCGCCGGGTCCTTGGCCAGCGTGTCCCGGGGCGCGCGCAGCGGGTCGGCTGCCGCGATCTCGGCCCAGAGGTCGCGGGCCTTGCCACCGTTCACCGACAGAACCTCGGTCAGGTCGGGCAGCCGGTCGCGCAGGCCGGCGAGCTTTTCGGCCCCGTCCGCATCGGTCACGACCAGCCGCGCACCGCTGTCGGCCAACCGATATTCCAACGCATCCGGCCCGAAGAGCGTGAATAGCGGCAGGACCACGGCGCCAAGCTTGTAGGCCGCGAAATGGGCGATCAGGACGGCGGGCGCCTGCGGCAACAGTACTGCGACCCTGTCGCCTGCGCCGACGCCAAGCCCGGCAAGGACCGTGGCAAGGCGATCCGACGCATCCTTCAATGCGCCATAGGTCCACGCCCGGTCCCCGTCCGAGGCATCGATGACCGCCACCCGACCCGGCTCTGCCCCGGCCCAGTCATCGCAACAGGCCTGTGCGATGTTGAAGCGTTCTGGCACGGCCCAGCGGAAGCGGCCCCGCATCGCGTCCCAACTGTCCTGCACGGGCAAAAGCCTGCGATCGTCCATCACACCCTCCCTCATCTCCTCCGCCAGACAGTTGGGCAAGCGGGCGGGACAGGTGTCAAGACGCACCGGCATTAACGAAGCGGGTTGCGAGAAATCGACGCGGCGCCTACCTTTCCCGGCATGACTGAAGCAACGCCCCTGATCGACCCGTTCAAACGCGCCGTCACCTATCTGCGCGTGTCGGTCACCGATCGCTGCGATTTCCGCTGTGTCTATTGCATGGCCGAGAACATGACCTTCCTGCCCAAGCGGGAACTGCTGACGCTGGAGGAACTGGACCGGGTCTGTTCGTCTTTCATCCGGCTGGGCGTGCGCAAGCTGCGCATCACCGGCGGAGAGCCCCTGGTGCGGCGGGACATCATGACTTTCTTCAACGCCATGGGGCGGCATCTTGAAACCGGCGCTCTCGACGAACTGACGGTCACCTCCAACGGGTCGCAACTGGAGAAATTCGCAGGCGATCTCTACGCGGCGGGGGTCCGGCGGGTGAATATCAGCCTCGATACGCTGGATGCGGAAAAGTTCGCCCGCGTCACGCGCTGGGGCCGGCTGGACCAGGTGATGCGCGGGATCGATGCGGCGCAGGCCGCAGGCCTGCGGGTCAAGATCAATACCGTCGCGCTGAAAGGCTTCAACGAACCCGAACTGTTCGACCTCGTCGACTGGTGCCGGGCGCGCGACATGGACCTGACCTTTATCGAGGTCATGCCGATGGGCGACCTGGGCAACGAGAACCGGCTGGACCAATACTGGTCACTGACCGATGTCCGCACCCGGCTGGCCGACCGCTTCACGCTGCTGGACCTGACCGAGAGGAGCGGCGGCCCGGCCCGCTATGTCCGGCTGGAGGAGACGGGGCAGAAGATTGGCTTCATCACGCCGATGTCCCACAATTTCTGCGAAAGCTGCAACCGCGTGCGCCTGACCTGCACCGGAGAGCTTTTCATGTGCCTCGGGCAGGAAGACCGCGCCGATCTGCGGGCCCCGCTGCGCGCCCATCCCGGCGATGACGCCCCGCTGGAAGCCGCGATCCGCGCCGCCATCGCCGGCAAGCCCAAAGGCCACGATTTCGACTATTCCCGCCAGCGCGCCGACGGGCAGATGACCCGCCATATGAGCCATACGGGCGGCTAGCAACCGGCGGCCAATGGCATCTGGACGCCTTGGCTGCGCAGGTCTAGGGTTCGCGCGAAATACAGAAGGGGTGAGCAATGGCCACCGGCACCAATATCCGCACCTTTTACAAAGGCACATGGCACCGCAGCGACATCGCCGTGATGAACGCAGCCGACCACGGCAGCTGGCTGGGCACGACCGTCTTCGACGGCGCCCGCTATTTCGAGGGGATCGCCCCCGACCTGATGGCCCATTGCGAACGCGTCAATGCCTCGGCCGAGGCGCTGATGATCACACCCACCATGGGCGCCGAGGAGATGTGCGAGGTTATCTGGGAGGGGTTGAAGACCTATCCCGACGATGCCGCAGTCTATATCCGGCCGATGTACTGGGCGCTGGAGGGCGATTTCCTTGGGATCGTTCCCAAGCCCGGCGCCACCGGGTTCGCCATTTGCCTGGAAGAGATCCCGATGGCCGCCCCGGGCAGCGCGACGACACTGACAACAACCCGGTTCCGCCGTCCGACGCTCGATTGCGCGGTGGTCAATGCCAAGGCAGGCTGCCTTTACCCCAACAACGCGCGCATGCTGGCCGAGGCGCGCGCCAAGGGCTTCGGCAACGCGCTTGTCGGCGACGTGATGGGCAATGTGGCCGAGACCGCGACGGCCAATGTCTTCATGGTCAAGGATGGCGAGGTTTTGACCCCCATCGCCAACGGCACCTTCCTTGCGGGCATCACCCGCGCACGGCACATGTCCAACCTCACGGCCGAGGGCATCACGGTGACCGAGAAGATCCTGACCTTCGACGACTTCCGCGATGCCGACGAGGTTTTCCTGTCGGGCAACATGATGAAGGTCACGCCGGTCAAGGCGTTCGACGACGTGCAGTACCAGCCGGGACCGGTCACGCAAAAGGTGCGTGAACTCTACTGGGACTGGGCCCATTCGGACGGCAAGGGCATCTGACAAAGGTCGGTCCGCGACGCAACCATCGCACATGCCCTGCGCGTAGCAGTTGCAAGCGCGCGGCGCGTCGGTCATGCTTTGGAGCAATTTCTCAGGGAGGGCGCCATGCGCAAGTTCCTTGTCGTTCTGGACGACAGCCGTGAATGCCTGAACGCCATGCGGTTCGCGGCGATGCGGGCCAACAAGACCAAGGGCGGCGTACAAATCCTGTCCGTCATTCCGCCGGAGGAATTCAACCACTGGATCGGCGTGGGTGATCTGATGCGCGAAGAGGCCCGCGAACGGATCGAAGCGCATTTCGAGGTATTCGCCAAATGGATGCGCGACCGGCAGGGGATCGACCCCGAACTGGTCATCCGTGAAGGCGAACCGGCAACCGAGATCGTGCAACAGGTCCGCGACGACCCCGATATCGGTGTGCTGGTGCTGGGCGCGGGCACCGACAAGAAGGGCCCCGGGCCGCTGGTGACGCAACTGACCAAGACCTCGGGCACCCTGCCCGTGCCGATGACGATCGTGCCCGGCGGGCTGTCCAAGGAAGGGCTGGAAGCCGTCTGCTAGAGCGCCGGACGCGCCCCGAAGGTTGACAACGGGGTCGGCGACGCGCATATCCGACCGGAAAGCTAGGGAATTGCTGCATGTTTATCCAGACCGAGTCCACCCCGAACCCGGCAACGTTGAAATTCCTGCCCGGCCAGGCCGTGATGGATGCCGGCACCGCGGACTTCCCCTCGGCAGAGACCGCCGGGAAATCACCCTTGGCGACACGCATCTTTGCGGTGGACGGTGTGCGCGCCGTCTTTTTCGGCACCGACTTCGTGACCGTGACCAAGGCCGAAGACTCGGAATGGGATCACATCAAGCCCGCGATCCTCGGCGCGATCATGGAGCACTACCAGTCGGGCCAGCCGACCGTGACCGGTGCGGAGGAAGACGCAGGCCATGCCGATCATGACGGCCCCGATGCAGAGATCGTGAACCAGATCAAGCAGTTGCTGGATACGCGCGTGCGGCCGGCCGTGGCACAGGACGGCGGCGACATCACGTTCCACGGGTTTGACCGCGGAATCGTCTATCTGCACATGCAGGGTGCCTGCGCCGGTTGCCCGTCCTCGACCCTGACGCTGAAAATGGGGATCGAAAACCTGTTGCGCCACTACATCCCGGAAGTGACCGAGGTGCGCCCGGTCGCCGACTGACGCGATGGACGACGAGAAACCGGTTCTGGCCTTTGACACATCGGCCGCGCATTGCGCGGCCGCTTTGCTGCGCGACGGCAAGATCATCGCAGCAGCACATGTCGAAATGGGCCGCGGACAGGCAGAGCATCTTCTTCCCATGCTGGAAGACATCCTTGCCGAAAACAGCCTGCGTTGGGCCGATATCGGCCGGATCGGGGTCGGCATCGGGCCGGGCAATTTCACGGGTATCCGGATCTCTGTTGCCGCGGCACGGGGCCTGTCGCTGGGCCTGGCCGTGCCGGCCATCGGCGTTTCCGGGCTCGAGGTGCTGGCGGAGGGCGAACCCGGCACTGTTCTGGCTGCCCTTCCCGCGCCGCGCAACGCGGTTTATCTTCAGCTTCTGACCGATGGGAAGCCCCTTGGCGCGCCGAGGCTGGCCACGCCCGATGCCCCGCCCGAGGACCTTTTGCTGCCGACAGACACGCGCATTGTCGGCGAAGCCGCCGACCGCTTGGGCGCAAGGCTGGGCCGGCCGTTCGAGACCCGGCCGTTGACCGACATCGCACCGCGGATCGCCCGTCTGGCCGCGGCACGCGTCTCAACCAACATGCCCCGCCCGGCGCCGCTTTACGTGCGCCCCGCCGATGCGGCCCCACCGGCCGATCCACCGCCGGTCATCCTGCCATGACGCCCGAGGCGCTGGCCGTCCTGCACTCCTTGTGTTTCACCTATCCCCGCCCCTGGACAGCGGCAGAATTCACCGCCGTTCTGGAAAGCCCCGGCGTGTTCCTGTGCGAAAGCGATGCGGGAGTCGCCCTCGGCCGCGCGCTCGCCGGTGAGGCCGAACTGTTGACGCTGGCGGTGCACCCCACGCAGCGCCGCGCGGGATGCGGCCGGGCCCTGCTGGCGCAATTCGAGGCCGAGGCGCGCATGCGGGAGGCAGAAGACGCCTTTCTTGAGGTCGCCGAGGACAACCGGCCGGCCCGGGCGCTCTATACCGGCGCAGGCTATCGCGATGCCGGCCGCCGGCCCCGCTACTATGCCAAACGTGAAGGCACCCGTGTCGACGCGCTGATCCTCAGAAAGCAGCTTGCGCCCTGAGACCGGACCACGGCGAGAAATCGGTTGACGCATTCCCGGCGCTGCGGCCTAACTTGTGATCAAACAACAGCCTTTCGACGCTCTGCGGGGCCTGCATCCCGGCGCAGCCAGAAAGACATCGGGGAGATATTCCATGACAGCCTTCCGCAAAATCCTGGGCGCGACCGCCGCGCTGGCCCTGTTGACCGGCACCGCACTGGCCGACCCGGCGATGGTGTTCGATCTGGGCGGCAAGTTCGACAAGTCGTTCAACGAGGCCGCCCATAACGGCGCCCAGAAGTGGAAGGCAGAGACGGGCGGAAACTATCGCGAGATCGAATTGCAGTCGGAGGCCCAGCGCGAACAGGCGCTACGCCGCTTTGCCGAGGCCGGGCTGAACCCGATCGTGATGGCCGGCTTTGCCTTTGCAAGCGTGCTGGAAGAGGTCGCCGCCGACTATCCCGACACCAAGTTCCAGATCATCGACATGGTGGTGGATGCGCCCAATGTGCGCTCCATCGTCTTCTCGGAACATGAGGGCAGCTATCTGGTCGGCATGATGGCGGCGATGGCCTCGGAAACCGGTGCGGTGGGCTTCGTGGGTGGCATGGACATTCCGCTGATCCGGAAATTCGCCTGCGGCTATGTTCAGGGCGTCAAGGCGGTAAGCCCCGACGCGAAGGTCATCCAGAACATGACCGGCACCACGCCTGCCGCCTGGGCCGACCCGGTGAAGGGCAGCGAACTGGCGCAGGCCCAGATCGGTCAAGGCGCGGATGTGATCTATGCCGCGGCGGGGTCCACGGGGCTGGGCGTTCTGCAAACGGTGGCCGATCAGGGCATCCTTGGAATCGGCGTGGACAGCAACCAGAACTACCTGCATCCGGGGCATATGCTGACCTCGATGATCAAGCGGGTCGACGTGGCGGTCTATGACGCGTTCATGGCCGGGCCTGACCTTGAGACCGGTATCAATTTGCTGGGCCTGACCTTGAGACCGGTATCAATTTGCTGGGGCTGGCCGAAAATGGCGTGGGCTATGCCGTGGACGAGTATAATCAGGACCTCGTCACCGAGGAGATGATCGCCGCCGTCGAAGACGCCAAGGCAAAGATCATCTCGGGTGAGTTGCAGGTGCATGACTACATGTCGGACAATTCCTGCCCGGTGAAGTAAGTCCGTGGTCGCGGCCACGACAGAGGGGCGGCAAGCCGTCGCCCCGGCCATCGAATTGCGCGGGATATCCAAGGCCTTCGGGCCGGTTCAGGCGAACCGGGATATCTCGCTCAAGGTCATGCCCGGCACCATCCACGGGATCATCGGCGAAAATGGCGCGGGCAAGTCGACGCTGATGTCGATCCTCTATGGCTTTTACAAGGCCGATGCGGGAGAGATCCGGATCGGCGGCAAGCCGACCACCATCCAGGACAGCCATGATGCGATCGCCGCGGGCATCGGCATGGTGTTTCAGCATTTCAAGCTGGTGGAGAATTTCACGGTGCTGGAGAACGTGATCCTCGGCGCGGAGGAAGGGCGGCTGCTGAAACCCTCGATCAGCAAGGCGCTGAAGACGCTGAAGACGCTGGCCGAGGATTACGAGTTGAACGTGAACCCCGATGCCAGGATCGAGGATCTGGGCGTCGGCATGCAGCAGCGGGTGGAAATCCTGAAGGCGCTGTATCGGCAGGCGGATATCCTGATCCTCGACGAACCGACGGGGGTGCTGACGCCGGCGGAGGCCGATCACCTGTTCCGGATTCTCGACAACCTCAAGGCCGAGGGCAAGACGATCATCCTGATCACCCACAAGCTGCGTGAAATCATGGTGGCGACCGACACCGTCAGCGTGATGCGCCGGGGAGAGATGACGGCGACGGTCAAGACGGCGGACACCAGCCCAGAGCAACTGGCAGAGCTGATGGTCGGGCGCAAGGTGCTGCTGCGGGTGGACAAGGCCCCGCCAAACCGGGGCGCACCGTGCTGGAGGTCGAGAACCTGAGCGTTTTCGACGCCGACGGGGTCAAGCGGCTGAAAGACGTCTCCTTTTCCGTGCGGGCGGGAGAGATCCTGGGTATCGCAGGCGTGGCGGGCAACGGGCAGTCGCAGCTTTTGCAGGTGCTGGGCGGCATGATGCCCGCGTCCGGCACGGTTCGTGTGAACGGGCAACCCATCGACGTTAGCGGCAAGCATGCCGACGGACAGTTTTGCCGGGAGCGCGGAATCGCCCATGTGCCCGAGGATCGCCAGCGGGAGGGGCTGATCATGCCGTTCCACGCGTGGGAAGATGCGGTCTTCGGCTATCACAACGACCCGGCCTATCAGAAGAACGCAGCCCTGATGGACAATACGGCGATCCGCACGGACTGCGCGCAGAAGATGGCGCGTTTCGACGTGCGCCCCCCGAACCCCGAGCTTGCAGCGCGGCAGTTTTCCGGCGGGAACCAGCAGAAACTGGTACTGGCACGAGAGATCGAGCGGAACCCCGCGCTGCTGCTGGTGGGGCAGCCGACCCGCGGCGTGGACATTGGCGCGATCGAGTTCATCCACCAGCGCATCGTGGAACTGCGCGATGCGGGATCGGCGATCCTTCTGGTCAGCGTGGAACTGGACGAGATCCTGTCGCTGTCGGACCGCATCGCGGTGATGTTCGACGGTCGGATCATGGGGGAACGCGCCCCGGACCAGACCGACGAGAAAGAGCTTGGTCTGTTGATGGCCGGCATGACGACGGAGGCCGCCTGACGTGAACGGACTGCCGAAATGGGCGGATGTCATCCTGATACCGCTGATCAGTCTGGTCATCGCCTTCCTGTTGTCTGCGTTGGTCATCGTCGCCATCGGCGAAGACCCCGTCGCCGCCGTCAAACTGATGGTCACCGGGGCGCTGGGGTCGACCTATGCGTGGGGCTACACGCTCTACTACGCCACGAATTTCATCTTCACCGGGCTGGCGGTCGCCGTCGCCTTTCACGCACGGCTCTTCAATATCGGGGGCGAGGGCAGGCGACGCTGGGCGGGCTTGGGGTGGCGCTTGTCTGCCTTGCGCTGCCATGGCCGCATTGGTCGCTGGCGCTGCCGGTGGCGATCCTTGGCGGGGCGCTCTTTGGCGCGCTTTGGGCGGCGATCCCGGCCTGGCTGCAGGCCACGCGCGGCAGCCATATCGTGATCACCACGATCATGTTCAACTTCATCGGCGCGGCCGTGCTGAACTATCTGCTGGTCAACGTGATGCGGCCGCCGGCCTCGATGGACCCGGCGACGGCCAAGTTTCCAGACGGCACGCATCTGCCAACGCTGCATGACATTCTGGGCGCCTTCGGCATCCCCTTTTCCAAAGCGGCGCCCGCCAATATCAGCTTTGTTGTTGCTCTGGCCGCCTGCGTTCTGGTCTGGCTGCTGATCTGGCGCACGCGGCTCGGCTATGAAATCCGGGCGCTGGGGCATTCCGAACCGGCGGCCGTCTATGCCGGCATTCGCCCGGTGCGGATCGTGATGCTGGCAATGCTGGTTTCCGGGGCGCTGGCCGGCTGCATGGCGATCAACAACGTGATGGGAGAGGCGGAACGGCTGGTCCTGAACGCAGTCGAAGGCGCAGGCTTCATCGGGATCGCGGTGGCGCTGATGGGGCGCAATCACCCCTTCGGCGTGCTGCTGGCGGCCCTGCTGTTCGGTTTTCTCTACCAGGGGGGCGCTGAACTGGCGCTTTGGACGACCATCCCGCGCGAGTTGATCGTGGTGATCCAGGCGCTGGTGATCCTGTTCACCGGGGCGCTGGACAACATGGTGCGGATGCCCTTGGAGCGGTTGTTCGCCGGGCGTCGGAAAGGACGGGCATGATGGATTTCGCAACGGTCCTTCAGGTGCTCGACTCCACGGTGCGGCTGTCGACGCCGCTTCTTCTGGCCTGCCTTGCGGGCCTCTTTTCGGAGCGTTCGGGCATTTTCGACATCGGGCTGGAGGGGAAGATGCTGTTCGCGGCCTTCTTCTCGGCGGCGACGGCGGCGGTGACGGGGTCGGTCTGGCTGGGGCTGCTGGCGGGCATCCTGTCATCGATGCTGCTGGCGGGCATCCACGGTCTTGCCTCGATCACCTTTCGCGGGAACCAGCTGATTTCAGGGGTCGCGATCAACTTTCTTGCGGCAGGTCTGACCGTTGTCATTGCGCAGGACTGGTTTCAGCAGGGCGGGCGCACGCCGTCGCTTCTGGGCGGCGCACGGTTCGAGGCGATCACCCTGCCCTTCGCCGAACAACTGCAAACCGTGCCGGTCTTCGGGCCGATCTATCACGACCTGATCTCGGGTCACACGATCCTTGTCTACCTCGCCTTCGCGATGGTGCCGCTGACATGGTGGGTGCTGTTCCGGACGCGGTTCGGCCTGCGCCTGCGCGCGGTGGGCGAAAACCCCGCCGCGGTCGATACCGCGGGCATTTCGGTCATCGGCACACGCTATGCCGCGGTGGCCATCTGCGGGGTGCTGTGCGGGATTGCCGGGGCCTATCTTGCGACGGCCCTGCAAGCGGGCTTCAGCAAGGACATGACGGCCGGACGCGGTTACATCGCCCTTGCGGCCCTGATCTTCGCCAAGTGGCGGCCGTGGTACGCGCTGATGTCGACGCTTCTGTTCGGCTTCCTTCAGGCGATCGCGCTGCGCTATCAGAATATCGATCTGGGCGGCGTCACGGTCCCCGTGCAAGTGATGGATGCGCTGCCCTATATCCTGACGGTGGTCATTCTTGCCGGTTTCGTGGGCCGCGCGGTGCCCCCGCGCGCGGGGGGAGAACCCTATGTGAAAGAAAGCTAGGCTTGCCTAAGCAGGCTTAGCGGATCTAGCAGGACCACATGGAGATCTATCTTCCCATCGCCGACGTTGCCGTGAACGCCTTTACCCTGTTGGGGATTGGCGGGCTGGTGGGTGTCTTGTCCGGCATGTTCGGCGTCGGTGGCGGCTTCCTGATCACGCCAATGCTGTTCTTCATCGGCATTCCGCCGGCCGTGGCGGTGGCGACCTCCGCCAACCAGATCGTCGCCTCGTCCTTTTCAGGCGTCCTTGCGCATTTCCGGCGCAGAACCGTCGATCTGAAGATGGGCACCGTGTTGCTGCTGGGTGGTCTTGTCGGCGTCGCGGTGGGCGTGGTGATCTTCAACCAGCTTCGCCAGTTGGGACAGGTCGATCTGTTCGTGAAGCTCTGTTACGTCCTGTTCCTCGGCGTGATCGGCACGATGATGTTCGTCGAAAGCCTGCAGGCCATCCGCCGTACCCGCAGCGGCCGCACGGCGCCGAAACGGCGGCACCGCAAATGGGTCAGCGTTCTGCCGTTCAAGACGAAGTTCCGCGTGTCGGGCCTCTATATCTCGGCGGTGCCGCCGCTGCTTGTGGGCGCGGCCGTCGGTATGCTGTCGGCCATCATGGGCGTGGGCGGCGGCTTCATCATGGTGCCGGCGATGATCTACCTGCTGGGCATGCCGACCAAGGTCGTCGTGGGCACGTCGCTGTTCCAGATCATCTTCGTCACCGCCTTCACCACCTTGCTGCATGCCACAACGAACTACACGGTCGACATGGGGCTTGCCCTGCTGCTGCTCGTCGGCGGCGTGATCGGGGCACAGTTCGGCACCCGGATCGGTCTGAAGATGAAGGCAGAGCAGTTGCGAGTCCTTCTGGCAGCGCTCGTGATGGCCGTTTGTGGCAAGCTCGCGCTGGACCTGCTTTTGAAACCGTCAGAGCTTTACACACTGACATCCGAACCCGGCGTGCAGCTTCTGAGCCATGATAGCCGTGCAATTCCGCCACGCGCCCAAGGAAACGATATGTGAGCCCGAGCGAGGCTTGCCAGACGGCAAAGGAACGCTTTAGAGATTCACATATGCAAATTTATCTACCCATCGCCGAAGTGTCCGTGAACGCCTTCCTCCTTCTGGGGCTCGGCGGGATGGTGGGTGTGCTTTCGGGCATGTTCGGCGTGGGTGGCGGGTTTCTGATGACCCCCCTGCTCTTCTTCATCGGCATTCCGCCCGCGGTGGCCGTCGCGACCGAGGCGAATCAGATCGTGGCGTCCTCCTTCTCCGGCGTTCTGGCGCATCTGAGGCGCAAGACGGTAGATCTGAAGATGGGAACGGTCTTGCTGGTCGGCGGCCTTTTCGGTGCCGCACTCGGCGTACTGATCTTCAATCAGCTTCGACAGATGGGCCAGGTCGATCTGTTGGTGAAGCTGTGTTACGTGCTGTTCCTCGGCATCATCGGTTCCTTGATGTTCGTCGAAAGCCTGAACGCAATCCGGCAAACGCGCAAAGGCAAGAGCGCCCCGAAACGGCGGCAGCGGACATGGATCAGCGCCCTTCCGTTCAAGATGAAGTTCCGGACATCGGGGCTTTATATCTCGGCCATTCCGCCGCTTCTGGTCGGCGCCGCCGTCGGTATTCTGGCCGCGATCATGGGGGTCGGCGGCGGCTTCATCATGGTTCCGGCCATGATCTATCTCCTTGGAATGCCGACAAAGGTGGTCGTGGGAACGTCCTTGTTCCAGATCATCTTCGTGACCGGTTTCACCACGTTGCTACATGCCACGACGAACTTTACTGTCGACATGGGGCTGGCGGTTCTGCTGCTGATCGGCGGGGTGGTCGGTGCGCAGATCGGCACCCGGATCGGCGCCAAGATGAAGGCTGAACAATTGCGAATTCTGCTGGCCGTTCTGGTTCTGGTCGTTTGTGCCAAGCTGGCGTTCGATCTCCTCCTCGAACCGTCGGAGCTTTACTCGCTGAGCACGCGGAAGGGGGGCCACTGATGCTTTGGCGCGTCGTTCTTCTGTGTCTTCTCTGCGCAGGCGCGGTGCGGGCAGAGACGGTCGTCGCCGGGCTCAGCCAGACCAGCGTGTCCATCACCACCGATTTCGCAGGATCCGAAATCCTGATCTTCGGCGCGGTCAAGCGCGAGGCCCCGTTGCCCGAAGACGGGCAGCTTGACGTGGTCATCACGGTGGCCGGGCCCGCAATGCCGGTGACCGTCCGGCAAAAGGATCGCCGGCTCGGGATCTGGATCAACACCGATTCGGTGCACATCGATGCCGCGCCCAGTTTCTATGCCGTGTCCTCGACCCGGCCGCTGGACGACATCATGTCCGACACCGAGGACCTGCGACATAAGGTATCCATCCCTCGGGCGATACGTGCCGTCGGCGCGACCGAAGAAGCCCCCCATGCCGAGAGTTTCGTGGAAGCCCTAATCCGCATTCGCACCGCGAAAGGCCTGTACCAGATGCTGCCCGGTGCTGTCAGCCTCGACGAACAGACGTTGTTCCGCACCTCAATCGCACTGCCGGCGAACCTGACCGAGGGCGACTATACCACGCGGATCTACCTGGTGCGTAACGGCGAGGTCATCGACGCCTATGAGACGACGCTGGCCGTGCAGAAGGTCGGGCTTGAACGCTGGACCTACACCTTGGCGCATCAACGGCCGCTGATCTATGGGCTGTTGTCGCTGACGATTGCGATCTTTGCCGGCTGGGGTGCGTCGGCGGTATTCCGTTTGATCAAGAACTGACGCCGGTCAGGCGCCGGGGTCTTCGGACGTCAGGGTCAGGGGCGCAACCGGAACCAGCAGATCGTCCGTGGACAGCGGCGTTGTCGGCTTGGCCAGCCTGTAGCGCGTAACCCAGATCAGGCGATGCTCCGCCCTTGTGATCGCCACATAGGCAAGCCGTTTCCAAAGGGGCTGCCCGGCCTCCGTCCGCCCCATCCGGGCCGCAGCGTAAAGATCGGGGGCAAAGACCTGCACGGCCTCCCACTGGCTGCCCTGCGCCTTGTGAATGGTCACCGCCGCCCCATGCAGGAAAGCGGCCCCCATCGTGGCGGCATAGGGGATGAAGGGTTCTTCCTCCTCCGGCAACTCGATCTTCACGATGGAGGCCGCCGAAAGCTCCGGTTCCGGGGCACCGATCACGTGCAGGCGGGAAAAGCCCGGCCTGCGCCCCGGCCCCTTGTAGATCACCTGCGCGCCCTTGATCAGCCCGCGGGCCTCCAGATCGAGGCGTTTGTTGCGATGCTTCAGCGGCAGTTCGATTCCGTCACAGATCAGCGGTTCACCGGGCAGCAAGGCATCTTCCGGGGCACCATGCACGCGGCGAAAGGCGTGGATCAGCCGGATGCGCGTTGCATTGCGCCAGACCAGCACCGGGGAGCGCGCCATCAAATCCGAATCGACGCGCGGAGACACCACGACGCGGCCGTCCCGGGCGGCGATCCGCTCCACCATCTCCTCGAAGTCCTCGAAGCTCAGGTCCGACTCCCCCAGCGCATGGGCCAGATCGAGAATCGGGTTGTCGTCGGCCTGCCGGTGCACACGGCGCAGCGTGATATTGCGACCCTCCGGCAGCGTGTCGAACACCATCTGGCCGGACTGGTTGACCGGCGCAAGCTGGGCCGGATCACCGAAGAGGACAAGGGTCGGGAAAAGCTCCTTGAGGTCTTCGAATTGCCGGTCGTCCAGCATCGACGCCTCATCGACAAACCCGATATCCAATGGGTCTTCGCGGCGCTTCCAGCCCTTGATGAAATCGCTGCCCTTCAGACCAGCCGCGGCAAGCGCACCGGGAACGGAACTGTGCGTCCGATAAAACGCCAGGGCCCGGTCAAGCGCGGCATCGGTCAGGCCCTCGATCTCGGGCCGGTCGCCCTCTCCCGTCAGCCAGGCAGCGATCTTTTCGTATTCCGGGTCGTAGACGGGGGTATAGATGATCCTGTGGATCGTGGTGGCCGGTACCCCCCTTTGGCGCAGGACCGAGGCCGCCTTGTTGGTCGGGGCCAGCACGGCCAGCGTGCGGCGGTCCTTGCGGCGCCGGCCCTCGTATTCGCCCGAGATGGTCTGAACGCCCGACTCGGCAAGTGCCGTGACAAGCCCGGCCAGCAGCATCGTCTTGCCCGATCCCGCCTTGCCGGTCACCGCCAGAAGCCCCCCCTGCCCGTCGGCCCGCGGCGTCAGCCGCGCGTTGTCCAGATCGACGCCCACACCGCGCAGCAGATCGGCCACACGGTCATGAGCTTCGGCCTGGTCTTCGGAAAGGGTCAGGGCGGGCACGCGCATGGGGCGGAGCCTACAGGCCCCATCCCTTGCGCGCCAGCGGGATCAGGCCACCTCGGGCAGGCGCTTCAAAGACGGTGTGAACCCGAACGAGTCATTGAACCAGGCCGTCGAGGTTTCGCGCGTGATCCCCAGCCGTTTCAAGGTCTTGGGGATGAAGGTCTCGTTCATCTCCCACAGACCGACGCCGATCCACTGCTTGCCTTCGCCACCCGCGCCGATGACCTCCGGCGCCATGTCGAGCATCCGGTAGATGCGCACCATGCGGTTGTCGAACACACCGACGAAATGCTCGACGGCAAAATTGACCATCAGTTCGGCCCCGCCCAGCACCAGCGCAGCGGTCACTTCGCGACCCGCATCGGGCGCCAGGCAGAAGCGGGTGCATTCCCAGATCAGCGGGCTTTCGATGCGAACGCCGTCGGTGAGGTGCAGGAAATGCTCGTTAACCATGGTGCGGCCGGTGGTCGGCAGGAACCGCATCGAACCGCCATGGGTGCCGTCGGGACGTTCCCAGATCACGTAAAGCGGGTTCAGATCGTCGTACTGATCGTGCTCCTCGCCGTTTTCATCCACGTTCACGTCCCAGCCCAGACGCTCCTTGAACTGGATCGCACGGTCGCGGAACATCGTGTCGCGCAGAAGCGGGAACTTGTGCAGGTCGGCGCCATAGATGTAGCGAAGCATGTCGGAAGGCCCTTTTACCAGTCGGTGATGGGGAAAACCTACCGAACGCACGGTTTCGAACCGGCAAAGCGACCGCGCGCCACCGTCAGGGGAATATCAACGAATTCCAATCGTTGCCGGGCGGTTAATGCCTAGACAGCGATCAGGCCGGAACTCAGCGCACGGGCCACAGCATGGGTTGTGTTGAGTGCCCCAAGCTTGTGGCGCGCGGCCTCGATATAGACGCGCAGGGTATGTTCCGAGATCGAAAGCTCTTGCGCCGCCTGGGCCCGGCTCATCCCCTGTGCCAGCAACGTCATCGCGCTGACCTCTCTCGGGGACAGGGCCGTCGTGGGGGCCGGGGTGTCGCCCTGTTCGAACTCCAGTGCCTTTCTGTTGAAGTCATGCGCGATCAGGATCAGGTCGCGCATGTTGGCTTTCACGAAGGTTTCCCATTCTTCGTCACTGCAACTGTCACTGACCGTGAAGACCGCAAACTGGGCCGACGGGCCATGCACCGGAATCGAGTACCCTTGGTTTCCGACCCCGTGGGCGATGGCATCCGTCAGGAAATCACGCGCCGCCTTGCTGGACCAGTCGAGTTGCTTCCAGTTCACAGGGTGGAAGCGATGCAGGCAGCCTGACACGACCGGGTCGACCCGCACATAGCCGCGTTCGAGATACCGGTCGACCCATTCGGTGCTGTAGGTTCCCGCGCCGTACTGGTCGCCGACGCTGCTGACCCAGTGATACACCACATGGAGCACGCCATAGTAATCGCGCAACTCTTCGGTCGCCCGATAGAGATGTTCAAGCGTCGTTGCCCGCTGCAGCCGGTCCAGAAACGAGTCTAAGTCGCCGTCCATTACCCGTATTTGCATTGTCTGCAACCGCTTTCAATGGCGCGCCAACAGCGAGTCTTGTCTGCAACGAATGTGCTTCGATCGAGGAGATCTCCACAGCGGCCAAGGCCTGACATGTCGACAACTCCTCTGCCAGGGCGCCCATGCCATTCTTGCGCGCGTAGTTCTTGAGATCTCCAAGAATGTCGATGAGCCATTCGTGCTTCATGACCTATCCTTCCCGTTGGTTAACGAAGGGTTAAGATAAGTCTATCACAGCGCGACTTCGCAAAATATTCGCCGATTTGGGGTCCCCTAAAATGGTGAGGGGATGACATTCTATCGGCTTGAAAATGCGCAATCGCGATGGTTTGCCTTGGACTTACGCGTCCAAACATAGGCAAACAAACGAAACAGCATGGCCGAATCGATGATTCGGACCATACTGCCGTTACCGGAAGATTACCAGACCTCAGTTGGACGGGCTAGCTTCCAGAATATCTTCGAAGGTGCGCAGCCCCGTACGCGGCGCCTGAACCAGAACCGCCATGTTGCCCGGCTTGTGCTCGTTGCGCAGCATCTTCAGATGCGCCTGCGGAATCTCTGCCCACGGGAAGACCTCGGACATGCACGGGTCAAGCCGACGCTGGCACATCAGCCGGTTGGCGGCCGCGGCCTGTTTCAGATGCGCAAAGTGGCTGCCCTGGATGCGCTTCTGGTGCATCCAGACATAGCGCGCGTCCATCGTCAGGTTGAACCCGGACGTCCCCGCGCAGATCACTACCATGCCGCCGCGTTTCACGACGAAGGTCGACACCGGGAAGGTCGCCTCGCCCGGATGCTCGAACACCATGTCGACATTGTTGCCCTTGCCGGTGATGTCCCAGATGGCCTTGCCGAACTTGCGGGCCTCTCCGAACCATTCCTTGTATTCAGGCGTGTTGACCTTGGGCAGTTGCCCCCAGCATTTGAAGTCTTTCCGGTTGATGACGCCCTTGGCGCCCAGATCCATGACGAAGTCGCGTTTGGATTCGTCCGAGATCACGCCGATGGCATTGGCCCCTGCGGTGTTGATCAACTGGATCGCGAAGGAGCCGAGGCCGCCGGAGGCGCCCCAGACCAGAACGTTCTGGCCCGGCTTCAACTCATGCGGATGGTGGCCGAAGAGCATCCGATAGGCGGTGGCCAGCGTCAGCGTATAGCAGGCCGATTCCTCCCACGTCAGATGCTTGGGCCGCGGCAAAAGCTGCTGTGCCTGCACCCGGGTGAACTGCGCGAACGACCCATCCGGCGTTTCATATCCCCAGATCCGCTGACTGGGCGAGAACATCGGGTCGCCGCCATTGCATTCCTCGTCGTCGCCATCGTCCTGGTTACAGTGGATGACGACCTCGTCGCCCACCTTCCAGTTCTTCACCGCCGAGCCGACCGCCCAGATGATCCCGGACGCATCCGAGCCGGCGATGTGATAGGGCGCCCCGTGGCCGTCGAAGGGCGACACCGGAATCCCGAGCCCGGCCCAGATGCCGTTATAGTTCACGCCCGCGGCCATCACGAGAACCAGAACCTCGTGACTGTCGATAGCCGGCGTCTCGACGACCTCGACCTGGAACGACTTGTCCGGCTCGCCGTGACGCTCTCGCCGGATCGCCCACGCATACATCTTGGGCGGAACAAAGCCGAGCGGCGGCATCTCGCCGACTTCGTAGAGCTCCTTCTCCGGTGCTTCGTAGGGCGCGATCGACGGGTTGGTGTCGAGTGCCATCAGGGCCTCCATCCTCGGTCATGACATTTGCCGCAACGCAGAATCGCACGGCATTTCCCGGTGAAATAGAAGCCAACGCGCAACTTTGCAATGCCGAACGGGGGTTGGTGGGTAATTTTATGTCCCAGAACCCGCCGTCCGCGCCGCACCGCAGCGTCAGAACCTGCTGCCCGGCTGCAACTTCTCGACCTGTCCGTTCGACGCGCCTGGGATCAAGGCAGCACCGCAATGCCCCCCCGGAGTGTCCAGCGCAGCGGCCGTGCGGGCATTACGGTGCACGCGCATGCGGCCTTCTGTGGTCAATCATAGAGAGGCTATGAGGCCTTGAGGCGAACACGGGTCACCGCTCTGACCGCCGGTATTGTGCTTGACCGGAACAAGCTCACTAAGCTTTAAATTGAATTACTAGAGCTACAAACATCTGCATTTGATGGGGAGGTAGAATGAAACTTGCAGCTCTCGCAGTCGCGACCAGCATCGGTCTGGGTACCGCAGCCAGTGCAGCGCTGGTGACCATCGATTTCAACGGGTTCACGCCGGGAACGGAAATAACAGGGGTCGATCTGGGTGGTGTTTCGATCACGCAGAACGGGTCCTCCGTCTTCGCGTGGCAGGATGCGAACGTGTCGGCCGATACGATCATTCTTGGCAACACCAGCACGTCGGATGGCTATCGTGCCGACTTCGCAAACGTGGTTTCAAGCGTTTCCGTCGACGTGGGCGACAACAATGCCGACGCGGACGACCTGTATCTTGAGGCCTACGATTCGCTGGACAACCTGATCGCGTCCGATACGGCCTTCATCGACTCCGCGTTTGTCGGATTTGAAACGCTGTCGGTCGCCGGGACGGACATCGCCTATGTGATCTTCGGCGGCTACGGTGTCGGTGGCCTTATGAACGTCTACGCCGACAACCTGATCTTTGAGACCGTCGCCGCCGACGTGCCGCTGCCGGCCGGTGGTGCCCTGTTGTTTGGGGCCTTGGGCGCCTTCGGGCTGGCCCGTCGCAAGCGCACAATCTGACACCGTTTGAAACAGACCGCAAAGCGGCCGCCCCTTCGGCGGCCGCTTTCGCCATTGCCGCGCCGCAGCGAATTGACATTGGCAGATTCTTTCCCTTATCTGCACCGAAGCGAAATATTCTTGCCACACCAAGTCCGAGGCGCGCCATGACCGAGACCAAGAAAGACCGACCCTGGCTGTTCCGCACCTATGCGGGCCATTCCACCGCCAAGGCGTCGAACGCGCTTTATCGCGGCAACCTTGCCAAGGGGCAGACGGGGCTTTCCGTGGCGTTCGACCTGCCCACCCAAACGGGCTATGACAGCGACCATGAACTCGCCCGCGGCGAAGTCGGCAAGGTCGGCGTGCCGGTGGACCACCTGGGCGACATGCGGCTTCTGTTCGACCATATCCCGCTGGAACAGATGAACACCTCGATGACGATCAACGCGCCGGCACCGTGGCTTCTGTCGCTCTATATCGCGGTGGCCGAGGAACAGGGCGCGGACATCTCGAAACTTCAGGGCACCGTTCAGAACGACCTGATCAAGGAATATCTGAGCCGCGGCACCTATATCTGCCCGCCGAAGCCCAGCCTTCGCATGATCACCGATGTCGCCGCCTACACGCGAGAACATCTGCCGAAATGGAACCCGATGAACGTGTGTTCCTATCACCTGCAAGAGGCCGGCGCGACGCCGGAGCAGGAACTGTCCTACGCGCTGGCCACGGCCACGGCAGTGCTGGACGACCTGAAGGGTAAGGTCGCCCCGGAAGACTTCCCCGAGATGGTCGGCCGGATTTCATTCTTTGTGAATGCGGGCATCCGGTTCGTGACCGAGATGTGCAAGATGCGTGCCTTCGTCGATCTGTGGGATGAGATCTGCCAGGAACGGTACGGCGTCGAAGACCCGAAATTCCGCCGCTTCCGCTATGGCGTGCAGGTGAACTCTCTCGGCCTGACCGAGCAGCAGCCGGAAAATAACGTCTACCGCATCCTGATCGAAACGCTGGCCGTAACCCTGTCGAAGAAGGCCCGCGCCCGTGCCGTGCAGTTGCCCGCATGGAACGAGGCCCTTGGCCTGCCCCGGCCGTGGGACCAGCAGTGGTCTTTGCGGATGCAGCAAATCCTCGCCTATGAGACCGATCTTCTGGAATACGGGGATCTGTTCGACGGCAACCCCGCGGTGACCAAGAAGGTCGAGGAGTTGAAGGAAAACGCCCGGGCCGAACTGGCACAGATCGATGCCTTGGGCGGTGCCGTCGCGGCCATCGACTATATGAAGTCGCGGCTGGTGGAGAGCCATTCCGACCGCATCACCGGGATCGAGGGCGGCGAGACGACGGTTGTCGGCGTGAACCGCTGGACCGAGGCCGAACCCTCCCCCCTGACGGCCGGGGAAGAGGCGATCATGGTGGCCGACAAGGATGCCGAGGCCGACCAGATCGCGCGCCTGAACGCGTGGCGGGCCGAACGGGACGGCGAGCGGGTCAAGACGGCCCTCGCCGCGCTGCGCAAGGCGGCCGAAACCGGCGAGAACATCATGCCGCCCTCGATCGAGGCCGCCCGCGCCGGCGCCACGACCGGGGAATGGGCCGATGTCATGCGTGCGGTCTTTGGCCAGTATCGCGGGCCGACCGGCGTGTCGCCCAACCCATCGAACCGGACCGAGGGGCTGGACGAAATCCGGACGGCCGTCGCGGAGCTTGGCACGAAACTCGGCCGCAAGCCGAAGCTTCTGGTCGGCAAGCCGGGGCTCGACGGCCATTCCAACGGCGCGGAGCAGATCGCCGCCCGCGCCCGCGATTGCGGCATGGACATCACCTATGAAGGCATCCGCCTGACCCCGTCCGAAATCGTCGAGGCCGCCAAGGCGGAAGACGTTCATGTCGTGGGCCTGTCGATCCTGTCGGGCAGTCATATCCCGCTGGTCGAGGCGCTGATGCGGTTGATGAAAGAGCATGACCTGATGCACATCCCGGTCGTGGTCGGCGGCATCATCCCCGAAGACGACGCAGCCCGCCTGCGGGCCATGGGCGTGGCCAAGATCTATACGCCAAAGGATTTCGAACTGAACCGCATCATGTTCGACATCGTAGGCCTGATCGATCCCTCGCCGGTGGCGGCAGAGTAGAACCGCGCTATAACTGGGCCTCGGACCTGACTGTCGGAGGCCCTCCATGACCATCCATATCGGTGCGAAACCCGGCGAGATCGCCGAAACGGTTCTGATGCCGGGCGATCCCCTGCGTGCCAAATGGGCGGCCGAGACATTTCTTGACGCACCCGAATGTGTGAATCAAACCCGCGGCATGTACGGGTTCACCGGCACATGGCGCGGCCACCGCGTGACCATCCAGGGCAGCGGCATGGGCATGCCGTCGCTGTCGATCTACGCAAACGAGTTGATCCGGGACTACGGCGCAAAGACGCTGATCCGCATCGGCTCGGCCGGCGCCATGCAGCCCCAAGTTGCCTTGCGGGACATCGTTCTGGCGATGACAAGTTCGACCCTCTCCACCCCGTCACGCGGTATTTTCAAGGAATTGGCCTTCGCCCCCTGCGCAGATTTCGGGCTTTTGTCGGCCGCCCACGACGCCGCCCGTGCCAAAGGCGTGACAGCCCATGTCGGCGGCATCTATTCATCGGATGTCTTCTACGACGAACGGCCCGACCTGAACGAACAGATGACCAGGCACGGGGTTCTGGCGGTCGAGATGGAGGCGGCCGAACTCTATATCGTCGCCGCACGGCACAGGGTCCGGGCGCTGGCTGTCTTGACGATCTCGGACCACCTGATCACGGGCGAACACCTGCCCGCCGAAGACCGGGAGCAAAGCTTTGGCGACATGGTCGAGGTCGCGCTGGAAGCCGCCTTTGCCTGAGCGCTCTCGTCACGCCCCATGGCTGCGATCATAGGCACTGGGGCGCGGTGACTGCCACGCATCCAACGCCTCCGGCTCCGGCGCAAAGGTCTCCACCACTAGCGGATAGCAGACGGCCCCGGCGGTGTCGTTGCTGCTGCAATCGCCCCAGGGACAGGCACTCAGCGCGCACAGAAGATCGATCTCGGCGAAAAGTTCGATGAAATCGCCGCGCCGCGCAGGGCTCGCCTTGGTGAAATACTGATGGGTTTCCCGCGTGAAGCCCGTGCACATGAAGACGTTGAAGACATCGTGAACATGGCTCTCCGCTTCCGCCAGGGAAATGCCGAGGTCTTCGGCAAGCGCGCGGGTCAGGTTGGAATGGCAGCAGTTGTGGAACGCCTTTCCGTTCAACAGCATATGCGTATAGGGGTCGCACCGCGTCCCGATCACATCATGCACCCCGGCCCCGTCCGCATCGAACCCGTACCAGTCAAGACTGTCTTGGAGGATGGTCGCCATCGGGCGCAGATACGGGAAACCGGACCACAAGCGATGCCCCTCGCCCAGATGGGTGCCGTGCAGGGCGCGGGTCTTGCCAGAGTAGAAGCGTTCCGACAGATCGCCGGCGTTCCAAAGGTTGAGATCGCCAACCTGCGATCCCTCGCAGCAGGAAATCCGGAAGACATGCCTGGCAGACACGCGGAAGCACCGGGCCTCTCGCGGGGGAACCGTTAGTTCGTCGACCTTGCGCGCACTGCGCCGCAGCGCGGTACGCACAGACATATCCACCGGCGACATATGCTCCGGCGGATAGCAGATCGTTGGCTTGGCAGACCGGCGGGTGTCGGCATCGGCGGGCACCCGCGTCCCGGCGTCATGTCGTCTTTCAGGATCAGGCATATCGTCTGACTGACAGGACGCACCCGACACAGTCAAGGAAAACAGGCCCTCACAAGGAAGTTGGTCGGCATTTCATGCCGCATGACACCAACAACAGCGGAAGCGGTGTTTTGACAGAAAAGCACGACCGGACCCTGCCCGGCCGTGCCCACATGACTCATACGACGCTTACAACGTCAGCCCTTGCGGCGCCCTGCAACAGCAAAGCCGCCCAGTGCGGTCAGCAGCGCCCAACCGGCGGCCGGAAGCGGAACGACAGGGTCCGGGTCCGGGTCCGGCGCGACCGCGCCATCGGTGGTGATGACCGACTTGGCAATCGAAACGAGCCAAAAGGTATCGATCGTGGAGATGTCCAACGCGATCTGCAGACCATCGGAGATGTCGTCGATCAGCGCGCCACCGGCGGCGGCGTAGATGTCGAATTCCGTGTAGGAGAAGGTGTCGTCGTCGCCGGTCAGATTACCAAGCTCCACCCAGGTCGACGTGTCCGCATCCCATGCAGAGACGGTATCGACTTCGCACAGGTTCCGCTCACACGGTGCCTCGTCAACATCGAAGGCACTGATGCTGAGGGAGGCAGAGGTGAACCCCGCTGCGATCGCATTGTGGGTCCATCCCCAGTCTTCGTCGGAGTCCCGGTAGTACGGCCTGGTAAGTTCATTGCCCCCCGGCGGTACAAAATACCATCCGTTCGCGGCATTGTAGGTATAGTCGATCACGTCGACCACTTGCGCAGCTTGGGCACCGACGGCACTTGCCGCAATGGCTGCGGCGGCCAAAAATGTACGTTTCATGGATTCCCTCCACCCATTGGAAAACATTCAATGCGTGCAGGACAATGGTTTTTCAAATTCTTTGAACGCCCCGCTCACACACGGAAATGTTAACAGACCGGCCAAACGGCACAATCTACTCGACTGAGGTTTCGGAGTTTTTCTGGAGTCCGGCCAAAGATCCCGGCGCAAAATCTCCCCAAAGAAATGTGGCTGAAAGGGCATCTCAAGCAACGGTTGTGTGACTCGGCGCAAGTCACATGTCGTCAGATGCTTCTTGAGTCGCAAGCCCCGACCAATAATAGGTATTTCCGAATCATATTATTAAATGAAGTAACACAAAGAAAGTCGGCGCAGGTTCCCCCGCGCCGCACAATAAAGTCTTTGCCGATGGGCACGCGCATGAAGCAGTGCGTGCTCAAACCGCCCGTTCGACCATCATCTTCTTGATCGAGGCGATGGCCTTCGCCGGGTTCAGGCTTTTCGGACAGGTCTTGGTGCAGTTCATGATCGTGTGGCAGCGATAGAGCTTGAACGGGTCCTCAAGCTGGTCGAGCCGTTCCCCCGTCGCCTCATCGCGCGAGTCGATGATCCAGCGATAGGCATGCAGAAGCGCTGCCGGTCCAAGATACTTGTCGCCGTTCCACCAATAGGACGGACAGGAGGTCGAGCAACTGGCGCACATGATGCACTCATAAAGCCCGTCGAGTTTCTTGCGATCCTCGATCGACTGACGCCATTCCTTGGCCGGTTCGTTGGTCGACGTTTCCAGCCACGGCATGATGCTGGCGTGCTGGGCGTAGAACAGGGTCAGGTCCGGGATCAGGTCCTTGACCACGGGCATGTGCGGCAGCGGATAGATTTTCACGGTGCCCTTGATTTCGTCCATGCCCATCGTGCAGGCAAGCGTGTTGATCCCGTCGATGTTCATCGCGCAGGACCCGCAGATCCCCTCCCGGCACGAGCGACGGAAGGTCAGCGTCGGGTCGATCTCGTTCTTGATCTTGATCAGCGCGTCCAGAATCATCGGCCCGCAGGCATCGAGATCGACGAAGTAGGTATCGACACGGGGGTTTTCACCGGTATCCGGATCCCAGCGATAGATCTGGAACTTGCGGACATTCGTGGCCCCGGCGGGTTCGGGCCATGTCTTGCCGGTCTTGACGACCGAGTTCTTGGGGAGCGTCAGTTGTACCATCGTCGTCTCCTCAATACACCCGCGCCTTGGGCGCGATCTTCTTCAGCTCGATGCCGCCGGCCTCGTGCGTGGTCAGCGGGTCGAGATGCACCGGGCGGTAGTCCAGCTTGACCTTGGCCCCCTCGACCCAGGACAGCGTGTGCTTGCGCCAGTTGGCGTCGTCGCGATCGGGATAGTCCTCGTGCGCATGGGCGCCGCGGCTTTCCTTCCGCGCTTCGGCCGAGACCACAGTGCACAGCGCATTGGGCATCAGGTTGGTCAGTTCCAGCGTCTCCATCAGGTCGGAGTTCCAGATCATCGACCGGTCGGTGACCTTGATGTCGTCCATCTTGCCGGCAACGGCCTTCATCTTTTCCACGCCCTCGGACAAGGTCTTGTCCGTGCGGAAGACGGCCGCATCGGCCTGCATCGTTCTCTGCATCTCAAGACGCAACTCGGCGGTCGAAACCGTGCCTTTCGCATGGCGCAACCCGTCGAACCGACCCAGTGCCTTGTCGATGGCGGCCTTGGGCGGCGTCGGCACAGCGGTCGCCGGATCGACTACATCCTTTGCCCGGATCGCGGCTGCGCGCCCGAAGACCACAAGGTCGATCAGCGAGTTGGAGCCAAGCCGGTTGGCGCCGTGCACGCTGGCACAGCCCGCCTCGCCCACGGCCATCAGGCCCGGGGCCACGTTGTCGGGGTTCCCGATCGTCGGGTTCAGCACCTCGCCCCAATAGTTCGTGGGGATGCCACCCATGTTGTAGTGGACGGTCGGCAGCACCGGGATCGGTTCCTTGGTGACGTCGACGCCAGCGAAGATCCGCGCCGATTCCGAGATACCGGGCAGGCGTTCGGCCAGCGTTTCCGGCGGCAGATGGCTGAGGTTGAGGTGGATGTGGTCTTTGTGCGCCCCCACGCCGCGGCCTTCGCGGATTTCCATGGTCATGCAGCGGCTGACCACGTCGCGCGAGGCGAGGTCCTTGTAGGTCGGCGCATAGCGTTCCATGAACCGCTCGCCTTCGGAGTTCGTCAGGTACCCGCCCTCGCCGCGCGCGCCCTCGGTGATCAGGCAGCCCGCGCCATAGATACCGGTCGGGTGGAACTGCACGAACTCCATGTCTTGCAGCGGCAGGCCTGCACGGGCCACCATGCCGCCACCGTCGCCGGTGCAGGTATGGGCCGACGTGGCCGAGAAATAGGCGCGCCCATAGCCACCAGTCGCCAGCACGACCATCTTGGCGGCGAAGACGTGGATCGTACCGTCATCCAGTTTCCAGGCCACGACCCCCTGGCATTCGCCATCCTCGGTCATCAGCAGATCGATGGCGAAGTATTCGATGAAGAACTCTGCCTTCTGCTTCAGGCTTTGGCCATAAAGCGTGTGCAGGATCGCGTGGCCGGTCCGGTCCGCGGCGGCACAGGTGCGCTGCACGGGCGGGCCTTCGCCGAATTCGGTGGTGTGGCCACCGAAGGGGCGCTGATAGATCTTGCCCTCTTCGGTGCGCGAGAACGGAACGCCGTAATGTTCCAACTCATAGACCGCCTTCGGCGCCTCCCGGGCGAGGTATTCCATCGCGTCGGTATCGCCCAGCCAGTCGGAGCCCTTGACGGTGTCATACATGTGCCACTGCCAGCTGTCGGGGCCCATATTGCCCAAGCTCGCGGCAATGCCGCCCTGCGCTGCCACGGTGTGGGAGCGGGTCGGGAACACCTTCGTGATGCAGGCCGTTCGCAGGCCCTGCTCTGCCATGCCGAGGGTCGCGCGCAGACCGGCACCGCCAGCCCCTACAACAACCACGTCATAGTCGTGCGTCTCAAAATCGTAAGCGGCCATGAAACCTGCTCTCCGTCTGTCAGATCGCGATGCGGATGACCGCGTATACGCCTGCGGCAAGGGCCGCATAGCTGATGCATGTTGCCACGATGACCAGTACCTTGCGCGTCAGGCCCTGCGCATAGTCTTCGATCATCATCTGGGCGCCACGGCTGAAATGCTGCATGCCCACCACGATGGTCAGGATGGCGACAATGGCAGCGAACGGGCTGGAAAACGTCGCCACGACATCCGCGTGGGATGAGCCGAGGGCCGAGCCGAAGATGAACACGAAGGCCGGCACCAGAAAAACCAGCGCCACGGCGCTGACGATCATGTACCAGTGATGCGCGGTTCCCGTCTTGGCGGCGCCAAGCCCGAGGGCCCGTTTGCGGTCGGTCAGATAGCGCATGTCCATCCCTTTCAGACGATAAGTGCCGTCAGCACGGTCAGAATGCCGGACCCGACGATCACGACGAGCCCCAGACGTTCGGCCGTTTTCAACTCAAGACCATATCCGGCATCCCAGATGACGTGCCGGATGCCCGCCAGCATGTGATACCAAAGCGCCCAGAGCGAGGCGAACAGGATCACGTCCCCGACCCACGAAGTCAGCACCCAATCGGCCCGTGCAAAGGCCTCGGGCCCCGTGGCCGCCGCGATGAACCACCATACGATCAGCACCGTCGCGACGATCAACGCATTGCCCGTGATCCGGGTGAAGATGGACGTCGCCGAGGTGAGTTGCGGGCGGTAGACTTGCAGATGGGGGGAAAGCGGGCGGTTGCCCCGGTCGATATCGGCCATGATGTCCCTCATGTCTTCGGGCGCGAAATTTGCGGATGTGATAACAAGTTTTCGGGCCGTGTCACGGCTTCGGGCCCGATTCAGAGGCGATTTTCGTGCTGCACGCGCAAAAAAATGCGATTTGTGATCACGCGCCGGCGGCACGTGATCACAGCTTTGGCCGACTCAGACGGGCATCAGCGCCCAATAATCGAGGTCGAGCAGCACATGCGGCAGGTACTTGCCGTCGTCGCCCTTCAGCACTCCGACTTCTCCGCCGGCCTTTATCGCGACAAGGCGCAGACGGATCGCGCCAACGCCGGGGGCGCCTGTTTCGACCTTGTCCAGAACCTCTGACCAGGCCTTGACCGTGTCGCCGGAAAAACACGGGTTGGCATGGGCGCCGGCGTTCAGCCCCACGATCATCTGCGCGTTCGCCAGACCGTTGAAGCTGAGCGCACGGGCCATGCTGATGACGTGGCCACCATAGATCAGGCGTTTCCCGTCTTCACGGAAGGTCGCGTCGAAATGGACCTTGGCGGTGTTCTGCCAAAGCCGGGTGGCCTGCATATGCTCGGCCTCTTCGATGGTCACGCCATCGACATGATCGATCACCTCGCCGGTGTCGTAGTCGCCAAGGCGATGCGGCTCTCCCGCCAGCGTGAAATCGTAGCCGGTGAAGTTCAGCACGTCGGGCACCACCAGATCCCCGGCAGCGACCGATGCCGACAGTTCTGGGATCACCGTTTCGGGCGCGGGGGCATCAAGGTTGCGCTTGCGCACCATCACCCAGCGCACATAGTCGAGGACAACCTCGTCCCGCTGGTTCAGCCCCCGGGTCCGAACCCAGACCACCCCCGATTTTCCGTTGGAGTTCTGCTTCAGCCCGATGACCTCGGATTCTGACCGCAGTGTGTCACCGGGCCAGACCGGGCGATGCCAGCGCCCCTCTGCATAGCCGAGATTGGCAACCGCGTTCAGGGAGATATCGGGCACCGTCTTGCCGAATACCGTGTGGAACGCGATCAGGTCGTCGAGCGGCGCATTCGGCAGCCCGCATTGTTGGGCAAACGCGTCAGACGAGTAAAGCGCATGCCGCGCCGGATAAAGCGCGTGGTAGAGCGCCCGTTCTCCGCCCGACACCGTGCGCGGGACGGCATGTCGTATCACCTGCCCCACGGAATAGTCTTCGAAGAACCGGCCGGGATTGGTCTTGGCCATGCTCACAGATCTCCAAGTTTGAGGTCGGGGGAATACGCCCCCTCTACATCTTTGATCACGGCCTGGGCGCAGCGCATGGTCCCGGTCGCCGGATCATGGGCATAGGCGGGGGAGCCGTGAAGCTCCCACCCCTTTGCCAGGGCCTCGGTCACCTTGTGGCAAAAGGCGGCCGTGTCCTCTTCGGTCAACAGTCGATAGGCGCGCATCAGGTGCCCGTCACCGGCAGCGGCCAGACGCCTGCCCAGATATGCAGGCCGATGATCACCAGATAGACGACGATGGAAATCCCCAGAAGGCGCAGGTCGCCTTTGAGAGAGCCACCGCTATAGCGGGTGACCCCCGTCTCCTGCCGATTGATCAGCACGATTTCGGCAATGGCCCAGATCAGCAGGCCGCCGAACAGCAGGATAGAAGCCAGATCGCCATTCACCAGCAAATGCGCCACTGCCCACGAAATGAAACCGTAAAGCTGCGGATGGCGAAACCACTGCCGCGCATGGCTTTTGGAATTCCCGACCCCGAAAAACGTCACCGCCAGCAGCATCAGGGTGTTGTTGATATGCACCATCCAGTCCGGGCTTTGGTACAATATCGGCGCGGTGTTGCCGCGATAGCCCATCACCATCAGCACCACGGACGCGACCAGCGGCACGGCGAAGACGATCTTCGACCAGTTGCCAAGCGTGTCGTCCAGCATCTTCCGAAGATCGGGAAAGACCCGTTTGAACAGATGCGCAAAGCTCCACAGGAGCACGCCAAGAAGAAGATAGAACATCATTCACCCTCCAGTTCTGCAATCGCCGCCGCTTTGGCCAGCGTTTCCCTCGCGGTCACGATATGCAGATTCTCGACGATGCGGCCATCCACCACGGCGACGCCCTGCCCGGCCTTTTCGGCCTCTTCGAAGGCGGCGATCTGGCGGCGGGCAAGGTCGATCTCGGCCTCGGTCGGGGCAAAGGCCGCGTTGGCGATCGCCACCTGTGCCGGATGGATCAGCGTCTTGCCGTCAAAGCCAAGATCGCGGCCCTGCTCGCATTCGGCCTTCAGACCGTCCTCGTCCTTGAAGGCGTTGTAGACACCGTCGACTGCCACGATCCCTTCGGCCCGGGCGGCCAACAGGCACTGGCTCAGGCTGGTCATCAGCGGCAGGCGATCGGGCCGGAACCGGCAGCCCAATTCTTTCGCCAGGTCATTCGTGCCCATGACGAAGCCTTCCAGCCGCGGATGCGCGGCCAGCGCATAGGCATTCAGGATCCCGCGCGGCGTTTCCATCATCGCCCAAAGCGGCACACCGGGCGCAGCTTCGCCCAACGCATCCAGTTGCGCGGTGGTCTCGACCTTGGGCAGAAGGATCGCATCGGCACCGACACTCCGGAGCGCGGCGACGTCATCCCGGCCCCATTCGGTATCGAACCCGTTCACGCGCACGATCTTGAACCGGGCCCCATAGCCCCCGGCCTTCAGCGTCTCGGCCAGCAAATCACGCGCCGCGGGCTTTTCCTCCACCGCGACGGCGTCTTCCAGATCGAAGATGATCGCATCGACAGGCAGGGTCTTCGCCTTCTCCAACGCCCGCTCCTTGGAGCCGGGAATGTAGAGAACGGAACGGAACGGGCGGGCACGCGGATCCATTGATTCTTCCTTCGGGTCATTTTGTTGCGCAAACGATCACAGCGGGGACATATTGCGCAACCCCTTTTATGCCGCAACGCAGAAAGCAACGCACGCCCGCGAAAGACGGCGTTGGGAGATCTCCCGCAGGATTGAACGCGATCCAAACCCGAGGGACCCATCCGATGAACCGCATCCTAGCCCCGTTTGCGCCGTTCCTGCTTTTGCCGACCCTGACATTTGCCCAAACGACCAATCAGTGCGGTCCCCGCGACGATGTGGTCGAACAACTCGCCGACCGCTATGGCGAGGCGCGTCAGGCGCTGGGACTGGCCTCCAACAAGACGCTGGTCGAGGTATACGCCAACACCCGAACCGGGACGTGGACGATCACCGGCACCCTGCCCTCCGGCCTGACCTGCCTGATCGCCTCGGGCGACGCGTTCGAGGCGTTGGAGGAAACGCTCGGCTCCGGTAACCGGCTTTAGGTCAGCCCGTCCCACAACAGCTTGGCGCCCGAAAGGGCCAGCGCGGCATAGGCAAGAGAGAAGAACAGCCGTTCCGGCACGACGTGATGCGCCCGCACCCCCAGCCACGCACCAAACAGGGCTGCGGGCGCCAAGACTGCGCTGCCCAACATCGTGTCCGCAGTGAAGATGCCGAGAAAGGCGTAGGGCACGAATTTGAAGATATTGATGGCCCAGAACACCAGAACCGTGGTGGCCTGATAGGTGGTCTTTCCCAACCCTCCCGCCAGAAGATAGACGGCGACGGGTGGCCCGCCCGCATGGCTGACGAAACTGGTGAAGCCCGCAACCGCCCCCGCCAGAAGTCCGACCCGCGATCCGAAGGGGCGCGCCCGTGCCGGGATCGCCTGCCAGTGCACGGCAAGCCGGAACCCCACGAAGCCAAGTGCCACAACCCCGATCAGGATGCGAAACACATCTGCATCGGCAATCCGGTAAAGCGCCGCGCCAAGCGCCACACCGGGCAACGCCCCGACGATCAGATCGCGCGCGGCGGGCCAGTCCCAGCGGCGCCAGTAGGGGCGCAAGGTCACCGCATCCACCAGCATCAAGAGCGGCAGGGTCAGGCCAAGCGCCACGGCCGGGTCCAGCACAAGCGCCAGAATCGTCATCGCCGCGAAGGCCGGGCCCGACCCGAACCCCGCCTTGGACACCCCCGCGAAAATCATCGCGGGAACGGCCACTGCAAAGAATAACGGATCGAAGGAAATCGCCGTCATGTCCGCCCTGTAACAGCCTGTTCCGACAACAGGGTTACCGATTGCGGGCCGGTATGGAAAGCAAACCGATCGGCACGCTGCACTGCGGCGGCCTTGCGCGCCGCGCTGCAAAGGACTACCCATCCTTTCGGAAACAAACAGACCAAGGGACAGTTCAACATGGCCAGACCCAAGATCGCCCTCATCGGTGCGGGACAGATCGGCGGTACGCTCGCCCATCTCGCCGCGATCAAGGAACTGGGCGACGTCGTTCTTTTCGACATCGCCGATGGTGTGCCGCATGGCAAGGCACTGGATATCGCCGAATCCGGTCCCTCCGAAGGGTTTGACGCGAACCTGAAGGGCACGACCGACTATGCCGATATCGCCGATGCAGATGTCTGCATCGTCACCGCAGGCGTCCCGCGCAAGCCGGGGATGAGCCGGGACGATCTTCTGGGCATCAACCTCAAGGTCATGAAATCCGTGGGCGAAGGCATCCGGGACAATGCGCCGAACGCCTTCGTGATCTGCATCACCAACCCGCTCGATGCGATGGTCTGGGCGCTGCAGCAGTATTCGGGCCTGCCGCCCGAAAAGGTCGTGGGCATGGCCGGCGTGCTGGACAGCGCGCGCTTCCGCCACTTCCTGAGCCTTGAGTTCAACGTCTCGATGAAAGACGTCACCGCCTTCGTGCTGGGTGGCCACGGTGACACGATGGTGCCGCTGGCGCGCTACTCGACGGTTGCCGGCATCCCGCTGCCCGACCTGGTGACGATGGGTTGGACCACGCAGGAAAAACTGGACGCCATCGTTCAGCGCACCCGCGATGGCGGGGCCGAGATCGTCGGCCTGCTGAAGACCGGGTCCGCCTATTACGCCCCGGCCACCTCTGCCATCGAAATGGCCGAGGCCTATCTGAAAGACCAGCGCCGCCTGCTGCCTTGCGCGGCATGGGTCGATGGCGCCTTCGGGCTGAAGGGGCTTTACGTTGGCGTGCCCACCATCATCGGCGCCGGCGGGATCGAAAAGGTCGTGGACATCAAGCTCGACAAGGCCGAGCAGGAGATGTTCGACAAATCGGTCGGTGCGGTTAAGGGCCTTGTCGAAGCCTGCAAGGGCATCGACGAAAGCCTCGGCTGATCGCCGGTTCTTATGCGTCACTGGGCCGGTCCGGCAGGGCCGGCCCTTTGCGTTGAGCCTGACGGGGAATCAACCCACAGACCGGGCGAAGACCCGTTCCCGACGCGCTCCCACCCCATTGGATTGCACCGGCATGCCGCCGGGGCCCTTTGTGATCACAGCATTTAAACCCGTGATCACAAACGCCAGAAAGTGCCCCGGTTTCGGGAATTTTCTGTAGAATGGCGTTTCGTCGCAGGTCCTTTCCGTGCTTAGAGGTCGGTTAACGATCTCAACACGGGACAGTTTGATGAACATCCACGAGTATCAGGCCAAGGCCCTCTTGCGCAGCTATGGCGCGCCGGTGTCCGACGGCCATGTCGTCACCCGCGCCGAAGAAGCCAAGACCATCGCGGGCGAACTCGACGGGCCGCTTTGGGTCGTCAAGGCGCAAATCCACGCAGGCGGCCGCGGCAAGGGCCACTTCCTTGAACCCGAGGCGGGCGAAAAGGGCGGCGTTCGCCTGGCCAAATCGGTGGGTGAGGCCGCGGAAGAAGCCAAGAAGATGCTGGGCCGCACCCTTGTGACCCATCAGACCGGCCCCGCGGGCAAGCAGGTCGGCCGGGTCTATATCGAGGATGGCTCGGGGATCGAGCGTGAACTCTACCTCGCCCTGTTGGTTGACCGTCAAACCAGTCGCGTCGCCTTCGTCTGCTCGACCGAGGGCGGGATGGATATCGAAGAGGTCGCCGCCAACACGCCCGACCGCATCCTGTCCTTCTCCGTCGACCCGGTGACTGGCTATCAGGGCTATCATGGCCGCCGCATCGCCTTTGCCCTCGGGCTGGAAGGCCAGCAGGTCAAGCAATGCGTCAAGCTGATGGGCCAGCTTTACAAGCTGTTCATGGAAAAAGACTGCGAATTGCTGGAGATCAACCCGCTGATCGTGACCGATGGCGGCGATCTGAAATGCCTCGACGCCAAGATGGGCTTCGATTCCAACGCGCTTTACCGCCACGATGACATTCTGGCCCTGCGCGACGAGACGGAAGAAGACCCCAAGGAATTGCAGGCCTCCAAATACGACCTGAACTATATCGCGCTTGATGGCGAAATCGGCTGCATGGTCAACGGCGCGGGCCTTGCCATGGCGACTATGGACATCATCAAGCTCTATGGGTCCGAACCCGCCAACTTCCTGGACGTCGGCGGCGGCGCAACCAAGGAGAAGGTGACCGAGGCGTTCAAGATCATCACCTCCGACCCGAACGTGAAGGGTATCCTCGTCAACATCTTCGGCGGCATCATGCGCTGTGACGTCATCGCCGAGGGCGTGATCGCCGCGGTGAAAGAGGTCGGCCTGAAAGTGCCGCTGGTCGTTCGGCTTGAGGGCACGAATGTCGAACTCGGCAAGCAGATCATCAACGACAGCGGGCTGGACGTGATCGCGGCAGACAACCTGTCCGACGCGGCGGTCAAGATCGTGGCAGCGGTGAAGGGGTGATGAAGACACTCAAGGGCGCAGTCGTGCGGTTGTCCGGTGGGAATGTTCGGAACAACCACTTTTATCTTCGGGGAATGCCGTGGCTTCCGCCAGAAGTGATCGGCGGCCCTAACGCATCTAGCGCTGCAGCTGAAAAACTCACTGTTGTCTTCAGCAACGGGCAATGCATCCAGACCGATGTCGCCGGCGACAAGATGATTCTCCGGGATCGCGGCGCAGTCAGAAAATTCTTCTCAGACATCAAAGCTCAGGATGGGACGGAGATCTTGATAGAACTCGTTTCACCGAAAGAAATCCACGTCTCGCCAAAGAAATAGAGGTCCAATCAATGGCCGTACTCGTCGACGAAAATACCAAGGTGATCTGCCAGGGCTTCACCGGCTCTCAGGGCACCTTCCACTCCGAACAGGCCATCGCCTATGGCACGAAAATGGTCGGCGGCGTGACCCCCGGCAAAGGCGGGCAGACGCATCTGGACCTGCCAGTGTTCAATTCCTGCCACGAAGCGGTGGCCAAGACCGGGGCCAACGCCTCCGTCATCTACGTGCCCCCGCCCTTCGCTGCGGACTCGATCCTCGAAGCCATCGATGCGGAAATCCCGCTGATCGTGTGTATCACCGAGGGCATCCCGGTGATGGACATGATGACCGTCAAGCGCGCGCTGGCGGGGTCGGACTCGATCCTGATCGGCCCGAACTGCCCCGGCGTCATCACGCCTGACGCCTGCAAGATCGGCATCATGCCCGGCCACATACACAAGCGCGGCTCGGTCGGAGTCGTCTCCCGCTCCGGCACGCTGACCTATGAGGCGGTGAAACAGACCACCGATGTGGGTCTGGGCCAGTCGACCTGCGTGGGCATCGGCGGCGACCCGATCAAGGGGACCGAGCATATCGACGTGCTGGAATGGTTCCTTGCCGATGACGAAACCCAGTCCATCATCATGATCGGCGAAATCGGCGGCTCGGCCGAGGAAGAGGCCGCCCAGTTCATCAAGGACGAGGCCAAGAAGGGCCGCACAAAACCCATCGCGGGCTTCATCGCGGGCCGCACCGCCCCTCCGGGCCGGCGCATGGGCCATGCCGGTGCCATCGTGGCCGGCGGCAAGGGCGGCGCCGAGGACAAGATCGAGGCGATGAAATCCGCCGGGATCGTGGTGGCCGACAGTCCCGCCGAACTGGGCCAGGCCGTTCAGAAGGCGATAGGGTAAAAGCCCGTCGCAAAGGGAGGGTAAATGGGCTTTGCCGATGCTGTAAGGACCTGTTTCAGGCGATATTTCACCTTTTCGGGGCGGGCTTCGCGCCCCGAATACTGGTGGTTCGTCCTGTTCGTTCTTCTGGGCAGCTTCATTCTGGGCCTGGCCGACGCGGTGTTTTTCGGCACGACGACGGTGGAAACCGACACCAGCGTTACTGTCACATCCGACGGGCCCCTTGCCGCCCTGTTCTCGCTGGCAACGCTGATCCCGGGGTTTTCCGCCGGCTGGCGCCGGATGCACGACACCGGCAAATCGGGGCTCTATCTGGTCTACCCGCTGATCGTGATGGTGGGCATCGCCAGCTTCGTGGGCTTCATGGGCGCCTTCGATCAGGCCGCTTCCGGCAATATCGCAGAGCTTTTCGCCGGAGCCTTCGGGATCATCCTGATCGTCGCGATGATCGTCCTTCTGATCTCTCCGCTTCTTGTTCTCTGGTGGCTGACCCGACCGTCGCAGCCCGGCCCCAACCAGTACGGTCCCAACCCGCATGAGGTAACCCCATGACCGACCAAAGCGCGAACGCCTCTTTCCACAGTTCCTCATTCCTGCAGGGGCACAACGCGGAATATGTGGAACAGCTTTATGCCCGTTATGCCAACGATCCCAACGCGGTGGACGAGGCATGGCGCAGCTTCTTCGCAGAGCTTGGCGACGACGAGGTCTCGGTCAAGCGCGAGGCGCAGGGGCCAAGCTGGGCGCGCCGTGACTGGCCGCCGGCGCCGAACGACGAACTGACAGCCGCCCTTGACGGGCAGTGGCCCGGCGCCCCCGCCGCGGCAGAAGCCAAGGCCGTGGAAAAGAAGGTCCGCAAGAAGGCGGAAGAAAAAGGCGTGCCCGTCAGCGATGACGAGATCAAGCGCGCGGTTCTGGACTCGATCCGGGCGCTGATGCTGATCCGGGCCTATCGTATCCGGGGCCATCTGGTCGCCGATCTGGACCCGCTGGGCCTGCGCAACCCGACGCCCCACCCCGAACTCGACCCTGCCTCCTACGGGTTTACCGAAACCGACCTCGACCGGCCGATCTTCATCGACAACGTGCTGGGCCTGCAGATCGCGTCGATCCGCGAGATCCTCGCCATCGTGAAGCGCACCTATTGCGGCACGTTTGCGCTGCAGTACATGCACATCTCCGACCCCGAGCAATCGGCCTGGCTGAAGGAACGGATCGAGGGCTATGGCAAGGAGATCAAGTTCACCCGCGAAGGCCGCCGCGCGATCCTGAACAAGCTGGTCGAGGCGGAAGGCTTCGAAAAGTTCCTGCACGTCAAATACATGGGCACCAAACGCTTCGGTCTTGACGGGGGCGAGGCGCTGATCCCCGCGATGGAACAGATCATCAAGCGCGGCGGCGCGCTGGGGATCAAGGAAATCGCCGTCGGCATGCCCCACCGCGGACGCCTGAGCGTTCTGGCCAACGTGATGGGCAAGCCCTACCGCGCTATTTTTAACGAATTTCAGGGCGGCAGCTTCAAGCCCGAGGATGTCGACGGCTCCGGCGACGTGAAATACCACCTTGGCGCGTCGAGCGACCGGGAATTCGACGGCAACTCCGTCCACCTGTCGCTGACCGCGAACCCCTCTCACCTTGAGGCGGTGAACCCGGTCGTCCTCGGCAAGGCGCGCGCGAAACAGGAACAGGCGAACGACCGCGAACGCAAGACGGTCCTGTCGGTGCTGCTGCACGGCGACGCGGCCTTTGCGGGTCAGGGCGTCGTGGCGGAATGTTTCGGCATGTCGGGGCTGGTCGGCCACCGCACCGGCGGCACGTTGCATATCGTCGTGAACAACCAGATCGGCTTTACCACCGCGCCGCATTTCTCGCGCTCCTCGCCCTATCCCACCGATATCGCCCTGATGGTCGAAGCGCCGATCTTCCACGTGAACGGCGACGACCCAGAGGCCGTGGTGCATGCCGCCAAGGTCGCGACCGAGTTCCGCCAGATGTTCGGCAAGGACGCGGTGATCGACATGTTCTGCTATCGCCGCTTCGGCCACAACGAGGGGGACGAACCGATGTTCACCAACCCCCTGATGTACCAGAAGATCAAGAAGCATAAGACCACCCTGCAGCTTTACACAGAGCGGCTGGTCAATGACGGCCTGATCCCCGAGGGCGAGATCGAGGACATGAAGGCCGCCTTCCAGGCCCATCTGAATGCCGAGTTCGAGGCCGGAAAGGACTACAAGCCCAACAAGGCCGACTGGCTGGATGGGCGCTGGAGCCATATCGAGCGCGGCGGCGGCGATGACTATCAGCGCGGCGACACCGCGGTCAGCGAAGAGGTCATGCAGGAGGTCGGACAGGCGCTGACCACCGTTCCCGAGAGCTTCAGCCTGCACCGGACCGTCGGGCGTCTGCTTCAGACCAAGAAAGAGATGTTCGACACCGGCAAGGGCTTCGACTGGGCCACGGCAGAGGCGCTCGCCTTCGGCAGCCTCCTGACAGAGGGCTACCCGGTGCGCCTGGCCGGTCAGGACAGCGCCCGCGGCACGTTCAGCCAGCGCCATTCGGCGATCATCAACCAGGACAGCGAGGAGCGTTATTACCCGCTGAACCACATCCGCAAGGGGCAGGCCCGGTACGAGGTCATCGACTCGATGCTTTCGGAATACGCAGTGCTGGGCTTCGAATACGGCTATTCGCTGTCAGAGCCCAATGCGCTGGTGATGTGGGAGGCACAGTTCGGCGACTTCGCCAACGGTGCCCAGATCATGTTCGACCAGTTCATCTCCTCTGGCGAACGCAAGTGGCTCAGGATGTCGGGGCTTGTGGTGCTGCTGCCCCACGGGTTCGAAGGCCAGGGGCCGGAACACTCCTCCGCCCGGCTTGAACGGTTCCTGCAGCTTTCGGCGGAAGACAACTGGATCGTCGCCAACTGCTCCACCCCCGCCAACTACTTCCACATCCTGCGGCGGCAGCTTCACCGCACCTTCCGCAAGCCGCTGATCCTGATGACGCCGAAGTCGCTTTTGCGTCACCGCCTCGCGGTGTCAGAGGCCAAGGCGTTCCTGACCGGATCGTCCTTCCACCGGGTACTGTGGGACGACGCGGAAACCCATGGCGTGTCAGAGGCGACGCTGAAACCCGATGCCGAGATCAAGCGCGTCGTCCTGTGTTCGGGCAAGGTCTATTACGACCTGCTGGAGGAGCGCGACGCCCGCGGCATCGACGATATCTACCTGATGCGGCTTGAACAGTTCTACCCCTTCCCGGCGCTCAGCCTTGTGAAGGAACTGGAACGCTTCCGCGATGCGGAAATGGTCTGGTGTCAGGAAGAGCCCAAGAACCAGGGCGCCTGGACCTTTATCGAGCCGAACCTCGAATGGGTCCTGACCCGCATCAACGCCCGGCATGCACGGCCCCGCTATGCCGGCCGCCCCGCCGCCGCCTCGCCCGCCACGGGGCTGGCCAGCCAGCACAAGGCACAACAATCCGCGCTCGTGAATGACGCGCTGACAATCGAAGGGTAATTTCGCCATGTCCACCGAAGTCCGAGTCCCGACCCTGGGCGAAAGCGTCACCGAGGCCACCGTCGCCACGTGGTTCAAGCAGACCGGCGATGCCGTTGCCGCCGACGAGATGCTGTGCGAACTGGAAACCGACAAGGTCACCGTCGAGGTCCCGGCCCCCGCCGCGGGGACGCTGACCGAAATCGTCGCCGGAGAGGGAGAGACCGTCTCGGTCGATGCGCTGCTGGCCACGATTGCCGAGGGCGACGCCAAGCCCGCGGTCAACGGTCAGGACAGCGCCGCCCCGGCCGCGCAAGGCAGCGACGAACAGCCCGCCGAACAGGGCGGCGAACAGATCGACATCATGGTGCCGACGCTCGGCGAAAGCGTGACCGAGGCCACGGTCTCCACCTGGTTCAAACAATCGGGCGACCAGGTCGAGCGGGACGAGATGCTGTGCGAGCTGGAAACCGACAAGGTCTCGGTCGAGGTGCCGGCGCCGGCCTCTGGCACGCTGGGCGAAATCCTCGCCCCCGAAGGCAGCACGGTGGAGGCCGGCGGCAAGCTGGCGCTGATGTCGTCCGGACCGGACGGGGCCGCCCCGAAACCGGCCGAGGCCGCCCCTGCCCCGACCTCCGGCGGCGGCAAGGATGTCGAACACGCGCCGTCCGCCAAGAAGATGATGGCCGAAAAGGGCCTGTCGCCCGAGGACGTCCAAGGCAGCGGCCGCGACGGACGCATCATGAAGGAAGACGTGCAGCGCGCGGCAACCGCGCCGAAACCCACGCCCCCGGCCCCGCAGCCGCCGAAACCTGCCCCGGCCCCGATGCCGCCCGCGCGCCCGTCGCCGCCGAGGATGCGGAGCGTGAAGAACGGGTCAAGATGACAAGGCTAAGGCAGACCATCGCCCGCCGCCTGAAGGACGCGCAGAACACCGCCGCCATGCTGACGACCTATAACGAGGTCGACATGTCCGGCGTCATGGCGCTGCGGAAGGAGTACAAGGACCTCTTCGAGAAGAAGCACGGCGTGAAACTGGGCTTCATGTCCTTCTTCACCAAGGCCTGCTGCCACGCCCTGCGTGAAATCCCCGAGGTCAACGCCGAGATCGACGGCACCGACATCGTCTACAAGAACTTCGTCCATATGGGCATTGCGGTCGGCACGCCCACGGGCCTTGTCGTTCCGGTGCTGCGCAACGCCGACCGGATGGGTTTCGCCGAGATCGAGAAGCGCATCGCCGAGATGGGCGTGCGCGCCCGCGACGGCAAGCTGGGCCTGTCGGAAATGCAGGGCGGCACCTTCACCATCTCGAACGGCGGTGTCTACGGCTCGCTCATGTCCTCACCCATCCTGAACCCCCCGCAATCGGGCATCCTTGGCATGCACAAGATTCAGGAACGCCCGCTGGTCGAAGGCGGCCAGATCGTCATCCGCCCGATGATGTATCTCGCCCTCAGCTACGACCACCGCATCGTCGACGGCAAGGGCGCGGTGACGTTCCTTGTGCGGGTGAAAGAGGCGCTGGAGGATCCGCGGCGGTTGCTGATGGATTTGTGAGACATCGAAGACCCCGCCCCGGGCTTGGTCCGGGGCCTCGACCGACCCGATGAACAGGAGGTCCCGGGGCAAGCCCGGGACGCGATGGAATGACCCCCGAACTCACCGCCCTCGCCCTCGCCATCCTGCTGCAGGCCGTGCAATTCGTCCTGACGGCGATCCCGGCCAATCTGGAACTCGGCACCGAATTCACGCTCAGCCCGCGGGACGAGGAACCGCCACGAGAGATGTCGCGCCGCACCGGGCGTCTTTTCCGCGCGCTCAACAACCATTTCGAGGGGCTGATCCTCTTCACCGCCGCGGTCACGCTCGTCACCGTCTCGAACCAGTCCACGTGGTTCACGGCCCTTTGCGCCTGGGTCTACCTGATCGCCCGCATCGCCTATGTCCCCGCTTACGTGCAGGGCTGGGTGCCCGCCCGCTCGCTCATCTGGACCGCGGGGTTCGCCGCGACAATCCTGATGACCCTCGCCACCCTCATCTGACACGAACGACACGCCCCCGAAGGAGGCCATCATGGCAAGCTACGACGTCATCATCATCGGTTCCGGCCCCGGCGGCTATGTCTGTGCGATCCGCTGCGCGCAACTGGGGCTGAAAACCGCCTGCGTCGAGGGGCGCGAAACGCTCGGCGGCACCTGTCTGAACGTTGGCTGTATCCCGTCCAAGGCGCTGCTCCACGCGTCCCACCAACTCCACGAGGCGCAGCACAATTTTGAAACCATGGGGCTGAAGGGCAAGGCGCCGACGGTCGACTGGGCCCAGATGCAGGCCTACAAGAACGACGTGATCGGCCAGAACACCAAGGGCATCGAGTTCCTGTTCAAGAAGAACAAGGTCGACTGGATCAAGGGCTGGGCCTCGATCCCCGAAAAGGGCGCGGTCAAGGTCGGCGACGACACCCACACCGCGAAGCACATCATCATCGCCTCTGGGTCGGAGCCCGCCAGCCTGCCGGGGGTGGAGATCGACGAACAGATGGTGGTGACCTCCACCGGTGCGCTGTCCCTGCCCAAGGTCCCGAAAAAGATGGTCGTGATCGGCGCAGGCGTGATCGGGCTGGAACTGGGGTCGGTCTATGCCCGCCTCGGGGCCGAGGTGACGGTGCTGGAGTATCTCGACCAGATCACCCCAGGCATCGACACCGAAGTCGCGCGCAGCTTCCGCTCGCTTCTGAAAAAGCAGGGGCTGGAGATCATCACCGGCGCCGCCGTGCAGGGCACCGAGACGCTGAAGACCAAGGTCAAGACCACCTACACCCTGCGCAAGGACGACAGTGAGCATCAGGTGGACGCCGATGTCGTGCTCGTCGCAACGGGACGCAAACCCCACACCTCGGGGCTTGGCCTTGACGGGTTGGGGGTCGAGATGACCAAACGCGGCCAAATCGCCGTCGATGCCCACTACAAGACGAATGTCGAGGGGCTTTACGCCATCGGCGACGTGATCGAGGGCCCGATGCTCGCCCACAAGGCCGAGGATGAGGGCATGGCCATTGCCGAGATGCTGGCCGGTCAGGCGGGCCATGTGAATTACGACGTGATCCCGGGCGTGATCTATACCCACCCCGAGGTCGCCGCCGTGGGCAAGTCCGAGGACAGCCTGAAGGAGGCGGGCCGCGCCTACAAGGTCGGCAAGTTCTCCTTCATGGGCAACGGCCGGGCCAAGGCCAATTTCGCCGCCGACGGCTTCGTCAAGATCCTCGCCGATGCAGAGACCGACCGCATCCTCGGCGCCCATATCATCGGGCCGGCGGCGGGCGAGTTGATCCACGAGATCTGCGTCGCGATGGAATTTGGCGCGGCGGCAGAGGACTTGGCACGCACCTGCCACGCCCACCCGACCTATTCCGAAGCCGTGCGCGAGGCGGCACTCGCCTGCGGCGACGGCCCCATCCATAGCTGACACAGCCAGCCCGCCGCCATGCGCGGCGGGCTATTCGCCCGTATGCTTCAGGGTCAGCGAGATCCGGTCGCCGGCAAACCATGTCTGGCCGAATTCGACCGGGCGCCCGGTGTCATCCACGCTGATCGAGGACACGAACAGCACCGGCGCCCCTTCCCGCAGGCGCAGTTGCGCGGCCTGCGTCGCCGTGGCGATCTGGGCCGACAACCGGGTCGAGGTCCGCGTGTAGTCCGACACGCCGACCGCGGCCAGCGCCTCGGTGATGCTGGGCTGCCGCTTCAGGATATCGGCAAGCCCGGGCAGACGATGCTCGGGGAAGCGGCTCTCGGCCACGGCCACCGGAACGCCATCGGCGAACGAGAGCGAATGGGTGCAGCAGATCGTGGCCCCTTCGGGCAGGTCGAGGCGTCGGGCATCCTGCGCCGTGGCCGCGCGGGTTTCCACCTGTAGCATCTTCTTCTCGGGCAGGCGCCCCGCGGCCAGCAGGTTCTGGTGAAACCGCACCCGGTCGCCGATGGGATAGTCCAGTGGCCGCGCCAGAACGAAGGCCCCTGCCCCGCGACGGGTATGCACCAGACCATCCTCGACAAGGCGGGACAGCGCATGGCGCACCGTGTGGCGGTTCACGCCAAAGCGGCGTGAAAGCTCCGCCTCGGTGGGCAGCTTGTCCCCTTCGCCATACTGACCCTCGGCAATTGCAGCCCGAAGGCTGTCGGCGATGGCCAGCCACAGGGGCGTCTTCTTCAGCGGGGCCTCGTCCATCCTGTCACCAAAATTTCACGCATTGCCGATGGCGCCCGGTCACTGGCTGGGGCATAATATGTCTAGTTGTATAGTATTGCGAAGGCTTGTCTAGATGGACACTGCAAGGAAAGAGTGGATGGGCCTCCTTGCGCGGGCGCCAGAGGGTCGGATTGCCGATCTTATGGGCGACGCGGGCCTTTCCGCCGAATTCGAATGGCTGCGCCGCCCCGAAACCGGCAGCGTGATGATCCGCGGCCGGGCCGGCGGCACCGGCGCGGCCTTCAACCTGGGCGAGATGACGGTGACGCGCGGGTCGCTGCGGCTGCCCGACGGCGTCGTCGGCCACGGCTATGTGCAGGGCCGCAGCAAGAGCGCGGCCGAGGCCGCCGCACTGGCCGATGCCCTTTTGCAGACGGACCGCGCAGCCGATGTCGAACGCGCCGTGATCCTGCCGCTCCGGCGGGAAGAAACGGATCGCCGCGCCACCCGCGCGCGCAAGGCCGCTGCGACGAAGGTGGAATTCTTCACCATGGTCAGGGGAGAGAACTGATGGCAGCAGCAGCCCTGAGCGGCGGTTTCGCCGACCCGGCCCGCGACGCGTCCTACGCGTTCCGCGCCCTTATGAAGGTCATGGCCCGACCCGGGCAGATCGAACAACTGGCGCCGGTCACGGCGCCTGCGCCCCTGTCCCCCGCGGCGGGGACGGCACTGTTGACGCTTTGCGATCCCGAAACGCCGATCTATCTGGCCGGGGATGCCGATTGCGAACTGGTGCGCGACTGGCTGCGCTTCCACACCGGGGCGCCGCTTGTCGGGCCTGAGAACTGCAGCTTCGCGGTGGGCGCGTGGGACGCACTGATGCCGCTGTCGCCCTATCCGCTGGGCACGCCGGAATATCCCGACCGCTCTGCCACCCTGATCGTCGAGATGTCCGACCTGGAGGCAGAGGGCACCACCCTGACCGGCCCCGGCATCCAGACCACGGCGGCCCTGTCACTGCCCGATCCCGAAGCGCTCAGCCGGAATGCGGCACGCTTCCCGCTCGGGCTCGATTTCTTCTTCACCTGTGGCGACCGCATCGCGGCCCTGCCGCGCAGCACGAGGATCGGCGCATGTATGTCGCGGTAAAGGGGGGCGAACGGGCCATCGACAACGCCCATAGCTGGCTGGCCGAAGAACGCCGCGGCGATACCGCGGTGGGCGAACTCAGCATCGCCCAGATCCGGGAACAACTGTCGCTGGCGGTCAACCGGGTGATGGCCGAGGGCTCGCTTTACGACCCCGATCTGGCGGCGCTGGCGATCAAGCAGTCCCGCGGCGACCTGATCGAGGCGATCTTCCTGATCCGCGCCTATCGCACCACCCTGCCCCGGTTCGGCTATTCCCAGCCCATCGACACCGGCGGGATGGTCTGCGACCGGCGTATCTCGGCCACCTTCAAGGACTTGCCCGGGGGGCAGGTGCTTGGGCCGACCTTCGACTATACCCACCGTCTGCTGGACTTCAAACTGGCCGCCGAGGGCGAAACGCCCGAAGCCCCCGAGCGCGTGTCCGAAGACGGCCCCGTGCCCCATGTCACCAGCTTTCTGAACCGCGAGGGCCTGATCGAAGAGGCACCGCCCGAGGACGAAATCCCACCCGACATCACGCGCGAACCGCTGGAACTGCCGGCAGAACGCAGCCTGCGCCTTCAGGCGCTGACCCGTTCGGACGAAGGGTTCACCCTCGGCCTTGCCTACTCCACCCAGCGCGGCTTTGGCCGCACCCATGCGTTTGTGGGTGAGCTTCGCATCGGCGCCCTGCCCGTCGAGATGGAGATCCCCGAACTCGGCTTTTCCATCGAGATCGGAGAGATCACGGTGACCGAATGCGAAACCGTGAACCAGTTCAAGGGATCGAAGACCGAACCGCCGCAATTCACCCGCGGCTACGGCCTCGTCTTCGGACAATCAGAGCGCAAGGCGATCTCGATGGCGCTGGTCGATCGGGCCCTGCGATGGGAGGAACTGGGCGAAGACGATATCGGCGCCCCGGCGCAGGATGCCGAATTCGTCCTGTCCCATTGCGACAACATCAAGGCGACCGGGTTTCTGGAGCATATCAAGCTGCCCCACTATGTCGACTTCCAGTCCGAACTGGAATTGATCCGCAAGCTGCGCCGCGAGGCCGCCGCCAATGTCGCGAAGGAGGCCGCGGAATGAACGCCTACAACTTCGCCTATCTCGACGAACAGACCAAGCGGATGATCCGCCGCGCGATCCTGAAGGGGCTGGCGATCCCCGGCTATCAGGTGCCCTTTGCCAGCCGCGAGATGCCGATGCCCTATGGCTGGGGCACCGGCGGCGTACAGGTCAGCGCCGCGACGCTCACCCCCGATGACGTCTTCAAGGTGATCGACCAGGGCGCGGACGACACGACCAACGCGGTCTCGATCCGGAAGTTCTTCGAGAAGACCGCAGACGTCGCGACGACCACCGCCACGTCGGAGGCCACCGTCATCCAGACCCGCCACCGCATCCCCGAGGAGGAGCTGACCGAGGATCAGATCCTCGTCTATCAGGTGCCGATCCCCGAACCCTTGCGCTTCCTCGAACCGCGGGAAACCGAAACGCGCAAGATGCACGCGCTGGAGGAATACGGGCTGATGCATGTGAAGCTCTACGAGGATATCGCCCGGCACGGGCACATCGCGCGCGCCTATGCCTATCCGGTAAAGGTGGAAGGGCGCTATGTGATGGATCCCTCCCCGATCCCGAAATTCGACAACCCCAAGCTTGAAATGGCCGCGATCCAGTTGTTCGGCGCCGGGCGGGAACAGCGGATCTATGCCCTGCCGCCCTATACCGAGGTCGTCAGCCTTGATTTCGAGGACCACCCCTTCGATCCCTCAAAGGCGCCGCATCCATGCGGGCTTTGCGGGGCCGAGAACAGCTATCTTGACGAGGTCATCGTGGACGACCAGGGCGGGCGGCTTTTCGTCTGCTCCGACACCGACTTTTGCGAACGCCGCCGGGCCGCGGGCCATCGCGGCAAGGATCTGGCTGGGGAGGCCGCCGAATGACCCCGCTTCTTTCCGTCCGCAAGCTGACCAAGACCTATGGCGCGCAGATCGGCTGTGCCGACGTGTCCTTCGACCTTTACCCCGGTGAGGTGATGGGGATCGTGGGCGAGTCCGGCTCTGGCAAGTCCACGCTTCTGAACTGCATGGCAGGCCACCTGCCCCCCGATTGCGGAGAGGTCGTCTTCGACACCCGCGCCGACGGCCCCAAGGATACGCTGACGATGTCCGAACCCGAACGGCGCATGCTGTCGCGCACCGACTGGGCGTTTGTCCACCAGAACCCGCGCGACGGGCTGCGGATGAATGTCAGCGCCGGGGGCAATGTGGGCGAACGGCTGATGGCCGTGGGCGCCCGCCATTACGGCAATATCCGCGGGCGCGCCGCCGACTGGCTGGGCCGGGTGGAAATCAGCGAAACCCGGATCGATGACCGCCCCACCACCTTTTCGGGCGGCATGCAGCAGCGGCTTCAGATCGCGCGGAACCTTGTGACCGGGCCGCGGCTGGTGTTCATGGACGAACCGACCGGGGGCCTTGATGTCAGCGTGCAGGCCCGTCTGCTGGATTTGCTGCGGGGGCTCGTCCGCGACATGGGGCTGTCGGCTATCGTCGTCACCCATGACCTGGCCGTGGTGCGGCTGCTGGCCGACCGGCTGATGGTGATGAAAGACGGCTATGTCGTCGAAACCGGCCTGACCGATCAGGTGCTGGACGACCCGCAACATGCCTATACCCAACTCCTCGTCAGCTCCGTCCTGCAGGTGTGACATGATCGAGATCTCAAGCCTCTCCAAAACCTTCACGCTGCACAATCAGGGCGGCGCCGTGATCGACGTGATGCATGGGGGCGCATTGAACGTCGCCCCCGGCGAATGCGTGGCCCTGACCGGGGTGTCGGGCGTCGGCAAATCCACCCTGATGCGCATGATCTATGGCAACTACCTGACGGCGGCGGGCCATATCCTCGTCAACGGAGTCGATGTCGCCACGGTCGAGCCGCGGGAGATTATCGACCTGCGCCGCCATACGCTTGGCTATGTAAGCCAGTTCCTGCGCGTGGTGCCCCGGGTGCCGACCATCGACGTGGTGGCAGAGCCGCTTCTGGCCGTGGGCGAGGAGGCCGACAGCGCACGCGACCGGGCCCGGACCCTGCTGGCGCGGCTGAACCTGCCCGAACGGCTGTGGTCGTTGTCGCCGACGACATTTTCGGGCGGCGAGCAGCAGCGGGTCAACGTGGCCCGCGGCTTCGTCTATCCCTATCCCGCCCTTCTGCTGGACGAACCCACGGCAAGCCTTGATGGCGCCAACCGGGAAGTCGTGCTGTCCCTGATCGAAGAGGCCAAGGACCGCGGGGCCGCCATCGTCGGCATCTTCCACGACGAGGACGCCCGCGCCCGCGTCTGCGACCGGGAGGTCGACGTCTCGGTCTTCGCGCCCGCACAGGCTGCCTCGTGACCGGACGGCTGATCGGCATCGTCGGCCCCTCGGGCGTCGGCAAGGACAGCCTGATGCAGGCGCTTGCCGACCGCGCTCCCGGCTTTGGTCTGGTCCGCCGCGTCATCACCCGTGACCCGGCGCTTGGCGGAGAGGACTTCGACCCCGTGACGGAGGAGGCGTTCGAGGCGCTTCTGCGCGCGGGGCGTCTGTGCCTGCACTGGCGCGCCCACGGCCTGCGCTATGGCATTCCGGCCGAGGTGCAGAGACGCATGGCCAACGGCGATGACATGCTGGTCAACCTCTCCCGCCGGGCGCTGACAGATGCGCTCGATACCTTTCCGGACCTCGTCGTGCTGAACGTCACCGCCCGGCCAGAGACGCTGGCCGCGCGGCTTGCCGGACGCGGGCGGGAAACGGCCGAGGATATCGCCGCGCGCCTGGCGCGGGCCGACCTACCGATCCCCGACGGTGTTCCCTACATCACGATCTCCAACGATGGCCCGCTCGAGGAAACCGTCGACCGGGTCCTTGCGGTGCTGAACCGCGAAAGCGCCCAGGCGCACCCGCCCCAACCTGTTTGAAAGGCCCCCATGAACTCCCCGATCCTGCCCGCCGCCGCCCAACCCCGTGCACAAGCAGGGGAGCTTTGCCTTGCCAACGGCCGGATCGTAACCGCAGAGCGTGTGTTCACCGGCGCGGTCACGCTGAGTGACGGCCACATCGTGGACGTGGCCGAGGGCAGCCGCGTGCCCGCAGGCGCGCTCGATTTAGACGGCGACTTTCTGATCCCGGGCCTTGTCGAGGTGCATACCGACAACCTCGAACGCCATATCGAGCCGCGCCCCAAGGTCCACCTGCCCCACCGCCCCGCGATCCTTGCCCATGACGGGGAGCTTGCCTCTTGCGGGATCACGACGGTGTTCGACGCGCTGCGCATCGGCATGCGCTCTCACGAAACCCCCTATGCCCGGCAGGTTGCCAGCGAGATCCTGGAACTCCGCGGCGAGGATGCGCTGCGCGTCCGCCACATGCTGCACCTGCGCGCCGAGATCTGTTCCGAAACCCTGCCCGAGGAACTGGACGCCTTCGATGAAAGTGACCGGGTCCGGCTGGTCAGCCTTATGGATCACACGCCCGGACAGCGGCAGTTCCGCGACGTCGAGAAGCTGAAGGTATACTATGTCGGCAAGCGCGGGTTCACCGATGCCGAGTTCCAGACCTTCTGCACCGCGCAGGCGGCCCTGCGGGACCGGGTCGGCGCCCTGCACGAACAAGCGACGGTGGCCGCCGCCGCCCGGCTTGGCGCGACGCTGGCCGGCCATGACGATACCACGGCAGAGCATGTGGCGCATTCCGCCGCGATGGGCATCCATCTGGCCGAGTTTCCCACGACGGTCGAGGCGGCAGAGGCCTGCCACGCGGCCGATATCCGCATCATCATGGGCGCGCCCAACATCATGCGCGGCGGGTCCCATTCGGGCAACGTGTCCGCGCTGGATCTGGCAGAGCGATCCCTGCTGGACATCGTCTCGTCAGACTATGTGCCGTCCGCCCTGATCCAGTCGGCCTTCCGTCTGGCGGCGCTTTGGGAGGACCTGCCGCGCGCCATCGCCACGGTCACGCGAAACCCGGCCGATGCCACCGGCCTGAAGGACCGGGGGCGCATCGAAACGGGCGCGCTGGCAGACGTCGTCCGGGTGCGCCCCTTGCGGGACACGCCCGTGATCCGCGGCGTCTGGCGCGGCGGCCGGCAGGTCGGCTAGGCTGGCGTCAGGAGCGCACCGCGGTCCGCGCGGTCAGGAAACGGAACAGCCGTTTCAACACCGGGCCGGGGCCGAAGAGGCAGGACAGCACGAAACGGAGCGGGTCGATTTCCGTCATTGTCAGATCCTTTCAGGTTGCTTGGGGTGACGGGAAGGGTTGGGTTTTGCACAGGCCCGAACGGCCGGCATCGCGGGATGCGGCCCCGATGTCCGCGGGCGGCCGGGCAAATTCATGCAAGGCGTCGGGCAGAAGCATCAGGAATACCGCTCGATAAAGGCGTCGATCTCCAGCCGCCGGATATCCGGCAGGGCGGCTTTCAATTCGGCATGGGACCAGTTCCACCACGCGATCCGTTGCAGCGCCTCGGCCTGGGCCTCGGTGAAACGCCGCTTGATCGGATGGGCGGGCACACCGCCGACGATGGTGTAGGGGGGCACGTCCTTGCTGACCACGGCCCCGGCACCGATGACGGCCCCATCGCCGATGGTCACGCCCGGCAGAACCGTCACGCCATGGCCGATCCAGACATCATGACCGATGGTCACCCAGTGGTCGCGACGCCACTGAAAGAACTCCGAATCATCCTCGCCCAGATCGAACTGGGCGGCGCGATAGGTGAAATGGTGCTGCGCGGCGCGCCACGTCGCGTGGTTGCCGGGATTGATGCGCGCGCCCTCGGCGATCGAGCAGAATTTGCCGATGGTCGACCAGACGACATTGCCCCCCGAACGATGTAGGAGTAGTCGCCGAACGTGACCTCCCGCATCGTGACATGGGCATAGATTTCGGTCCACTTGCCCAATGTGCAGTCGATCAGCGTGGCGGTTTCATGGACGGTGGGCTCTTCGGACAGGGACTTGGCACTCATGGCAAACTCTCCAGAAAACGGGCGACATCGGCGCGGGACCGCAGATGCCAAATGGCCAGATGGCGCGGTGGGTTCGCAAAGATCGCGGCAAGCTTTGCCCGGCCCGTGGCCCGCGTGCGCCACATGTAGTGGAAGAGTTCTCGCTTGCCGGGGCCGAAGTTTTCGGGACATCCCTCCGGCAGATCCGGGCGCGAACGGCCCCAGGACCGAAGAGTGCGAAAGAACACCCGCCAGAACCGCAGCGCCAGCGACATGTCGAGCCAGACGAAGCTGTCGGCCCGGGCCAGGCGTTCCGAATAGGTCGTGGAATGGCCGCCTTCGAAGACCCAGCGATCCTGTGCCTGCACGGACCGGACAAGCGCCAGTTTCTCTTCGGGGGTTCGCTCAACCCAGCCGGGTTTCCAGTGGATGTGATCCATGTGGAACACCGGCAGCCCGGTGCGCCGCCCGACCTCTCGGGCCAGCCAGCTCTTGCCCGAACCGGGCCCGCCACAGATCATCACTCTCTGCATCGAGGTCGCCATCCCGTGCCTTACCAACTGCCGATCAGCCGCGTCCGAATCTGGGCCGACAGCCAGTCGATCAGGTAGACCATCAGGATGATCAGGAAGATAATCGACCACGCCTCATCCCAGCGATAGGCGCTGATCCGGTCCGACAGCAGGAACCCGATGCCGCCCGCACCCACGATCCCGAGGATCGTGCCAGAGCGGACGTTGGACTCGAAATTATACAGGATGATCGACAGGATCACCGGCGCCACCTGCGGCATGACCCCGAAGCGAACCTGCTGCATCCGCCCGCCACCCGCGGCCTTGACCCCCTCCACCGGTTTGCCAGAGGTATTTTCGATGGCCTCTGAAAACAGCTTGGCAAAGGTGCCGATTTCCGACACGGCGATGGCAAGGATGCCGGGCAGCGGGCCAAGCCCGAAGGCGCGGATGAAGATCAGCGCAAGGATCAGCGTCTCGAACGCCCGGATGATGTCATAGCCCCGCCGCACCGTCAGGCGGAATGGCGTCAGCCGGTTGATGTTGTCCGCCCCGAGAAAGGACAGCGGAAAGGCGATAACCGCCCCCAGCAGCGTGCCGAGGAACGCCATCGACAGCGTCTCGCCCAGCCCCTTGGCGATTTCGCTGAACTCCGCCCAGCTTTTCCAGACGTAAGGGGGAAACATGAAACCGGCGACGCGACCAAACCGCGAGAAGCCTTCCAGAATACGGTCGATGGGCAGCGTCCAGCTGAACACCCACACCTCTTCGCGCCGGTCAAAATACCAGAAGGTCTGCCACGGCTCGAAGGCGCCGGTCTTTTCATCGAAAAGAACGATGCGCACGAAATCGAACACAACGATGCAATAGGCAAACAGGCCCAGAAACAGCGCCCAGATCACCGCACGCCGCAGCCGCACAGTCAGCGGCGCACTGAAGGCGCGCGGAAGCCGGGCGCGGGCCGCGGCGATTTCGGAGTCGGTGATGCTCATGGCCGTTCCTCCCTTCCGATCAGCGCATGCCGCAGCCGTTCGGAGCCGTAGTCGATGCAGACCACCGTCAGCAGGATGATCACGAACAGCGCCGACAGGTCCGTGTATTCCTGAAAGCTCATGGCGGTGCGGAACTCCTGCCCCAGACCGCCCGCGCCGACATAGCCGATGATCGAGGACGACCGGACGTTGATCTCGAACCGAAGCAGCGTGTAGCTGACGATGTTGGGCAGGACCTGCGGCACCGCCCCATAGCGGATCTGGTCGAACCATGTGCCACCGGCGGCCTTCACACCTTCAAGCGGCCCCATGTCGATGTTTTCGTTCACCTCGGAATAGAGCTTGCCCAAGGCGCCGGTGGCATGCAGCCCGATGGCCAGCACCCCGGCCATCGGTCCGACCGAGAAACAGAAGACGAAGATCAGCGCCCAGACCAGTTCCGGCACGGTCCGGGCGATTTCAAGAAACCGGCGCGTGGGCCACAGCACCGACTTGCTGGGGGCAAGGTTCCGTGCCGCGGGAAAGGACAGCATGAAGCCCCCGATCACGCCCAGCGTGGTGGCCATGAAGGCGATCAGGATCGTCTCGACCAAGAGTTTCAGCCAGACCTTCCAGCGCCAGAACCACTCGGCGAAATCGGCACCCAGACTGTCCCAGCGCAGCACCGGCAGCGTCTTTTCGATATATTCGCCCAGCCGCGGCAAACCAGCGGCCAGAAGCCATCGCCATTCGCGCGAGCCATCGACATTGGTCACCTGCGTGACCTTGAAGAAATCGCCCAGCCACGCGGTGACCATGAAAATGGCAAAGAAGACTGCGGCACCGACCGCCCAGCTGATCCGCGCGCGGCGGCGCCTTAGCGCGTAGTCGGCCTCGAAAGCCGCAATCGCGCTTGGGCCGGAAACCGGGGGGTTGGCCGTGAACTCGGCGGTGACGGTCATTTGGAAGTCCAGCGGTAGCGGATATCAGGCAGACGCTCTTCATTCAGGGCGCCATCGGTCCGGCCGATCTCGGCAAAGCCTTCGCGGCGATAGAAACGCAGGGCACCGGTATTGGCCTCGAAGGTCCAGAGGTCCAGAACCGGGCTGGCCCTTTTCGCGGCATCGAGCAGCGCCGCCCCCACACCTTGCCCCCGCGCGCAGGCGGCAACGTAAAGCGCGCCCAGTTCGGTGCCCGCCCGCGACAGGAACCCGTCTATGCCCGCGGCACCGTCCCACACCGTGACACGGCCCGCGCCGATCAATCGGCACAGAAAGGCGTGGTCTTCGGCGGGCGTGTGCAACATCGGCATCCAGGGCGTTTCGGCGACCCACGCGCCCATGATGCGGGCGCAGGCGGCGGCGTCTTCAAGGGTGGCAGGCCGGATCATGGAAAAAGGAGCGGGCCGAAACCCGCTCCTGTCCTCAGCCCCGGCTTACGAGCCGCGGCGCTTTTCCTTGATCCACTGGCGCATGTCGACGATCCACTGGTAGCGGTCGTGGTTCACGCGCGCGAAACCGACGGACGGGTTGTCGTCTTCGGGGTTGAACGAGGAGTAGAGCTTGTAGCCTTCGGGATCGGCTTCGGGGAAGCTCTCGATGGCCACGGTGATCTCTTCGATCATCTCGGCGGGCAGGTTCTTGCGGAAGGTCCAGGGGCCGGAGGTGATTTCCGGGCTGGTCCAGATCTTGCAGATGACGCCGGGCTCGATCATGCCCTTGTCTTCCATGCGCGAATAGACGCTGCTGGTTTCGGTGCTCTGATAGGTCGAGGCGGTGTCGAAGGTGCCGTTATAGACGCCCTGCACGTCGGCCTCGTGGCTGCCGCCAAAGGGGATCGCGGCGAAGTATTCTTCGGGGACGATGCCTTCCTTGGTGATGAAGTTGAAGTAGGGCACCGCGTAGCCGGAGGTGGAGTCGGGGTCGGCAAAGGCGTGCACCTTGCCCTTGGCGTCGGCGAGGCTCTTGATACCGCTGTCGCAACGGGTCACGACGATCGAGTTGTAGCCGGTCGTGCCGTCCTTCTTCATGGTGGTCAGCGTCGGGACAACGCCGCCATCGGTGGCGGTGTAGACAGCCGCGTAGGAGGACGAACCGAAGCGGGCAACCTCGATCTGGTTGGCGGCGATGGCCTGGATCACGCCGTCATAATTGCCGGCGGTGAAGATTTCGACCTTCACGCCCAGCTTGTCTTCCAGATAGGCGCGCAGGGGTTCGTTGCGCATCAGGCGGTCCTTCTCGTTCTCGCCCGAGAGGATGCCGAATTTGACGACCTGATAGTCGTCCTTCCAGCCATCGGCCAGCGCCGGGCCGGCGATCAGCGCAACCAGCGCCGCGGTGGTCATCAGTTTCATGGGGTCTTCTCCATATGGTTGGCAGCTTGGGGTCAGGCGGGCTCGTGCACGCCCGTCTTGCGCACGGTGGTGGAGGTCACCGCTTCGTTGAACTCGGCCAGTCCCTCGGCCCCGTAGATGTCGCGCACCACGTCATCGGTCAGTTGCCGGGCCGTGCCGTCGAACATCACGCGGCCTTCGCGCATCGCGATGATCCGGTCGCAATAGGCCCGCGCGGTGTCGAGGGTGTGAAGGTTCACCAGAACGGTCAGCCCGTCCTCGGCATTGATGCTGCGCAGCGCCTCCATCACCCGGGTGGCGTTGCCGGGGTCGAGGCTGGCAATCGGTTCGTCGGCCAGCATGATCCGCGGCTCCTGCACCAGCGCGCGGGCGATGGCCACGCGCTGCTGCTGGCCGCCCGACAGCGTGCCGGCGCGTTGAAGCGCCTGCGGCACCATGTCCAGCCGGTCGAGCGCGCGGATCGCCATGGCGCGTTCGGCGTCGGAAAACTGCATCGCCATCGACGACACGAACCCCCGTCCCGACAGGCGCCCGACCAAGACGTTGGTCAGTACATCCAGACGATCGACAAGGTTGAACTGCTGAAAGATCATCGCGCAGTCGCGGCGCCACGCCCGGAGCGCGCCACCGCGCAGCGCGGTCACCTCGGTCCCGCCGAAGGTAATGCTGCCCTCGGTCGGATCGATCAGGCGGTTGACCAATCGCAGCAGCGTGGATTTCCCCGCGCCCGACCGGCCGATGACGCCGACGAACTGTCCCGGCTCGATCGACAGGCAGACGGAGTCGACGGCGCGGATGTCGCCGAACTGCTTGGTCAGATTGGATAGTGTTAACGTGGCTTTCTGCATGGCGCGGCTTTTGGCCGACGAACGTGACTGACACCCTTCAAACTTGTGAAATTTTGGAATCCGCGATGTGACATGCAGGTGACGAACGCGGAACGGGCGCTTTTTAAATCAAGGGCTTGGTGCCGTGACATCGTCATCACCCCCAAGATGACGCACGCGGCCACCCCCGGGTCTTCATGAATCGTTTACGAAAACGACGCCGAAGCGTCATGGAACCGAAATGGCCGGGTCACCGTGGCGGGCTACCACCGCGAAAACTCACGGTCAGAGGAACATCCTGCCATGACGCTTCGCTCTATCCTGTTTGCATCCGCTGCTGCCGCCGTCGTTGCCACCGTGGCCAGCGCCGAAACCTGGAACCTTGCAGTCACGGACGTTGAAGGGCTGGAACGGCTCCAGACCGAATGGGGGCCGTTCAAGGCAGCGCTTGAAAAGGCCACCGGCGAAGAGTTCGAATTCTTCCCGGTCAATTCCCGCACCGCCGCCGCCGAGGCGCTGCGCGGCCAGAGCGTAGATTTCGTCATCACCGGGCCTGCGGAATACATCGTGATCAACGCGCTGACCGATGCCGAACCGCTGATCGGTCTGGGCCGCCCCGATTATCACTGTGCCATCGTCGTGCGCGCCGACAGCGGCATCAACACGATGGCCGACCTGAAAGGCAAGAAGGTCGCCTTCGGCGATATCGGTTCCACCTCCAACATGCTGTGCCCGATGCAGCTGATGGCCGATTACGGCGTCAACCCGACGACCGAGATCGACAAGGTGCATACCTCGCGCAATATCGCCCATGAGGCGCTGAAAAACGGCGACGTCGCGGCCATCGGCACCAATGCGACAAGCTGGATGGAAGGCCCCCGCGCCAAGGACGACAAGGTGCCCTATGGCTTCTTCAAGATCCTCGCGCGCTCGGGCGACCTGCCGAACGACATGATCGTGGTCGGCAGCCATGTGCCCTCCGATGCCGCCGAAAAGGTCAAGACGGCGATCCTCGACAACAAGGACGCGGTGATCGACGGCATCCTGTCCCACGAGGAGAACGAGAAGTATCGCGGCATGGACCTCGTCGCCATCGACGATGCCGCCTATGACATCGTGCGGTCGATGTACCGCAATGCGGGCTATCCGCAGTTCGACCAGTTCATCGGCGACTGAGCGCCGATGCCGCTTGACCCGGGCACCCCGGCCGAGGCGCCGACCCGGACGGCGGAGTTGAAGGTGCGCGGCCTGACCAAGTCTTTCGGTCGGGCCGCGCCCGTCTTCGCCGGGATATCGTTCGAGGTGCCGCATGGCGCCTCGGTCGCGCTGGTCGGCGCGAACGGAACCGGCAAATCCACGCTCCTGCGCTGTTGCCTTGGCCTGATCCCCGCGGATTCGGGCGAGGTCGAACTTCTCGGCCAGCAGACCGGCGCACTTGGCCAGGGGGCCCGGCGGCGGCTGCGGGCGCGCACCGGCATGGTCGCCCAGTCCCATAACCTCGTGCCGCGGCTGTCGGTCCTGTCGAATGTCCAGCATGGGCTGCTCGGTTCTGGCGCGGGCCCCCGTTACTGGAGCCACGCGCTTGCCCCCCGCCGTGCGCGAGAGGCCGCAATGGCTGCGCTGGAAGAGGTCGGCATGGCCGATCTGGCCCTGCGCCGCGCCGATGGCCTGTCGGGCGGCCAAAGCCAAAGGGTGGCCATTGCCCGCGCCCTTGTGCACGCCCCCCGCTTCCTGATCGCGGATGAACCCACCGCCTCTCTCGACCCCGCCGCGGGGGAAGAGGTCATGGCGCTCTTCTTCCGGCTCGTCCGGTCGGAGGGCGTGACCGTGGTCTTCACCTCTCACAATATCAGCCATGCGCTCGGCTATGGCGATCGGGTTCTGGGCCTCGCCGGTGGGCGGCTGGCCATCGATGCCGATGCCGCGGCGCTCTCTGAACGTGATCTCGGGGCGCTTTATGGCTGAGACGCGACGCCTTCCGGGACGGATCGAACGCCCCTCCGCTTTGGCCTTCCTGTCCTATGCCGTTGGCGCCATCATTCTCGTCTGGGCGCTCGACGGGGCGGGGTTTTCGGGTGAGAAACTCTTGGCCTCGGGGCCACGCCTGTCGGATTTCATGGCCCGGGCCTGGCCACCCTCGGTCGACAATATCGAGCGTCTGGGCCTGAAGATGGTCGAAACGCTTCAGATCGCCATCGCCGGGGCCGCGCTTGGGGTGCTGCTGTCGCTGCCGGTCGCGCTGCTGGCTGCGCGGGGCGTGCTGGTCGGGCGCGGCGTGAACTGGGTCGTGCGCACGCTTCTGGGTTTTGTCCGCGCCGTGCCCGATCTGGCCTGGGCGCTGGTTTTCGTGGTCGCGGTCGGGCTTGGCCCTTTCGCGGGCATGCTGGCGATCATGATGGACACGCTGGGCTTTTGCGGCCGCTTCTTCGCCGACGACATGGAAAACGTCGATCCCGGCCCGGCCGAGGCGCTGACCGCCACGGGCGCCCGGCGACTGGACATCGCGGCCACCGCCATCGTGCCCGCGGCCCTGCCCGCCTTTGTCTCGACCGCCCTTTTCGGGCTGGAAAAGGCCGTGCGCTCCTCCACCATCCTCGGCCTTGTGGGGGCGGGCGGCATCGGGATCGAGCTCAAGGTCGGCTTCGACCTTTTCGACTATCCGACCGCGATGACGGTGATCCTGATGATTGCCGTGGTCGTGGTCGTCGTGGAACAACTGGGCGCCGTGCTTCGGCGCCGCATAATTGGGATCGAAAGATGAAGACCGACACCGCGCATGAACACTGGAACACCGAATGGGCCGAGATCCAGACCGGCAGCAAATGGCTGACGCCCGAGCCCGAGGTGTCCGACTGGGCCGGGGGGCTGGTCTCGGGGGCGCGGATCCTCGACCTTGGGGCGGGCGTCGGGCGGCATGCGCTGTCCCTGGCAAGCGCCGGGTTCGATGTCACGGCACTTGACGCCGCGCCGGACGGGATCGCCACGATCCGCCGCGCCGCGCAGGAAGGCGGTGTCGCGCTGACCGCCGTGGAAGGCGCGATGACCGACCTGCCGTTCGAGGACGACGCCTTCGACCATGTGCTGAGCTGGAACGTGATCTATCACGGCGACGAAACCGTCTTGCGCACCACAATTGCCGAGATTGCCCGCGTTCTGAAACCCGGGGGCACCTTTCTTGGCACCATGCTGTCGGCCCGCCGTATCCCGGTGGAACAGGCCAAGGCCCCCGGGCGGGAAATCTCCCGCAACACCTGGGTGTTCGAGGGCGAAGGCGACAAGGTGCATCCGCATTACTTCTGCAACGCCGCTGACCTGATCGACCTGTTCGACGGGTTCGAACTGCTGCAGCTTGAGGACAGGGAGCACGAAAAGCCCGGATCATGGCATTGGCACCTGGTGATGGAGCGGCTGTGATGGAGCCTTTCATCATTGAAGGCGCGACGGTCATCCTGCCCGATCAGGTGGCGCAGGTCTCGGTCCGGGTCGAGAACGGGACGATTACCGGACTCGACACCGCCCGCGACGGGGCCCGGGTGATCGACGCCAGCGGCCTGACGCTGGCCCCGGCCCTGATCGACATCCACGGCGACGCGTTCGAGCGGCAGGTGATGCCACGCCCCGGCGTCTTTACCCCGGTCGACGTCGCCATCCTTGAAACCGACCGGCAGCTTGCGGGCAACGGCATCGCCACCGCCTATCACGCCCTGACGCTGAGTTGGGAGCCGGGCCTGCGCTCGGTCGAGCGCGCAACCGAGATTGCCGACCGGCTGGAGGCCCTGGCCCCGCGCCTTGCAGCCGAGAACCGTCTGCAACTGCGCTGGGAAACCTTCTGCTTCGAGGCGCGGCCGCTGATCGAAAAGACACTGGCCGGCCCGCTGACCCCGGCGCTGGCCTTCAACGACCATACCTCGATGGCGATGCTGCACCCGGGCACGCCGCTTCAGGAACGCCCCTTCGAATTCGATCCCGCCTTTCCCGTCGTCGACTTGCAGGATGCCGCGACGCTGGACAAGTTCGACGGGCGTGCCAAGCGCTCTGGCCTCGACAGGGCCGACTATATCCGCCTGATGGGAGACATGTGGGACCGCCGCCCGCAGGTGCCCGACGTGATCGCCGAGGTCGCCGAGGCCAGCCGCGCGGCGGGGGCGCCGATGCTCAGCCACGATGACAGCCAGGTCGCGACGCGGGATTTCTATCGCGGGCACGGGGCGCGGATCAGCGAATTCCCGATGAATATCCCGGTGGCAGAAGCCGCCCGTGACGCGGGAGACAAGATCGTCTTCGGGGCGCCCAACGCGATGCGCGGCGGCAGCCATCTGGGCTCCCCGGGCGCGGGGGATATGGTGGAACGCGGGCTTTGCGACATCCTCGCCTCCGACTATTTCTACCCGGCCATGCTGGGTGCCGTGGCACGGTTGCATGCGGAGGCGCGCGCGCCCCTGCCCGCGATCTGGGCGCTCGTCTCCGACAACCCGGCCGCGGCGCTGGGGCTGTCCGACCGGGGCCGCATCGCGCCGGACAATCGCGCCGATCTGGTCCTGCTGGACTGGCCGGAGGGCGGTGCGCCTGCGCCGCTTCTGACGCTCCGGCACGGGCGGGTGGCCCATGCGGCCCGGGAATTCGGGATGTAGACCATGCGTGAGAACGCCGATCGTTTCGAGGGATTGGCCGAGACCTATGCCCTGTTCCGGCCCGGCTATCCGCAGGACTGCTTTGCCGATCTGGCCGCCGCCTGCCTGTCGGACCGGCGCATCGCCGTCGATATCGGCGCGGGGCCCGGCACCTCCACCCGGGGTCTTCGCGCGGCGCTGGACGACGATTGGCTGGTCATGGCCATCGAACCGGGGGCCGACATGCGCCGGGTTCTCAGCCGCAGCTTTCAGGATGACGCCAAGGTGCAGGTCAACAACGGGTCGGCCGAACATATCCCGCTGCCCGATGCGTCCGCCGGATTGCTGGTGGCCTGCACGGCGTTTCACTGGTTCGACCGGGACGCCTTCTTTGCCGAGGCCGCGCGGGTACTGGCCCCGGGCGGCGTGATCGCGCTGATCCGCAACAAGCGTCGCCCCCTGCCCGTGGTCGAGGCCTTCGACGGCTATATCGCCGAGAGGTCGGTCGAGGTGCACGACTACGCCGCCCGCGAACGGACGAAAGAGCCGACTGTCCGCGATCTTGGCGCGCTTGAGGCCTTCCGCGCGGCGAAGTCCCGCACCTATGGCTGGTGCGAGACGCGGGATTGCCGCAGCCTGATCGATCTATACCTCACCCGCTCGACGGTCTGGGCCCTGGTGCGCCGGATCGGGCTTGGGCAGGTCATGGCCGATCTGTCGGGGATCTGTGCCGAACACAGCTGCGATCCGGTGGAGATCCCCTATGAGACGACCGTGAAATGGGCGCTCCGGCGGTAGGGGCCACGGTGCGGCGCCCTTCGGACTTGGCACCGCGCCCGTGTTCTTGAACCCGCCCCGGTTCAGTCGACCGGGTTGAGCATCAGCGATCCGTCGGAAAAGATCTTCTGCCCATTGCGGAAGGTCGCGCGCACATGGCCGATACCGGCATCGTCGGCAATGACCAGATCGGCGCGTTTGCCATAGGCGATCTCGCCCCGGTCGGTCAGGCCCAGGGCATGCGCGGGATTGGCCGTGGCCAGGCGGGCCGCGCCGGCCAACCCGGCGGCGTCGGTCTTCGACAGCACCAGAACGGCCGGCAGGATCGCCGAGGGGTGATAATCGGCCGCAAGGATATCCAGCAGCCCGACGCCATGGGCCTCCCGCGCTGACAGGTTGCCCGAATAGCTCTCCCCCCTCAGCGCGTTGGGCGCGCCCATGGCCGTGAAAAGCCCCCTTTGGCGGGCCTCGCGCGCGGCCTCTTCGGTCACCGGGAATTCGCTGATCGTGGCCCCCAGCGAATGCATCAGCGCGACCTTCTCAACCGTGTCGTCGTCATGGCTGGCCAGCGCGATGCCGTGATCGGCACAGAGGGCCGAAATCGCCGCAAGGGTCGCGGCGACATCGCCGGCGTGGCGCTGTTTCTCGGCAATGCGTTCGCGCACGGCCAGTTCCGCCTCCTCATGGCTCAGCCCCTGTTGCTGCGCCGTCTTCTTGGCCAACCGCTCAAGGTCGCGATACTGGCCCTGCCCCGGCGTGTGATCGGTCAGCGACACCAGATCGGCGGTCCCGTCTGCGATCAGTTCCTCCACCACGTCCAGCGCCTTGGGATAGTTGATCTCGAACCGCGCATGGACGCGGTGATCGACCTTCAGGATGCCGCGCATCTCCTTCAGCGCGCGCAGCATCGCCTTGGAATGGTCATAGCTGCGCAGATGCCCATAGGCCGATTTCGGGTTGAAGCTGACCGCAGCATAGGCGGTCGTGACACCCGCCACCTTCAGCCGCCGGTCGAGGTCCCGCAGGCCCAGTTCCATCGGCATGCGAACATTGGGGCGCGGTTCCACCTCGCGCTCGATCATGTCGCCGTGCATGTCGATGAAGCCGGGCATCAGGATCAGCCCCTCGCCGTTCAGCGCGGCACCGGGCACCGGGCTATCGGCAATCTCGGCGATGGCACCGTCTTCGACACGGACGGAGCCGCGCGGCAGCACCGCATCGGGCAGGACAACGCGAAAATCACTCAACCACATGGGATATCTTTCCTGGTTCCGTTCTGGGTTTGCGGTCGCTTGGCAGGGTCGGGCTGCCCGTTGGCGACCGGCGGGTCAACGTCACTTTGCCGCCGGGAACGGATTGCTCCACGCCCGACGCCCGGCCCGGTCGATCACGGTCACGCGCAACCAGGGGCTGTCCTTGAAACGGCCCAATGGCAGTTCGGCGCGCGTCAGGCTTTCGCCATGGATCGCCTTTGCGGCCGATCCGTGCCCTTGCAGGATGACAGACGTGACCGCCGAGCATTCGACCACCACCCTGTCGCCATCCAGCATCACGTTGCGCAATTCGGGCCCTTGGGAGGAGTAGAAAGCGCCCTCTTTCAATGCCTCCAGCAACGCGTCGGGATCGTTCTGTTCCGCCTTGACCATGACCCAACCGCCGAAATGATCGGGTTCGCTGAAATGGGCATCGTCCGTCGCGACAAGGGTCAGGTTCCGCCCTTCCGACAGCAAAAGGTCAAGCGTGTGGAACCCTTCGCCCCGGTCGCATCCGGTGGCGCAGCCGTGGTTGTAGGCCTCCACCGCGTGGGCGGCATCAAGACTCCGGGCATCCTCCTGCGTCAGGCCGGACCAGTGCGGGTGCGCGATGGCGACGAAGGCCCCGGCCTCTCGGGCACGTTCGGCCAGTTCGGGGCCGGTTTCCTGCGCTTCCACCGGTTCGAAGGAGGACGCGGCCGGCGGGGGGAAATCGGCCGGCAGGCCCACCGCAAGGATATGCCAGATCTCGCCGTTTTCCATCCGCCCCGAATGCAGTTCCGCCCCCAGGATCGTTGTGAAGGCGTCGTCCCGGAAGGGCACCGTGTCGGCGATGGGATAGCCATACTGGCCAACGAAATGATCGGTCAGGGAAATGAAATCATAGCCTTCGGCCTTGTAGCGGCGGCAGACCTCGACCGGGTCGAGCACCCCGTCGGACAGGTTTGAATGCGTGTGCAGGTTGCCCCGGAAAAAGCGGCCGGGCTTGGCAAAGGCGGAAAGCTGCATTTCAAGGATCTCCGGTCGAAATGGCAGGATCAGGATTGTTCGAGACGGTCAATCAGACTGGGCAAATCGGCAACTGTATCAATCACATGATGGGCCCCGGCAGCGCGGAGCATATCGGTGGCCTTCTGGCGCAGCGCGTCGACCGCGGCCGGGTCCATCGCGGCAAGCTCTTCGGGGGTCTTGCCCACGGCATTGCCCGACAGCGCCACGCCAACCGTGACGCAGCCCGCTGCCACGCCCTCGGCAATCCCGGGGGCGGTGTCGTCGACCTTGAGCACCGCTTGCGGCGGATGGACCACCAGATCGACAAAGCACTTATACATGCCCAGCGGCCCAGGCCGCCCCTCCGGCAGATCGTCGGAACAGATGAGGTTATCGGGCGCATACCCCTGCGCGGCGGCCTTGGGCAGCACGCGTTCCATGATCGAGCGGGTATAGCCGGTGGTGGAGCCGATCTTCATGCCGCGGGCCCGCAGGTTCTGCACCATTTCCAGCGTGCCGGGCACCAGCGTGGCATAGTCGGCCACCACGTCTTCGTTCATCGGCACGAACACCTTGTAGACCTTGTCGACATCGGCATCGGACGGCGGCGCGCCGTATTTCGCGGCCCATTGCTGGGCGATGGCGGGCATCTCCATCATCGCGTGGATATGATCCCATTTCGCGCTGCCCATCGGGGCGCGGGCCTGTTCGATCGTCGCCTCGATCCCGAATTCGGCAAAGGCCTTCACGAAGGCCCCCATCGGCGCGAAAGACCCGAAATCGATGGTGGTGCCGGCCCAGTCGAACACCGCGGCCTTGAACTTGGTCATGTCGTCCTCCCTCAATTCGCCAGCCGGGCCCGTTCGGCCAGTGCCTGGGGCGGCGGCGCGGCGCTTGTCACGCCCATGTCTTTCAGAACTTCGCCCGCCGCCGCCACGACGGCCCGCATCACGGCGGCGTCCATCTGCCCGATGCAGCCGATGCGGAAACTCTCGGCCACGGTCAGCTTGCCGGGGTAGAGAATGAACCCCCGCGCCTTCATCGCATCATAGAAGGCTGGGAAGGCAAAGGCCGGGTCCGCCGGGCAGAAGAAGGTGACGATGATCGGCGAAAGCCAGCGGTCGTCCAGCAGCGTCTCGAACCCCAGCTCGCGCATGCCCGCCACCAGCACGTCCCGGTTTTCAGCATAGCGCGCACCCCGCCCCGCGACGCCGCCTTCGGCCTTGTGCGCTTTCAGCGCCTCGACAAAGGCGGCAACCGCGTGGGTCGGGGGCGTGAACCGCCACTGGCTGGTCTTTTCCATATGCGCCCATTGCGCGTGGAGATCGAGCGCCAGCGAATGCGCGTTGCCCTTGGCCGCCGCCAGTGCCGTCTTCCGTGCGAGGACAAAGCCAAACCCCGGCACGCCCTCGATGCACTTGTTGGCGGAGGACACCATCGCGTCGAAAATCAGATGTTCGGGCGACACGGGCACGGCACCGAAGGCCGACATGGAGTCGATCAGCAGCACCCGGCCAGCCGCTGCCACGGCATCCGAAATTTCCCCGATCGGGTTAAGGATGCCCGAGGACGTTTCGCAATGGATCGCGACGACATGGGTGATCGCCGGATCGGCGGCAAGCATCTGCGCCACCTCGTCGCCCCGCGGCGGCAGGTAGTCGCCCTTGTCCAGCACCACGTGATCGCGATGCAGATAGCGCAGCGTCTCTGCCGCCCGTTGCCCGTAGGCGCCATTGGCCAGAACCAGCGCCTTGCCGCCCCGAGGGATGAAGCTGCCCAGCATCGCCTCGACCGCGAAACTGCCACTGCCCTGCATCGGCACGCAGTCATAGTCGTCCTTGCCCGGCCCAAGAAGGTCGACGAGGCCCGCGCGCATCCCGGCCGTCAGCGCGCGGAAATCGGCGTCCCAGCTGCCCCAGTCGCGCAGCATGGCGGACTTCACCTCATAGGACGTGGTCAGCGGCCCCGGGGTCAGAAGATAGGGCTCGCCCAGACGCGGGGCGGGCAAAGGACTGATCGGCGTCATATACGGACCCCTTCTTATTCCGCGGCCCGCGCCTGCGGGCGGCTGAAATCGAATTCTTCGGCGAAATGGCAGGCGACGAAATGATCGGGCGCGATTTCCCGCCACTCCGGCGCGCGGGACGCACAGTCGGGCCGGGCATGGGGGCAGCGGGTGCGGAACCGGCAGCCCGACGGTGCGTCCAACGGATTGGGGATTTCGCCGGTCAGCTTGATCGGTTCGAAACCGGCATCGGGATCGGCCTGCGGGATCGCCGACAGCAGCGCATGGGTGTACGGGTGCCGCGGCGCGAAAAAGAGTTGCTCCGTCGGGGCATATTCCACGAACTTGCCGACATACATCACCGCCACCCGGTGGCTCATCTGCGCGACCACCGACAGATCATGGGCGATGAACAGGAACGCCACCCCCATTTCTTCCTGAAGGTCCTTCAGAAGGTTCACGATCTCCGCCTGGATCGACACGTCCAGCGCCGAGACGCTTTCGTCGCAGACCACGAAATCGGGGCGAGAGACCAGCGCGCGGGCGATACAGATCCGCTGCCGCTGCCCACCGGAAAATGCGTGGGGAAAACGGCGCAGATGTTCGATGTTCAGCTTGCAGCGGCCTGCGATCTCGCGCACGCGGGCATCGATTTCTTCGCGGTTCTTCATCATGCCAGAGGCGACAAGCGGTTCGGCGATGATGTCGCGCACGGTCATCCGGGGGTTCAGGCTGGAATACGGGTCCTGAAAGACAAGGCTCATCCGGGACCGGAAAAGCCGTAACCGATCCTGCGCCATGGATGACAGATGCACCGGGCCTTCGGCGAAGATCATGTTCATATGGGTGCGGAAGCGGCGCAGGTCCTCGCCCTCGGTATGGGCGACGTCGACATCCGCGTTGTGGGTGTGAAAGATCACCTCGCCCTCACTGGGGTCGATGGCGCGCAGGATGGCGCGGCCCACCGTCGTCTTGCCCGAACCGGACTCGCCCACCAGCCCAACGGTTTCGCCCTGCTTGATGTCAAAGCTGACATCGTCCACCGCGGCCAGTTCCTGCACCTCTGTCCGGAAGAGCCTGCGCTTCTTCACGGGGAAGCGGACCGAGAGGTTTTTCACCTCGATAAGCGTATTCGTCATGCCGCGGACCTTCCCTTTTCGTCGTGCAGCCAGCAGCGGACGGCCCGGCCGGGTTCGGGGCTGATCTCGCGGGGGGTCTGTACGTCGCAAAGCCCGGCCATCGCCTGCGCACATCGGGTGTGAAAGGCACAGCCGCGCGGGCGTTCCGTCGGGCTGGGGATGTCGCCCGGCACCGGGGACATCCGGTCGTTCAGCCGGTCGAGGCTGGGGATCGCGGCCAACAGCCCCTGGGTATAGGGATGCTTGGGGTCGCGGATGACCGCGCGCGTGGGGCCGCGTTCGACAATGGTGCCCAGATACATCACCGCGACCTCGTCCGCGATCTGCGCGATCACGCCCAGATCATGGGTGATGAAGATCATGCCCATCCCCAGATCGCGCTGCAACTCGCGCATCAGGTCCAGCACCTGCGCCTGAATGGTCACGTCCAGCGCGGTGGTCGGTTCGTCGGCGATCAGCAGCGCAGGACCCGCCGACAGGGCAAGTGCGATCATCGCCCGCTGTCGCATGCCGCCCGACATCTCGTGCGGGTACTGATCCACGCGGGTGGCGGGTTCGGACAGGCCCACGCGTTCCAGCATCTCGATGGCGATCTGCCGGGCCTTGCGCGCATTCTTTTCGCGGTGCAGGCGGATCGCCTCCACCATCTGGTTGCCGACGGTGTAGACCGGGCTGAAACTCGCCATCGGTTCCTGAAAGATCATTCCGATCTCCCCCCCGCGCAACCGGCGCAGGGCGCGGGAGGTCGGGTTCAGTTTCTCGACCTCGATCACCTGCCCGTCCTTGGCGGTATAGGCCATCCGCCCTTCCGGCGCGATCACCGCGTTGCCGGGCAGAAGCCGCATCACCGCCTTGGTCGACACCGACTTGCCCGAACCGCTTTCACCCACCAGACCCAGCGTGCGCCCCTTTTGCACGGCAAAGCTGACATCCTGCACCGGCGTGATCAGCCCCTCATCCGTGCGGAAGGAGATGGTCAGGTTCTCGACCCTCAGAAGATCGTCCATCGCCTCACCTCGCATCGCTGTAGGGGTCGGCGGCATCGCGCAAGCCGTCGCCGATCACGGTGAAGGCCAGCACCGCAACCACCACGAACACGGCTGGGATGAACAGCCACGGCGTCTGCTCGATCACCCGGACCGATTGCGCCTGCTGCAGCATCACGCCCCAACTGACGGTCGGCGGGCGCAGGCCAAGGCCCACGAAGGACAGCGCGGTTTCGGACAGGATCATGTAGGGGAAGCTGATCACCAGATCGACGATGATGAAACTGGTGAAGCTTGGCAGCATATGCTGCGAGATGATGCGCGAGGGGCGCGCACCCGCCAACCGCGCGGCGACCACGTAATCCTCGTTCCGGATCGACAGAAGCTGGGAGCGTATGCGTCGCGCCAGCGTCGGCCAGCCGAACAGGCCCAGGATCAGCGTCATCGCGAAATAGACCTGCGTGGTCGACCATTCCTTGGGCATGGCGGCGGCCAGCCCCATGTAAAGCGGGATGATCGGGATCACCCGCACGACCTCCGTCACCCGTTGGATCGCGGCGTCCACCCGCCCGCCCGCATACCCCGCGATGCCCCCGATGATCAGCGCCAGCACGAAAGAGATCAGGACCCCCAACACCCCGATGGAAAGCGAGGTGCGCGTGGCGTAGATCGTGCGGGAAAAGACGTCGCGGCCCAACTCGTCCGTGCCCCACAGATGTAGCCGCGCCTTCGCATCATCGAGGCCGAACAGGTGCCGGTCGGTCGGGATCGCCCCCAGCAAGTCCACCTTCTCCCCCTTCGCGAAGAAGCTGACATAGACCCGCGTCTCGGGGTCGGGCACGGTCTTCTTGCGCAGGGTCACCGGGTCGCGCTCTGTCCGCACGCCGTGGATGAAGGGGCGCAGCGAACATCCCTGATGGTCGCAGAACATCGGCACCTGCGGTGGGCCGTCGATATAGCTGGCATTGCGGCTGGTGGTGCCATAGGGCGCCACGACCTCCGCAAACAGGCCCATCAGCGCCATCAGGCCCAGAACGGTCGCGGCCACCATCGCGGCGCGGTGCCGGCGAAAGCGCCACCAGATCAGCGTCCATTGCGAGGCGGAGTAATAGCGCAGGCGCTGCGCCTCGTCGGGGTCCGGTTTCGTGGTGTCGGTCATCGCGTCAGCCCCCCAGCTTGATGCGCGGGTCGAGCCACGCCAGCAGGATGTCGGACAGGAAGTTCATGAACACGATCATGAAGGTCAGCATCAGCAGGATCGCACCGGCCACATACATGTCGAGGTCCAGATAGGCGCGCAGCAGAAGCTCTCCCAATTCGGTCAGGCCGAGGACCACCGCGACGATGGGCAGTTCGGAAAAGATCCGGTTCACGTCAAAGCCGATCGTCGACACCACCGGGTTGATGGCCAGCCGGGCGGGGTATTTGACCAACAGTTTCATCTCGGGCACGCCGCGGGCCCGCGCCGCGGTGACCGACAGCTTGTTCAACTCGTCCGACATGGTCGCCCGCACCGTCTGCAACTGGTAGGCCACCGCCGACCATGCCAGGACGAAGGCGGGCAGCCACAGATGGGTGATCAGATCCCAGACCTTGGCCAGCGACCAGGGCGCATCGCGCATGTCGGAGGAGAAGAGCCCGCCGATATCGGCATCGAACCACTTGTTCGCGAAATAGAGCATCAGGAGTGCCAACAGGAAGTTCGGCAGCGCGAGCCCGAGGTAAGAGAAGATCGTCAGCCCGTAATCGGCGAGCGAGGCACGCTTGACCGCGGCGTAGATGCCGATGGGGATCGAGACCAGATAGGTGATAATCAGCGTGCCGAAGAGGATCGCGGTCGTCAGGAACGCCTTGTCGCCGATGACCTTGGTCACCGAGGTTTCAAAGGCAAAGGCCTGCCCGAAATCGCCATGCAGGACGATGTTACCAATCCAGTCGAAGTATCGGAAGATCATGGATTTATCGAGGCCCAGCTCGGCCCGGATCGCCTCGATATCGGCCTCGGTCACGGACACGCCGGTGCCGGAGTATTTCCGGAAGGCATAGCGGTCCGCGTAGTCGCCCGGCGGCAGTTCCATGATGATGAAGACCATCAGCGACACCAGAAGCATCGTGACGATCATGCCGACCAAGCGTTCTGCCGTGAACCGCAACATGTCCGGGCGTCTCTTGCGATGGGAAGGAGGGAGGCCGAGGCGCCGTCGCGGACGCCTCGGCCGGTCACGCGATCACGCGATTACTGGGCAAGGAACCACTGCTGGGGCCGGTAGGGATAGGTCCAGTAGTAGTCGTAGGCCTTGGCAGTGAAGGTCGGCACGTTCTTCAGCGCGTTGGCATAGACGATCGGTTCGGGGATGTCGGCCACGACCCCGATCTTGATCATGTTGTCGAGATGGATCTGCATGATCTCGGCGCCAAGCTTGTTGCTTTCGTCGGACCCAAGCGGATGCTTGGTGAACTCCGCCGCGGCCGCGAACAGGCGCTTGATATAGGCCGGCGGCTCGGTGCCCGAGGCGCCGTCGGTCTCGATCCACGTCGCCCAGTCCGCATGGCCCTTGGGGTTGAACGGATCGCCCGGGAAGATCGCGTCGGTGACGTCCTGGCTGATATTGGGGCCGGACACGCCGTCGTTCTTCCAGGTCAGCACGTCGACCTCGTTCGCGTTGGCCGCGGCGCGGTATTCGTCCGAGGTGACCTCGCGCACATCGACCTGCACGCCCAGATCGTTCCAGTAGCCGGCGGTCAGTTCGTGCAACTGCGACGCGGTGCCCTGGCTGGCAAAGACGATCCGGATCGCCAGCGGCTTTCCGTCGGGGCGCATCCGCATACCGTCACCGCCGCGTTCCAGCCCCATCTCGTCCAGCAGGGCGTTGGCGGCTTCGACGTCATAGGCGACATAGTCCATCAGGTCTTCGGCCGACAGGAACGGCACCGTCTTGTATTCGGTCGCCGCGGTCTGCATCGGGCGGCCCTGCCCGAGATAGACGATCTCGTTGATCTCGTCGCGGTCGAGCCCCATCGACATCGCCCGGCTGAAGCGGACATCGTTGAAGATCTGGCGCAGGACCGGGTCCTTATGGGTGCGGTTGAAGCTGTAATAGGGCGTCTGGCCCAGCGTGGGGGCCAGCACGACGGTATAGTCGCCCTTCGCCTCGTTCTCTTTCAGCAGCGGGAAGTCGTTGAGCTGCATCGCCTGCTGCTTCCACGTGACCTCGCCATTCATGATGCGCAGGTTCACGACCTCGCGCTCGGGCACGTATTCCTCGTTGATCTCGTTGATATAGGGCAACTGGTTGCCGGCGGTGTCGACCATGTGGAAATACGGGTTGGCGACCAGGTGGCGGCCTTCGGTGTTTTCCTCGATGACGATGTGGGATTCCAGCGTCGGCATGACCGCGGCGGCAAGGCTGGTGGCCTTTTCCGCATCCTTCATCAGCGGCGAGGGCACGTCTTTCCAGTCGGAATTGCCATAGTAGAAGTTCACCGCTTCGCTTTCATCGGCAAAGCCGTCCTTCTCGCGCAGCGCGGCAGCGTCGGCGTTGTACTTGTCGAGATACTTGCCAAGGAAGTGCTTGGGCAGGAAGGTCTGACCATAGTCGATGGCCCAGCGGTTCATCAGGTTCGGCTGCGCGACCGGGAAGGTGAACTTCACGGTGACATCGTCGAGGACCTCGACCGTTGCGGGCTTGCCGTCGAACAGCCAGCGGCCCGGGGCCTTTTCGATGACGGCCGGGTTCATCAGGACATCGTTGTACCAGAACGCCACATCCTCGGCGGTGAAGGGGGCGCCGTCGGACCATTTGTGGCCCTTGCGCAGCGTGAAGGTCAGTTCGGTGAAATCGTCGTTCCACGCCCAGGACTTCGCGACATTCGGCACGATGGTCTGCAGGTCGTCGGAATAGCGCACAAGGTTGACGTGACGGACCGACAGCAGGTCCGACGTGCCGGACTCGGTGCCGCGCGACAGGCCGGTCAGCGTGCCGCCATACTGGCCGATGGCCTCATACGGGGCGACGACAAGCGGCTCTTCGGGCAGGCGCTCCTCCAGCGCGGGCAGGGCGCCGTTGCCGACGATCCGGCCGTTCATCTCGGCGATGGCCGGGTTTTGCGCGAACGCCAGATCGCAACCGGCCTTGGCCTCGAACTCGGCCAGTTCGAACTGTTCCGGATAGTCGGGCGTCAGGCCGCCCATGTCGGCCACGGTCACGGCCGGGCAGTCGGCCAGGGCAGGCAGCGCAAACACAAGGGCAGCACCGGACAGCAGGAGGGCTTTCGTCATTGGGATCTCCGTCGTGCGAAAGGACCCATGCCTGTTGGCCTGCCCCTGTGACAGGGATGTAAAGGATTAAGAAATTATAGCCTTTGGCTATCAAATGCCTTTCTACACATGGCTGTCATAAAGGGTTTCAGCCAAGGTCAGGATCGCCTCCACGGCTGAGACGTGGACCATATCCCTTTGACATACAAGAAAATGACCGGCGGAGAGACGCCCGTCACCGATCCGGACCGGCAGCAGGCCGTCGGACTCCGTCAGTTCCGCCCGCAGCGCCAGACCAAGGCCCACACCGGCCTGCACCATGGCCACGATCGATCCCCATGACCCCAGCGTCAGCACGGTGTTCAACTCGATTCGCGCCAGTTTCGCGGCGCCTTCGAACAGCAGTCGCGTGCCTGAACTCTTCTCGCGCGTGATAAGCGGCACAGAAGCGATCTGGCCCCAGTCGGCCTGCCCCGCCCGCGCGAACGGATGGTCGGGCGGGGCGACCAGCACGATGGGCGTGTCCATCAGAAGGGTTCCGCGAAGATGCCCGGGCACCTCTCGCCCGGTGATGAACCCCACATCGATCTGACCGGCATCGAGGGCGGCCAGAACATCGGCCGAGGCCAGGGACCGCGCCTCGATCTGGATGCCGGGATAGTCCTGCATGAACCGCCCGATCACCGGCATGGCAAGCTGATAGGTGGAATATCCGATCCGCAAGCTTCCGGTCGCCATCGTGCGCGCCGACGAAAAGGCCGCATCGATATCGCCGTACAGCACCAGAAGCGCCCGGATCTGCGGCAGAACCGCCTCAAGCGCGGCGGTCGGGCGGATCGAGTATCCATCGCGGTTGAACAACAGCGCACGCGACATCCGTTCCAGCGCCGCCACATTGTTGGAGACCGAGGGCTGCGACACGGCAAGGTCCTTGGCCGCGGCCGAAAAGCTGCCCAGCCTTGCCACGGCCTCCACCGCGCGCAACTGCGCGATGCTCAACCCCCTCGACCTGTTGTTTTGCATGTCCTGTCGTCCCTGCCGTCTTAAGCGGTCATACACCGGGCGTGGCCCCGGCGCAGCCCTGCTTGCGGCCCGTTCCGTCAGCATGCGGACATGGCAACGGCGGGTCGCCATGCCATCACGCACCCAGACGCGCGATACGGTTTCCACGGGCGGCCAAAGGGTGCGGCCCCTCGCCCTTCCCCGCGCATGATCATCGACGTTTCGGGCAGACATGTCATATATCCAAGCGGGGAAACGAACGCTGGGGCGCGAACATGGTGCGCAGTGCAGTACTGTCCAGGGCAGGCCGCCTGATCCTGACCGCGGCCTTCATCGGGATATCGATCTGGCTGCTGCACGGCGCGACGCGGCAGATCGAGTTTTCGGAAATCACGCAAGGCCTGCAAGAGGTTCCGCCGGGGCGTGTGGGGCTTGGCATTCTGGCCATGCTCGTCAGTTTCGCCTTCATCGGCACGATGGATGTGCTGAGCCTGAAAGACATCGCGCCCCGTAAGGTTCCGCTGCGCATGTCGATGGCCACCGGCGCCGCTGCAACCGCGGTCTCAAACCTGCTGGGGGCGGCCTATGTGACCGGCGTGGGGGTCAGATACCGCGCCTATGCCCCCTTCGGCGTGCAGGCGACCGAAGTGGCCAGCCTTTTTGCATATAACAGCCTCGCCTACAGCCTTGGCGCGCTTGTCCTTTATGGTGGGGTCCTCAGCCTGCATCCGGCCAGCATCGAAGACCTGCTGCCGGTCTCGGGCCTGTTGCAGACCGCGATCGGGCTGGCGCTGCTGGCGCTGACCGGGCTGGTCTGGGCCCTGATCGGCCGGCGCGCGGGCGTTCCGCTGCGCCTGTTCGGGCGAGAGATCCCGATGCCGAGCTTTCGGACCGCGGTGGGTTTGACGGGCGCGGTGGTGGCCGATCTGGTCGCCTCGGGCATGGTGCTGCATATCATGTACCCCCCTGACCTGTCGGTGAATTTCGTCGAGTTCCTCGCGATCTTCGGGATTGCCATCAGCCTTGGCATCCTCAGCCATTCGCCCGGCGGCCTTGGCGTGTTCGAGGCCACGATCCTGACCGCGACCGGGGCCCACGGCCGCGCCGATGCACTGGCGGCGCTGATCCTCTACCGGGCGGTCTATACCCTGTTGCCGTTTCTTCTGGCCGTCATCGCCGGGGCGGTGGTCGAGGCACATCGCAATCGCGGCGGTATTGCCTATGCCAGGCGGCTGGTGGTCAGGGCCTTGCTGCCGCGTGTACCCGGCCTGACCATCGGTCTGACCCTTGTGGCGGGGGCCGTTCTGGTGCTCTCGGGCATCCGGGGGCCGCACGGCCCGGCGATGGGCCTCTTGCGGGACAGCGTGCCGCCAATGGCGGTATCCGGCGCCCATGTTCTGGGTCTGGTCGCGGGCGCGCTGCTTTTGGCGGCCGCGGCGGCGCAGTATTTTCGGGTAAAGTGCATAGGGGCCGTGACGGTGGGCCTGCTGTGCGTGGGGATTGGGGCGCTACTGTTGCAGGGCCTGACGGTGATGGCCGGTGCGCTGGTGGTCGGTGTTGCGGGGCCGCTCTGGCTGCTCCGCCGCCTGTGCCGATTGCGGGGGTGACCGGCACCGGCAGGATCGGCTGTGCTAGCCTGGGCGCTGCCGCGCGCGCAATTCTGCCTTGATCCTGTCGGCCATGAACTCGATGAACAGCCGGCTTTTCGGATCCTGATTTCGCTTGTGCGGGAACAGGCAGGCCAGTTGCGCATCGGGCGGCGGGGTCGCGGTGCAAACCGGCACAAGGGCGCCGCTGGCCAGATGCCCGGCCACGTCGAAGACAGGCTTCAGAACGATCCCGCACCCGTCCAGCGCCCATGCCGTCAGAACATCGCCGTCGTCGCAGGCATAGGGGCCCTTGACCTCGAACCGCTGGGGGCCTTCGGGCGTGCGCAAGGTCCAGCGGAATTCCGTCGAGCCGGGAAAGCGCAGAAGCAGGCAGTCATGCCCCTGCGCGACCAGATCGGCCCCGGTTTCGGGCATGCCCCGGCGTTCGATATAGGACGGCGCCGCACACAGGATCCGCGGGCAATCGGCCAACGCCCGGACGCGGAGGCCCGAATCCGGCAATGCGCCCAGGACGAAGCCGACATCCAACCCCTCCCCCCGCAAATCGACATTCCGGTCGGACAGGCGCAGGCGCACATGGATCTCGGGGTACAGGGCCTGAAAATGCACGACGTTCGGCGCGATCAGCCGCCGCCCCACCCCCAGCGGCGCCGAAACGAAGATCGACCCGCGCGGGTTCTGCGTGACCTCGTGCACCGCGGCCTCTGCCTCGTCCACGGCCTCGATCACCTGCACCGCCTTGGGATAATAGATGCGGCCCTGTTCGGTCGGCTGAATCGACCGCGTCGTGCGCACGAAAAGGCGAATGCCCAGATGCTTTTCCAACTCTGCGATACGCGAGGACGCGACCGCCGCGGAAACCTGCAAATCGCGCGCCGCCGCGGACATGTTGCCCAATTCGTAGACCCGGACGAACATGCGGATGTTGTTGAGGTTGGTCATCGGCGATTATTCGGGACTTTTTGAAACTGATCGGGAGTATCAGGAATTATCAGAAAGCCCAGGCCGCGTATAGCTTGGCGCCAAAGCGAGGGAGACGCCCATGTTCGATATGGCCCTGATCTGGGACTGGCTGGAATTCGCCGCGCGCTGGCTGCATCTGATCACCGGCATCGCGTGGATCGGGTCGTCCTTTTACTTCATCGCGCTGGACCTCGGCCTGACCAAAGCGCCCAACATGCCCCACGGCGTACTCGGCGAGGAGTGGCAGGTGCATGGCGGCGGTTTCTACCATATTCAGAAATACGCAGTCGCCCCCGACCACATGCCCGAACATCTGACATGGTTCAAATGGGAAGCCTACTGGACCTGGATATCCGGGATGATCCTGTTGGCCATCGTCTATTGGGTCGGGGCAGACCTGTTCCTGATCGACTACACAAAGATGGAACTGACCCAGTGGCAGGCGATCGGGCTGTCGGCGGCGTCGCTGACCATCGGCTGGATCTGTTACGACCTGCTGTGCCGCAGCCCGCTGGGCAAACGGCCGACGGTGCTGATGCTGATCCTGTTCGCGATCATCGTGGTGATGGCGTGGGGCTATACGCAGGTCTTCACGGGTCGCGCCGCGCTGCTGCATCTGGGAGCCTTCACCGGCACGATCATGGTGGCCAATGTCTTTCTGGTCATCATGCCGAACCAGCGGATCGTGGTGGCGGATCTGAAGGCCGGGCGCGTGCCGGACGCCAAATACGGCCAGATCGCCAAGCTGCGCTCGATGCACAACAATTACCTGACGCTGCCGGTGATCTTCCTGATGCTGTCGAACCACTATCCGCTGGCCTTCGCCAGCCAATACAACTGGCTGATCGCAAGCCTTGTGTTCCTGATGGGCGTGACGATCCGACATTACTTCAACACGATGCACGCCCGGCAGGGTCGCCCGAACTGGACATGGGCCGCCACGGCCATCGTCTTTGCCGCGATCATGGCGTTGTCGTCGGCACCGATGTTCAAGGGCGACCCCTATGCCGAAGAGGCCGCCCTGCCCTCCCATCTGGAACCAGTCGTCGCCGCGGCCGGGTTCGAGGAGGTGCGCGATATCGTGCAGGGCCGCTGTGCCATGTGCCACACCGCCGAACCGCTTTGGCCCGGCCTGCGCGTGCCGCCGAAACATGTCCGCTTCGACACCGACGCACAGATCGCCGCCCATGCGCGTGAGGTTTACCTGCAGGCGGGGTTGAGCCATGCCATGCCGCCGGGCAACGTCATGATGATGCAAGATGCCGAGCGGGCACAGATCGTTCGCTGGTATCGCGGGCTGTCTACTGCCCCGACATACTGACACACAGGCCTGGCGGACCGCGCCTGCACCCGTGGGGGACGGATACAGACGCGGCCCGGAGCATACGCCCCGAAAAGCCCGCAGGGAACGGACCCGTCGCCGTATCCGCGGGACCCTGAATGTAATCCCGCCGATATTTGTTAACCAACCTTACCCACAGATGCGGTCAATGCGTCACACCGTCAGGGCGGCAAGCAGCGGGGTCCACTGTGCGCGCATCGGCGCATAAAGCTTCTGGGGCTTGTCGAAGACGGTCAGCCCGACCTCGGCCAGGTCGCCATAGGCGACACGTTCCGCAATCGTCGCGACCGGCATTTGCCCCATCTTCTCGGCAAAGGCGGCAAGCCGGGTCGCATCGCGCCCCCGCGCACGCACGCGGTTGGCCACCAGTTCGACCCCGACCTTGCCCTTTCGGATGCGCTTGATCCCGTCGATTTCCTTCAGGAACCGCCGCGTGGCATCGGCATCGAAGAACGACGGCAAGACGGGCACCACCACGGCCTTTGCCTCAGCCACCAACTGAGCAGCCGTTTCTTCGTAGAGAGACCCGGGCGCGTCCACGATGATCCAGTCGGTCCCTTTCGTACCCTTGCCCAGCATCGCGGGTTCCGACCAGTCCAGCGGGCGGATTTCCGGCACGTCTTCCGGCCGCCGCTTCAGCCAGCGCCACGATGATTTCTGCGGATCGGCATCGGCCAGCGCCACCTTCCAGCCACCGTCGGCCAACGCGGCCGCCAAGGTCACCGCAATCGTCGTTTTCCCGCAACCGCCCTTGCGATTGGCAATCAGAACGGTCTTCATCCCGTTTTCCTCCACCGCCACCTCGCGCCAACCATACCCGATGGAAATGGCTATGCAATGTATATACGGACCTTGAACCCGACCGCTTGACAGGCCGAAGCAAGCAGGCCGATCATGTCGGGCATCTGAAGGGAGTTTGCCGGTGCCGGAAACCATTGTCGTCGCAACCGACCTGTCCCCCCGTGCCGACCGTGCCGTGCAGCGCGCCTTTCGCCTTGCGAACTGGCATGATGCCAAGCTGCTGCTTCTTTCGGTCATCGATGAAGCCCTGCCCGCCGAGATCGCGACCCAGATGGGCGAGGCCGCCGAACTGCGCCTTGCGCAATTTGCCGCCTCTGTCCCCTATTCGGGCGAGGTTTGCCACGACACCCGCGTGATCGTCGACGACCCGGCGCATGGCATCCCGGCGGTGGCTGCGGAAGCGGGGGCCGATCTTCTGGTTCTCGGCCTGCATCGGCCGCGCCCCTTCCTCGACCTGCTACGCGAAACGACGATGGAGCGGATCGTGCGGCTCTGCCCCGTTCCGGTGCTGCTGGTCCATGACCCGGTCGATCACACCTACTCCACCGTGCTGGCCGCGCTTGACTTCAGCCCCGCCTCGACCGCTGCGACAGACCTTGCCGCGACCCTCGCCCCCGAGGCCGATCTTTTCGGCGTCCATGCCCTGCATATTCCCTATCACGGCTTCATCGCGCCGGTCGGCTCCGCCGGGGCCGAGGCGCCGTTTCACCGAGAGGCGGAAGACCGCCTTTCGGCATGGCGGAAGGACTCAGCCATAGCCGCGCGTCTGAAAGACGTCACCATCGCCGAAGGCGCCGCCCATCAGGTGCTGGCCGAACGGATCGCCGCGCTGAAACCGGACCTTCTGGCGCTTGGCGCCCATGGCCGCGCAGGGGCCGCGCCCTCGATCCTCGGCAGCCTTGCCAACGACATGATCCGTGAACCACCCTGCGACGTGCTGATCGCGCGGCCCCAAAAGGTATAGATCACCGGCTGGGATCGTTTGGCGGTCGCCGTCTGAACAGCCCGGCCCACCGACCGCAAACGAAAATGGGGCGGGTCCAGGACCCGCCCCATTCAAGACGTTCAAAAGACTATGGATCAACGCGTCGCGCGACGGCGGGAGACCACCATGGCGCCCAGGCCGGTCACCAGAAGCACGCCACCCGCCGGCAGCGGGACCGGATCGGGGTTCGGGCCAACATAGCCGTCATACAGGAATTCCTGCGTGTTCAGCACAACCTGCGCTTCGTTCGCGTCGACAGAGTTGAGCCAGTCGATATCGCCGAATGCCGCAATCCGGCCAGCGCCGAGATCGGTTTCGTCCCAGCCAGCCGCCACGGCCCGGCCGGTCACATCGGACGACACCACGACGTTGCGGCCGCTGACACCCGAAATCTGACCCGGGGACGACGGAGGCCAGCCCACGGCCAGATCGGCGTCAAGGTTCCCGATGGCGTTCGCGTTGTAGGTGAAGGTGCCGGACACGTCACCAAAGCCGCCAACGGTCACATCGCCGGCCAGCAGGCTGGAATCGATGATCCGTTCCACACTGTCATTCGCCGCTTCGCAGCAGGGACGTTCAAAGGTCAGGTAAAGCCCCCCGCCATTGGCGACGAAGTCAATCAGCTGGTCTTCAAGCGCCGTCCCGTAGGACGAGTTGTAGCTGAGCGACCAGACGGTGTCGAACACGCTCAGGTCAACCGGAACGCTCGAACGGCTCACATTCGTGACCGTATCGCCCTGCCCTTCAAGGATGGTCTGCACTTCGTCCTGCGCATAGCCGCGATCGCCGAAAATCAGCACATTTGCTGCAGACGCAGCATTCGCGGTCAGGGCCAAGGCCGCGACCGCAGTCAAAGTCTTCTTGATCATAGATCTAACTCCATCTGTTTTCTGGATACAATGTACCCACCCCAGCGACAGATGCCGCCAATACGCGGCACAAGTCAGGGCCGATTTCTCGGCCTATCCCCACGTCAACGTTAACACCGGTTAAGGGGCCGGGAAACAGGAAAGTGATCGAAAATCAGCCACTTAAGGTTGCACTGTGGGGGCGGGATGCGCGCATTCGGTGAGGCCGTCGAAAACCTGATCGCAACGCGGAAGCCGGGCCTCCGTGCAGTTGGCGCACAGGACCGGGGGGCCTAACGCCTCGGAACCACCCGATCGGCTTGCGGCAGCGCCAGTGGGGAACCATGATGCCAACGCGCTTGACACAAGCCGGGATGTCTCAAGAGCGGGCCTCAGGGAGCTATCGTGAGGATTTGTCATGCGCCACTTGATTGCTTCCGCTATTGCGGCAGCAGTCTTTTGCTCGGCGGCGTCAGTTTCGTTGGCACCAATCCCAGTTTCCTGAACGAAGCCTTCCTTGGCTATGTCGACAACGTCTTCATCTTCGACGAAGCGCTGTCCGACAGCGACCTTGACGCCTTCCGGCTGAACGGTGGGCCGTCGCAGGTGCCGCTTCCAGTCCCCGCCGCGCTTCTGCTCTCCGGGCTGGGCGTGGTCGCGCTTGCCGGGCGGCGCCGTGCCTGAGTTTTCCCCGGCCAACCGGGCCGGGGCCGTTCGTCAGACCTGCATTTCCTTGGTCGCGGACAGCGTCAACTCCGGGTGGTCCCGCTGCACCCGGTCGATGTCCCATTGCAGCCGGGTCATGAAGACAGCATCGCCGTCATTGTCGGTGGCCATGTGCTGCTTGTTCTTCGCGGCGAAGGCATCGACCGCGGCCTTGTCCCCATGCACCCAGCGGGCAGAGGTGAACTGGGTTGGTTCGAACCGCACGGGCAGCCCGTATTCCAGTTCGATCCGGCTGGCCAGAACCTCGAATTGCAGGGCACCGACGACGCCCACGATAAAGCCCGAGCCCATCATCGGCTTGAACACCTTCGCGGCCCCTTCCTCGGCAAACTGCATCAGGGCCTTGTCCAGATGCTTGGCCTTCATCGGGTCGCCCGCGCGGCAGTTTTTCAGCAGTTCCGGCGCGAAACTCGGGATGCCGGTGACCTTCAGCGCCTCGCCCTCGGTCAGGGTGTCACCGATGCGCAACTGCCCGTGGTTGGGGATGCCGATGATATCGCCCGCCCAGGCCTCTTCCGCCAGTTCCCGGTCAGAGGCCAGGAACAGCACCGGGTTCGACACCGTCATCGGTTTCTTCGACCGCACATGGGTCAGCTTCATGCCCCGCTTGAAATGGCCCGAGGCCATACGCAGGAACGCCACCCGGTCCCGGTGCTTGGGGTCCATGTTGGCCTGCACCTTGAAGACGAAACCGGCGACCTTGTCTTCCTCGGGCGCGATCTGGCGGGGTTCGGCGGCCTGTACCTGCGGTTCCGGCCCATAGGTGCCGATCCCGTCCATCAGTTCCTTGACGCCGAAGGAGTTGATCGCCGAGCCGAACCAGATCGGGGTCATATGCCCCTCCAGCACCGATTGGGGGTCAAGCGCGGGCAACAGCTCGCGCGCCATCTCGACCTCTTCCAACAGCTTCACCAGCAGATGTTCGGGCACATGTTCGGCCAGCTTGGGGTCGTCCAGCCCCTCGATCTTGACCGACTCCGCCACCTTGTTCCGGTCGGCACGGTCCATCAGTTCCAGCCGGTTGTTCAGCATGTCGTAGCAGCCCAGGAAATCGGACCCCACACCGATGGGCCAGCTTGCCGGCGTGACGTCGATGGCCAGCATTTCCTGGATCTCGTCGATGATCTCGAACGTATCGCGGCTTTCGCGGTCCATCTTGTTGCAGAAGGTCAGAATCGGCAGGTCGCGCAACCGGCAGACCTCGAACAGTTTCTGCGTCTGGCTTTCCACGCCCTTGGCCCCGTCGATCACCATCACCGCGGCATCGACGGCGGTCAGCGTGCGATAGGTGTCTTCGCTGAAATCACTGTGGCCGGGCGTGTCGACAAGGTTGAAGCGGAACGTGCCATAGTCGAAGGACATGGCCGAGGCCGAGACCGAAATGCCCCGGTCCTTTTCCATCTGCATGAAGTCCGACCGCGTCCGCCGCGCCTCCCCCTTGGCGCGCACCTGCCCCGCCATCTGGATCGCGCCACCGTAAAGCAGGAACTTCTCGGTCAGCGTGGTCTTGCCGGCATCGGGGTGGCTGATGATGGCAAAGGTACGCCGCCGGGCAATTTCCGGCGGCAGTTGCGGGCGGTTTGTGGGCGCGTCGAGCATGGGCGCGGATATAGGGGAGCGGGCGAGGGGAGGCAATCGGGATTGGGTGGAGCCGTCAAACGGTGATGACGGGTGGGGTCGGCTGCGGAGGCGGTGGCATGCCGCCGGGAAAGGCGTGGTGCCAGATTCCCTTGACTGCGTGCAATATGGGTTCCCCACCCATCAGGATCGCACTGGTGAGAAGTGCGCCACCTGTAGCACTCGCCACCCCAACGATGATCTGTTGGGCCATCGTATCGTTTGCATTGGCGAGCGCAGTTTCCAAAGCACGTATCTGGCGTTCCAGAAAGGCGATCTTTTCTTCCAGCGCGGCAATCGTCGCGTTGCGCTGTTCAACGGCGCCGTCAAGCGCATTTGCATCGGCAACAAGCTCTCCGATCCGCTGGAAAGCCAGACCTAGGACGCGCAAGGCTTCCATCTCGGGCGGCAGTTGGTTCGGGCGACCCGCGGCCTCCATGTAGGTCTCGATGGCCAGATCGATCTGCGCTGCCGAAAACTCCGCCGAGGCGATGGCTTGCGGTCCAAGCTGGACAAGCAGCGACACTTGATCCCTGAACCGGCTGAGGTCACGAGCAGATGTTTGCTCGATAGCTTCGGCGGGTTCCATAGGTTCCGCACCTTCATACTCCGGCAGGGAATTCGCCTCTTCGCTGGTTTCGCCCTTTTCCGCTTGTTTCCAATCGGACCAGTCTTCCGGGCGGTGCAACCCCTCGGGCAGGATGGTACTCATATCACCTAGCATCGTGTTGACCTGATCTTGTGTCAGGCCTTGCGCCATGGACAAATCCGTCCGAACAATAAATGGTATGACGGTTAGGCGCTTCGGATCTTCACGTGAGCGGACATCTGCTTTAGCCAAATTCGCTTTGTCGAGCTTCGCGCCGTGTAAACGCGCACCCCTTAGATCCACCCATCCTAAGTCTGCTCCAGAAAGGTCTGCTTGCTCAAGGTCAGCGCTCATCAGGCACGCTCGTCCGAGTTTTGCACCCCTAAGGTCTGCCTTGGTCAAGGTCGCTTCTGTTAGGTCAGCTTCCATTAGGTCAGCTGACACAAGTCTTGCATCAGTCATATCAGCCTTCCATAAAGTCGTTTTTTGAAGATTGGCACCATTCAACACAGCCCCAGCCAGGTCCTCATTCCTAAGGTCTGCATCAAAACCTTCTGAGCGCCTCCGCCTATTCCACGCCTCTACGCCGTCGAGCAGCCATTTTACATGTTGCGGGTTACCCATCGCCATCCCTCCTTGACCCTTGCATGCAGGTTAGGGGCAGCCGGCGCGGCGGTAAACTCGACAGACCGCCCCGGGGACGTACCGTCTTGGCCCCGCCGCAGAATGCAGGCAGGATCACCCCACAGGGATCAGCAAACGGAGGCCCCCATGACGCTGGAAGAGATTGCCGCGGAGCTTGTTGCAGGCGTGAAGGAGAACCGGGCGAAGGAAAATCTGGAGACGCTCTATGCGCCCGACGCGGTCTCGGTCGAACCGATCGACATGGGCCAGGGGCGGGAGGCTGAGGGGCTGGACGCGATCCGGGCCAAGCATGACTGGTGGGAAGGCGCGATGGAGATGCTGGAGGCCAGCCATGACGGGCCGTTCCTGCATGCCCCCGACCGGTTTGCCGTCTACTACAAGATGAAGACGAAGGAGATCGCCACCGGCAAGGAGCACGCGATGAGCGAGGTGGGTCTTTACACCGTCGCGGACGGCAAGATCGTGCGGGAGGAGTTCTTCTACTCCGCCGACTGACCGCCCCGCGGACGAAGGTGTCGGGCGCATCCTGAACCGATATCGCCAAGGCGCCGGGCATCGCGGCCCGGCCCCCTGCCCTATGGGGCTGCGCTCAGTCCTCCGCGCCCTCCAGATGGTCGGCGATGATCTCCACAAGGCTGCCCAGCTTGCCCTGCCAGTTCAGCGCGGTCTTGCTTTCGTCCATCGTCAACCGGCAGTTCGAACAGGACGAGACCAGCATGTCGGCCCCGGTCGCCTCGGTCTGGGCGGTCTTGATGCGGAACACCTTGTGGCGCAACTCCGCCGCGCGGCCGATGGCCTGCACGCCGCCGCCGCCCCCGCAGCACCAGTTGTAATTGCCGGTCGGCGTCATTTCCCGGAAGTCTTCCGCGAAATCCTCCAGCAGATAGCGCGCATCGTCGGCCGCACCGCCGCGGCGGGAAATCTGGCAGGGGTCGTGATAGGTCATCGAGGTCTTAAACGGCGTCAGCTTCAGCTTACCGGCGCGCTTCAGGTCCGCCATGTATTCGGTGATATGGCGCACCTCGAACGGCAGGGGGCGGCCGATGGTGTTGGCGCCCGCCCAGCGCAGCACGCCATAGGCATGGCCGCATTCGGGGATGATCAGCGTCTTGATGCCCAGTTCCTCTGCCGCCTCGACCAGCCGCATGGTCATCGTCTTCGTGATATCGCCCCGCCCGGCCAGATAGCCGAAATTCGTGGCCTCATAACCCTTGGTGGAAAACGTCCAGCTGATCCCCGCATGATTCAGGATCTTCGCCATGGCCGCCAGACTGTCGGGGTATTTCATCGCCTCGACCGAGGACACGGTCAGCATGACCTCGGCGCCCGCCTTGTCGATCGGCATCTCGGTTTCGTTCTCGTCCTCCAGCCACTCCACCCGGTCGCGCAGCTTTTCAGGCGTCAGGCCCAGGGGGCTGCCGTGATCTTTCGAGTTCTGCGCGGCCTGCATCAGGTCGGCCGGCCCCAGCCCCGCCGCGACGAAGGCCTGCCGCGCCTGCCCGATGATCGAGGCGATATCGATCCCCATCGGGCAGATCGTGGTGCAGCGCCCGCACATGGTGCAACTGTCGAACAGCAGTTCTTCCCACTCGCTCAGATCCGCCTCGGTCAGCTTGGGCGTGAACAGCGACCACGGGAAACGGGCGTTGCGATGGGCCTTTGCCAGCGGGAACAGCTTGTAGGCGGGCGTGTGGCGGGGATCGCCCGTCGCCTCGTGGAAATGGCAGGCCTCGGCGCACAGCCCGCAATGCACGCAGGCGTCGAGAAAACTGACCAGATGGCCCTCCGTCTTCGAAAGGAAGACGTCGGTTGCGGCCTTGACATCAACGGGGGCGTTCATGGCTCAACTCACCTTGATCTGGACCAGCGGATCGCCGTCGGGGTCCACGACATGGACGGCACAGGCGATGCACGGGTCGAAGGAATGGATGGTGCGCTGGATTTCCAGCGGCTGGTCCGGAACGGCCAGCTTGTGTCGGTCCATCAGCGCGGCCTCATAGGCGCCGGGCTTGCCTTCGACATCGCGCGGGCCGGCATTCCACGTGGACGGCACGACCGCCTGATAATTGTCGATGGTGCCGTTCTTGATCACCACCCAATGGGCCAGCGCGCCGCGCGGCGCCTCCATGAAGCCCACGCCCTTGGCCTCAGCCGGCCATGCGGACGGGTCCCACTTGGTTTCATTGTGGACCGACAGATCGCCTGCGCGGATATTGGCGATCAGCGCGTCGTACCAGACAGTCATCTGATCGGCGATGATCTTGCTTTCCAGCGTCCGCGCCGCCGTGCGCCCCATGGTCGAGAACATCGCCTCCAGCGGCAGGTCGAGCTGCGACAGCGCCTTGCCCGCCAGATCCTTGGTCGGCTCATGCCCCTTGGCGTACAGCATCAGAACGCGGGCCAGCGGGCCCACCTCCATCACGTTGCCCTTCCAGCGGGGGCTTTTCAGCCAGGAATAGTCCTTCTCGACATCGAGATGGCTGTAGGGCGGCTTCGGCCCGGTATAGTTGAGCTTGGTCTCCCCCTCCCACGGATGCAGGCCAGCGTCCTTGCCGCCCTTGTAGTCGTACCAGCTATGGGCGACGAATTCCTGCACCTCGTCCGGCGCGGTGATGTCGACGGGGTGGATGGTGGACAAGTCGCGGTTCAGGATCGCACCGGACGGGATCAGCCAGTCGGCCGGGTCCTCCTTGCCCGTCTCGGGGAAATCGCCATAGGTCAGGAAATTGCCGACCCCCTCCCCCCGGGCGAACCAGTCCTTGTAGAAAGACGCAATCGCCAGCGTGTCGGGCACATAGACCTGATCGACGAAGGCCTGCATGTCGCGGATGACCGAGCGGATCTGTTCCAGCCCCGTCATGTTCACCGCGGTGGCCGACAACGCCCCCTGCGCCTGAAGGCTGATCGGGGACGGCGCGCCGCCCACGAGGAAATTGGGATGCGGGTTCTTGCCGCCGAAGATCGTGTGGATCTGCACGACATTGCGCTGCCATTCCAGCGCCTCAAGGTAGTGGGCCAGCGCCATCAGGTTCGCCGCCGGCGGCAGCTTGTATTCGGGATGCCCCCAATAGCCATTGGCGAAAACGCCCAACTGCCCCTGTTCGACGAAGTTGCGCACCTTGGTCTGGATGTCGCTGAAATACCCCGCCGAGGATTTCGGCCAGGAGGAGATCGATTGCGCCAGCGCCGCGGTTTCCTTCGGGTCGGCGGACAGGGCAGAGACCACATCGACCCAGTCGAGCGCGTGCAGGTGATAGAAGTGCATCACATGGTCATGCACATATTGCGCGGCGACCATCAGGTTGCGGATCAACTGCGCATTGGGCGGGATCTCATAGTCCAGCGCATCCTCCACCGCGCGGACCGAGGCGATGCCATGGACCAGCGTGCACACCCCGCAGATACGCTGGGCGAAAGCCCAGGCCTCGCGCGGGTCGCGGCCTTGCAGGATCACCTCGATCCCGCGGACCATGGTGCCCGAACTCCACGCGCCGGTGATGGTGCCGTCCGCGGCGGTCTCTGCCTCGATCCGCAGGTGACCTTCGATCCGGGTGATGGGGTCGACGACGAGTCTGTCATTCATGGGTCAGTCCCTTTCCCGCACGGCTCAGATGGAAACGCCGCGACGGCGGTAGAAGATTCCCGTCTGGCCGCGGGTGATCCAGACCAGCACGGAATGGAAAAGCTTGCCGAAAGGCAGCCAGATCAGCATCGCGGCGACCGAGAGGATATGAAGGGCCAGAAGCGTGTCGTAGCGGACGAACAAGTGCGATTGCGCCATCAGCCCGGTCAGAACCGGCAGCATCGTCAGCAGCCAACTGACATAGTCGTCGATCCCGGACAAAAGCCGCAGCACCGGGCTGGCCACCCGCCGCACCAGCGCGGCGACCAGAGAGGCCAGCGTGATGACCGACACGACGGTGACGAAACCCGTCGGCAGGCCGGGCCATGCAAAGCCGAACAGCCCCTCCCACACAAGGATATGCTGGGTGAAGAAGAAGGCGATGATGAAAAGGCCGATATGGAACACATAGCCGTTCCAGACGGCAAAGCGCGGCGCAGCGCCAAGGCCCTTGGCAATCTTCATATGCGACACGATCCCGGCGGCGGCGGCCTGTATGCGCCAAGGTGCGCGCTCGCGGGGCTTGGACCGGTCGCGAAGGCGCGGCAGAAGCAGCAGCGCCACCAGGCGCCAGACGACACCGGCCAGAAAGACCGCGATGGCCACGTTCATCGCCGGTCCGCGGGCGAAATCCAGAAGTGTCATTCCTGCGTCCCCTCTTTTGCCTTTTGAACCGACGCCTCGGCCGCGGCCTTGCGCTTGCGCGCCAGCACCGCGCTGGCCGTACCCGCCGCGGCGCCGGCAACCACGGCCGCGCCGCCGACCAGCGCGGGCTTGCCCATCACCACCGCCGATAGCGGTTGATAGATCCCGCCCCTGTCCCAGAAATCGGGTTCGGAACAGCCAATGCAGCCATGCCCCGACTGGATCGGGAAGCTGGTGCCGCCGTTCCATTTCAGCGTTGCACAGGCGTTCCACGTCACCGGCCCCTTGCAACCCAGTTCATAAAGGCACCAGCCCTTTCGCGCACCCTCGTCATCGAAGGCCTTGGCGAACTTGCCCTGGTCGTAGAATGTCCGGCGGTAACAGCGGTCGTGGATGGAATCCCCGAAGAAGGCAAGCGGCCGGTTCAGATGGTCGAGGTCCGGCAGCTTTCCGAAGGTCACGAAATAGGCCACGGTCCCGGCGATGGCCTCTGGGATCGGGGGACAGCCGGGGATGTTGACCACGGGCTTGTCCTTGACGATGTCGGCAATGGCCTTGGCCCCGGTGGGGTTCGGGTCGGCCATCGGCAGGCCGCCATAAGCCGCGCAGGTCCCGACACCGATCACCGCCGCAGCATCGGCGGCGAGGTCTTTCAGCGTGGCAAGGTTCGTCTTGCCCGCATTGGTCGAATAAGCGCCCTCCAGCCCCGTTGCGACGGAACCGTCCACGACCAGCACGTATTTGCCCCTGTTTTCCTCTCGCGACGCCTCCAGCGCCGCTTCCGCCGGTGCGCCGGAGGCCGCCATCAGCGTCTCGTGATAGTCGAGCGAGATCAGATCGAAGATCAGGTCTTCCAGCGTGGGGCTGAAGGAGCGCGTCAGGCTTTCGGTGCAGCCGGTGCATTCCTGAAAGCTGAGCCAGATCACCGGCTGGCGGGGTTGTCCGGCCAAGGTTTCGGCCATCACGCGCGAGGCCGTCGGCGGCAGCGCCATCAGGCTGGCCAGCCACGCGGTATAGCGCAAGAGCGCCCGGCGCGAGATCCCGCGGCGGGCAAGCCCCTCGCCGATGGTTTCATGATGTGACATGGGTCTCCTCCCCCTCGGACAGGGCGTTCAGCGTGGCGGCCAGCCGCGCGGATGCGGCGGCGATGTCGGCCGGTGCGGCGGCCAACGCCTCTGGCACCGTGGCAATCTCAAGACGTTCGGTCAGCAGGCGGTCCCCCGCCCCCAGATGCCGCACCCACCAGAGCCCGGGATAGGCGGTTTCCGCCACTTCTGACCGGCCGCCGGACTGAATGGTGGCCGTCACCTCCCCCCGGCCAAGCGTCGCCTCAAGCCGTTCGCGGCCCTGGGGCGTGATCGGCAGACTGCGCAGGTCGATTGCGGCGGGTTCACCGGTAAGGGCAAGGTGGTCCAGATGCCGGGCGAGTTCGGCCAGAAGGCTGAGGACCACCGGGTCAGGCATCGGTCAAACTCCATGTCCGGTGAAGGTGCATAACCGCATCGACGGCAAGGGGCACCGCCGCGGCGACCTCCGGTGTCGGCTCAAGCCCCCATTCCGTCGAAACGGGCTGAATGGCGACCAGCGCCCGGTGCGCGGGCAAGGCCCCCGTCAGGCGTGCGGCATCCAAGAGATCGGCCAGTGCCACCTCATGTGCAGAGCGTTTGGTGCCGCGGAGCATCGCATCCATCGCGACGCCCTCAAACACACGCAACTCTCCGGGCGCAGCGCCCATGTTGCAGGCATCGACAGCAATCAGCGCCGCGGCGGCAGCGACCTCGCCCAGCAGGGCAAGACCGATGGTGCCGCCATCGCATAAAAGAATGTCCGGGGGCAGGTCACGCGCCCGAACCGCGTCAAGCACATGCAGCCCGACCCCGTCATCGGACAGCAGGCTGTTGCCAACCCCCAGCACAAGCGTGGACCGTTCTCCCGACATCGCTGTTGCGACCCCTCCCGTCGACAGCCTTACAGTCAGCATCCGCGCAGGTTGCCGCGCAAACCTTGATGCAGGTCAAGGACGGCGCGACTTGTGCCCGCACAGAAAATACCAGTTCCAGGGGGGAAGCTGGCATGTGCATGGGGATTCCGATGCGTGTGGTGAAGGTCGACGGCCTGACCGCAAAGTGCGAGGCAAAGGGAATCTGCCGGGATGTCTCGCTCTGGATGCTTCAGCACGAGACCGTCGCGCCCGGGGACCACCTGCTGACCCATCTCGACAATGCCGTTCGAAAAATCACGGAAGACGAGGCGCGGGAAACCTGGGCGCTGCTGGATCTTGTGCTAACCGCATCGGGCCCGGCCCAACCGGCTTAGGCCCTGCGAAACGCCTGACCCACTTGCCCCGCGGAAAAGAAAAGCCCCGCCAAGGCAGATGCCTGGCGGGGCCGGTCTTGCGTCAGGTCGCTGTAAGAGCGATCACTCCCGGTTGCCGAGGAACTGCAACAGGAACATGAACAGGTTGATGAAGTCGAGATAGAGGTTCAGCGCCCCCATGATCGCCGACTTGCCCAACCATTCGCTATCGGCCATCTGCGCGTGCTGGATGTAGTCCGTCTTGATCCGCTGCGTGTCGTAGGCGGTCAGGCCCGCGAAGATCAGCACGCCGAGGATCGACACCGCGAACATGACCGCAGGCGACTGCAGGAAGATGTTCACGATGGACGCCACGACCAGACCGATCACGCCCATGATCAGGAACGACCCCCAGCCGGAGATGTCCTTCTTGGTGGTGTACCCCCAAAGCGACAGGCCCGCGAACGCGATCGCCGTGATCAGGAAGGTCTGCACGATCGAAATGCCGGTGAACACCAGGAAGATCGAGCTGAGCGACAGACCCATGACGGCCGCGAACACGTAGAACACGGTTTGCGCGGTCGAGGCCGACATGCGGTTGATGCCGGCGCTGAAGCCGAACACGAACAGCAGCGGCGCGAACATGATCAGCCATTTCAGCGGCGATGCATAAAGCGCCTGACCCAGCCCGGTCAGGTATTTGTCAGCACTGATTTGCGCGACGGCGCCGGTGGGGTCGGTCGTTACCGCAAGGCCCGAAATCGCCCAGGCCGCGGCCGCGGTCACCAGAAGGCCCACCGACATGGTGCCGTAGACCTTGTTCATGTGGGCGCGAAGGCCCTCGTCGATCTGCGCGGTGCGGACACCTGCCTGACCGGCGCGGATCGTGTTGTAGTCAGCCATTGACTGCCTCCTGTTTGGTCCAATACCGGCGGCAGCATGAGAAAACGCCCCGCCATTGCCGGGAAATATCGGCAACAGGGGGCGTCATTTCAAGGCATTCCCACGCGAAAACGCAGCATTTCGTTAAGGTTTCGGCCAGCGCCTTGGCGCTTTAGCGCAACCAGCTTGACGGAACATCCCAGACCGGACGGCGCGCCTCGGCAAGGGCGTCTTCGGGCGTCAGACCGATATCGCGCAGCAAGGCCGGATCAAGGGTTGCAAGCCTGCGGCGCTGCTCTGCCGCGCGCAGGCCCAAGGCAATCCGGCGGACCAGTTGAACGGGCGAAACGCCGGAACGAAGATGGGGGACTGTCGAAATATGGGTCATGGCGACACCTTGTTAACCATTGGTGATGTGATGCGCGTCAGGCATCACGCTTCTTGATACTTATGCCGAAACCTGCTTCATTCTTCAAACGAATGATCGTTATCAATTGAATCAGGAATCGTGATGTGCCTCGCAACCTGGACATGACCGCGCTCCGCTCTTTCGTGGCGGTGGCAGAGGCTGGCGGCGTGACCCGCGCCGCGGGATATCTGAACCTGACGCAGTCGGCGGTGTCGATGCAGTTGAAACGGCTGGAACAGGCGCTCGATCTGCAGTTGTTCGACCGGTCCGAACGCCGGATTCGGCTGACGGCATCCGGGGACCAGCTCCTGGCCTATGCCCGGCGGATTCTGGCCCTGAATGACGAGGTCTATGCCCGCATGACCGCGCAGGAATTCGAAGGCGAAGTCATCCTGGGCGTACCCCATGACATCGTCTATCCGGCGATCCCGATGGTGCTGAACAGTTTCGCGACCGATTATCCGCGGGTGCGGGTGCAGTTGCTGTCCTCCTACACCACGCGCTTGCGGGAACTGTTCGCCAAGGGCGAGGTCGACATCATCCTGACGACCGAGGACGGCTGCGGCGAAGATGGGGAGACGCTGACCGAACTGCCGCTGGTCTGGGTGGGCGCCATCGGCGGCTCGGCCTGGAAACAGCGGCCGCTGCGGCTGGCCTATGAACATGCGTGCATTTTCCGCAAGGGCGTTCAGGCCGCGCTGGACAAGGCCTGCATTCCTTGGGAAATGGCCGTGGAAAGCGACAGCATCCGCACGGTAGAGGCCAGCGTCAGCGCCGACCTCGCCGTCCATACCGTATTGGAGGGGGCGATGCCGCCTTACGTGGAGCGTATCCAGCATGGCGGCGCCCTGCCCGACCTGACCACGACCAAGATCAACCTGTATGTGTCAGACCTGTCGGCAGGACCGATTGTCGAAGAACTGGCCGAGGTGATCCGCAAGGCCTATCGCAACAGCTAGGGCCACACCCGGCCAAATCGTCAGTCGGCCGCGCCCGCCATCGTGATGACGACCTTTCCCGTCGCCTTGCGTTGGCGCAGCAGGTCCAGCCCCTCCTCCACCCGGTCGAGCGGCAGGATGTGACTGACATGGGGCGACAGGCCCCCTTCGGCATACCAGGCGAACAGCCGTTCAAGGCTGCCGGTCAGAACCTCTGGCCGGAAGGCCAGATAGCCCCCCCAGTAAAGCCCCATGACGGTCAGGTTCTTCACCAGCAGATGGTTGGCCGGGATTTGAGGAACGTCACCGCTGGCAAAGCCGATGACCAGCAGCCGCGCCTCGGGCTTGCAGGCACGCATCGCGGCCCGGAACAGGTCTCCGCCCACGGGGTCATAGACGACATCGGCGCCGCCAAGCCCCTTGACAACCGACCGCAGATCGTCGGTTTCGCTGTCTACAAGTTCATCGGCACCGGCGGCCTTCGCGACGGCCAGTTTCTCGGCGCCCCGCGCGCAGGCGATGACGCGCGCGCCCATCCGCTTGCCGATCTCGACCGCTGTCAGGCCCACACCACCGGCCGCGCCCATCACCAAAAGGGTTTCGCCTTCTTTCAGTCGGGCCTTGTGATCCAGCGCGACATGGGACGTGCCATAGGCGACCTGGAACGCCGCCGCATCGGAGAACGGCATCGCATCGGGCAAGGGCACGCAGCGACCCGCCGGAAAACAGCCATAGTCGGCCAAACCGTCCGCCCCGGCGAACACCGCGACGCGCCGCCCGGCCAGCGACGGATCGACCCCCGCGCCGATGGCATCGACCGTTCCGGCCAGTTCCATTCCCAGGGTGAAAGGCGCCGGCGGTATGTCCTGATACTTGCCTTCGATCATCAGCAGATCGGCGAAATTCAGCCCGCAGGCCGCAATGCGCACGCGGACCTCTCCCGGCCCGGGTTCGGGGACGGAGAGGTCCTGCACCACCGGCCCGGTATCCTGCGTCAAGAGTCGAAATGCCCGCATGGTGTCAGTTCCTTCGCGATTGCCGGTCGACGCGTTACCTCTCCCATCGCAGACGGTCGCGCAAGGGCGAACGCCATACGGACGAGTTTGCGAAATGCAAAACAACCGGAGGGATCGGGCTTTCGCATTTTGCGAATTTCTGTGAAGATATTCGCGCATTGCAACCAATGAGCGAGCCGCATGGGACCATTTCCTGCCACCCAAGGCACCCCGGCGGGGTTCACAGAAAATTAATTCCTTTCCTTCTTAACCGCTTGGTGAGAAACTGCAGGCGAGCAAGTCCACCCAACACAACTTGGCATGCAGTTTGCTTCACTAGCCCGTGTGATGTAAGGAGTGCACCTATGAAACACCCAGTAGATGTCCATGTGGGCAAACGTATCCGGCACCGTCGCTGGATGGTCGGCATGACGCAGCAACAGTTGGCCGAACGGGTCGGGATCAAGTTCCAGCAGATCCAGAAGTACGAGACGGGCATGAACCGTGTCAGCGCATCCCGGCTTTGGGATATCGCGGACGCACTGGGCGTTCGGGTGAGCTTTTTCTTCGAGGGCTTGACGGCAGCCACGAGGAAGCAGTTGCCGAAGGTCTGCCCGATGATCTGCTGTCGGACAAGGAAGCGCTTGAACTTGTCCGGTCTTACTATGCGATTCCGGAAAACCAGCGGCGGCGCCTGTTCGAACTGGCCCGCGTGCTGAGCGACGTGGCCTGAAAGCGGCGCTTGACGGACGGCTCCGATCAGGGCTAGCGCCCTGTCTGAAGTGCAGAACGCACTCCGTCCGTATCAAAGCCCGGAGGCCCGATGCATCTTGACGATGCCGACAGTCTGATCAGTACTGCGCACGCCCTCGCCGATGCGGCGCGTGTTTCGACGCTCGCCCATTTCCGCACCCGGGCGCTTTCCCTTCAAAACAAGTCCGGCGACGGGTTCGACCCGGTCACGCAGGCCGACCGCGAGGCGGAGGCGTCTATGCGTGGTCTGCTGGCCGAATTGCGTCCCGATGACGGAATCCTTGGCGAAGAGCTGGACGATATCGCCGGGGCGACCGGCCTGACATGGGTGATCGACCCGATCGACGGCACCCGCGGCTACATGTGCGGCACGCCGACATGGGGGGTGCTGATCGCCCTGTCCGATGAAACCGGCCCGCGGCTTGGCATCATCGACCAGCCCTATATCGGAGAGCGTTTCGTCGGCGGGCTGGGTCAGGCCAGCCTGACCGGCCCCGACGGCGTCCGGCCGCTGGAAACACGCGCGCCCCGGCCCTTGTCAGAGGCCTGCCTGTTCAGCACCTTCCCCGAGGTCGGCACGCCCGCCGAGGCCCGCGCCTTCGCCGAGTTGTCCGCCCATGTGCGGCTGACCCGTTACGGGATGGATTGCTATGCCTACGCCCTGATCGCGCTTGGCCAGATCGACCTTGTCGTCGAGGCGGGGCTTCACCCCTATGACATCCAGGCGCCGATTGCAGTGATCGAGGCCGCGGGCGGCGTGGTGACCGACTGGCAGGGCGGCCCGGCGCATCAGGGCGGCCGGGTGCTGGCTGCGGCCAACCCGCAAATCCATGCCGAGGCTTTGGCAATCCTGTCCGCTGCGGGAGATTGACCCATGAACCACGTGCTGATCCGCAATGCGGACCTGATCGTCACCATGGACGACCGGCGCAGCGAACGCGCCGGGCATGACCTGCGCCTGCGCCACGGCGTCGTGGCGGAAATCGGCCCGGACCTCGCACTGGAAGACGCCGAAATCGTGCAGGCGGAGGGCTGTCTTGTCACGCCCGGCCTGGTGAACACGCATCACCACCTGTCCCAATGCCTGACGCGCGCGGTTCCCGGCGGGCAGGACGCGCTTCTGTTCGGCTGGCTGCGTACGCTTTACCCGATATGGTCGACGTTCGGGCCCGAGGAATTTCGCGTCTCGGCGATGATCGGCCTTTCGGAACTGGCCCTGTCGGGCTGCACGATGAGTTCCGACCACCAGTACCTGTTCCCCAACGGCGCGCGGCTGGACGACACCATCGCGGCGGCGGGCGAGGTCGGCCTGCGTTTCCACGCCACCCGCGGCGCGATGAGCATCGGAGAGTCGAAAGGCGGCCTGCCCCCGGATTCCCTGACCGAGGCCGAAGACGCGATCCTTGAGGACTGCATCCGCGTGATCGACGCCTTCCACGACGACCGCGATGGGGCGATGGTGCGCGTGGGCGTCGCCCCCTGTTCCCCCTTTACCGTCAGCCAGGACCTGATGCGCGATGCCGCGCTTCTGGCCCGCGACAAGGGCGTGCGGCTGCATACCCACCTGGCCGAGAATGCCGAGGATATCGCCTATTCGCAGGAGATGTTCGGCTGCCGCCCCGGCCAGTATGCCGAGGATCTGGGCTGGACCGGCGACGATGTGTGGCACGCCCATTGCGTGAAGCTGGACGGGGCCGAGATCGATCTGTTCGCCCGGACCGGCACCGGCGTGGCGCACTGCCCCTGCTCCAATTGCCGTCTTGGGTCCGGCATCGCGCCGGTTCGGGCGATGCGGGATGCGGGCGTTCGGGTCGGGCTTGGCGTCGACGGATCGGCCAGCAATGACAGCGGCAACCTGATCGCCGAGGCGCGGCAGGCCATGCTGTTGCAGCGCGTCGCCAACGGCGCCAATGCGATGAGCGCGCGCGAGGCGCTGGAGATCGCGACCCGCGGCGGTGCCGATGTACTGGGCCGTCCCGATTGCGGGCGGCTGATGGTGGGCAAGCGGGCCGATGTCGCGATCTGGGACATGCGCGGGATCGAGGCCGCCGGGCTTTGGGACAAGGCCGCGATCCTGCTGGCCGGGCCGACCCGGGTGCGCGATCTGTTCGTTGAGGGGCGGCAGATCGTCCGCGACGGCCATCTCAAGACACTGGATCTGCCGCGTGTCATCGAAACCCAGAACCGCATCGCCCGCAGGCTTGCCGGGGGCTGATAGCCCTTGTCAGCGCCCGGTTCTTCGGCGCAGACCGGAGACCTGCAGATCGGTCCGGCTCGATAGCCTTTGGTATCAGTACCGGTATGGCTGAAAGTCGACGACCTGACCGTTCTGGCTGATCGCCACCAGATAGCCAATCGCCCCGGCCGCCAGCGCGGCCAGCACCGCGGCCAGCAGGATCTTCCAGACCGACCAAGGGCGTTCGCCCTGCACCCGCCCCGTCCGCCCGTTGACCACGAAGCGATAGGTGCGCCCGCGATACTTGTAGGCCGCCAGCCAGACCGGCAGCAGGACATGCTTGAAGGTGACGCTTGAGATATCGGTATCGAGCGACGTGATCTGCTGCTGGTCCCCGCCGATGTCGAATTTCACGTCGCGCCGGATCACCCGGTCCATATAGGCCCGCGCCTCCCGAAACCCGTCCTCCAGCCCGACGGTGTAGCCCTCTGCCCGGAACCCGGCCAAAAACTCCGGCCGGTAGGGGTCGAGTTCGGACAGGTCCCAAGGCTGCAACCCGTCGGTAAAGCGTTTGGGCAGGCTGTGCGAGGCCAGAACCAGAACATCGTCGAAGAACCGCGCCACCCGGCCCGACACCGGCGTCCAGCGCACCTTGGGCACCTGGATGGTCTGTGTCTTGCCGTCCCGGATCACCCGCCGGGTTTCATAATAGACCGTCCCCCGCGCCCCGGAATAGCGCGACCGGGTATCGGCATCGAAGGTCCAGTAGGGCACATAGATGCCGTCCATCTTGCGGCCCTTCCGGGCATATTGCTTCAACCCGTTCGGTGCGAACCACAGACGGCCCAGCCAGTCGGTCATCGCCTTGTGGGCGTCGCGTTCTTCCAGCGCGAAGGGCAGAACGCCCTTGGGCTTGATCCGGCGTTGGCGACCGGTGTCGGTGACCACCGGCGTCGCGCAGAACGGGCATTCGGTGGCATGGGCATCCGGGCCCATCTCGACCTCGGCCCCGCAATTGGGGCATTTCAGGTGCCGGACCTCCTGCATCTCGGCGCCCGGCAAATCGGCCGCCAGACCGGCCTGAAAATCCAGTTCCGCAACGCTGCCCCTCCAGGGGCCGGCCATCTCGATCGCCTCGGTATGGCCGCAATGATCGCAGACCAGCCGGGCAGAGCCCGGGGCAAACCGCAGATCCGCACCGCATTGTTCGCAGGGGAACCGATGTTCTTGCGGCGCAATCGGGGGCACGGTGTCAGGCATGGGCACAGGCGAAACAAGGCATCAGTCGCGCTTACGCATCATGCGGCGGGGGCGGTGGCAGAACGGTGAAAAGCTGCGCCAGTTCGGCCACGTCCTCGGCCCGCTTCCAGCCATCCTGCCCCGGTGTCCAGACATAGGTTTCGCGGCCCACCGCCCCTTCGGACGCCATACGCCCCAGATCGGCGCGAGAGAATGGCCCGCGCGTCGCGCCATTCTCGGCGATGTGCCACACATGTTCCACCGGCGGCGGGGGCGGCATCTGCCGGGCGGACGCAACCGCAGGCGCCGCCCCCCACGGCCCGTGATGGCCCATGTTATGCGCCATCGCCATTCCCATGCCCGCGCCCAGACCCGCCGCCATGCCACCGCCCGCGGGGTTCTTGGCCGCCTCGGTCATCGCCTCGGCCGCGGAATACTGGGTGTAGCGGCCCAGATCGCCCGCCAGCCCCATCGAGGTGCGCTTGTCCAGCGCCGCCTCCACCGCGGGCGGCAGGCTGATGTTCTCGATATAGAATTCCGGCAGGGTCAGCCCGTACCCGTCCAGCGTTTTCGACACCTCGGTCGCAATCAGCTTGCCCAGATCGGCGGTGTTCGCCGCCATGTCCAGCACCGGGATGCCCGATCCTGCGATCACCCGGGAAAATTCCTGCACGATGACGTTGCGGATCTGAAAGCTGATCTCGTCCATCGTGAATTCGCCATCGGTGCCCACGATCTCCACCAGGAATGTCGCGGGGTCGGTCACACGCACGGCATAGGTTCCGAAGGCACGGATGCGCGTCGGCCCGAATTCGGGGTCGCGCAACATGATCGGGTTCTTGGTGCCCCATTTCAGATCGGTAAAGCGGGTGGTGTTGACGAAGTAGATTTCCGACTTGAAGGGCGATTTGAACCCGTGATCCCAGTGCTGGAGCGTCGTCAGCACCGGCATGTTGTTGGTTTCCAGCATGTAAAGACCGGGGGTGAAGACGTCGGCCAGTTGCCCCTCATGCACGAAGACGGCCGCCTGCCCCTCTCGCACGGTCAGCTTGGCACCGTACTTGATCTCGTGCCCCTCACGCTCGAACCGCCAGACCATGGTGTCGCGGGTGTCGTCGACCCAGTGGATGACGTCGATGAACTCACCGGAAAGGAAATCGAAAATGCCCATATGGCCCGTCCTCCGTTCGCAACACTCTGACTATAGGCGACCGAACGCCATCCGGTCACCGGTTACCCGCTTTCCTCCGGCATCAACTCTGCCGCGATGGTCTCCACGATCGGGCGCGCCTCGTCCTCGGTCATGCCGGGGCTAAGCCGCCGGTCGTAAAGGATGCGTAAAAGCATCTCGTCATGGCCAGTCAGCAGTGCGAATTCCTCATCGTCGTTGAAGATCGAGGGCCGGGCTGCCGGGCTGTCATTGGCCAGCCCCATGCCCTGGGCCAGTTCCTCGTGAATGCAGGACTGGCGCAAGCGTTCCGGATGTTCGCCGCGGATCACGGCGATGGCGCGGGAATAGGTGCTGGACGAGCCTTCGGAAAAGGCCAGGACAAGGCAGAAGGTCGACCGCGGCACATCCGTCACCGTGCGAATACCCGTGGCGTCGATCCCCGGCACCAGCCGTTCAAGCTCTGGCCCGAACGCGCGGCGCTCGTCCTCGTTCATCACCAGAACAAGATAGTTCGCATGATCGGCATCGGTCATGCGGATCGGAAGCCCCGTGAGCGCGGACAACCGGCTGGCATAGGCTGCAATATCGGCCCGGTCCGCCTTGCGACGGGACGCGGGGATGGTATCGCCGAAAACCAGCCCGATCCGGATCGGCTGGCCCCATCGGCGCAGGCGGCTTTTGGTTTCGCGGGCGACCAGTTGCCCCGAGCGCGGCACATACTCGTCATAAAGAGCGATCCGCAGGAAATTGCGCACCAGTGTCCGGCGCGAGAAGGGCACATCGTCCAGGCCGGAATCGGTCCGCAGCAGCCCACGGCTGACGAGGTCGGCCTCGACACGGGCATAGTGCCGGGCCAATGCCTCGCTTTCCGCCGAACTGCGGGCCGGTCTTTCGGCCGGATGCGCCGCCGACGGAAGATAGGTCACCGCGCGCGTCGATGTCTGGCAGCCGGCAAGGGCAGACGCCACCAGTATCAACGCAAACAGGGCTCGGGGTGCGGGTTGCACGGTCTTGTCACGCCCCCGGCACAGACCCGCCGGCCTGGGCCCGGGATTTGGCTGCGGCAAGCGTGTCGCGCAATTCGGCCTCCATCTTCCTCAGGTCCTGTTCGGCCTTGGCGCGGCGCGCCTTGCCCTCATCCGCGATCTGCAGGCTTTCCTCGATCGTCGCGACCAGTTCGGCGTTGGCCTTCTTCACCGCCTCGATGTCGAAGACGCCGCGCTCCATCTCCTGGCGCACCGTCTTGTTGGCGGTGCGCAGGTTCGTGGCGTTCGCGGTCAGCAGTTCATTGGTCAGATCCGACGCCGCGCGCACCGCTTCTGCGGCCTCTTTGGACCGCTGGATGGTCACCGCCTGGGCCAGTTGCGTTTCCCAAAGCGGCACGGTGTTGACCAGCGTGGAGTTGATCTTGGTCACCAGCGACTTGTCGTTCTCCTGCACCAACCGGATCGAGGGCAGCGATTGCATCGTCACCTGACGGGTCAGTTTCAGATCGTGCACCCGGCGTTCCAGATCGTCCCGCGCCGCGCGCAGGTCGCGCAGTTCCTGCGCCTTCATCACCTGATCGTTTTCATCGGCCGCATCGACGGCAGCCTGACACGCGGGGATCTCTGTCTCGTCGATATCCTTCAGCTTGCGTTCGCCAGCCGCGATATACAGCGCAAGCTCGTCATAGAAATTCAGTGTCTTTTCATAGAGTTTATCGAGCGACTTGATGTCTTTCATCAAGGTGTGCTCATGGGTCAGAAGCCTGTCGGTAATGCCGTCGATCTGCCCCTGCACCGTTTCATAGCGCGCCACGAAACTGGCAAAGGGCGCGGTCTTGCCCATCAGCTTTTCCCACCAGCTTTGGTCGCGGCGAACATCCAGTTCCGACACCGAGAACCCGCGGATCGTCGTCACCATCTCGCGCAGGGAGTCGCCCGCCGGACCGGCATCCTTGTTGCGCACATCGGCCAGCATGGCCTGGCTGATCTCCTGCAACTCTCCTTGGGCGGCCGACCCGAACCGGATGATCGAATTGCTGTCGGTGATGTCGAGTTCACCCATCCGCTTGCGGATCTCGTCAGCCATTTGCGGCTCCGCCGCCTCCAACGGGACCAGATCGCCCGCGGGTTCGGGCAACAGCGCGGCACTCAACTTTTCGACCTCGGCAACATCGGCGGCGGCCTTCCGGCGCACTTCATCGGGCATTGTCACTCTCCACGGTTGTGCGTGGCCGTCTCGGGGCGCACGCCTTCACGCTGCAATCTTTCGCGCAGCACCTCGATCTCGACATCCAGATCGGTGCGGTTGTCCTGCATCAGGGCCCGGGTCCGAGCCGCGAAATTCTGTTCCAGATCATCCAGAAGCGAAACGTAGTCCGCCCGGGCACTTGCATCACGGGTCCGGGCAAAAAAATCGGCGAACTTGGTGGAGGCATCCCGCGCCCCCAGAAGATAAACGACGAGGTATTTCCGGGCCGCGGTCAGATCGCGCGGGTCCTCCTCCACGGTCCGGAGCATGTCGCGCACGGTCTCTTCGAACCGGGTGATGCGGGCCTCCAGCGTGCGGTCGCCGATGCGACTGATCGCTTCCGACATCGTTTTCAGATGCGCTTCGGCCTCCTCGACGACCTTTGCCACGCGGTCCTGCTGGAAGGTGTCGATCCCCTCCATCCCCTTGTCCTTCATCGGGTCCACCCCGAAGGTCAGGCTGTGCAGGACAAGGCCCATAACCGCATAGATCGACGGTTCGAGAAAGCCCGCCCCGGGGCCCATCCCGGCAAGAAAGAGCCCTGCCCCGGTCAGCGCGGACCCCATCATCTTGCGCGGCATCGCGGGCCGCCGGGCGACCTTGCGCGCCGACCACGCATCCTCGGCCCTCAGCCCCTCGCGCGTCAGCCACGCGGCCAGCAACAACAGGCCCAGCGCGCCCAGCGTCAGGCCCATCCCCACGGGATCAGAGGAAAACGCCCGCGGTATCAGGAAGATCGGCACGAAGAACATGAAATTGGCCCGGGCGCCCGCCCGGCTGGGCCGCTTGTTCTGGAACGGATGGCGCGGGGGGATGACCCTCACGCCCTCGGTCTGCGCGGTCGGGCTGTATTTGCCGCCGTAACGCTCTGCCATCATGCGCCCCCCGTGAAGGCGACATAGATCACCAGCGCGACCAGCAAGGAGAAAGCCAGCTTTTGTAGACCGGTCTCGGACATACCCAACCCCATGTACTTCGCTCTTGCCTTATACATGGGATGCGACAGCGATACGAAAAGCAAGCCCCGTGGAAATCTGTCGGCAGAGGTTTACCGGTTGCGGCGGCGCGTGCGCGCGACCTTGGGCCGTGCGACCGCGGTTCCGGTGGGTTTCTCGTCGGACCCAAGCCCCAGTTGGTCACGCATGACCCGGGCGCGCACTTCTTCCACCTCGCCCGCCTTCAGCTCACCCAGACGGAAGGGGCCATAGCCCACCCGGATCAGCCGGTTGACCGAGAAGCCAAGGCTTTCCATGGCCCGGCGGATTTCGCGGTTCTTCCCCTCGCGCAGACCGATGGTCAGCCACGCATTGGCCCCCTGCTGCCGGTCGAGCGTCACGCTCATCGGCTGGAACCGCTCCCCTTCGACCGTTACGCCCTTGCGCAAGGGCTCCAGCGCCTCGTCGCTGGGCGCGCCCTTGATACGCACGCGGTATTTCCGCACCCAGCCGGTCGCGGGCAGTTCCAACCGCCGCTTGATTTCCCCGTCATTGGTCAGCAGCAGCAAGCCTTCGGAATTGAGGTCCAGCCGACCGACCGACATCACCCGCGGCATGTCCTCGGGCAGCGCGTCGAAGACCGTCGGCCGCCCCTTTTCGTCCCGCGCAGTGGTCACCAGCCCGGCGGGCTTGTGGTAAAGCCACAGCCGCGACGGTTCGGGCTCGGCCACCTCCTGCCCGTCGACGGCGATCTTGTCGGCCGGGGTCACGTTCAGTGCGGGGCTGGTGATACGCTGACCGTTGACGGAGACGCGCCCGGCCTCGATCATCCGCTCGGCCTCTCGGCGGGAGGCGATCCCGGCCCGGGCCAAAACCTTCGCGATGCGCTCGCCTGTGGGAGAATCCTTTTCCATGGCTGATGGTCTACGCCCGTTCCGTGATCGGGGAAAGCGGCTTGCGACCGGGCCGGCCCCGCGGCATGAGGGTGAAATGAGCCCCTTTCGCAGCCATATGGACGCGGCCTTGGCCGAGGCGCGCGCCGCCGCCGCCCGCGGCGAGGTGCCGGTAGGCGCGGTCGTGGTCGCCCCCTCGGGAGAGATCGTGGCCGCCGCTGGCAACCGCACGCGAGAGTTGTCGGATCCCACGGCGCATGCCGAGATCCTCGCCCTTCGGGCGGCCTGCGCGGCAGCGGGGTCGGAACGCCTGCCCGGCCATGATCTGTACGTGACGCTGGAACCCTGCCCGATGTGTGCCTCGGCCATCAGTCAGGCCCGCATCGCGCGGCTTTACTATGGCGCGGCGGACCCGAAATCGGGCGGTGTGGCCCACGGGCCGAGGGTTTTCGAGCATCCGCAAAGCCACCACGTGCCCCAAGTCTACGATGGTATCGGCGCGGCGCAGGCCGAGACTCTTCTGAAAGACTTCTTCGCGGACAGACGGTGACGAATACGGCCCGGCACATCGCCGGGCCGCAAGGGACCGCCCGTAAAGGGACGATCAGAGTTCGATCGGGACCAGAACCTCGGGCTCGATCACATCGACGCCCGGCAGACCCTCTTTCAGCGCATCCGCCGACTGCTCCAGCAGCGGGAAGGTCTTGTAGTGGCAGGGGATCACGGTCTTGAAGTCGAAATAGGTTTTCGCCGCATAGGCCGCCCGCTTCATGTCCATGGTGAAATGACCGCCGGCGCACAGGATGCCGATATCGGGCGCGTGCAGGGCGTTGAAGACCCCCATGTCGGCCATCACGTCGGTATCGCCCGACACATAGATGGTGCGGCCCTCACCCGAAATCATGAAGCCCGACTCCGTCCCGGTATAGACCGGCCCGTTCGGCCCGCCGATGGACGCCGAGTGGGTGGCGTTCACCATGGTCACGGCCACGTCACCCAGCTGTACGGTGCCGCCCTTGTTGAAGCCGATGACGTTGATTTTCTCCTGCTCTTCCCACCAGCTCATCAGGTCAAAGATGCCGACGGCGGGAATGCCGAGTTCGCGGCAGATCGCGACGGTGTCGGCGATATGGTCGAAATGGCCATGGGTCACCAGAAGATGGGTGGCCCCTGAAATGGCCTCGGCGCGGCGATCCTCGGGGAACATCGGGTTCCCGACAAGCCAAGGGTCGATCAGCAGAACCTGATCGCCGATCTCGATCCGAAAGCCGGAATGGCCAAGCCATGTGATTCTCATCTTACACTCCGTATATTGTTAATGAATAAGGCTTCCCTAGCAGACAAATGGCACGGGTTTAATGAACTGGACCGAACAGATTGACGCGTATTGCGAACGGACCGACCCGACCTACTGGTCGGAGCCGATCAACGCCGTGACCAACGCCGCCTTCGTGATCGCCGCGCTGGTGATGTGGCCGCGGGCAAAGGGGCAACCGCTGGCGCGGGCACTTTGCATCGTGCTCGCGGTGATCGGGGTCGGCAGCTTTCTGTTCCACACCCACGCGACGGCATGGGCTTCGATGGCGGATGTCCTGCCGATCCTTGCCTTCATCCTGCTCTATCTCTTCGCGGCGAACCGTCACTATTGGGGGCTGCCGCTCTGGCCTGCGCTGGGGCTGACGGCGTTGTTCTTCCCCTATGCCGCGGTGACGACGCCCGTCTTCACCGCGATGCCTTGGCTGGGATCGTCCGCCGCCTATGCGCCGGTGGCCCTGCTGATCCTGCTCTATGCGGCGCTTCTGGCACGGCGACTGCCGAATGTGGCGTGGGGTCTGGGGCTTGGCGGGGGGCTTCTGGTGCTGTCGCTCACCTTCCGCACGCTGGACGGCCCGCTTTGCCCGAGCCTGCCCGTGGGCACGCATTTCATGTGGCATATCCTGAACGCCGTCATGCTGGCCTGGATGATCGAGGTCTACCTGCGGGCCGTTCGCAGCGCCTGAGGCTGCGGCCTGAGGTCAGGCGACGTTCCGGCACCGCGCAAGCGCACGGCGCAGGAAGTCCTCTTCGCTTTCCGGTGTCGAGAAATGGAAGCCCTGAAGCACGTCGCATCCGATCTCGGCCAGGATGTCGGCATGCGCCTGCGTCTCGACCCCTTCGGCGACGGTACGAATGCCCAGCGTCTGGGCAATCTCGACAATCGCGCGTACGACGGTACGGGCGCCCTCGTCATCGGCAACCGGGGCCACGATCCGCCGGTCAATCTTCAGGGCAGAGGGCGCGATCTCGGTCAGGCCGATGATCGAGGCCTGTCCCGATCCGAAATCGTCCACCTCGATATCGATCCCGGCCTCGCGGATCTTGCGCAGGCCGTGTGCGAGGGCCGTACTTTCATCCTCGACCAAGATCGACTCCATCAGTTCGAAGGCAACCTTGGTCCCCTCCCCGCTCATCTCGCAGGCCAGCGACACCAGATCGGGGTCCTGAACACGCCCGGCACAGACGTTCATGCTGATCTTCGGGATCACCAGCCCGTTCGCGCGCCAGCGCGCCAGCGCATCGCGGGCCTTTCGCATGACCATGCGGTCGATTTCGGGCACCAAGCGAAGCTGTTCGGCCACGCGCAGAAACGCGTCCGGGGTCAGCAGGCCCCGTTTGGGGTGGTTCCAGCGCAGCAGCGTTTCCACACCGACGACCTCGCCGGTGCTGACGGAGATCTGCGGCTGGAAATACGGAAGGAACTGGTCGCGTTCCAAAGCCTCGTGCAGGTCCTTGGCCAGACGGCGCTCTTCCAGCAGTTCACGGTGAAGATCGGCCGTGAAGAACTCCATCCGGTTTCGCCCGCCCTCCTTCGCCCGGTAAAGCGCAGCATCGGCAAAGACCTGAAGTTCGGCGCCGAATGCGGTGATATCGTCGGCATAGGCGATACCAAAGCTTGCGCCGAACCGGCAGGGCCGGCCATTATACAGGAAGGGTTCGGCCAACTGGGCCTGAATTCGTTCCACGATTTCCCCCGCATTGCGGCGGGACATGGATGGGCCGAGAATGATCGAGAATTCATCGCCCCCGATCCGGGCTGCGAAATCGCCCGCGCGAATGTTGTCGCGCAAGACCCCCGCCACCCGCAGCAGCACCTCGTCACCCGCTTCGTGGCCCAGCGTGTCGTTGACATATTTGAAATGATCAAGGTCGATGCGGATCAGGGCACAGCCTTTCGGTCCGTCGGCAAAGGCGCCCTCCAGCCGCTTGGCCAACATCTGGTCGTAATAGCGGCGGTTCGGCAGGCCGGTCAGGCCGTCATGCAGGGCCTGACGTTCGTTCTCGGCCCGCATTTCCTCGGCCAGACGATGGGCGCGGCGCAGTTCGGCCTCGCGCTGAACATCCTGCGTGACATCGTTCATCGCCCCGGTCCAGATGACGCTGCCATCGGGGTCACGCCGCGGGATGGAGGCACCATGCAGCCAGACCATGCCCCGCTGCGGATGGGTCAGCCGGAACCGCATGTTCCAGGGCGTCAGGGATTTCGCGCTTTCCTCGGCGCGGGCCAGAACCTCTGGCACGTCGTCCGGATGGATACGCCCGAAAACGCCAGAGCCAAGCGCCTCGATCTCTGCCCGGTCGAACCCGATCAGATCCTCGAACCGGGCGCTTGTATAGGGAAAGTCGATCTGGCCGTCGGGCGCCATCCGGTATTCGTAAAGGCCAGCAGGCGCGATATCGGCCACGGCGCGCAAGCGTTCATGGGCCTTCTGCACTTCCTCGGCCGCTTGCGCTGCGCGGCCTTCGGCCTCCATCTCGCTCGTGATGTCGATAATCGAGCAATAGAAGACCCGCGTTCCGTCCGCGAACGCCGTCGGCTTGAAAGATGATACCACCCAGCGCAGGCCCTTTTCCGGATGCACGATCCGGTGACGCACGTTCGCGGCAGTCATGTCCTTGCCCGCCGCATCGCGGGTCTGTCGCAAGGCACCGAGGTCCTCGGGGTGGATATGGCGTTCAAAAGCGGTGGAATCGGTCGCGATCTCGTCCCGTGTGACACCCGTGATCTCACACAGCTTGGCGCCGAAATAGGGCAGGCTGACCGACCCGTCGGCGGCGACACGGTATTCGAACAGCGCACTGGGGGCGTTGAAGACCAGCGTGTTCAGGCGGTCGCGCGCGCGCCGCGCGGACTCTACCGCATCCGAAAGCCGGGCCTGATCGTGCTTGCGTGCCGTGATGTCGGTTAGGCTGCCGCAGATCATGGAGGGCATGGAGGCCGCGCTGCGGTCCACCTTCTTGCCCTTGGAGGCCAGCCAGCGCCAGCTTCCATCCGCATGGAGCACCCTGAATTCCGCCTCGAACGTCTCAGCCTCACCCGCCTCGATTGCGGCTTGGCGGTCGGTGACTGCTTGTGCATCGTCGGGATGGATGCGGCGCCGGAATTCGGCAGACGTAAGTTGCGTCTCGGCCGGCAGACCGAGGACGGTATTGAGGTTCTGTCCGAACCACGATGCCCCCGTCTCGGGAATACGGTGCCAGGGCACGACGCCGCCGTTTTCCGCGGCCACGCGCAAGATCTCGGCTGTCTCGACCGCCTGCGTCGGTGTGACTCGACCAGCCGGGGCCGCGGACACCGGCACCCCATGCGCCGTCAGGGTCCCGCACACAAGTTCGGCGTGATGCGGCGCCGTGCGCACCCGGCGTTCGCCGGTGGCGCGAAACCAGATTTCTGTTCCATCCGTGCCGATCAGCCGAAAGGCCACCTCGAAGCTCCGGCTTTCGCCGCGCATGACCCGGCGAAGCCCGCATAGGGCCGCCTTGCGATCCGCTGGATGGATGGATGAACGCAGTCGGTGGAAAGACAGCCGCCCCCCGTCCAAGGCATGCCCCAGCACATCTTGAATGCTATCGGAAAGCTCAATCGCGCCGGTTTCGAGATCGACCAACCATTCGCCGGCGCGCGGTCTTTCCCGCGGGACGGACACATCACTCGCCCGATTGAACTGAACCAGCGCCGCGACGGTCTTTCCCTGTTGAACGACCGGTGTCAGGAAACCGCCGCAGAGGTCCCGGCCGGCATCCCCGCGCAAGGCAACCGGCGCGTGGGCCTGCGGGCCAGCGACGCTTTCCAGCGCGGCAGAGAGTTCACCGAAAAGCGGCCCCCCGACATCGTGCAGCGTGCTGCCAATATCGGCGCCGATCCCGGCACTTCGTGCTGCGGTGTTGAGATCGATGAGGTCACCCGCCAGCGACAGAAGGACGGCGGGACAGGCGCTTTCGCCATGCATGGTCTTGAACGACTGAATGATCTGGTCCACCGCACCAAAGCCCTTGTTACCCGGCCCTGCCACAGGACCCGCATCCTTTGCGTAAAATGATTGGCGAATTGATCGAGCATTGGGTGTTTCCGCGGCGGATTTGGGGCAATTGCTAACGAAGGGTTTCGGAAATACATCCTTGGGTTGCGTCGCTGGAGCGCGGATAAATGCAGCGGCGGAACCGTGTCCGTACCCGTGCGCATCTTGTCTGGATGAGGTTCGGGGATCGAAAGCAGGGAACAATTTGCGCCTGCCGGCGCGAAGGCGCACGACCGGTGACGCGTCAGCGTCAGAGGGAACAGCCAATGGCCGTCGACGAAGTCGAGGGCAAGACGTTCATCCTTTCCCCGCCTGCGATTTCAGAACCACGCAGGTACGCGGATCACACGCGCCTTTCTGAAGGGGTCTTCGTCGGTCTGAATCGGGCTATCCCCGTCGCCTCCGGCTCTTGCCCCCCCTCTGCCCCGCCTTGCCCGCGGTCGACCGTCCCTTGGCGCTGACCGCGGCCTCGACCGCGTCGTCCACCGCCGATTGCCGGGCAAGGGGGTCGTCGGCCACGGCCAGATCCACCGCTTCGAGACGCTTGATTTCGTCGCGCAACCGCGCGGCTTCCTCGAACTCCAGATTCTCCGCCGCTTTGCGCATCTCGGCCCGCAGCCCGTCCAGATGGGCCCCAAGGTTCGCGCCGTGCATCGGCTTGTCGATCCTTGCCGTCACGCGCGACTGGTCGGTGTCGCCCTGATAGAGGCCGGCAAGGATATCATCGACATTCTTCTGCACCGTCTCGGGCGTGATACCGTGCTCAAGGTTATAGGCGATCTGCTTTTCGCGGCGGCGCTCGGTCTCGCGCAGGGCACGCTCCATGCTCCCTGTGATCCGGTCGGCATACATGATGACGCGGCCGTCGGCGTTCCGCGCTGCCCGCCCGATGGTCTGGATCAGAGAGGTCTCGGAGCGCAGGAACCCCTCCTTGTCCGCATCAAGGATCGCGACCAGCCCGCATTCGGGGATGTCCAGACCTTCGCGCAGCAGGTTGATCCCCACCAGCACGTCGAAGGCGCCGAGCCGCAGGTCGCGCAAAATCTCGATGCGTTCGATCGTGTCGATGTCGGAATGCATGTAGCGGACGCGGATGCCCTGTTCGTGCAGGTACTCGGTCAGGTCCTCGGCCATGCGTTTGGTCAGAACGGTGCAAAGGGTGCGATAGCCCGCGGCGGCGACCTTGCGCACCTCATCCAACAGGTCGTCCACCTGCATCTCGACCGGGCGGATCTCCACCTGCGGATCCAGCAGCCCCGTGGGCCGGATCACCTGTTCGGTAAAGATACCGCCGGTCTGTTCCAGTTCCCAACTTCCGGGCGTGGCGGACACAAACACCGATTGCGGGCGCATTGCGTCCCATTCCTCGAACTTCAGGGGGCGGTTGTCCATGCAGCTTGGCAACCGGAACCCGTGTTCGGCCAGCGTGAATTTCCGCCGATAGTCGCCCCTGTACATGCCGCCGATCTGCGGCACGCTGACATGGCTTTCGTCGGCAAAGACGATGGCGTTGTCGGGGATGAACTCAAACAGCGTGGGCGGCGGTTCGCCGGGCGCGCGGCCGGTCAGATACCGGGAATAGTTCTCGATCCCGTTGCAGACGCCGGTGGCGTCCAGCATTTCAAGATCGAAATTGGTGCGCTGTTCCAGACGCTGCGCCTCCAACAGACGCCCCTCCTGCACCAGTTGGTCCAGCCGCTGGCGCAGATCTTTCCGGATTTGCTGGGCGGCCTGCTGAAGCGTCGGTTTGGGCGTGACATAGTGGGAATTGGCGTAAACCCGGATCCGGTCGAACGTGTCGGTCTTCTGCCCGGTGAGGGGGTCGAATTCGGTGATCGTCTCAAGATCCTCGCCGAAAAACGACAGACGCCAGGCCCGGTCTTCAAGGTGGGCAGGCCAGATTTCCAGCACATCGCCCCGAACGCGGAAACTGCCACGCTGAAACGCCTGATCGTTGCGCCGGTATTGCTGAGCGACCAGATCTGCAATCACCTTGCGCTGGTCGTAGTCCTGCCCAACCATCAGGTCCTGGGTCATCGCCCCATAGGTTTCGACCGAGCCGATACCGTAGATGCAGGAGACCGAGGCCACGATGATCACGTCATCCCGTTCCAGAAGCGCCCGGGTCGCCGCGTGACGCATCCGGTCGATCTGTTCGTTGATCTGGGATTCCTTCTCGATATAGGTGTCCGACCGCGGCACATAGGCTTCGGGCTGGTAGTAGTCGTAATAGCTGACGAAATACTCGACCGAGTTGTCGGGGAAGAAGCCCTTGAATTCGCCATAAAGCTGGGCGGCAAGCGTCTTGTTGGGGGCAAGGATGATGGCGGGGCGCTGGGTTTCCTCGATCACCTTGGCCATGGTGAAGGTCTTGCCGGTTCCCGTGGCGCCCAGCAGCACCTGATCCCGCTCTCCCGCGCGCACGCCCTCGGCCAGTTCCGCAATGGCGGTCGGCTGGTCGCCCGATGGCTTGAACGCGGTCTGCATGACAAAGCGTTTGCCGCCTTCCAGTTTTTCCCGTTCAGCCACGGGCGGGGCGGGGGCATTCAGCGCTGCGGGTTCTGTCGAATAGGGCAAGGCGGCGATTCCTCTTCTTCTGTGCAAGAGTTGTCGCCGGGCCGGACGGGTTCAAGGGGCTTTCGGCGCGGCGGTCGCGTCATGATGCACAATCCTGTATCCCGCCGCATACAGACCTCTTGCACTTGTCGCCGGGCGTGCCCATAACTGATGCAAATTCCTATGGGGGAGGTGCAGGAAAACGATGCGTGCGCGTATCTATCAACCGGCCAAGACCGCGATGCAGTCGGGCATGGCAAAGACCGAACATTGGGTGCTGGAATTCGCGCCGGCCTCGGCCCGCGACATCGACCCGCTTATGGGCTGGACGGGGTCGACCGACACCCAGGCCCAGGTGCGCATGAAATTCGACACCCGCGAAGCCGCCGAAGACTATGCCCGCCGCCACGGGATCGAAGCCACCGTGCTGCACCCCAAGAAGCGCAAGCACAATGTCCGCCCCACGGGATATGCGGAGAATTTCGCGCCCAGCCGCAGGGGGGCGTGGACCCACTGAAAGCCCGCCACTGGGCCGCTGGCCGAAACGGCCCGATGGCGCCGTGAGCGGGAGGCCGGGCCGCTTGGCATCCACAACGTTGACATGGCGGCCCAGATCAACCAAGCACGTTGCGAGGGGCCGTTAGCTCAGTGGATAGAGCAATCGCCTTCTAAGCGATTGGTCGGGGGTTCGAATCCTCCACGGCCCGCCACCTTTTCGGATCTGCGACAGCCCCCTTCTGGCGATCGGCCGGCGCCTGCACGCCCGTCTTGAACGCGTGTTCAAACGGAGTGCCGACCCGCACCCATCACCGCCTTCTGGGGCAATACGGTATCCGCCAAGGCCGGGAAGAGCCGCGACCAGTGGCTGAAGAAGATGAACTGCCCGGCGTCCTCGTGCACCTCGAACGTGATCCAGGGGTAGTCCTCGCGGAACTCGGCGACCGTTTCGGGCGGGGCGATCGGATCGGTGGCGCCGTTGATGAAGCGCACCGGAATCGTGTCACGCGTGGCCTGAACCGCGCGTTTCCAGTCGCCACGGGCGAATTCACACATCTCCTGCGCATAGGCCCGATGAGCCAGATGGCGGGGCGATACGGCGACGCGGGTGCCCGTCAATATCGCCTCTCGTGCCGTGGCATCCGCCATCACGGCCACGTCGGGGCGTGAACTGCCATAGACCTGTCGCACGAACTCCTCCCGCCCGATGCGTGCAGCGAAGTGAAACCCGCCCCGGGCCACCAGCGGGATCAGCGACGGTGTGTAACGCGCCGTGCCCACGACGAAACGATGCCACTTGTCCATCCGGCTGTACTGCACCTCGCGCGTCATTGGCAGGACACCCGCAAAGGCGACCAAGCCCGCCACGCGCCCGGGGAACCGTTCGGCGAAGCAGAAGGCGAGGAAGCTGTCGTTCTCAAGCGATACGAGCGTCACCTTCCCGGCAGTCTCCCGGTCGAGGATCAGCAGGATATCCTCGAAGATTCGGTCCAGCACGTCTTCCCCGGCCTCCCGGCCCGAGGTGTTGCCGTAACCGGGCCGGATCGGCACGATCACGCGATAGCCGCGCCGCGCGGCCTCTTTCTCGGCCAGGGCGGGCCACTGGCAAAAGCCGTAGGTTCCGTGAAAGAACAACAGCGTCTCGCCCCCCGGCGCACCAAAGGCGCGATAGGTCACCGTCCGGCTGCCGTCACATATGAGTTCCTCGTCATCGAAGAACGGCAAGGCGCAGGCCCGCCCCTTGCCGCCGCCCACCGACGGATCGGCAAGCGGGGGGTCGCGGTACATGGAGGCACTGATCAGCGTCAGTTCAAGCTGCGATTGGGCGCCGGTCTTGTCGAAAATCCGCTTGGTCTGTTTCTTGACGGTTTCAGGCGAGACATCGCGATGGACCGCGATTTCCTTTCGGCTGAGACCCTGCAACGACAGGCCCAGAACCTCTTGTTCTGCCGCGGTCAGGTCGAAGGCGCGGGCGATCTGCCCCGCCACCCGGGAAATGGCGGCACGATCAAACAGAATGACGAATTCGCAGGCGGTCGACCCCTCGATATCGACGGGAAGCCGGCGCACGACCGACCCGGGCAGTTTCCCCCGCAGCAGGCCCTGGGCCGTCCGCCGTTCCTGCCCTGCATCACGCGGCCGGTCCGCACGAGACTGGGCCTGACAGGTCGTGTCAGGCGCCAAGAGGCTCTGGGCCTTCGGGTTCGCCCGCAGGACGACACCGTCCTTTGACAGCAGCAGCGCCGGCAAATGTTCGTAGACCGCAAAAAGCTTGTCGATTTCCGGAAACGGCGTGGTGGTGTCGAAGATGCGCTCCGCCTGCCCCACATGGCGCGAGGCCGCCTGCGGGTCGAGGGGAGAGCCGGCAAGGGGCGAGGCGACGGCAAGCGCCTTTTCCCAACTGTCGACAAGGCGTTCATAACGCTCGGGGTTCAGGGCGGTGCCGTAGATTTCGCAAATCAGATCGCTCTCCACCGAAAGCGGTGTGCGCGCGTGGGCGCCCCCGTCGTAAAGCAGTTGTCCCGGCTTGTTCATTCGGAAACCCATCGGAAAGATATATAAATATAGTGCGGACCACGGGGGCACAAGCTCCCATCGGTGGATCCGCCTGTATGTATCCCAATAATGCCATGAGGTTATGACGCTTGGGCGGGCACGCGCAACGCCGCGCATCCCAGGCTGCCCGTCGATTGCGGCGATTGTCCCGATGCGTTCATCAATGCCGCTTTTACAGGCTGATTTCCGCCGGATGCGGCCCCCGAACCGGCGATTATTTGCCGGTCCCGAGCAGCCCCAGACAGATTGAATACCCCAGCTGGGGAATGGAAGCAGGCGCGCCGATTTCACTATTGTCGCGGTAGAGCAGTCCTGACGGTTTTCAGGCGATGGTTCGGGGAAAGGGGCACGAACGCTGTGCCCCCGCCTGTCCACTGCCGGAAGCCGTGATCCAGCAAGCGCGGAGGGCCCGGCGCCGTGTCCGATTTACGGTTTGCGGCAGCAATGCACGCGACACACCCCGGCCGGGTCGAGCCGGTCGCCGCCACGTCCCCGTTCCGGAGGCAACGAAATGGTTCAGACCCTCATCGCGATCACGGCCGTCGCAATGGCCGTGACGCTGTTTCAAACCTCGGTTCTGCTGATCGGCGGGTTCATCGGGAAAGAGATGCTGGCCCCGTTCTACCGCGCAGTCCCCACATGGTGGCAGCGGATGCTGCTGGTGATCATTCCCCTGTCGGGCACCGGGAACCTGCTGGCCGCCTATGCCTTTCGGATCGATCCGATGGCCGCGGGCGTCGGCCTCGCGGTCTTCGGCATCTGGACCCGGCTTGTTGGCGGCGTGATCGTGCAGGGCAAACCGCTCGACGCGGTGAGCCTCGGGCTGGTGGCCGCGATCACGCTGCTTGGCCTGGCGCTTGGCCTGCGTGCCTGAAGCTGGGGCGCCGCCCAGTGCAGCCGCCGCCCCCTGATTTTTTGTACTGAAGAAGGAGAACCCGATGACCCGTTTTGCCTTGCGCCCCCTCATGGCCGCGGCCCTTGCCCTGGCGGCAACGCCCGTGGCGGCCGAGATGACCCTGACCTCGCCCGATATCGCACCCGACTCCGCCATCGGTGCGGATTTCGTATTTGACGGGTTCGGTTGCACCGGGCCGAACCTTTCGCCCGCGCTGGAATGGTCCGGCGCCCCCGAGGGCACGGGCAGCTATATCCTGACCGTCTACGACCCCGACGCGCCCACCGGTTCGGGCTTCTGGCACTGGTCGCTGTTCAACCTGTCCGCCGACACCACGTCCCTGCCGCAAGGCGCAGGCAAGACGGCAGACCTGCCCGATGGCGCGGTGCAGGCCCGGAACGACTATTCGCAGAACGCCTATGGCGGCCCCTGCCCGCCCGAGGGCGACGCCCCCCATCGCTACATCTTCACGATCTACGCCATGCCGCAGGACAAGCTGCCGATCGGTGAAACCGCATCGGGGGCCTTTGTCGGCTTCTTCGCGCACACAAGCGCGCTGGACAGCGCCAGCTTCACCGCGCTCTACGGGCGCTGACGGGGATCGGACCCGGCCCTGTAACCGGTTCGGCCGACGCAAAGATATCCGCGTCGCAAGTTCAAGATACGCCCGGTCCATCGGCAATGGCGGCCCACGGGGTCGCCATTGCTGTTTCACATTATGTCCCAAGGAACGAAGGTTCACGCTTCCGTGGCCGCGGAAACCGCTATTCGGGTGCGTTCGGGAAGAAGAGCTGCTGCCCTGACACCTTGTAGGCCGCAATACTGGTCTGCCCGTCGTCCGACAGCAGCCAGTCGATAAAGGCCTGCCCCTCTTCGGCATTCACGCTTGGGCATTTCGCGGGGTTCACGAGGATCACGCCATACTGGTTGAAAAGTTCCTCGTCCCCCTCAACCAGTACCGCATAGTCCTGCTTGTTGCCGAAACTGATCCACGTCGCCCGGTCGGTCATCACATAGGCGCCCATCCCGATCCCGGTGTTCAGCGTCGCCCCCATGCCCGACCCGGTTTCGCGATACCACGTCCCCGATGCCGCCGTGGGGTCGATGCCGGTTTCCGACCACAGCGCCATTTCCTTCTTGTGGGTGCCGGAGTCGTCCCCGCGTGAGGCAAAAAGCGCGCCTGACCCCGCGATCTTGCGCAGTGCCTGCCGCACCTCCGTCATCCCTGCGACACCGGCCGGGTCAGCCGCGGGCCCGACGATCACGAAGTCGTTGTACATCAGATCCGTCCGCGCGACCCCGCCGCCATCGGCCACGAATTTCTCCTCTGCCGGTTTGGCGTGAACCAGCAGCACGTCGCCGTCGCAGTTTGCGGCATTGCGGATCGCCTGCCCGGTGCCCACGGCAACCACATGCACCTTGATCCCCGTCTTGTCCTGAAAGATCGGCAGGATGTAGTCGTAAAGACCCGAATTCGCCGTCGAGGTTGTCGACTGCACGATGATTGCATCCTCTGCGGCCTCGGCCGGCAGGCCCAACAGGCCAGCCGCGGTCATTGCCGCGATGAACAGTCTTCTGGTCAGCATTTTCGCCCCTCCCTCCAGATTTACAGAACAAGGCGCCCAGCCAGATGGGCGCGGGCAACCTCTGTCTTTGGATTTTCAAAGAATTCCCGCGCAGGCCGGTGTTCTGTCACCCGGCCGCGATGCAGGAACACCACGTCATCGGCCAGCCGGCGCGCCTGCCCCACGTCGTGGCTGACAAGGATGACGCGCACGCCATTGCAGGCCGCATCACGGATGATCGACTCGATCGCGTGGCAGGAGGACGGGTCGAGGCTGGCCGTCGGTTCGTCCAGCAGCAGAACCTCCGGCTCCGTGGCCAATGCCCGGGCAAGGCAAAGCCTTTGCTGCTCTCCCCCCGACAGATGGCGCGCCGCCTGCCCGGCCTTGTCCGCCAGACCGACCCGCGCCAGCAACGCGTCGCGCCGCCGCCGATCCACGCCGCGCGCGCGCAACACGAAGTCGACATTCGCGGCCACCGAGCGGCGTAGAAGGACCGGCTTCTGGAACAC